>MHBK01000035.1 GCA_001804865.1 Lentisphaerae bacterium GWF2_57_35
CATCGGGCGCGGCGCTCCAGTTCGCGTTGCCGGCCTGGCTGGCCGCGATGCTCACCAAACCCGCGCCGCTGAAGGTCAGGTTTGTGCCGTCAAGGGATGCCGACCCGCTCAGCACGCTAAACGAAACCCCAAGGCCGCTGGATGTCGTTGCGCTCAGGCCCACGTTGTTGGTCGTTTTCTGATCGGCGATAGGATCGAATGCGATCGTCTGACTGGCCTGAGCCGCGGTAACGGTGGAGGTCACAACGGCGACATAGTAGTGGTCGTCCTGAGCCTTTGTCGCCCGGATCGCGATCGTGCCGGTTCCCGCCGTCGCGGTCAGGTTGGTCCCCGCGATCTGCCCGGGGCCGCTCACCACTTCGTAACTCACCGCGCCGGCGCCTGAACCGCCGGACAACGACAGGCTATTGGTCGTCAAGTAGGTCTGAGGGCTTGCCGGCGAGAATACCAGCGGCGCCTGATGTTCTCGCATGTAGGTAAATGCATTGGATCTCACGGTCTCGCCGAAGCTGATGGAGAAGATGCGTACGTCGCCCAAACCGGCTCCAGAGGCCCCTGCTACGACTACGACTTGAGTGGCCGACTGGCCAGGGAGGATATTTGCCGACACGCCGCACAGCGTTACGTTCGTGATGTCGCTGCCGTTGCCCAGGTTCGTGCCGACGATGACCACCGGATAGCCGCCTGTCCACGATCCGCTGGAAGGGCTTACGCCAGACAATTCAATGACCGTTGGACGCCATTGGGCGACATAGTTTGCCGCCACCCCGCCGGCGTTCGTGAAGAAGCCGCCCGCATACAGATTGATCCCGTCGTGCGCCAGAGAGGAAACATAGGTGTCCACGCCGCTGCCGAGATTCGTCCAGCTTCCCGCACCCGCGGGATTCCACATCGCCACGCCATTCGCCGCCACTCCGCCGGCGCTCGTAAAGAACCCCCCGGCATACAGATTCACCCCATCATGAGCCAGGGCCAGCACAGCGGACATTCCACCACTCATCCCGCTGCCGAGATTCGTCCAGCTTCCCGCGCCGGCAGGATTCCACGCCGCCACGCCATTCGCCGTTACGTCGCCGGCCGCCGAGAACCAGCCGCCCACATACAGGTTGGTCGCATCATGCGCCAGGGCATTCGCCTGGCTATCCAGGCCATCGCCCAGACTCGTCCAACTGGCGCCGTTCCATAGCTGAACATAACTTGACTGCGAAGAACCTGCATACAGGTTGGTCCCGTCGAGCATCAACGCCCACACCGTGCTATGGATCCCATCGAAGTTCGTCCAGCTTCCCGCGCCGGCAGGATTCCACATCGCCACGGTCCCGTCTGAACTGCCCGCATACAGATTGGTCCCGTTATGCGCCAGGGCCATCACAGACCCGCCCAAGCCGTCGCCCAGATTGGTCCAGCTTGTGCCGTTCCACATCGCCACACTACTCGTCATGACCACTCCGCCGATATTCGTGAAATATCCGCCCGCATACAAGTTCGCCCCGTTATGCGTCAGAGCCACCACAGACCCACCCAGGCCGCTGCCCAGATTGGTCCAGCTTGCGCCGTTCCACATGGCTATGCAATTCACAGCCACTCCGCCGGCGTTCGTGAATTCCCCCCCCGCATACAGGTTCGTCCCGTCATGCAACAGGGCAGACACTCCATCGTTTACACCGCTGCCCAGGTTTGTCCAAGCATGGCCTGGTATGAGTCCACCACTGATCTGCCCTGCCGGATACACCGTATACGCGCCAGCCAGCGTGGTGTCGCCCTGGTCGCTCGTCTGCACCACAATATCCTTCACGCCCGCCGACCCGACGGCAGGAATTGTGATCGTCGCCCAGTTCGCTCCCGAACTTTGAATCGCCGCCGACACGCCGCCCACCAGCACGTTCGTGATGGCGCCGAAGTTTCCATTGGTGAGGGTGATGGTGTTGCCTCCCGCGTAGGGACCGACATTGGTCGAAAGGACGAAGCAGGAACCGCCCAAATTCAACGTGAAAGGCGAGGTCAAATCGTCGCTGGTGAAAGCCACCGACGCCGAATGGCTGCCTACAGAGGCGGGGGTGTAGACCACCGTGAAGTTGCTGACGCCGCCGACATCCACGATTAGAGGCACGCCGCCGACCGCAAACAACGATGGGTCCGCGCCATTCGTCGTATAGCCGCTGATGTTCAAAGCGGCGTCGCCGCTATTGGTAATGCTGAAGGCGCTGGTCCACGCCGCGCCGAAGAGCGTCGGCCGGAATTTGGTGCCATCCGTCCATGAAGGGGTATTTCCGCTCGCCACCGCCGCGCCGTTCGTGCCGCGCACATTCAGGCTGGGCGCGGTGTAGGTAAAAGCGCCGGCTTGGACCGTTTCGCCGTAGCTGACGGAGAAAACGCGTACGTCGCCCAGGCCGAGCTGGCCGGCGTCAGCGACGCCGGCTACAACGACGATCTGCGTGGCCGACTGGCTGACGATCGAGCTGGCGTTCACGCCGCACAACGTCACGTTGGTCACGTCTGCTCCGTTGCAGAGGTTGGAGCCAGGGATGACGACTTGATATCCGCCTGTGTAAAGCCCAGTGGAGGGGCTGACGCCAATCACGGCAGGGTTATATCGGTACACATTCGTGGTCGCGACTTCACTGCTGCTGCGACCGCCGATGGCAAAGAGCGTGCCATTCAGCACTCCGGCGCCCGCATTATCCCGGAACCCCGGCAAGGAGGAATCCAACGTCCAGGCTGTTCCATTAAATCGATACACTTGCCCTGCGGGGCTCGCAGGCCCCTCTCCACCTATGGCATACAGGTGTTCGCTCAATACAGCGCCGCCGGCAAAAACCAACCCCGCTGGCAAACCGAACACTTCGGTCCAGTTTACGCCATCGTATCGATAGCAGTTCGTCCGATAGCCGCTGGGGTTGTAGCCTCCAGCCGCATACAAGGCTCCGTTCAATACGCCGGCCACCATGCCAAAGGAGGCCGCCGGCAGGCCATGAACCTCTTCCCAAACGGCGCCGTTAAACCGGAAGACATTGGTGGCGCCCGAAGCGGACGGCTTGTTCGCGCTGCCGGCAATCGCATACAAGTGGTTGCTCCAAACGCAAACCGCCGGGCCGGCGCGCCCGCCGACCGAGGGCAACCCAGCCATCTCCGTCCAATTGGCGCCGTCGAAGCGATACACGTTGGTTCTTTCAGCCGTGTCGTAACCGCCCACCACATAGACTTGGCCACTGTAGGTTGCGGACCCCGCCAGATAACGGCTCACCGGCAAACCGGCGGCTTCGGTCCAGTTCGTTCCGTCAAACTGGTACACATTGGTCTGGGCGCTGGCGCTGGACCACACGCCTATCGCGCCTCCCATGACATATAGGTTATTACTGAGTTCCGCCACGGCAACCGCGTAACGCGTGGCGGACAACCCCATGGTATCCGTCCAGCTTGACGGGTGTCCGACGTTAATCGCGCCCGCCGGATTGACTGTGTAGGCATTGGAAAGAGTCGTGTCGCCTTGGTCGCTGGTCTGAATGACGATGTCTTTCGCACCCGGCGTCAGGCCGGCGGGAATCGTTACGATCGCCCAGTTCGCGCCTGAACTTTGAATCGCCGCCGACACGCCGCCCACCAGCACATTGGTGATCGCGCCAAAATTTCCATTGGTGAGGGTGATGGTGTTGCCGCCTGCGGAGGGGCCAACGTTGGTCGAGAGCGCGAAACAGGAACCGCCCAGATTCAACGTGAAAGGCGAGGTCAAATCGTCGCTGGTGAAAGCCACCGACGCCGAATGGCTGCCTACAGAGGCGGGGGTGTAGACCACCGTGAAGTTGCTGACGCCGCCGACATCCACGATTAGAGGCACGCCGCCGACCGCAAACAACGATGGGTTCGCGCCGTTCGTCGTATAGCCGCTGATGTTCAAAGCGGCGTCGCCGCTATTGGTAATGCTGAAGGCGCTGGTCCACGCCGCGCCGAAGAGCGTCGGCCGGAATTTGGTGCCATCCGTCCATGAAGGGCTATTTCCGCTCGCCACCAACGAGCCATTCGTGCCGCGCACCTGCAAGTTGGGCGCCTTGTAGGCGAATGCGTTGGCTTGGATCGTCTCGCCGAAGCTGGTCGAAAACACGCGCACGTCGCCCAGGCCGAGCTGGCCGGCGTCAGCGACGCCGGCTACAACGACGATCTGCGTAGCCGACTGGCTGGTGATCTCCTGCACGCTCACGCCGCAGAGCGTCACGTTCGTAATATCGCCGCCATCGCCCAGGTTGAGGCCCCCGATCGTGACCTCATAGCCGCCGCTGTAGGCGCCGTTTGAGGGCGTCACGCCCGCCACATTCCACGCCGGGTAGCAATAGACGTTGGTTTGGCCTCCGCTCGAGGCGGTCGTGCCGCCGCCCACACAATACATCTGGCGGCCCAGGACCGCCCCGCCGGGACGCGCTCGCGCGGCAGGCAGCGACGCCTCCGTCTGCCAGTTCGTGCCGTCGAAGCTGAAGACTTCGCCTCGAGCCGTCGTGTTGGACAGTCCGCCAAAGATATAGAGCTTATCGCTGAGCACGGACGCCGCCATCCCGAACCGCGGCGAGGGCAAACCGCTCACCTCGGACCAGGAGTCGCCGTCGTAACGGTAAACGTTCGTAGCGGAAATGCCGCTGAGTCCGTTGCCCCCCACGCAATATAACTGTCCGTGGAAGGAAGCTAGGATTGGCCAATCGCGAGCGTCGGGCAGATTCGTGATCGCTTCCCAACTCGACCCGTTGAATCGCCAGGCTTCTTCCTGTTGCGCACCGCTGACGTATCCCCCGGCGGCACAAAGATAGCCCGCATGCATTGCCAGGGCCACCCCGGTGCGCGGTGCGGGCAGAACCGGCAAGCTCGAGCTCCAGTTGGAACCATTGAAAGCGAAAACCGTAGCGGTCACCAGAAGAGCCGGGTCCGTGCCGGCCACACCGTACAAGAGGCCGTTATAGGCACACAGCGGCATATTGCGCCGGGCTTCCGGCAGAGGGGCCGCCTCGGTCCAGGTCGCGCCGTCGAAGCGATACACATTGCTCTGGCACGTATAACCTCCGGCCGCATAAATCGCGTTGCTGTAGGCGGCCACGCCGTGCCCCAGCCGGCCCGCCGGCAAACCGGACACTTCTTGCCATGTATTCGTGTAGAATCCGATCGCGCCGGCCGGATTGACCGTGTAAGCGTCCGCCAGCTTCAGGTCGCCGTTGTCGGCGGTTTGAATGGCAATGTCCTTCGCGCCTGACGTCAAGCCTGTGGGAATCGTGACGATCGCCCAATTCGTGCCCCAACTCTGGATCGCCGCCGACACGCCGCCCACCAGCACATTGGTGATGGCGCCGAACTGGCCGTTGGTGATCGTAAGGGTGTTGCCGCCCACGGACGGGCCGGCGTTGGTGGAAAGCTGATAAACACTGCCATAAAGCCCGAAATAGTAATTTGGATACAGGCTGTTGTTGACCGTGTAGCAAACCGGATTGAACGTCCCCATCGCGCCGGCCGTGAAGACCACCGGGAAGTTGCTCGCCGTGCCGGGCGATACGGTCGCCGGCAGATTCACGATAAAGTTGGTTGCGCCGGGTCCGTCGTTGGTCGCGGCGGAAATCAGCAACGCCTCATTCCCGGAATTGGTCACGGTGAAGACGTTGGTCACGACCGCGCCCAACGGCACATAACCGAAAGAAGGACTGGAGATCAGGATGCCGGACCCGGTATAGGTGAAGGCGTTCGATTTCACCGTCTCGCCGAAGCTGATGGAATAGACCCGCACATCGCCCAGGCCGGGATCATCGGCCCTGGCCACCACGACAACCTGCGTGGCCGACTGGCTGGAGATCTCCTGCACACTCGCGCCGCACAGCGTCACGTTCGTTATGTCGGCGCCATTGCCAAGATTCACGCCGCTGACGATCACTTGGCAGCCGCCGGTCGAGGAACCGGAAGCGGGCGAAACATCCGGGGCCAAGGCTGGATATCGGAACACGTTGGTCATGGTGTCGCTTTGGTCGTCCAATCCGCCTATGACATATACCCCACCCTCCAACACCCCCGCTGCATGAGAGCTGCGAGCATCCGGCAATCCCAGCGTTTCCAGCCAGTTCGTCCCGTTGTACCGGTAGACGTTGGTCGACTGCGCGTGAGCGCCGTCATATCCGCCAACGGCGTACAATTCACCGTTCACCGTCCCCACCGCCAGTCCGTAGCGTGCCGCGGGCAATCCCGCCGTTTCCGCCCAGTGGGTCCCGTTATACTGGTACAGGTTGGTCTTGGCCGTGCCGCTGCCGTCCAACCCACCGACGGCGTACAACTCGCCGTTCAGCACGTCGGCCGCCAAGGTTCGTCGGCTCGTCGTCAAACCCGCCGTTTCCGTCCAAACCGTTCCGTTATACCGGTACACATTAGTCCTGACCGTGCTGTTATATCCGCCCATGACGTACAATTCGCCGTTCAATACCGCCGCCGCGAAATCTTCGCGCGCCGCCGGCAACCCGGCCACTTCCGTCCAGTTTGTCCCATCGTACCGGTACACATTGGTCGAAATGGCCAACGTATCGCTGAGCCCGCCTACCGCGTACAACGCACCGTTCAATACCCCCGCCGCCAAGCTGCGGCGCGCACCGGGCAACCCCTCCACTTCCGTCCAAGCGGTCCCATCGTATCGATACATGTTGGTTACCGTGCTGCCGCTGTCGTCCCACCCGCCCAGGGCGTACAACTCGCTGTTCAGCACCGCCGCCGCATGGTAATAGCGTGCATCGGGCAGTCCCGCCACTTCCTGCCACCGCGTCCAGTCGAATGCGATGATTTTCCCCGCCGGATTGACCGTGTACGCATTGCCAAGGGTCGCATCGCCGCTGCCAGAGGTCTGAACAACCACATCCTTCACGCCCGCTGAATTGGCCGGGGCGACAAAAGTCGCCCAGTTGGCGCCTTGCCCGAGGAGATTTGTCGTACCCATCGCGCCCACGAGGATGTTGGTAATGTCGCTGCCGTTGCCGATGGCCGGCCAGGCGTTGGTGATTGTGACCGTGTTGCCGCCCGCCTGCGGCCCGTCGGACGGCAAAATCGTGGAGCTCTGCACCATCGCAAAGGTGGCCGTATAATTGTTCCCTCCATTGGACAACCAGCTATCCCCCTGCCCTGTGCCCGTGCTTTTCGCCCAGACCGACAACCGGTGCGTCCCCGCGCGCAGGCCGGACAAAATATTCTGATCCGCCGCCGAAGTACCCTGGTAATCGTTGCCGCCCACCGCCTCCTGATTCCAGGCCGCCTCCGTTGCC
The DNA here is from genome assembly GCA_001804865.1 of Lentisphaerae bacterium GWF2_57_35. GTDB lineage: Bacteria > Verrucomicrobiota > Kiritimatiellia > CAIQIC01 > GWF2-57-35 > GWF2-57-35. Next base: position 7,266 of record MHBK01000035.1, read on the forward strand.
GCCCCTCCATCCACGCTCCAGAAATACGACCCCCCTGTACGATCCTGGGTATCGCTCCAATACTTCATATCGCAGCCGCCGATCACGAACTGAGTAACCGAGCCAAAATCATGCTCATGGAACTGGGTCCCGAAGGACGGATCGGCGCCAATCCAGTAATACTCGCCGGTTGTGCTGTTGACGTCCAGGACGACGTAGTCCTCGAACCACCCCGTGGCCGCCCACGCATTCGCCGCCGCCAGCATCAGCATGGCGGTCAGCACAGCTTTTCCAATGATTGGAAAACGTTGGGGCTTTTTTTCCAATGATTGGAAAATGGGAGCAAATATTTTCCAATGATTGGAAAAACAGGAACGAGTCGCCGGCGAGCTGCTTTTTTTCAAGGGAGACCTCCGGGAGGAAGTTGACCAATAGGTTGAATACAGAAACGCGTCAAGAAAGATGAAGTTATGCGATGATCGGCCATTCCGCATTATTTTCGGTTATTGACCCCTGCCATTATATTCGTGCCTCTTCTGTAAATCATCGCATCCGGGAAACAAGCGCGTGCCTGTCTCAATAATTTACAAATTGCTGAAGACAATGTATAGGAAGCGGTTGAAACTTTTCGGCTCATCTTGATGCGGCTGATCAGGCGCGAAAGTTTGAGCGCTATCGATTTCGAACGCCCTTTTCAAGAAAGCCTTCCTGAAGGTGGCCCGGCTTCTCCGAAGACGGGCTTCCCCTTCGACCCCGCGGGGCGGTTGTAGCCGGCCCTGGAAAGCAGTCAGAGGGAGCGGGCGGCCGAGGCGTCTCGCGTCTTCCGTTCGATTTCCTTGCGCAGCTTCCGATAGATATCGGAGAATATTCCGCTGTTTAGGATTCCGTCATCCGCCAGGGCAAGGGCCTGAACGGGCTGGTCGGTTTTGAGGTAGGACAGGATCAGAGCCTGGTCGCACGCCACCCGGTCTTCAGCCCTCATGCGCGGACGCGCCGCCAGCAGGCACGGAATGGCTTCCGACCACTCTCCTCGCAGTTGGTGCAGCCGGCCCATATACCGCTCGGTGAGCCCGGCGGCGGCTCAGCCCCAGGCCGCACAGTGCGCCCAAGCCAAGCAGGATTGCGGTCGAAGGTTCAGGAATCGAATAGGCCAGCAAGCCCCTACCTCGAAGGCCGGAAGGCGGTGGCGACGGCGACCGGGAGCCGGTTTACCGGCGTGTCGATCAGCCGCCGACTGAAGGCCGATCACGTGGCCTTCGCGCTGCCCCAAGACTGGGGCATAGAGCGCCTGCCCGCAGTGCTACGCGCAGCGTTGCAGGCGGGACGGACTGATTAAGCGCGCCGATCTTTCAACGTGAATTGTTCTGTTATTGCACCCTGACGGTTATCGGTCAGCGTCTTGAGGATCACTTTCTTCCACGGCTTTGGAATTTTTGCCAACAAATCCTGCGCGATAGATAGCTCACCCTTTTTGCCGAGCCACTTGAGAACTTGGACGGCAGAATCCAAAATCTTTCTGCTTCTTTTCGGCATTCGTCCGTCGCGGGACGATCAACAGTTTGTGAAGGGCAAAAGCGGCTGGGTTCAGCCTCTTTCAGAGGCGGTTTCATTACAGGTAGGGCCGGACCGCCGGGCCGGCCGGTTCTCGTTTTGCGGCGCGCCCAGTCCTGCCGTTCGGGAAGACAAAAACTCTTCCTGCTCCGCCTACAATCCCGGTGGACGCGCTTTGACTCGGTATATGCGAGGAGAAACTCCGTTGGTGTCGTTGATGGTGGTGAGACCGCCTTCGCCGTAGAAGTCGTGCTCGAGAAGGCTCCAGGTGCTTTGGGTCAGGTTGGTGCTGTAATCGACGGCGTACAGGCGCGTCGTGGCGGTCAGAAACTCGATGCTTACGTTGGGGCAGCCCAGGATCGAATACACCTCCAGCAAGGAGTAAACGTTGGTCGGATCGGTGTCGGCCAGATACTCCTGATAGTTGTTAAAGCCATCGCCGTCGATGTCGCTGGCGCCGCCTTCCTGGCCCGCGGCCGTGTTCGGCAAGAGGGTGCGCTGGGTTTCCCACAGATCGTTCATGCCGTCGCCGTCGCTGTCGATCGAGTCGGGATTGGTGCTGAGATCGTACTCCCGCTTGTTCGAGAGGCCGTCCTGGTCATTATCGAGCGAGGCATCGTCCGCGCTGGTGGGATTGAGGTTGTGCTCGATTTCCCAGCCGTCGTTTATGCCGTCGGCGTCGGTGTCCCACAAATTGGCGTCCGTGTCCGCGATGTATTCATCCAGCGTCGTAAGGCCGTCGCCGTCCACATCGTCTTGCGCGGTCATGGGCGTTTCGCGGCCCAGATTCGCGGCGGCCAGCCAGTCGTCGGCGATGCCGTCGCCGTCGTCGTCCAGGATCGAGGAGCGCGCGGCTGCGCTGGGCCCCAACGCGCCGCTGTTTCCGGCTTCGTCCAGGGCGCAGACGCCAAAATAATACAGTTGGCCGCTGTCCGACATGATCAAGTCGAAGGACTCCTGGCTGCCGGGAGCCAGCGGGGCCTGAGCGATGGCATAGCGCGTGGCGGAGGCCCAATTCTGGGCGGTAATTTCCTCGTGGGCGTAGCGAAGATCATACTTCAGAGCAGGCCCCGCGGCGCCGTCGTCGCTCACGGCCGTCCAGTTCAGACGAATGCTGCGCGGCGAGTCGCCGGGCGCTGCCAGCAAATCCGTGATGGCAGCGGGCGCGTTGGTATCGCTCGAGGCGTTGGCAAACAGGGCGAAGATCCCGAGGTTGGTGATCGTGGCGGAGATCACGTTATCGTTGACGGATTGATGATGCGGAACCCCCACCCACGAAGAATTGCCTTCCACCCAGCGATGGAGGGCGACGCTCGTCTCGTCGAGCCCCAGCACATCTTCATCCTGATAGTAAATATTCAGAGAGAGCATATTGGTCGCGCTCAGATTCAGAGCCTCCATCGGCCCCACCCAAAGCGTGGACCCGATCTGATGGTTGTATCCGAACCCCGCCGGCAGAATCACGGGGCCGTTCTGCTGATACGCCAGGGCAATGAACTCGGACGGAGGCAGTTCGGACAGCCCGACCCGCGCCCAACCGTCAGGCGAAATCCAAATGCCTTCATTCGGATACGCGACGGCGACGTGCCAGGCATCGAACAGGGTGTAATTATCGTCGGATGTCGCGCCGTGCGCGTGAAGCTCCAGATATCCATTGTCGGTCACGAAAGCCAGACTGACCAGGCCGGTGTACAGGGTTGCAGTCACCTGGTAGGTTTGAACCGTCACGCCGGCGGCATCGTCCGGATAGACAATGGCGGTGGGCGCAACGCTCAACGGCTCGCTGGCTTCAATGCGCAAGCCCCAGTTGGTGTTGGCGTCCAGCGTTCCGGACACCAGCAACCCGAGCCGGTTGGTCGACAAGAGCCAGTGTCCGTTCAACGCAGGACCGGAATGAAGCTGGGCGCCTTCCTGAAGATCGAGGACGAGGGTTTGGTTCCTATCCTGCTCAGTCAAAGTCCGCGATACGGTCTGCCCTTGCCAGGTGGCTTGGAGGACATCGCCGATCTGGAGGTCATAAGCCATGTTGAACCCATCGGGGCCGGTCTTGCCCAGGTAGCGCAAGCCCGGTCGGCTGACGGGGCGAATCGTTACGACCGCATCCGCCTGCGGCGCGTCGCCGGAACGAACCGCGACCGGCGCCGACCAACGCGCGGCCGGTTGCGCGGTTTTCACCAAAGGCCTGTCCACCGCGCCAGTGGTCACAATGCAGCGAGCATACGGCAGAGGAATATTGGTCGGACCTTCGCGATCCTGCCCGCGAACTGACCGGCCTTGATGGAAATAGCCGTAGCGCGGCACGGTAATTTCCACCGGAACTCCGTCATACTCGTCCTCGAAACGATCTTCAAAATCCTGCCAGCAAGGCAAGAAATTCGTGTTGAGGCTGAGGAACTTCATATAGATTTGCCAGGTAATCCCCATTCGATTGAGGTTGGTGGAACCCCCGTCGGGGTAGGAGGGCAGGTAATCGTTGTAAGAAGACATTTCGGTTGTGCGACGTTGGTCATGCATGAACCCATAAATACTCGGAATTTCATCGGCATGTAGGTGCATGTAGCCGTCCCAGTTACCCTCCATGCGGTAGCCGTTCATGTATTCGTCGTAAAAGCCAAACAGATAATGGCCCAGTTCATGAACGATCGTGGTGTAGTACTCGCTCGTGGTCGGCGAATTGGTATACGTGACCCCGGTTGTTTTGTTAGAGTGCACGATTTCACGGCCCAGCCTGACATACCCTGGTTTGTTCAACCGTCCCAAGATATCGGCATTGGCCCGATATTTTTGTAAGTCTCTTATCTCGATATCGGTAGGGCGTGATTCGGCCGACCCGCCAACAGCGCCCGGAACGATGCAAATCCGGCCGAATTTCATCTGGCCGTCGGTCACGTCATACAGGTAGGTCGAAGCCCGCGCAAAGCCTTCCTCCAAAATCGCGATGTAATTCGGATCGGCTATCCGGCTGGCCACATAGAGGTCCCATTCGAACACCGGGTGGCGCAAGCGCACGTTGATGGGTTGCCCCTGGCGCGCGTTCTCGATATCGAAGCGGTTCAAATAACGCGAACGCCATTTCCCATTCCAAACGGAGTCGTCTCCCGAACCCATATCGCTGTCCATCCAGATCGTATACATTCGATTGTCGTCATTGAATCGAGCAATCGGATCCTTTACCCTCTGACGCGAATAAATCTCCCTGCGGGCAAAGATTTCCTGCCCGACAAAAGCCGTTTCGGGAAGTTCGATCAAGCCGTCGGGATCCAGGACCAGGCCGAGAGAATGAGCGGGCATACGTCCTTTATAATACACTTCAGCGAATTGAGCGCCCTCGCCGGGATCGTAGGCATCGTTTCTATTCCGATCAATCCAAACCCGAAGTTGCAGGTTCTCCACCCCGCGCGTATCCAGGGTGAACGGCGGCGAAACGCGGACGCTCTGGCCGGCGCGAATCTTGATTAGCATTTGCGTGGAATACTGCTCGCCCCAGTCGCGGCCCGCGTCCCAGGTGAAGTGATTGCCCAAGCCCGGGCCGACGCCGGTCAAGACATCGCCTTCATAGAATTGGAGATCGCCCGCATAATGCCAGCCGTCCACGTTCCAGGTGAGCCCGGTGTCGCAAGACACATCCCAATCCACCAGGTAGCGGTCGCCGGGCAACCCCTTGATCCCGTAAACGACATCCACCAAGCGAGTCCCCGGCCGTTGCCGCGCGGAGACATACATCAGACTGTCATCGACCAGGCCGGCATTGCAGACGTTATCCTGATGGTTGGTCATGAAAATGCGATTGGTCGCCGTGAGATAGCCGGGCCGGCTGAATACCACATCCGCAGGGCCCGGAAGCGCTGGCTCTATCTGGTAGAAACCCGTCACATCCGTGGTCGTCGACTGCCCGGCGCAAGTAACCGTAACCCCCTCCAGCGGCACTTCGCTGCCCAGATCGATCAGCTGCTCTCCCTCATGACGGGTAGGCGGAAGAATCAGCTGAAGCTGATCGTACAGATAGACATTCGTAACCACTCCCCGCAACCGGGTGAATTGCTGGAATACGGCCGTCAGATGCCAGTCTTGATCCATCTGCACATTGAGGGACGGCTGAAATCGCATCAGACGGGTGGTCTCGTTGCTTTGATGCCAATAGGCAAATTCATAGAAGTTCGAGAGCGAGGACTCAGCCGTAAAACGAACGACGGCCATGTCCTCATAGACATAGGAGGCTTCGGGAGGATCGCGTATAATTTGCCCGGCGCCCGCCGGTTCGACATGCGAATAAAAAGCGCGTTCCAAGGGAGCTTGAACGTGTAAGGTGACCTTGACGCTTTGACTGCCGGCATTGGTGGTTTGGATTAAAAACGTATTGGTGTACCAACCCTCGGGAAGATTCGAGGCGCCATACGTCAACGTGAGTATCGCATCGGAACCGCCGGATAGTTGAAGGGGATTCCCGATATACTCGGCGATCGAAATCCAGGAGGCGACATTCGTCAGGGTTACGTCCATACTGCGGCCGCCGGCATTGCGCACATGAAGAACATTGGTTCCCGCATCGGAGCGATAGCGATGACTGGAAAGCGCAATGTTGGTTGCGTCCACCATCAAAACCGGCGGATTGGTGTTGGGATCGAAAACATGAAGAACCACCGGCGTCGCCTGGGTTCCCAAAACCGTTGCCACCGCGACTTGACCGGAATACGATCCGAGTTCCAGGCCGGACGAACTGAATACGACTTTCAATGCGGCCCATTCGCCGGTCGATGAGGTGGATGGAATGGAGAGGTTCATCCAGGACCGGTTCACGCTTCCGGTGAAGGTCAGTTCGCGGCCGCCACGGTTGCGCACGGCAATGGGACGCGAGGTAAAGAGCTGGTCCATTGAGATGCCGCAAACAATTTGGGTCGTCGCCAATTCCATGACCGGCCAGGGCGGTTCCACGGTCAGCATAACGAGCACATTGGTTTCGGCGGATTCGGAAGATATCACGACCAAGCCCGTATGCACGCCTTCGCTTAAGTGCGTGGCCCAGGCGCCCGCCTCGACGCTTACGCGATCGGCGGCGCCGGTGCTTTCCCCCCATCCTCTGGAACTGGACAACCAGGCGACCGTGTTCGAGAGGCGGAAGGTCAGGGTCCCCTGCCCCGCATTCCAAATGTCCAGGGATTGGACAGGATTATTGGTCTCCAAGCGCACCGCCGTGAGGTGGATGCGATTCGTGCTGATGCTCAGTTGCGTCCGATCCGGCGACGCGAGGTAGAGCAAACTCCAGCAAGGCGCCCCGTTGGTGGCGGAATCCTGAAGCAGCACGGTTTCCGCGGCGGAGGCCGCCTCCACCACGCAAAGCGCCGTGTTGGTGTAGCCAAAATACCGGATGAACGCAACGCGTTCGGCATTTGGAGAAAAGGCCGGGGTGAGGTCTCGGCTGCCTGCCATGGATGAAATGAGCAGTTCGCTTTGACTGGTCAGATCATAAATGTAAATGCCATGCATTGACGACAAGCGGTTTGTGGTCCTTGCATAGGCAAGCGCATCGCCCGCCGTATTGAGTTGGCCTTCGCCCAGCGCCCGGCCCATGGAGTTGAGAATCGTGGTCATCTTACCCGTGGCCGCCGCGAATTTACGAATCTGAGCCGACTGCAAGGCCCCCGCATCCAGGACGTAGTAAATGTCCTCGGAGTTGGGCGCCACGCCGATGATGGCCTTACGATCCCGTTCCGCGGTCAGGATGGGAACCATTTTGCCGGTCAAGGGGAAGCGATAGGCCTTGTTGGGGTTGGCAAGACTGTTCACGCCTACAAGCCCCGAACTGTCCGGCAACCAGCGCGCTCCAAACACATTGGTGAAGGCATACTCCGCGCCGGTCATGAAATCGATGACGCACAGCCGGCTGAAGCCGGCTTCCACTTCCCGATAGGCCAAGCGCTTTCCGTTTGGACTCACCTGGGGCTCAACCTGCTGCCCCACCCGTTGCACCAGGGTGGTCAAGCCCGAGCCGTCGGGATTGATCATCCAGATGTCCTGATCGCCGTCGCGATCCGAATGAAACACGATCTTCTCTTCCCAGACGCCGCCGCTTTCCGTCATGCGCAAGCCGACGCGGATAAAACGGACAAGATCGCCGGCGGTCAGCCGGATGTTTCCAGAAAAATATCCGGCCGGCAATTGGTCGCTCAGATAACTGAGCGTGATTTCGTTCGTATTGCCTGAGCTGATGCCCGAGGTGGGGCTTACTTGCAACCAGGGCGCATCCGTGGAAAGAGTGAAGGCCACTGGGTTCGTGCTGGCCGCATTCCAGATGCGGAGAGTCTGCGATGGCGCATTCAAGCCCGTGTAGCTGCCATTGGTGACGATCCACGGGTCGTTGGTGAGTCGCGGCGCCAGCGTGAAGTAAACGTTAATCATCCGCGGCGAATTGACCGCCGAGGCGCTGACGATCGATACCTGCCCGGTGTGAATGCCTTCCACCAAATTGGCCGGATTGATGATGAACTCGTGAGCCTGGCGTTGCGCGCCCGAAACCTGACCGGTGCTTGGTGCAAGCGAACTCATCCACGCGGCGTCCCCGGAAACGGCATAATCCAAAACACCCGTGCCTTCGTTCCACACTTCGAAGCGTTGAGTAACCACTCCGCTGCCGGCGGCCTGCGAGCCGAACAGGCTGGCCCGCGAGCCAATGACCACGGCTTCCTGCTGAACAATCAGAGCGACAGGAATCCGGTGGGGCGCCGCCTGGTTGGTCACCGACACAAAAATCGTACCGCGATAGGCGGCGGCCGCCAGCGCGGATGCTTCCAACTCTATTTGAATGTGATCCCACTCTCCCGCGCTGGACCCTTCGACGGGCGTGATGCCAATCCAAGATTCCGACGCACTCACCGAGTACGACAGAACCCCTGCCCCGCTGTTGCGAAGAGGCAGATCCAAGGCGGATGGATTCTGTCCTTGTCCGATGGCCACGGAAAAGCCGTTCGTGCCGACTTCCAAACACGGCTCATGGGGCATCACTGTCAGAATCACGGGCATGGTTTGGGGCGAATTGGGAACAGAAGACGCGGCCAACGTGATGGAGCCCGTATAGGAACCCACCCCGAGCGAGCTCAAGTTGCTGAAGATCACCGAATGGAATGTGTGCGCCCCGGCGCTGACGCCCGAAGTTGTGCTTAACGAAAACCACGAGGCCGAGCCGCTCAAGGTGTAAGCCATGGAGCTTGTGAGACCGCCCTGATTCCAGATCTCGATCCGATTGGTCAGCGTACGCGTCTCATTGGTGTAAATGGAAAGGCGATTGGTTTGGGGCAGGAAATTCAGCCAAACCGGTACCGCGGCGACCGTAACCGCCACATCCATGCGAACATTTTGATTGGCCACATCGGCCGAGAGAATCGCCAGACGTCCGGTGTAGGTTCCAGGGGTCAACGCCGCGGTGTCAGCCGCCAACGAAATAGTGTCATGCTCGCCGGTGGTGGTTCCGCTGGTTGGCGAGACCGACAGCCAGGGGGTTCCGGATTGAACCCGATAGGATACCTCGCTCCGCCCTCCCATGCTCCAAACCTCGAATTGCGCGCCCGTGGAAACGCCTTGCGACGTCGCGCAAACAACGCGCGTGGTGCTGACCATCAAGCTCAAATATGGCGCGTAGGGATCGCCGATTGCCGCCATTTGCAGCCCTGCTGTATCGGCCGCCACATACAGCGTCATCCCCCGCAGATACAGATCGTTCGCCCAGCCCAGCAATAGACGCGAGCTGATCGGGACGAGATTCGTAGGCTGAAGAATCGAGAAAATCTGCATGCCGTTGGTGGCCCGCGCCACAAAGGCGTAATACGGCGTGGCCTGTACGTCGATGGCTGGGCCGATCGTGTTGTAGTGGCTCAATAGAATGGGCGCCGCCGGATTGGTTACCCCCAGCACATACAAGCCGGCCTCGCCATTCGCGACCAAGACCTGCGTTCCCTGCCCATAAACGCCGTAAGCGGTTCCCGGCATAGGATAAAAACCAATATACTGAGGATTCGAGGGCGTGGTTACGTCAAAGATCTTTAATCCATGGGTCCCATCGCCGACGTACGCGAAGTGATTCGTCACAAAAACGCTGAGCGCAGAATCGAAGTTGGTGTTATAGCCGCCCACTCGGAACGGACTGGCCGCGTTGGCGACATCGATTATCTGCAAGCCGTTCTCCGCGTCAGCCACATAGGCATAATGACCGACCACACAAACGTCGTTAGCGTATCCTGTGGTGTCGCGAACGCCGGCCAGCGTCGGGTTCGTCGGGCTCGCCACATTCAAGATCACCAGCCCCGAATCGTTGGCCGCCACATAAAGATAATTGCTTCGGCCGTCCACGCGCAACGCCGCTCCGGTCGTTTGATAATGTCCAACGAGTTGAGCATTCGTCGGTTGGCTAATGTCGATCACTTGCACGCCAGAAGGACCGTCCGCCACAAAAACATAATGATCCCAGACATAAACCCCATTGGCCATCCCCGGCGTATCGCAGGAACCCAGCAGTCTGGGCGATTGTAAACTCTGCGCTTGAACATTCAGCAGTGGAAAAAAGCAAAAGCAAACGACCGCCAGCTTCCAACACGCGCGCATGCGGTGTCTCCTTTGGTCCGACGCAATAACCGGTAAATAACACAAGACCCCACACCGCCGGACATATGGCTTTAGTTCATACCCCACTCGCTTCTTTCCCGTAAAATCGTTGTCTGGTGGGAACTTCAGTCGATGGACTGCAGGCTTTTTACCGCTTACATTTTCTCATTCGCGCCAATTCGTGTGCATTCGTAGCTAATAAAACTCTTTATCTGTGTAAATCCGCGTCTATCTGTGGTTGAAAAATTTTCTTCTGGCGGGGTTGGGGTTGAAGGGGAAAAAAGTGGCTCCGGTGGTAGGATTCGAACCTACGACCAAGTGATTAACAGTCACCTGCGCTACCACTGCGCTACACCGGAACCTGAAGTGGCACAAATCGACGTACACATTATCGTCGGGCTTATAGAAGTCAAGTTTCCTTCGACTCGAAAGATAATTTTTTGATGGTTCACACGGGTTGGCGGCCGTGGAGGGCCCGGGCCAGGGTGACGGGATCGGAATAGGAGATCTCGCTGCCGGCCGGTATGCCGAAGGCAAGGCGGGAGATGCGGACGGGCAATCCGGACAAGGCGTGGGCCAGAAACGAGGCGGTGGCATCGCTTTCGACGTCGGAATTCAGGGCGAGGATGACTTCCTCGACTTTTTCGTCGTGTATGCGCTGGATGAGGGCGTCGACCCGGAGGTTTTGCATTCCCTCGCCTTTCATGGGCGAGAGTTTGCCCATGAGGGCGTGATAGCGCCCGTTAAAATCGCCGGCTCTTTCGATCATGGAAATATCGGAAGGATCTTCCACGACGCAAAGCTGCCGGCTGTCGCGCCGGGAGTCGGTGCAAAGGCGGCAGGGATCTTCGGTGCGCAGGGTGATGTTGCCGCAGCGCGAACAGGCGGTGAGGCGTTGCTCGACCTCCTGAAGGGCCAAAACCAAATCTTTGATCAGCGTGCCCGGATCGCGGGTCAACTTGACGGCAATACGTTCGGCTGAGCGGCGGCCTATTCCCGGCAACCGGCTCAGCACAACCGTTAAGCGATTCAATGGATCGTGGGCGTTCATGTTATTTTACATGCCGGGAAGGTTGAAACCGGCCGTAATTTTCGACATTTCCTGGGCAGCCATGTCTTTCGCCGCTCTGATGGCGCCGTCGACGGCGGTGAAGACGAGGTCTTCGAGCATTTCGCTGTCGGACGGATCGATGACTTTGGGATCGATCTTGATGGAGGCCAGGGCGCCGTCCCCTTTAGCCACGGCTTTGACCATGCCGCCGCCGCTGGAGAATTCAACCGTTCGTTCCGCGAGCTCGCCCTGCAGTTTTTCGATGTTCTTCTGCATGGAGGCCGCTTGCTTCATCAATTTCATCATGTTAGGCATGTTGTTGTCCTTTCATTTTAATTTACTGCTAAAGTCTTCGTTTTCCATTCTTTTGGGATTGGAGTGATGGAGTTTTGGAGTACTGGAGCGATGAAGAAAAAACACGGACACCATTCTCAACACTCCATTACTCCAGCGCTTCACCTCTCCGTCCTCACTCCCGAATATCGACGATTCCGCCATTGAACATTTCCAGGGTCTTGCGGACCAAGGGATTGTTCACCCATTCCTGGCGGTTTTTGGCGGCGCCTGTTTTGGGCGGTTCCGGGGGCAGCGGGGCTGCCGGCGGAGCGTCTGCCTCGGTGGAGGGGCTCTCGGTCACACTTTGCATTTTAAAATCGCCGGGCAAAGTCGATTTGGCGTCCAAGACCATGAAATCCACGGTCACTTCCCGTTGCAGGGTATCGCTGATGGCCCGCTGTACCGCCCGGGGGCCGCGAGGGATTTGATTGATCTTATCTTTGCTGGCGGCAAATTCCGGATCGAAGCCGATGGTCACGTGGTTGCCCACCAAACGGAGAGGTTTGGCGTCCAGCAAATAAGTTTTGGCCAGCGAAGCGACATGGCCGACTTTTTCGACGATTTCGTGCCAGTTCCGGCTGAGCTTCACGATCGGATCCGAATCGTCGACTGTCGGCGCAGCCCGACTGGCTGCAACGGCCTTGGCGGGTTCGTCGCGTATGGGAGCGCGAGCCGGGGGCTGGGAGGCCGCTGCCGGCGCAAACGAGGCCTTGGCTTCGGTCACCATCATGGCCGGGCCGGGCCCTCCGCGTTGAAGGCTCTGCAACTGTTCGAGAATCTGCTCCAAGGTTACGACGACGGCCGCGCGGGAGCACCGGACGAGGGCCATTTCAAACAGGGTCCGTTTGGAAAGCGTATAGCGGAGCCGCCCGTCGGTCTCGGTCAGCACTTCCACGATGCGCAGGATGCGGGCCGGATCGGTCAGTTTGGCTTGGGCGTACAGGGTATCGAGTTGCGTTTCGGTGATATCCAGTCCGGTAATGTTTTCGCCCGCGTAGGAACAGATCAGGATGTTGCGGAAATGTTCGATCAGTTCCTGGACCAGCCGTTGAATGTCTTTGCCGGCGCGGTCGAGTTCGGCCACGATGCGCAGGGCTTGGAGAGCCTCGCCCTTCAGGACGGCCTCGGCCAGGCTTTCCAGCGTTCGGCGGGCCACCAGGCCGAAAACCGACAGCACGTCGCTTTCCTGAATTTTCTTGCCGCGAAAGGCGATCAATTGATCCAGCGCGGATTCCGCATCGCGCAAGCCGCCTTCCGCGCCGCGGGCAATGGCCAGGAGGGCGTCGGCATCGATGTCGACCTGCTCGGCCTGAGCAATTTCGGCCAGGCGTTGCACGATATCGCGCGCAGAGATGCGCCGCAAATCGAAGCGCTGGCAGCGGGAAATGATGGTGGCCGGGACCTTCTGGGGCTCGGTGGTGGCGAAGACGAATTTCACGTGCCGGGGCGGTTCTTCCAGCGTTTTTAGGAGGGCGTTGAAGGCGCCGGGGCTGAGCATGTGCACTTCGTCGATGATGTAAATCTTGAACGGGCCGCGCGCGGGGGCATAGCTGACCGTGTCGCGCAGGTCGCGGATGTAATCGACGCCGGTATTGGACGCGGCATCGAATTCCAGGACGTCGAGGCAATTGCCGGCCATGATTTCGCGGCAGGAATCGCATACGCCGCACGGGACCGGCGTGGGTCCCTTCTGGCAATTGAGGGCCTTGGCGAGAATACGGGCGGTGGACGTCTTGCCGGTGCCCCGGGGGCCGACAAAGAGGTAGGCATGGGCGACCCGATCGGTTTCGATCGCGTTTTTCAGCGTCTGCGTGACATGGTCCTGCCCCACCACATCGGTGAACAATTGGGGCCGCCACTTTCTTGCCAAGACTTCGTATGCCATGAATGCTCCTCCACCTTCGTCCGTCGGGCCGGGTTTTCCATCGGCTCGAATAAAGACCGTGCACTCTGGGTTGACAGTTATTCGAGGTTGAACAGCTCATCCTCGCACAGGGCCAGGTAGACCTACGGCGCCCGAAAATCATGGTTTACCGTTGCTACCTTCCGGTCCTGGCGGGCTTCACCGGCCTTCGTCGCATAGGGCCCAGCCCATTGTGCTTTGGACAAGCCATCCCGCACCCTCATAACCGCCTTGCCAGAGGCACGGCGTGAATAAACCTAGAGGGAAGCACTTCAAATAGCAAGCCGAAGAAGCGAAATGGAGAGAAGGACAGAGTCGTCTCACCTCAACACTCCATCACTCCACGGCTCCAACACCCCAGTCCCCTTCCCCCCATTCTTCACGGGTATTGGCCGGGCTGATTCAAGCCGGTCGTTTCGGGCAGGCCGAACAGGATGTTCATGTTCTGCAAGGCGTTGCCGGCCTGGCCCTTCATCAGGTTGTCGATGTGCGAAACGATCCGCATGCGGTTTGTCCGTTCGTCCACGTCGACGATCAAATTGCAGTAGTTGGTGCCGCGCACGTGCATGGTGCCGATGGCGGCGTTCCTGTCGAAGATGCGGATGAAGGCGTTGTCCTGGTGGTAGGCCTTATAGGCGTCCATGACATCCGACGGCTTGATGCCGGCCGCCAGCGTTCCATACAGGCACGACAGAATGCCCCGGCAAACCGGAACGACTTGCGCGGTGAAGGTGACGCGAACTTCGCCTCCCGCCAGCCGGCCCAATTCCCGTTCGACTTCCACGGTATGCTGGTGGCCGCTCAGCCGATAGGCATTCATGTGATCGTACCGCGCCGGATAATGGAAAACGGCCGACGGCTTCTTGCCGGCCCCGGAGACGCCGGTTTTGCAGTCGCAAATGATGCTGTTGGCTTCGAGTAATTTATTCTTCGCCGCGGGCGCAAGGCCCAGCAGGCAGCTCACGGCAAAACAGCCGGGATTGCCGACGAGCTTGGTGTCCGCCTTGTAATCCGCCCGCCGTAATTCCGGCAGGCCATAGACCGACATCGGCAACAGCTCGGGCGCCTTGTGTTGAGGGTCCTTCCCAATGCGCCGGGCATAGTCCTGATAGCCGGGCAAGTCGTTGAAGCGGAAATCGCCGCTATAGTCGATCACCTTGGCGCCGCGGGCCAGTTCGGCTTTGGCTGTTTGCATCCCTACCCCGTCGGGCGTGGAAAAGAAGACCACATCCGCCGGCTCCTGGGCCTTGGGATCGTCGGGCGCCAGGACGATTTTATCGCAAAATCCCGTCAAATGCGGATAAACCGCGCCGATCGGCTGGCCGATATCCGAGGTGCTGACGAGGCAAGTAATCTCGGCTTCCGGATGCCGCAGGAGCAATTCCGTGATGCCCACCCCGCCATAGCCGCCACATCCAATGACTTTAGCTTTAATCATGATAAACCTTCCTTTCAAAAATCCGGGCGACTATGCGACGAAACGGCGGTCCAAGTCAAGAAAGGGAAGATTGATTGGAGCCTGCTTATCGGCAGTTGACAAATTGCCTCCGCTGTACAATTCTTCTATCAGAAAGACCTCATGAAGAAGCCTCAACAAAGAAAAAGGAAACCTTCTCCGCCCAGTCTGCCGGGAACGCCCGAACACTCCCCTGTCCAGCAACGCATCGAGAACCAATTGCGCGAAAGCGAAGAGCGTTGCAGGCAGTTGGTGATTCTGTCGCCCGTAGGCATCACAGTATCGCAGGATGGCCTGATCGTTTTTATCAATCCGGCGGGCCTGGAGATTATGGGCGCGCGCGACGAATCGCAACTGGTGAACACGCCCATCATGGAGCTCGTCCATCCGGATGACCGCGCGCGGATTCAAAAGAAAGCGGACCACCTGCGAAACGGCCTGCGGTCCATGATCATGATGGAAACCCGCATCATGAGGCTCGACGGACGGATTATCACCGTCGAAGGCCGAGCCACGCTCATCACGTATAACGGCAAGCCGGCGGTGCAAAGCATCATCACGGACATTACCGAGCGCAAGGAAGTCGAGGAAGCCCAGCGCAAGGAAATCGATTTTGCCTATAACCTGGTCCAGGCCCTTCCGGCATTTTTTGCGGCCATCAGCCACGACAATCGGGTCATCCTGATGAATGCCGCCATGCTCGGTTCGTTGGGGTACCGGCTGGAAGAAGTCGTGGGGATGGATTTTCTGACCCAATTCGTGCCTGCCGCCGAACGGGAAGCCGCGGCCGCATCCTTCAAGAAGATGCTCGATTATCATCAACCGTTGCTGAGCGAGAGTTCCCTGCTCCGGCGGGACGGACACGAACTGGTCGTGGAATGGCATGGGCGGCCGGTACTCAAGGAAAATGGCGAAATAGACTATTTTTTTGTGGTCGGCGTGGATCTCACGGAACGGCGGAGGGCCGAGGAGGAGCGTAAACGGCTTGAAGTGCAGATTCAGCGCGCACAAAAGCTCGAGAGTCTCGGCGTGCTGGCCGGCGGGATTGCGCACGACTTCAACAACATCCTCGTCAACATTCTGGGCAATGCCGATCTCGCCTTGCTGGATCTGGCGGCCGACTCGCTGGTACGGCCGCGCCTTGAAGACATCAAAAAGGCCGGACTGCGAGCCTCGGAATTGAGCAATCAGATGCTGGCCTATTCCGGCAAAGGACGGTTCCTCGTTCAGCGGCACAATCTCAACAAGCTGGTCGAGGACATGGTCAATCTGCTCAAGGTGTCGGTGTCCAAGAAAGCGGTCATCAAATATCATTTTACCGACAACCTGCCGCCCATCGAGGCCGACAGCGCCCAAATCCGTCAAGTGATCATGAACCTGATTACCAACGCCTCCGAGGCGATTGGCGACAAGGACGGCTTGATTACGATCAGCACCGGGTTGGCGGATGTGGACGGGCACTATCTGGCCGAAACGTATTTGCACGACGATCTGCCGGCGGGACGCTACATCTATCTGGATATCGCCGACAACGGCAGCGGCATGGACGCTCAAACCAAGGCCAAGTTGTTCGATCCCTTTTTCACCACCAAGTTCATCGGACGGGGCTTGGGGCTGGCGGCCGTTTTGGGCATTGTACGAGGCCATCGCGGCGCCATCAAGGTCCTAAGCGAGCTGGGCAGAGGCACGACGTTCCGCGTCCTATTCCCCTGCTCCGATATGCTGGTGGAAGTCGAACCCGACAATGAACCCGCTTCGAAAGTGGAATGGGCCGGGTCCGGCACCATCCTCGTGGTCGATGACGAAGACGGCGTGCGCATGGTCTTGCGGATGATGCTGGAACGCTTTGGGTTTACCGTCCTCACGGCAGCCGATGGGTTGGATGCCATTAACGTATATAGCGAAGATCCGGATGGCATCTCCGCCGTCATCCTAGACTTGTCCATGCCGCACATGAGCGGCCAGGAAGTCTTCCGATCCTTACGGGAAATCAATCCGGACGTCCGCGTGATTCTATCCAGCGGCTACACCGCCGAGCACGCCCGCAGCCAGTTCCTGGATTTGCTGCCCGACGGCTTTGTTCAAAAGCCCTATGTCACCCATGCCTTGCTCAGCGCCGTGCGTACGGCCTTGCAGGCGGGGGCGTAGGGAGAAGTGGCAGTTGCCAGTAATCAGTGAGCAGTTGTCGGTGTCGGGAAGCTTTTTGGAGACGGGGCGCCCTCGCCCCGGTTTTCGCTGCGGCAAGCCAGGCGCGAAGATTACGATGATGAGGGCGAAACGAATTCCATGATTTTCTTCAAGCTTTCCTCCGCTTGGCCGGGAGGAATGTCAACGACCCGGGCCACCTGTGTAAACAACAAGCACAGCCGGATGTTCGATGCCTTCAGACCCAGCATGCGGGACAAGGCCCAGCCGTAGAGCGCCAACTGCGGAGTGTAGTGCTCCGTGAGCGCCTGGATGTCGCGGTCGGAGAGCGCCTGATTGCTTTTATAATCTAGAATCACGGCATCGAGCGGCCGGCCTTGGGCATCCTTTCGAATGACCACCCGGTCGAATATTCCCGAGACCCAACGGCCGTCGAGGATGATTTCAAAAGGTTTTTCGCGCCAAAGTTCATACGCGTCTTTTGGTTTCGATAAGACCTCCCGGACGTCGCGTGCTTCAAGAACGGCCTTGAAATGCGACGCGATGCGGGCTTTAAGCGCGGCCGATGCGTTGGAATGCTTTTCCCATCTGGCGAGGACGGCCCCGACGTGGGTCTCTTCCAGCCATTCCATGCGCTCGAATAATTCGTGGACCGCCGTACCGAATTCGAGACTCTCGGAAGCGGCCGGCGCAAACAAGGCGGCGCCGGATTGAAGACCTTCGACCACCGCAGAGGGTTCGACCAGCATCAGCCGCGAACGGCCGTCTGTCGCGCCCTTGGAAATGGAGGCCAGCGGTTTGGACGGCTTGCCGGACTCTTCCTTTCTGGTCCTCGGGATTTCATCAAACCAATTGGGTCGGCCGGTTTCATACAGCAGTCCAACGGCTTCTCCCGCCAGCTCCACGGCGCGCGCCGCTTTCGGTTTGGGTTCCCCGGTCAATTGCCGTTTGACCAGCGTAGCTGGATATTCGGCTTTCGAGGACGCTCCAACAGGGCTGGCGATCACGTACAACGCCCGGCGCGCGCGCGTCAGGGCGACGTAGAGCACGCATAACTCTTCGAAACAGGAGGCTTCGTCCTTGAGCGCTATTTGCTCGCGCAAGACAGGGTCCGCATTGGCGATAATGCGCCGGGGCATTTTGAGGGTCCACAGCGGCTGTTCGTCGGACGGATCGGTCGCAACCACGCAATCCAGATCGCCGGCGCCGAGAATGCCCTTGTTTTGCAGCTCGGGCAACACGACCCAATCGAAGCCCAGGCCCTTGGACTGATGAATGGTCATGACGCGAATTGCATTTTCGCTGGTCGATTCATAGATCTTGTAATGCTCCATGAAATACAGAAACGCGTCCGCGTCATGCTCGAGGGTCTGATCGAAAAGACCGGCCGCATTCTCCAAATCTTTCAAGCGCTTTCGCCCAAAGTCGTCCAGCGGCGCCTCGGCATTCAATCGCCGCCCCCAGGTGCGCATGAATTCCCGGAAGCCCCTGACGCGGATTTCTTCCAGCAGTTCGATGGAAAAAAATTCGCGCGTAACTTTGCGTTCGGAAAGGCTCTCCTTCAGGGGACTCATCAGCACATGATACCATGCCCGCGTATCGCCGGGATGAGCGGCGAACTTGACCAGCGAGAGCAACACGGACACGACCGGCGAATCGTCGATGGCCGCATGGCCTTCATGCACGACCGCCATCCCCAGACATTCCCGGCGCAGATAATTTACCACTTCCGCGCCCTGCGCATTGGATCGCACCAGCACGGCGGTGGACAAACCGCGAGCCAGCGGATCGACCTGCTTCAGCACGCGTGCGAGCACGCGGTATCGATCCGGCGCATCCGGGGACTCGCCGTCCGCGCCCGACAACGGTTCGAGCAGCGCGGCATACCCGACGGCGGGCACCACCTTCTCCTGGCAGGTGTGCGTCTGCCACAAGGCTTCCCAATTTTCCCGCAAGCCCACAGGCCATTCCACATCGTCCGGCAAATGTCCGAACACGCGGTTGACCGTGTCGATGATCGGCTGGGCCGAACGAAAGGATTTGACCAGGGGCGGCACGGGTTCGAACAACGGCCCGTACTCTTCCAGAATGCGATTGAACAGCCGGGCATTGCCGCCGCGCCAGCCGTGAATGGCCTGTTTGACGTCGCCCACATAGAAGAACGAGCGGCGGCCGCTGTCGTCCTGCAACACTTCGGAAACCAGATTCCGCAAGGCCTCCCACTGCAAGTCGCTGGTGTCCTGGAATTCGTCCAACAGCCAGTGATCGAGCGAGGAATCCAGCCGGAAATCGATGTAGAGCAATTCGTCGGAGCGGGATTGGAAGCTGAGTTTGCGGCCGGTTCCCGACGGGCTATTGCCGGTCAGCAAGTATTGCGCATCGGCAAACGTCAGCCGTCCCCGACGCCGCGCATGCTCGTTGTAGAGTCGCTCGTACTGGTCCAACACGCTGAAAAGCCCGCTGGTTTGCCGCAGCGAACGGCGAATCTCGACCCGCTTGATATGCTGGATCAGTTGATGAAGTCCTTTGGCGATATCGCCCCGCAGTTCGTTTTCCTTCCGGTAATACGAAATGGTTGCGCCGCCTTCTTTGAGGTCTTCCTCCTGGTTTAGCAACGCCTGAAAAACCGCATTGTCGAGCGCCGAGGTCCATGCGCTGAACTCGTTGAAGGAGCCCGCGAAATCGACGATCTTGAGCAACACCTTGGCGAACCGCTCGTCGTAGCCCGCTTCGGGAATGAGTTCCTTTATCAGCAGAGCCAGTTTCAAGACATCGGCGCCGGCCTTCTGCCATTCGGCGCCGTCGGACCAGATGACCGATTCGCTGCCCCACGCCTCCTGCCGGGGCAGCGCCATGTATTCGGCCCGATACGCTTCCAGCACGGCGTCGAGATTTCGGCCCAGGCCTTTTTCCTCCCGGCCGAACGTCGCCTGCTTGAAAGCTTCAAGAAATGCTTGCTGGGCGCTCTCTCGGATGTTCTGGGGATTCAGCACCTTGTTAAGTACATCCCATCGCACGGCCTTGGCAAGCGCTCCGTCGTTATCCATGATTTGCAAATCGGCGGAGATGCCCAGTTCCATGGGAAACGCGGACACGACGCCGATCGTGAAGCTGTCGAGCGTCCCCACGTGCAGCCGCGACAACTGATCCAGCAGGCTGCGCAGCATCTTCAGGAAATCGAGCCGCCGCAGTTCGGGCTTTTGAAGGCGAACGCTCATGGACTGGGCGGCCGCATCGGACAGCGACGCATCGCAGAGATAGCGAACGATCGAATCGAAAATTTCGGCGGCGGCTTTGCGGGAAAAGGTCAGCGCGACGATCCGATCCGGCGCCACGCCCAAGGCCAGCAAGCGGATGAACCGATGCGCGAGCGCATAGGTTTTTCCCGAGCCGGCCGAGGCGGCAATCGATTGATGGCGAATCGTCACGGGATTCATGGCGCGCCCTCCATGAAGGCCATGAACTCATCAACCTTTACGCACTCGGGAATTTTCGCGTGGAAAAGCGAGCCGTAGTCGTCGTAAATCATCCGGCCGGCGGGAGGCCAGTATCGGCGTTTTTGAATATCCCGGATCACGCCCTCGGCGCACGCGCGGACGGATTGCATCCATTCCGGCTCAAAGGGAGTCCAGAGCGTGATGCCGGTATCGCTGACGGCTTTGGGCAGATTGAAGTAACCGAACTCCACTTGATCCGGCGGCAAATCGGGACAGAAAATACCGTAGAGCGGCAATTGGAGATCCAACCAGCGCTTCTCCTTGTCGCCCACCAAGAGCCGGTTGTAGGTGCGCCCATCGTCGTCCGCGGGAGCGCCCCAGTGCTTGGCGCTGGGATGAGCGGCTTTATCGGAGGTCTTGTAATCGAGAATCCGCCAGGCGCCGGTTTCGACATGCCGGTCGATGCGATCGATCGTCCCCGTGATTTTCATGCCGCACATCGAACCCTCGATCCGCCGTTCCTGATGGACGAGCTCCCACCCCTCCTCCACCAGCTCCGCCTGCACCTGCGCCGCGGCATACAACCGCTGCCGTGCCGCTTCGACCTGGATGCGTACGGCCAGCGGCGGACGCGAGCCGTATCGGCCCTTCACCCAAGCGTCGAGTTGGACGTCGAGAAAGGCGCCCAGCTTCTCCGGTTCCCGGCAAACCTTCATATCGGCATCGCAGCCCATTTTTTCCAGGGCGTAATGCAGCATGGTGCCGAATTCCATGTCGTCCATTTCGACTTTCAGGTCCGACAAATCGCTCATGCCCAACACATGCTTGAGATAGAACCGGAAGGGACACATCAGGTAATCGTGAAACTGCGTCACCCGCAAACGTTTGACATCCGCCGGCGCCTGGTCCGGCGGACGGACGTCGAGCTTGAAGGAAATGGTGGGCGCATAATTTTCTTTCCGCTCCGGCGGATCGCTGAACAAGCGGCGCGCCCGGCGGGGCAGTTCGTCGTCGGAGCAATGAAACAGCAATCTCGAAGGCTTAAGCGGATCGCCCGAGGCGCTGGTTTTTCCGGCCAGCAGTACAGTTCGTCCGTTCCGGCGCCGCGACTCGATCAACCCGGCGAGCAGGAATACATCGCGGGCATAGCGATCGTCGTCGTGGCGCAAGTTCAATTGCTTTTTCAACGAATTGGGCAGGAAGATATCGGAGGGGCGCGTATCCGGCACAATCCCCTCGTTCATGCCGGCAAGGATCATGAAGGGCGCATCGTTCCAAGCCAATTCAAGCCAGCCCTCCAAGTCGATATCGCCGGCAAACGGATCCGGATAGAAACGTTCGTCATGGAGACACCGGACCAACAAATGCAGGGCATGGGCCTTGCCCAGGCCCGACTCCTCGAGCTGGGCGGTTCCAAATTCCTTTAAGCGCCGGTTCAACGACATGGCCGCATCGATAAAATCTTTGTCCGCAGGTTGCAAAGGATTCAGCCGCCGGTCTTCGTACAGTTGCTTCAGGATGGACGTGAGGGCCTCGCCGACCGGGTTGCGGTCGATATCGTCCAGCCAGATTTCCACGAGGCCAAAGGCTTTATCCAGCGCGACAAGGCGTTTCTCGGATTGCAGATGCCGCCGCATCGTTTCCCGCGAGGCGGGCAGGTACTGCTGTTGGAATACATCCAGCTCTTCGAGCAAAACCCGCGCGGAGGAGCGCGTTTGGGCGCACAAATACCGCAGGACATCGGGATGCCGCAGCAGGGACCGGAACGCGGCGTAGGATTCCTCCCGGTACCAGGAGGCCAGGGCTTCCACGAATTGCGCAATCGGATGATCGGAAAGGCTTTGACCGGCCGGATCGAAGGCCATCAGCCCCTGCTCCTCCAATTCCGCCTGAAGAAAGGGAACGAGCGCGGCATCGGGAACCCCGATGGCCGCATCGCCGGCCTTGAACCGGTCGGCGCCGTCCGCCAGACAGCGAAGAGCTGCCTTCGCCTGAGCTTCCGGGGCGCCGGCGAGGAGGATGTTTTTTTCTGGCTCGGGGATGTCGATCGGGGCGTGGCTCCAGTACTCCGTCAGCGGGCGCCCCCAGGCGTCAAAGGCATCGGCCAGCGAGGCGGGCGCATGCACAAGCACGACAATCGGCAACTGCTCGGCCAACGCGGACAAGCATCGCAAAGCCAAGGGAGCCGGGTCGGGAATGGCCGCCAGGACGACGCGGTCGACGCCTTCGGGCGCCGAGACGCACAACGAACGGCGGCGCATCGATTCGAACGAATCTTCCAGCCCCTGTTGTTTCAGCCGCTGAAGATAGAGCGTCTCCAAGTGGGCTAAATCCTTCCAGCGCGGGGCTTCGTTCAGTTCGGCGCTGTGCTTCTCCCATACGAGATTCAGCGAAAGTTCCCCTTCCACCAGCTTGCCTCGCAGTTGCTGGAGCATGTCCGCCATACGCAAAGCCCAGGAAGAATCTTGTACGGCGACTGCGGCGGGAAACAATCCGGGATAGTCCTTCAAATCCGCCTTTTGCAGCACCTCGCACCAGGCCGCCAACTCGGCCATGGTTCCGGCCACGGACTCGGCCGCATCCTGCTCGGTCCTGATGAAATAGGCTGGAGTGACGATATGGGGCGAAAGCAAAGCCGTCGAATAGCGGGCGCAATATCGCGCGAGCGTCTCCCTCAGACGCCGCTCCGCCTTGCGCGTCGGCACGACGATCAGCAACCGCCCCAGATCCACGGGCCCCTTCGGCTCTTCCGGAATCAGTCGCCGCCGGATTTGTTCGGTGACCGGCTCGTCCCATCCCGTAAATATTCGTTCAGGCGTCATACCCCGCCGGTTATGTTTAAAAAGGCGTGAAGTCCGCGTCCGGCTTGATGCGAACCACGGTCTCGGCAATTAATTGGGCGCACGCTTCCAGATCCCCCAGGCTCACCAGCTCGCAGGAACTGTGCATGTAGCGATTGGGAACGCTGACCAGCGCCGTGACCACGCCCGCGCGGGTCAACTGGATGGCGTTGGCGTCCGTTCCCGTACCCTGGGGTTCGGCAACGACCTGGAAAGGAATCTTGGACTTCTCGGCCGTGTCCGTCAGCAGATCGAAAAGATGTTTATTGATGTTGGCGCCGCGCGTAATCACGGGGCCCTTGCCCACCTTGACGCGTCCTTCGCGCTTCACCACTTCGCCCATCGTCGGGTAATCGGTGGCAAAGGTGACGTCCACCGCAATGCCCACCATCGGATCGATTCCAAAAGCCGATGTCTTCGCGCCGCGCAAGCCGATCTCCTCCTGGACCGTGGCCACGGCATGGACTTCCACCTTGGGCTTCATCTTGGACAACAGGCGCGCCGCCTCCAACACCACAAAGGCGCCGGCGCGATTGTCGAACCCCCGGGCCACGACAAAATCCTGCTGCAGCATGACCAAGCCATGATCCAATACCAGCGGATCGCCAATGGCGACCAGCTTTTCGGCTTCCTTGCGGTTGGCCGCGCCGATGTCCACCCACAGCTCCGTCAAGGGGACCACTTTGTTGCGGGCTTCTTCCTTCAACAGGTGAATCGGGCACTTGCCTATAACGCCGGGCACATGGCCTTTCTTGCCGCGAATGACCACCCGGTGCCCCTGCGGAATTTGAGGGTCCCAGCCCCCCACCGGAACGATCCAGAGAAAACCCTCTTCATCGATGTGGGAAATCAAAAAACCGATTTCGTCATAATGCCCGGCCAGCATGACGCGCGGCCCGACGCCCTGATGGACGATGGCATCGGTGTTGCCGTGACAATCGCGCGACACTTCATCGGCAAATTCCCGGGCCTCAGCCTGCCAGACGGCGGCCGCTTCGTCTTCATAGCCGGACGGACTTATGCTTTCCACCAACTTGCGTAAAAACTCAAGTGAACTTTTTTTCATAATTCAATAAATGCTCCTCGCGCTTGTCCAACGAGCTCCCCAGTTTACGGCCCCGCTACTTGGGCCTTCTTCACGGTGTTGACATAATCTAGCACGCCTTTGGCGATGCCGCGGGCAATCGATTGCCGATAGGCCGATGTCGAGATCTTTTGCTCTTCGTACTTATTCGACAAAAAGCCCCCCTCCACCAATACCGCGGGGCACGGGGAATTCTTCACGACCATGAAGCGCGCCCGGCGCAAGCCCCGGTCGTCCGCTCCAGTGCTTTGCACCAGGGCCTTTTGCACATAGTAACCCAACAGGTCGCTGGAATGATCGAATCGATTGGCCGAGAACGACTCGGCCTTCGTCCGCGATCCCGCCGGCGACGAGGTGGAAGGGTATCCCGAAAGGGACGCCACATAGGTTTCAACCCCGCGGGGCTTCGATGTGGTCGCCGCATTCAAATGAATGCTCACGAAAATATCGGCGCCCCACTGGGTTGCCTTGTAACTGCGGTCGGCCAATTCGATGAACCGATCCGTATCTCTTGTCATATACACTCGAAGGCCCTCGTTCACGAGGATGGCGCGCACGCTCTTGGCAATGTCCAGCACAGCGCGCTTTTCCTCAACGCCAGCACGGCCCTTGGCCCCCCGATCCAGTCCGCCATGACCCGGATCGATCACCACGGTTCGATAGCGGCGCGCTCCAAGATACGCATGGGGACGGAGGATCGGATCAACCACTTTACGGACATCGGTTTCCGTAATGGACCAGCGTCCTCTCGCACTCACCACCGGCGCATTCAACCAAACGTTCACGCCATTGATCGAGCATTGCCGGCTTTGCGTCTCAAATTCCAATATATTCCATTTACTGCGTAAATACACAAAACGTCCGGGCGGAACGCTCAGGGAAAGACCGTAAAACGCGGCCACATCCTTAAGCGAGACATAGCGATCCGAACCGACGGCCACCGACTTCAAATCGGTGATGGCAGCGGCCTGGCCATCCAGGCAGGTCATGGAGGACAAGACGAGGAAGAAACATCCCAACAACCATCTCTTCAACAGAAACTCCAGTGTTAATGGTTATCCGAAACCCGGCTGTAGTATGTAAGGAGGTCTTGAGTGTGACGAGAACTTTTCAACCCGTCGCAAAGAATTTTCGGCCGCCGAAGGGCCCTTTCCAACAGGCACGAGAAGATTAAGAGGGGTGAATCTTGACACGGCCACTCCTCAACGTCTGGCACTGGAAAGAAACCACCGGCTTACGCCGGCGGCTACGTAGCCGCGTCCGTAAGGACGTGGATTCTTATTCATATGCGCGGAGGCCGTGTCAAGATGCACCCGATTAAGAGTAGGAGGCGTGGAGGCGCTTCCTCACTCGCTATTTCCCGCCGATCCACCCTTCAGCTGAGCGGTCCACCACTCCACCAATTCCTTGTTGCGTCCCTTGAGCCCGGCAGAAAACTTGAAATAGACAAACGCATGCTCGAAGGACGGCCGCGCAGAAAGCCGCTTCGGCTTGGCGCCCGTGGTCCGGGCGAAAAGAGGCTGCATGGCCATGATGCGTATGGTCTCGTGCGCGATTTTTTTCGGGATTTGCACCCGACTCTCGTGATTAAGCATGTGATTAAGCACCGCTTGAACCAGGGCCTCGGCGGGCCGATAGCCTTGCTTGATCATTTCTTCGGCCAGGGATTCGTGATACTCGCCGAAGATCAAGGCCCACAACAAGGGTTCGTCCGGCCGCAGGCCGGCTTTCTTCCAGATGTCCACCTGGCGCAAGGCCTTGAAAAACCAGGTCTGGCGGCTCTCGTTGCCGGGCTCTTTCATCCAGGAGGCCATTTCCGGGAACATGACGGCAAACATATCGTATTCGAGCATCGCCCGAGCCACTTTCTCCGCCTGGCCGCAGAAGGCCAGCTTGAGAAACTCGTCGTAGAGCCGTTCACGGGACGCCAGGGCCACTTTGTCGCGCAGCTCCAGCATGGCCTTTCGCGCGCTTTCCTCGATCGTCAGGCCGCATGAGCAGGCAAAACGGATCGCGCGGATCATCCGCACCGGGTCCTCCGCAAATCGCACCGCCGGATCGCCGATCACCCGCAACAGGCGCGCATCGAGATCCTTCAGGCCGTCGACGTAATCGATGACCGAATAATCGGCGATGTTGTAAAAAAGCGCATTGACCGTGAAATCCCGCCGCCAGGCATCTTCTTCCGGAGTGCCAAAAACGTTGTCGCGCAGGATCAACCCGTCGCGTTGCTTGAAGTGCGGCCCCTGCTCTCCGGTTTCCGCCGTCAGCCGCGCCCGGAATGTGGAGACCTCAATGATGGTGTTATGGAAGAAAACGTGAGCCAGTCGAAAGCGCCGTCCAATCAGGCGGCAATTTCGAAACAGCCCTTTGACTTGATTCGGATGCGCATCGGTCGCCACATCGAAATCCTTGGGCGTGCGACCCAATAAAAGGTCGCGCACGCTGCCGCCCGCCAGATAGGCGTGAAATCCGGTTTCTTTGAGCCGGTATAGAACCTTAAGAGCTTCCGGTGCGATATTTTTCCGGCTTACCGTATGTTTTGAGCGATCAATAATTACAGGACACATGGATCATTACACTCGAACTATAAACCCGCCCCACAGCACTTCTTGTATTTTTTCCCGCTGCCGCAGGGACAGGGATCGTTGCGGCCGACCTTGGCGTCATCGCGCTTGAAGGGCGTTGCTTTGGAATTGAGCGCTGCCTGCATGGCCGCCTCGGCGCCGGCCTGGGCGCGCGAAGGCGCAGCGGCGGCGGGCTCGGGCGTGGCCGTGGAGCGATGTCCCAGGGCGGAGACCTCGTCATGCACGTACATCTGCGGCAGATGCGCTAAAAAGTTTCGGAACGCTTCCGGCGAGGTGGTGGACCGGAACATCCGTTGCGCCACTTCCGCCTTGATGCGGTCCATCAGGTCCGAAAACATCGAATAGGCTTCGTGCTTGTATTCCACCAGCGGATCGCGCTGGCCGTACGCCCGCAAGCCCACGCCCTGGCGCAAAGTATCCATGTTGCGCAGATACTCCTGCCACTGCGAATCGACGGCTTGCAGAATGATGTACCGCTCCATGGCATTCAACGTGTCGGGATTTTCGATGCGAACCTTCAGTTCGTAGGCCTTTTTGACCCGTTCGACGATCCGCGCGGCGACTTGGGACTTCAAATCCTCGCCTTTTTTGGCCACGACCGCCAGATCCTTGCCTTTGATGCCCACCGGGAACGTGGAGTTGGCCCAAACGATCAAATCCGTCAGGTTCTCCTCGCTGGAGCCGGCCAGCTCGTCGGTCTTTGTTTGGATCACATCCTCCACCACGCTGTAAAGATGTTCCCGCACGTGGGCGGAGCCGACGACTTCGCTGCGGAAGCCGTAAATGATCTCGCGCTGCTTGTTCATCACGTCGTCGTATTCCAGCGTGCGTTTCCGGATGGAGAAATTCTGCTGCTCCACGCGGCGCTGCGCTGTTTCGATCGAGCGATTGAGCCAGGGATGCTCCAGTACTTCGCCTTCCTGAATGCCCAGCTTTTCCATGATGCCCGCAATGCGGTCCGAACCGAACAGCCGCATCAGATCGTCTTCCAGCGAAACGTAAAATCGCGACGACCCCGGATCGCCCTGACGTGCGCAACGGCCCCGCAATTGCCGGTCGATACGCCGGGATTCGTGCCGTTCGGACCCGATCACGTGCAAACCGCAGGGTTTTTCCAGCAACAGATTGCGCAAGGTTTTTCCGTTCACCTTGTCTTCCAACCGGGTCTTCGACTTGACCATGTCGCGCTCGATGTACACGACGCCCTCGCCCAGCTTGATGTCCGTACCGCGACCCGCCATGTTCGTGGCAATGGTCACCGCGCCGGCCTGGCCGGCCAGCGAAACGATCTCGGCTTCGCGTTGATGGTTCTTCGCGTTTAAAACGTTGTGGGGAATGTTCAACCGCCGCAACATGCGGCTGAGCAACTCGGAGGTTTCCACGGAAATTGTACCGACCAACACGGGCTGCTTCCGTACGTAGCAATCCGAGATCTCCTGGGCAATCGCGTTGAACTTTTCGCGCTGCGTCTTATAGATCATGTCGTTGTTGTCGACCCGCCGCACCGGCCGGTTGGTCGGAATCACGACCACGTCGAGTTTATAAATTTCGTGGAACTCGTCGGCTTCGGTCTCCGCCGTACCGGTCATGCCGGCCAGTTTTTCGTACATGCGGAAGTAATTCTGAATCGTAATGGTCGCCAGGGTTTGCGTCTCGCGTTCGATTTCGACGCCTTCCTTGGCTTCCACGGCTTGATGCAGACCGTCGCTCCAGCGGCGGCCCGGCATGAGGCGGCCGGTGAATTCGTCGACGATGATCACCTGGTTGTTTTGCACGACGTATTCCACGTCTTTTTCGTAAACGCAGTACGCCCGGATGAGTTGATCGACGGCATGAATGCGCTCGCTGCGGTCGGCAAACTGATTCTGAAGGGCCTGCCGTTTCTCGAACTTCTGCTCCTCGGTCAACGATTCGTCGCCGTCGAGTTCGGCCAGTTGCGAAACCAGATCCGGCATGACGTAATATTCCGGCTCGTTCGGGTTCAGCGTTTCGCAGCCTTTTTCGGTCAGGCTGGCGTCATTGCCTTTTTCGTCGATCGTAAAATAAAGCTCTTGCCGAAGCTCGCGGGCCTCTTCCTTGCGCATATCGGTCAGCATGGAGCCGTCGATTTTCTCCAGCAACCGGCGAATCTTGGGTTCCTCCAGCATGTGCAGGAACTGCTTGTTTTTCGGCATGCCGTGATGCACTTGGTAAAGCTTGAGTTGGGCCTCGGACTCCTTGCCTTCTTCGATGAGCTTTCCGGCTTCCTGAACCAGCTTGGCGCACAAATCCCGCTGACGGCGCACCAACCGGTCGACCGCCGGCTTAACCTCGTGATATTGGTGCGTGGAATACGGCGCCGGGCCCGAGATGATCAGCGGCGTCCGCGCTTCGTCGACCAGGATGCTGTCCACTTCGTCGATGATCGCATAGAAATAGCCGCGCTGCACCTGCTCCTCGGGGCGATGCGCCATGCCCTTGTCGCGCAGGTAATCGAACCCGAATTCGCTGTTGGTGCCGTAGGTGATGTCCTTGGCGTATTCCGCGCGGCGCTGCTCCGGATCCATGTCGTTCTGGATGCAGCCCACCGTCAGGCCCAGATACTTGTAAACCGTCCCCATCCATTCGGAGTCGCGCTTGGCCAGATAGTCGTTCACCGTCACGACATTGACGTTCTTTCCGGTCAAAGCGTTAAGATAGACCGGCAGGGTCGCGACCAGCGTTTTCCCTTCGCCGGTGGCCATTTCCGCGATTTTGCCCTGATGCAGCGCCAACCCGCCGATAAGCTGCGTGTCGAACGGCACCATGTCCCACGTCAGCGGATGTCCGCATACGTTGGCGGTTGTCCCCACCAGTCTTCGGCAGGCGTTCTTCACCACGGCAAAGGCCTCGCAGAGCAGATCGTCCACCGTCTGGCCCTGCGTCAAACGATGCTTGAATTCCAGCGTTTTCGCCTTCAGCGCGTCGTCCGTCAGCTTCTGACACTCCACTTCCAAGACATTGATTTGGTCGACCAGAGGGCGGAGCTTCTTGAGATCCCTCTCGTTTTTGGTCCCGACGATTTTTTTTAGAAACCACTGCATTCGTTTCACCCAATATAAGATTTATCGCTTTAAGAATTCATGAGAGTACGTCGGCCTCCGATTTTTTGCAAGCCAGTGTAATGGGTCATATTGAAGCCGGGTGCATCCCGACACGGCCGCAGAAACACGTACCTGGGGATAAACTGGCCAGTGACGGCTGGAGGCGGGGCCACATGGCCCCGCTGCCGGGGCGAGGTCGCCTGTCGTTTATACATAAATCCTATCGCCAGGAGTCGCTCCCCAATTGTATTCTACGCAGCATTCCAGCCAAGCTTGATGTAACGCCTACTATAACAGGAGAGCCATGAAGAGACGGATATCTGGTCTGATTGTTCTGTTGGTTGCGAGCTTTTTTGTCCTGGGCGCAACGCCGCCCGCTTCCTATACCCCCAATCAATTGCCGATCTTCCCAGTGCTGGTCGTGAGCCAGGATGCCGATCCGGGCTGCTTTCTGATCCAGGTCCAACAGAAACTTCAGGACATGAATCAGCGCGTGGAAACCGTAGGCGATTTGAAAACCGGATTGGATCGCCTGGCAGCGCAAAAAACGTACGGCGCCTTGTTGCTGGACACCGACTTATTTGAGCCCGGCGAAGTCGATGCGCAGTTGCAGGAGGCGCTGGCCCTAATCCGCGCAGCGAACGATCCCCTGCCCATCTTCCTCGTCTCCGGAAACACGGGGTTTTTGGAGTTGTCGAGCAAGACGCTGGCTCAAGCCGCCGGATGCATCCGCAAGAACGAAGATACTCCTGTATTCATTGCCGGCGCCGTTCGCGCGGCGCTCGAGGACTATCGCGATCGAAGCCTGCCGCCATTTTTCCGGGCGTTGACGCTCTACGTCGATTCCTGCCGTTACGCCTGGTCCACACCGGGCCATGCCGGCGGACTGGGCTTCCTGGCCTCGACGCCGGGCGCCGCCTTCCATGAGTTCTTTGGCGAAAATATCTTTCGCGCGGATTTGTCGAGCAGCATGCCGGAATTGGGTTCAATCCTCGAACATCAGGGCCCGGCCGGCGATGCGGAACGTGAGGCCGCGCGGATTTTCGGAGCCGACTACACCTTCTTCGTGCTGAACGGCACGAGCACGGCCAACAAAATGGTCTGGCATTCGTTGGTGGCGCCCGGCGACATCGTCCTGGTGGACCGCAACTGCCATAAATCCATCATGCACGCCATCGTCATGATCGGCGCCATCCCGGCCTATCTGACGCCGACGCGCAATGCCTACGGCATCATCGGCACGATACCGCTAAACAGCTTCACGCCCTCGGAAATCGCCGCCGCCATCAACCGCTCCGCGCGAGCCAAGGCCGCTCAGGGCGGACGGAAGCCTCGCGTGGTGGTCATTACCAACTCCACTTACGACGGCCTTTGCTACTCTGTGGTAGGCATCAAGGATCTGGTATCGGCCGGCGTGGATAACCTTCACTTTGACGAAGCCTGGTATGGCTATGCCCGCTTCCATCCATTGTATGCAGGGCGCTTCGGCATGTCGACCGAAGGGGAGTCGGCCCGTCACCCGCCCACCTTTGCCACTCAATCCTCGCACAAGCTCCTGGCCGCTTTTTCCCAAGGGTCCATGATCCACATCCGCAACGGCGGGCAAGCAAAGGTCGATCCCGAGCGCTTCAACGAAGCCTTCCTGATGCACGAGAGCACCTCGCCGTTCTATCCCATGTTCGCCTCGCTCGATGTCACGGCCCGCATGATGGCCGGCGAATCCGGACGACGCATCATGGACCAGCTTCTCGGCCAGGCCATTGCCTTCCGCCAGAAAATGGCCGCCATCGCCGACGAGACGCCCAAGAACGACTGGTGGTTTCGCCTTTGGCAACCCGAGCAGGTCGGGCCGACTCCCTTTGCCCAGGCCGACGCCAAGCTCCTAATGACCGATCCGGAAAGCTGGGTGCTGAAGGATGGCGACCGCTGGCACGGTTTCTCGCAGTACGGCCGCAACAAGACCATGCTCGATCCGATTAAAGTGACCCTGTTAACGCCGGGCATCGACGCGCAGGGCGTCATGACGGACGACGGCATCCCCGCCGGCATCGTCTCCGAATTTCTGCGCGAGAACTCCGTGATTCCCGAAAAGACCGGCCATTACAACATTCTATTCCTGTTTGCGCCCGGCGTCACCGAAGGCAAAGCCGGCGTGTTGCTCACGAAATTACTCGAATTCAAACGTCTCCACGACAGCAACGCGCCCCTACGGGACGTACTGCCGGAGCTGGTCGCGCAGAATCCTGGAAAATATGACGAGGTCGGCCTGCGCGACCTGTGCCGCGACATGCACGGCTATCTTCGGAAAAACAAGCTGACGGATGTAATGATGAAGGTCTATCAGGACATTCCGGCTCAAGTCCTGACGCCGACGGAAGCCTATGCCTCCTTGGTTCATGGCCAGGTCGAATACGTGGCCGTGCGCGACCTGCCCGGCCGCATTCCCGCCGTCATGGTCGTCCCCTATCCTCCCGGCATCCCCGTCATCATGCCCGGCGAACAATTCGGCGCCGCCGACAGCCCCATGCTCGAATACCTGAGACTCTGCGAAGAATTCGACAACCGCTTCCCCGGCTTCGAAACGGAAATCCACGGCGTCGATCTGGCGAAAGAAAACGGACGAAGAATCTACCGCATCGATTGCGTTCGCGCGCCGGTCGCCGCTTCGGCCCATTGATCGGATCAAGCGGGCCCCGGACTCCCCCTGGACTGAAATAGCCCGTCTAAGGACCGCGGCCATTCCTGGCCGCGACGGCTCCCATGAAGAGCCTCGCGTTAACGCAGCTCATATCCTCATAATCTTAATCATAATCGTAATCTTAATCTCTCAAGAAAAGATTAGGATTAAGATTAAGATTACGATTATGAGTAGGAATTAAAGCGGCATCCTACCGAAATAGGCTCTGATCAAATGCGCTGTTCGATGCGTCATGAGTCTTCATTACAATGGCGGGTCTCGGTCCGGCCGCTCTTGACAATCCAACGGCTATAGCTGTACTATGCCTATATTGTACTGATACTATATAACAGCGAGCGTACGCCCGGATGCAAGTTGTTCCGACGCTCCATTCAACCGAAGGAGACCTCTCATGAAAAAGAAGCAAAACTCGTTATCCGATGCGGACACCGCCCTGCTGGCCCTGCTATGCGAAGGCCCGATGCATCCCTGGCAGCTCGAAAAGAACGTCAAGGATCGCGACATGCGATTTTGGACCGGACTTTCGCAATCGACCATATACAAGCAACTGCGCGCATTGGAGCGAGTGGGCCACATTGCCTGTAGCGAGGAAATCCAAAGCGGACGCCTGCGCAAGGTCTACACGGTAACCCGCAAAGGCCGGGAGGCTTTGAAAAAGAATCTGCGGCTGTTTCTCTCCGAGCCGGAACACTTGAAGTATCGCATCGACCTGGGCACTTACAACGTCGATCTTCTCCCGCCCAAACAGGCGCTGGATGCCCTGACCTCCTACCGGCAGAAGCTGGAGGAGCAGATCAAGGGCTACGGCGAGCTGGAGAAATTCCTCGATTCTTGCGGATGCCCCGCGCATCGAAAGGCCGTGGCCCGCCGCCCGATTCATCTGTTCAAAGGAGAAATCGAATGGGTCGACGAATATCTTGCCTATCTGAAAGGAGCGGCCCGTGCGTAGCCATATTCGCATCGAAAATGCCCGCGTCCATAATTTGAAGGGCGTTACGTTGGATATCCCCCGCGACCAGTTGGTGGTCTTTACCGGCGTTTCGGGGTCGGGAAAATCGTCGTTGGTTTTCGATACCATCCATACGGAGGCCCAGCGCCAACTCATTGAAACCTTCAGCTCGTTTGCCCGCCGGCGGCTCCCCAAGCTTTCGCGGCCCGAGGTCGATGCCATCCATAACCTTTCGACATCGATCGTCATCGACCAAAAGCGCATGGGCCGCACCTTACGGTCGACCGTCGGCACCGCCACCGAGGTCTACACGTATCTGCGCATGCTCTTCTCCCGTTGCGGCAGCGAGCCGCTCTCCCTGGCGTCGTACCACTTTTCCTTCAATCATCCGGAAGGCATGTGCGCCGACTGCAAGGGACTGGGCAAACGCATCGTGGTCGATACGGATCGGCTTCTCGACAAACGCTTGTCCTTGCGGGCCGGGGCCATCACCCATCCCGAGTATAAAGTCGGAGGCTGGGCCTGGCGCGAACTGACGGCGATCGATCTCTTCTATGTGGACAAGCCCGTCG
This sequence comes from Lentisphaerae bacterium GWF2_57_35, assembly GCA_001804865.1. GTDB lineage: Bacteria > Verrucomicrobiota > Kiritimatiellia > CAIQIC01 > GWF2-57-35 > GWF2-57-35. The sequence goes on from MHBK01000035.1 coordinate 41,509, forward strand.
GCGAGTTCACCGCCGAGGAATTGGCGCGGTTGCTGTTTGCCGAGAGCATTCCCATCGTCAAGCCGCATGGCGCCGGCACGTATTCGAAGACTTGGGAAGGCGTGGCGCATCGGCTGGAACGGACTTACGTCAACAAAGCCGAGGACGAACTGCCGGAAGAGAAACGCAATGTTTATCAGAAATACTTCACATACGGCGATTGCACGGCCTGCAACGGGCTGCGTCTCAACCCTCGCGCCCTGGCGGTACGGGTGGCCGGCTGCGGTATTGGAGAGGCGGTGCAATGGGAGCTGCACGAGTTGGACGCCTGGCTCGCCTCGCTGACGGACCCGGTGGCCGTTCCGCTTGTACGAAAAATGCGCAGCATTCTCTCGCATCTGATCGAGATCGGCGTGAGCTACCTTTCCCTTCATCGTTCCGTGTCCACCCTTTCCGGGGGCGAAAGCCAGCGCGTGAAAATGGCCCGCCAGCTCGATTGCGATCTGATGGGCCTGCTCTACGTGCTCGACGAACCCTCCATCGGACTTCATGCCCGCGATACCGACCGGCTCATCGCCATGTTGCGCCGGTTGCGCGACCAGGGCAATTCCGTGCTGGTGGTCGAACACGACGCGTCCGTCATCGCGGCGGCAGATCACATCGTCGAGATCGGGCCGGGCGCCGGAAGAAACGGCGGGCATGTTCGGTTCAATGGTCCGTGCAAAGAATTCCTCGCGTCCGATAGCCGCACCGCCCGCCTCATGGCCGGCGGACAGGATGACGCGGCCAGAAAGCGGCGCGCCTGGACACAGGCCTGGCCCATCCGCAATGCCCGCGCGCATAACTTACAGGGTGTTGACGTCGACATTCCGCAAAACGTACTGGTCTGCGTTACCGGCGTGGCCGGCAGCGGCAAGAGCAGCTTGATTCACGACGTATTCGTGGGACAGCACCCCGAAGCCGTGGTCGTCGATCAGAGCGCCATCGGCCGCAGCAGCCGGTCCAACCCGGCGACCTTCCTGGGCGTCTTCGACGAAATCCGCCGGATTTTCGCGCGCGGCACGGGCCGCGAAGCCGCCCTGTTCAGCTTCAATTCGGCGGGCGCGTGTCCTACCTGCAAGGGCGCCGGCTATGTTGCCGTGGAAATGAACTTCCTCGACGACGTGCAAATGGAATGCGCCGACTGTCATGGACGCCGCTATACCGACGAGGTGCTCGATTTGTTGTGGGAAGGACGCAACATCCATCAAGTGCTCTCCATGACCGCGAGGGAGGCTCTGGACCTCTTCCCGCACAAAAAAGTACGCGCCGCCCTCGAGCTGCTCTGCGACGTCGGCTTGGACTACCTGGAACTGGGCCAACCGCTCTCCACGCTATCCGGAGGCGAATGCCAGCGCCTCAAACTGGCCGACGAACTCGGAAAATCCGGGAATCTCTACGTGCTCGACGAGCCGACCACCGGCCTGCATTTTGCGGACATCGCGCGCCTGATGTCCATCCTGGAGCGACTGGTCGATCATGGAAACTCCGTGGTGGTCATCGAACACAACCTCGAAGTCATCGCCCAGGCCGATTGGATCGTCGACCTCGGCCCCGACGGCGGCAGCCAGGGCGGCCGGCTGATGGCCTGCGGCACGCCGGAGACCGTGGCGCAAAACGAGTCCAGCTATACCGCTCGGTATCTGCGAACACTCCTGGGCAATGAGCCAAACCACAGCCGGGCCTGAGCTTTTACGTCTGGCGCAGAGTGAACCCCGAGTAAAGAATTCGGTCATTTCAGCCCTCATGGCCCTGTCCCACACTTTGCAAAGTGTGAGACAGGGGTTCCTGAGCGAAAGTCCGGTTTGACAGAAGAACATAGCGCTCAGCGGAGTGCGCGTCCTACCCACGGCAAAAATGTTAGGGACGGCGCTCCGTCGCCGTCCGCTGTTGAAGCCATATCAGGATGCACCCGCCCGGCCGGAGACAAAAGCAATTGCGTTGACGCATAGGCGCGCCTGCCTCACAATTCAGTGAAAGAAACAAGCTTCATGAACTGGCCATGAGAATACTCCGCGTCATCTTTTTGTTCACGGCCCTCGCCCTCTCCGGCTGCGAGAACGACTGCTCAACTCCTGAGCGCAGAGGCCTCCATGAGGTCAAAGTACTTAACGAGACAACGGGTACGGTTAGCGTCACCTATGCCTGCAGTGCAGGGGTACTGCTCCCTCTTCACGATACCACGGAGCTCCGCCCCGGAGAGAGCGACACCCTTGGGATTTACTTCGACTGCTCGGGAACAACGACGATGACAGCAAAGCGCGGCGAAGCGACCCATGAGTACCATTTCGCCGCGGGAGAAATGCCCGTGATCCCTCGCATACACATAACGGAAGCCGACTTTAACTGAAACTGAATCGTAACCAAAAGAGAAGAAATCAAATGAAGAAAAAACTAGCCATGATCCTGGAGTGGATACGGCCTGCCGGCATCGTGCTGGTGTATTTTCTGGCGGAGTATCTGGGCACGGATGCCATATCGAAATTTCATATTCTGGGTCCCATGACGGTCATGGTCATGTCGGGGAGCGTTGCATTGGAATCGCTGATCCTGGGAGAAGCGGCGTCCGAAAAAATCGGATATCGGCCAAATCGCGCGTATCAAGTGCAATCCGGCCTGAACAATCTGGCGACGGCGCTAACGGCCTTGCTGGTTTTTGTGCTGGATTGGGGGCGCTATGCCGACGCCGCCGTTACATCCTCCATGCTGTTGTTCTTCGTTCTTTCGGCGGCGAACCATCTCGCGACAGGAATTCGGGATCATAATTTTAAACCGGTGAATCTGATGCGGCCCCTGATGACTTTGCTCTTGCTGGGCCTTCTGCTCCCGCCGATGCTCCAAGCGCTTCAGTGACGATTCAACAGTCCAAATAAAAACCGTGTATAAACGATAGATCACAGGGCCCTTCTTCTTCGTGAAGCTGTCGGCCAATGCTTATCCGGTCGTTTTTCCTTAGCTCTATTGCAATCCGATATTGCACACCTATAGTGCATATTGGTCGTTTGCAGAGGAGGGCGCCATGAAAATGGATATAGGGCTCCAAATCATCGTGGTATGGGTGTGTTTCCTTTCACTTCTGCCGGTTGCCTACAGCGGCACGATTTCCTACTCGTACGATGCGCGCCATCGGCTGGTGCGCTTCGAAACGGATGCCGGATCGCGGATTTGCTACCGCTACGACGCGGCCGGCAATCTGCGGCATCTTCAAAGCTTCCGCGACGCGGATCGAGATGGGCTTCCCGACGAATGGGAAATGTGGTTTTGGTCCGGTCTGTCGCAGGCTTCCGCCACGACGGACGCCGATCACGACGGGTTGAGCGATCTGGCGGAGTGGTGTTGTGGAACCGATCCAATGCACCCAGGCTCTTGCCTTCGAGCGTTGCTGTGCCGCCGTTCGGACACCGAAGGCTTCTCGATGACCTGGGCCAGCGAAACCAATCGGATGTACGCGGTCGATCGATTCCTGGAGTTTCCCGTTTCCGACAGCTTTCAAACGTTGATCGATCATCTGCCCGCAACCCCGCCGGTGAACGAGTTTACGGACAGCTACACCACCAATAAGTGCTTCTATCGAATCCGCGTAGAGACCGAGTGATTCGACTCGGAAGGAGGTTTGTCATGAATTTGCTCATCTATTTCAGGAGAGGTCTGTTCTGTTTACTATTCGTTTGCTGCGCCGTCCCGGGGACCTGGGCCGATTGGGAAGCCATTGCCAACGAGCAACCGGCGACGGAACTCTCGTCCAGGCCGGCGTTGGTGCGCGCACCGTTGCAGCCCTCGGCTGCCGGCACACTGACCACGACCAACGAAACGGAGGCCACGCCGGAGATCCTCGATCTGGCCCGGGCCCTGGATCACGATCCGCTGCTCATCTTTAATTACGTGCGTAATCGCATCGATTTTGTGCCGACGTACGGCATCAGGAACGGCGCCCACGGCTGTTTGTTGGCAGGGCGCGGCAACGACTGGGATAAGGCCGCCCTGCTCTCCTCCCTCTTGCGCGTCTCCGGATATAAAACGCGATTCGTAAAAGCGCCGGTGTTTTACGTGAAGGAGGATTTGGCCAATTGGCTGGGTGTGGAAACCAATCTCCTGAGCGTCATCGTTCCAACGATGGGCAATCATGCGTTCACGATGACGGATAATTCGTATGTATTCGGACTGGTGCGAATCTGGGTGGAGGCGGAAATCGCGGGCGTCTTTTATCCTTTCGATCCAAGCTATGTTTCCTATCGGGAGTATTATCCAATTAATCTCGCGGAGGCGATGCGGTATGACCCCGCCGAGTTTCTCGACCAGGCCCTGGCCGGGGCTGCCGTCACATCGGACTTCGTACAATATGCCAATGTATCCAATATCAACCGGCAATTGGCGACTTATACCACCAACTTAATCGCCTTTATCCGAACGTGGCATCCGGATGCACCCGTGGAGCAACTTATCGAGAACCGTGAAGCCGTTGAAGAAAACGCGGCCGAATATCCCACCGCCTTGCCCGATGCCTTTTACGTCCATACCGCATCGTTCTATGACGAGTGGGATCATATTCCCGCCTCGAACAACCTGACGATCTACATTCAACATGCCGGCCTCGACAAAACCTTCAAGGGCTATGAGCTGGCTGGAAAAAGGCTGTCGCTTAGCTATGACGAGCCGTCCGGCTTTCAGTCCCAACTCTGGCTGGACGACGCCGTGGCGGCTTGGGGCCCGGCCACCGCGGAGGGCAGCCGGCATCCCCTGCAAATCACGGTGGATCACGCCTACTACGACGAGGGCTTCGCGGACAAGACCTATATCATTCAGCTTACCAGCGGCTCTCGCTACACGATCGTACATGACTTTGAATCCATCTCCCCGCGCATCGTGACCGACCACCAGCAACAACTGTCCAAAGCCGTCGCGCAAGGCGATTCGGCCTTGAGCGCCGCGGTCTTCACCCGCGCCATGCAAGCCACGGTCGATAACGGCTTGCTCCAGTCACATCTGGCCTCGCGGCGATTTGCGCGCCTGGCCCATACGTTGACGTTCCTGCACAATTTTATCGGCATCATGGGACAGAACCCCGGCGAAACGGGCGGCTACTTCGTCGATCTGCCGGGCATCAACGTCAGTACGCTGGCGGTCGATGCGACAGAGAGCGAGTCGGTGTTTAAAGCGCGGTCGTTCTTTGACAGCGCCTTGGAACACGGGATGCTGGAACAAAGCCAGGGCACGAACCGGCAAGCGCTCTCCACCATCAAGCTCCTGGATCTCAGCAATCGATACGGCGCGCGCGTTTATCGGGCCGCCAGCAACAACTGGAGCCTCGTGCGTCCGCAATTGATCAACTACTCCGCCGCCCTGCTCGAGGAGATTCAAGACAACATCGACCTGGGCTACATGTATATCCTGCCTCAGAATGCCGACATCACGCTGAACGACTGGACCGGCATCGGCTATGTGCGTTTCATCCGTCGAGCCGCAGGCAGCATGACGCAGTCGATGATCATCTCCGGCGACTACAACGGCGGCTACAATTCGGAACCCGGGCTTCTGGATCCTCTAAACATTTTCAAAAAACTGACAGGCTTCGACAACCTCCTGATCGATCCTTACCTGCACCCCACCACCAGCAAGGAGCCTGTCGATTTGGCGACCGGGCAGTATCTTTTTCAGCGGACGGATTTATCGGTCGGCGACCCGGAACCCCGGGGCTTTCATTTCAAGCGGTATTATCACAGCGGCCTGCAATGGCAGGACGGGCCTTTGGGGTACGGCTGGACGCATAACTACGACATTCGCGCCCGTCCGCTCAGTCAACCGGAGCCTTCTCTGGGCGAACGACGGCCTATCGACGCGGCCGCTTATCTTGTTCGCAGTCTCGTCGTTCTGGATCTGATGAAAAACGAATCGGACCTGCGGGCGTGGTTCTGCGGCATTCTCACGACGAAGTGGGTCATGGATCAGCTCACGGAAAACGTCGTGCAAGTGCAAACGGACAACAAGCTGATGGAATACATCCGGCTGCCCAACGGAACGTACCTTCCTCCGCCGGGTTGCCGCGACAACCTGGAACGAACAAACGGTCTTTACGTCCAGCGCTCGCTCTATGACCGAGTTCTGGCCTTCAACAGCAACCAGCTCGCCTCGTCGCTGACCGATCCGTGGGGAAACCAAATGCAGTTCGCCTATGACGGCAGCAACCGGCTGCAAACCGTACGCGACGCTTATGGGCGCACCCTGTCTTTTACCTGGAATGCCGCCGGCCAAATCGATGCCGTCCGAGACGACGCCTCGGCGCGCACCACCCGCTATCAATACCTCGACGGCCATCTGGCGTCCTTTTCGGATGCCGAAGACCAGGCCTGGACTTACCGCTATAAACCGGAAAGCCACCTGCTCACGGAGATGATCGATCCACTGAACCATGCGTTGGTCAGCAATGTATACAACAACGTCGACAAGGTCGTGGAACAAGTAGACGCCGATGGACATCGTTGGAAGATCTTTTCCTGCGCGTCTCAAGGCATCGAAGAAGACCCGCTCGGAGCGCAAAGCATCTATCTGTTCGACCAAAGCGGCCGGCCCAAAGCGGCCGTGGACGCCTTGGGAAATATCGCCATTCGCCTGTACGATGCGGAAAACCACATCAAGGCCTTGCTGGACCCAATGGATAACCTGACGATGTTTTTATATGACGAGAGAGGAAACAACACCTGCGTCATCGATCCCGATAACCACGCGACGTTCTATGCGTACGACGAGCGCAACCGGGTCGTCGCCGTTACCAACGCCCTGGGCCATGCCATCCTGTTTCAATACGATGCGAGGCATAGCCTCACGAACATCGTCGATACGCTCGGGCACTCGGCGCCCATGGCGTATTACCCGAATGGACTGCTCAAGTGCCGCGAAAACGAACGCGGCTTCACGACGCGCTGGGCCTATGACGCCTTCGGCCGCCTGCAAACTCTCACCGATCCCAACGGCAGCACGGCCTCGAACGATTGGAACGCCTGCGGCGATTTGATCGCGATCGCCGATCCGGCCGGACAGGTTACCCGGATGACCTACAATAAAAACCGCCAACTGACGACGGTCGCCGATCCGTCCGGCTACACCGCGAGCAACCGGTACAATGCCGCCGGCCTGCGCATAGCCGCATCGGACCGAAAAGGAAATACCGCGGCCTACACGTACACCCCGTCGTATCGGGTTCAAACCATAACCTTTCCCGACGGCTCCTGCATCTCGAACACGTACAATGCCGCCGGCAAGCTCAGCGCGGTGAAAGACGAGAGAGGCCATGTCGCCGCCTACGCCTACGATCCGGCAGGACGGCTGATCGCCTTCACAGATCCTCTCGGCATTACCACGACCAATGCGTATGATGGAAATGGCCGCTGCATCGCCTTCACCGATGGCACGGGAAACACGTATTCGAATCGATACGATGCGTTGGGCCGCATGGCCGCCATCGTCGATCCCCTTCAACAGGTCATGCAGTTCCAATACGACGCGCTGGGAAGCCTAACCGGCCTGGTCGACGAAGCCGGCACGCGGATAGAATACGCCTACGATGCGTTGGGCAGACGAATTTCCAGCCAGCTTCCCGACGGCTCGCGCGAGCGCATGGAATACGACCCCGCCGGCAACCTGACCGCCTTTGTTAACGCCAATGGGAAGGAACAGTGCTTGACCTATGATGCTCTGAATCATTTGTCGGCCTACACGAACGCGCTGGGGCAGAGCGCGGCGTATGTTCGCAACCCCATGGGCCTGTTGACCGCCTCGACCGACGCGCAAGGCCGGACCCGCCACTTTTTTTACGATGCAAATAACCGGATCAGCCGCATCACCCATTCAGATGGCTCGTCGATTTCTTTCGAATACGATGCCAACAGCAACGTCCGGCAAACCCACGACGGAGTGGGCGTCACGGAATACACCTACGACGCGCTGGATCGTCTGATTCAGGCCGTAGATCATCACGGATTGTCGATTCGCTATGCCTGGGATTCCTGCGACAACCGCACAAATGTCGTCTATCCGGACGGACGACAGGTCGCCTACACCTACGATGACGCCAATCGTCCGGAAACGGTAAGGCTGTGGAACAATCAAGTCTTCCGATACGCCTACGATGCGGACGGCAACCTGCGATCGATCGAATTTCCGAACGGCGCCATGGCCGCTTATCACGTCGACGGCAAGGGGTTTGTGGACCGATTTTCACACGCGGCGCACGGCAGCAACTTCATCTCGCGCGTCATCCAGCGCAATGCCTTGGGCCATAAGATGACGGAAGAAGTTCTCGCAGGACTGCTCCCGCAGGCGCCGCCGCTGGAGGAAAAGGTCTACACCATGAATGCCGCCGATCAGCCGGCGCACGCCTCCGTGCGCAGCTCGCCCACCGTGTGGCAGGACGTTCGGTTCACGCACGATCCGTGCGGCAACCGAAGCGCAGAAATGGCCCCCGCCGCCACCCAGGCCTGCCAGTGGGATTTCGACAACCGGCTCATTCGATATGCCGACGGCAACCAGACCCGGCAATACGCCTACGACGCCACAGGCCATCGAACCGGATTAAGCGTGGACGGCGTGATGCGCTATCAGGCGCTTGACCGTCAGGGCGCCTTGCCGAATGTACTGCTGACCGCCGATGCGGCAGGCACGCCCCTGGAATACTTCATTTGGGGCGCCAATGGCCTTCTGGCCCGAATGGATGCGTCCGGCGCCACGCGCTATGTCCACGCCGATGAGGCCGGGAGCACCCTGGCGCTCACCGACGAAAACGGTCGGGTCACCGATGAAATCGCCTATTCCCCCTATGGCGAAATACTGGCGCGCATCGGCGCCACGCCGATGCCGTATCTTTTTGTCGGCGGCTATGGCGTCTACAGCGAGACGACCAATCTCTATCATATGAAAGCTCGTTACTACGATGCTCACAGCGGACGCTTTCTATCGGCTGACCCCATGAGCTTGCGCGGCGGCGCCAATGCCTACGCCTATGCGGAGGGCAATCCGTTGGCCTTCATCGATCCGCTGGGCCTGGAGGCCTTCAATCCGATCGGCCAGTTCATCAACGACGGCATGCAAGCCATCGCAACGGCCGGCGAAGCTTTTGAAAGCGCCGCAAGCATGGCCAAAATGGTTTACGACGCCATTCCCGAAAACTACGGAATAGATGTCTCGTACAACAAGGTTCTAGAAAAATTTCCTGTCAGCATCACCGTGCTGGACCAAGACATAGAAGCCGGCATCGGCGGCGGCATTTCCGTCCTGCTCACCAAGAATAGCGTGACTGTAACGCCCGGTCTCGGGATGGTCGCCGGCGAGTCCTGGTTCGTCAGCGGCGGCCAAATCCGCAGCTCAAACAGCAAACCCGGAGGTTGGGGGCGGACCATCTATGCGCAAAGCGCTATGACGCAAAAAATGCCCGTACCCCTGAGTGACGGATTCGGCAAATTCATCAATCAGAAAGCCAGCTTCAAAAATCTCGGCGTCAGCATCTCGGACACCATGACGCAGGACGCCAATTTCAACGGACTAAGCTACGGCGTTGGATATGGAACTTCGGCCGGCTTTAAACTCACGTATTCCATCGGAACGTCCAATTGGAAGCAACGCGTGGAGGAAGTCCAGGAGTTGCCGGGTTGGTATGTCGACACGGCAAAAAGCATCGTGAGCGACTATGGGAGTAAATTGGACGAATCTCCGGTCCTCGTCGTCACGCCTTACAGTCTTCTTCCCATGCCCACGCAGCCGCTAAAGCGATGAAATGGTCAGGCTTTTTTAGCGGTCGGCAGAGCCTTGGGGGAGACGGTCGTTACCCGGACTCCGATGGGGGCGGACGCTTTTACCGTCTGGAGTTCCTGGGCGTCAATTGAGGTGGCATAAGCAACGCTTTCGTCCACCCAATTATCCAGATCGTCCACAATTCTCTTCATGGTTTGGGCCTCTTGCTCCATATGCAGGGCGGAGTCGGAGGTATGGGAGGCGTCTTGGATATTCTCCTGCACCACCTGATTCATGCGAGAAGTGCCTTCATTCACTTGCTCGATACCCGTCGCTTGGTTTTGGGATGCGCTGGCAATGCCCGACACTAATTCCCCGATGTTTTTGATGCGCTCTTCAACTTGCTTGAAAGTACTTTCCGTATTCTCCACCAATTGGGAACCCGATTGAATCATGGAGATGTTCGATTCGATCAACTCCTGCGTGTTCTTGGCCGCTTCGGCCGTTCGGCCCGCCAAGCTGCGGACCTCTTCAGCCACTACGGCAAATCCTTTGCCCGCCTCACCGGCACGGGCGGCTTCCACCGCCGCGTTCAGCGCCAGCAAATTGGTTTGAAAGGCAATTTCATCGATGGTTTTAATGATCTTGGCCGTCTGACCGCTGGCTTCGCGAATCGTATTCATGGAGCCGCACAGGTTTTGCATGGATTCGCCTGCGTGCGCGATCACGCTAAACGCTTCGTCCATTTGCTTGTGAGCATGGTCGGCATGATTGGACGTCTCGCGGGTTTGAGTCGCCATCATTTCGGTGGTAGAGCTGGTTTCCGTTAGAAATTCTGCCTGGGTGGTAGTACTGGTCGCCAGACGCTGGGAAGCGGTGGCCACTCGTACGGCAATCGAATTCACCCGCCCCATGCTGCCGCATAGATCCTGGATGATTTGAATGACCGGCTTGGCAATGCGTCGGGCGATGACCCACAGCACCAACTGTGCGACTGCAAAGCAGGAGACCGCAATAATCAGTTGCATGTAAATGTTCGCACGCATGGCCTTCTCATGATCCTGCTGAACAGCGGCAACCGAGGCCGAGGTGGCTACAGCATTTTCCTGTGCCAAGGAAGGCTCTCCGGCCAGCGATTTAATCAATACAATGGAAAGGATTAAATTAGCGGCCTGCGATGCGAAGAGGCATATCCCTGCCCAAAACATAATACGAGCATGCAATGAACGTAGTCTCATGAATCCTCCAAACCCTCTGTAGTTAGACAATAGGTAGTCTTGTGACAGCTTTACGCGGCTAATTCAAGCCCAAACCATTTAAGCCCAAACCGCTTATGCAAGGGAAAATCCGTTTCTGTAAGATCTGCCGGTTTGAACGCTGACGGCGACTACATCAAAGTGCAAGTCAAGCCACACCGGTCTACAACAAATCGAAGCCATAAATCATCTCTTTCCCGATATGGATGTTCAGTGAACAAGCTTAGGGTGTGCGTATTCGGACACTTTATAACCCAAGCGAAAGGGGGTGAAGATCATGGAAATGCCAATCATTAAATCGTGCGATGTAACGGAGTGCGCCTATAACAGACAGAACCAGTGTCATGCTCTCGCAATCACGGTGGGCGACAGTCGTGCGCCGATGTGCGATACATTTTGGCGGATGGATGTAAAAGGCGGCGATCCGGCGAAAGTTGGACACGTTGGAGCATGCCATATGAATCAGTGCATGCATAACAAGGACTTGGAATGTCAGGCCAACGGCGGCATAACCGTCGGGCATAAAGCGGGCGAACCCGACTGCATGACTTTCAAAGCCAGATAGCCCATGCGAAAACATGCGATGGGACAGAACATTCAATACGGCCTCGCATGGCTCGGCTCCCCACGGATTGGATTGAGGGAGGAGGGCCGAGCCATGCGAGGCCGTCTCCTTGATTTAAAACTCTCCATGTACGAATCGCGCCGTTTCTGCTAAACTCCGGGCATCGGAAGGAGACAGGATGAGAAACGGCGGACCGGCAGCGAGTTGGAAAGTGATTCCCCTAGCCCCTGAACCTGCGACCGTGATCGACACGAAGGGAACGGATGGGCTGTACCTCAACAGTCCCGCTTTGGAAGTGCTTCCAGGCGGACGCATCGTAACATCCGTCGATCAGTGCGGAGCCGGCGTCGTCGATCTGCCCGGAAAAAAAGGCAAGAACCCCCATTTCAAGAATTGGCTGCAAGGAAAGGTATTCACCTCCAACGACCAGGGCAAGACCTGGGATTTCCGACAGAGTTATCCTTTCAGCAATGCCCGCCTGTTTCGGGACGGAAATTCCATTTACCTGCTCGGCGATGCCGGCAGCCTGCAAATCAGCAAATCGTCCGACGGCGGGAATTCCTGGACGCCTCCCGAGGATCTGACGGGACGGGATCCGGACGGCGACAGTTATGTGCAAGCCCCAACGGAAGTCCTTCGCGCTCATGGCAACATTTACATCGTGGCCATGAAGATTACGGACTTCAAACACAAGGGCCATTACGGCAGCACGCACGCGGCCGTGGTCATGCGCGGTCTGGAAGGCTCCAATCTCCTGAATTCGAAAAAGTGGACCTATCTCGAAACCTCGACCGTTTTTCGCGAGCTGATTCCCCAGGAGGCCCTGAACTACTTTGGCATTCCCTTCTTTCGCGTGCCCCACCCCGACCGGGGCGAAGCCATTACGCATCGACGCTGGGCGGATCGCATGGGCTGGCACGATGCGCATATCGTGCAGATCAAGGATCCCAACCACTACTGGTTCGATCCTTCCGGAAAAACGTTCCATATCCTGGCCAGCGCCGCAGCACATCGAAGCAATATCGCCGCATTGGCCAAGATCAAGGAAGACGCGACCGGGAAAATGAGCCTTAGCCTGGAATCCACGCCCGCAGGCATAAAAACGGCTTTCATTCCCCTACCCGGCGGAAATTTGAAGTTCCATATCCTTTACGACGAAATATCGAAGCTCTATTGGCTCGTCAGCAATCAAATGCGCGACAGCATGACCCGGGCCGAAAAAATTCCCGCCGACCGGCAAGGGCTGCCCTGCGACGAGGACCAAAGGCTCCAGCTTCATTTCTCGAAGAATTTAATCGATTGGTGTTTTGCCGGATTTGTCGATGCCGGCGCCGCCGCCAAAGATTTTCGCTATGATGGCAGCATGGCCGTTCGGGGCAACGATCTTTGCATCGTCAGCCTGGCCGGCGAAGCGGCGCCCGGCGCCAATCACAACGCCACACGTTTGATTTTTTATTCGATTCCGGATTTTAGGGAATTGATTTACTAGACGCAGGGGCAAGCCCTACCCGTCCCCCAGCCACTGTAATTATGATCCAAAAGGTGGCCCGGCTTCTCCCTGCCCGCAACGCTTCGCGTAGCGATGCGTTGCGGGCAGGGAGAACGCAGTCCATCTGTTGGAGCCGGAATTACGCGCTTAACTGCCCAACAGCGTTCGAACCACATCGGCCGCGGTGAAATCCGGTTGCTCCGCGGAGCAAAAGCGTCCGATGCCGACGTAATCGTCGCCCAAGGTAATCAGGGGCAGTTCCGTGGAGCCGTCCGCCAAATGCTGAGGCATGCCCACATTGGAAACCAACGCATTACAGAGGCACTTGCGGCCTTCCAAGCTGGCCGGTTTTCCGCCTTTGGCCAGATAGGCTTTTTCCGGTTCGGCCGCACAGCGATAGCCGATGGAACCGTCTTCGCGCCGATAGGCCTCGCGCAGGAATCCCAAATCGCACACGCGACGGCGCTTATTATAAACATCAGGCTCAGAAAGCGTCCCTTCCAACTCCGCCACTTTGAAGGGAAATCCCGTCGGAGAGGCCTTGGGATCGGTAAAGACTTTGGCTTCCCCAAGGAAGGCCTTGCGAATGAGTTCTCTTCGAAATTCCGGGGTCAGGCCCGATTCCACGCACAGGGCGAACGGCGTGCCGACTTGCACGCCGGAAGCTCCTGCCGCCAAGGCCTCTTTCATACGGTCCGGAGCGCCGTAGGAACCCGCCAGCCAAAAAGGAAGACCTATCTCGCGAATGACATCCATGTTCACAGCATCCCGGGGGCCATAGATGGGCTGTCCGTCTTCGGTAAGTTTCAGAGCCCCTCGCGGCGGCGCATTATGCCCGCCGGCCATGGGACCTTCGATGATAAACCCATGAATCGCTTCCTTGGCCCGGCGCACCAACACCGTGGCCAGGACATCCGACGAGATGATGGGAAGAAATGCCGGACGCATTAGGGGCGCCAACAGATAATCTTCTTCAATGAAAGCAGCGGGATCGAAAGTCATCCGATATGCTTCCCCCGACTTCGCCCCAACGATATTGACGGCATAGGAAGCCGGTTGATGTTCGGCCAGCGCACTTAAGGCATTGGGAAATTCCAGCGGAATGCCCGCCCCGACAATCACCACCGCCACCCCGGCCAGCATGGCGCCGTAGAGCGAGGGCAAATGCGGCATCTGAATCTTTTCAAGGAAGTTAATGCCTACCAAGCCGTTATGATCTTCTTTGGCCAAAAAAACTTCCACAAAGTTGGCGGCAATGCAAAGCTCGTGGGAAAAATGAAAACCTTCGACCGTATGCATCTTGGCCGGGTGATACGGGGCATCCGGCTTGCGGCCGCCCGGGATAAAATACGCGTCAATAATCCGTCGGGCCATTTTTTGAAAGGGAAATTGGTCCAGCGCCCGGCGCACGTGACCTTCCACATCGCCATCCTGAAGCCTTCGGCATAAGATTTGATCCAAAGCGGTACCCGCCACTACGCCGAGTTGCCCTAACCGTGAAACGGCTTTGGCTAATCGCCAGTTGGATACGCCCGCCCCCATTCCGCCCTGTATAACTATAGGTATTTTGATACTCACTGAGAGCAGTCTGCCTGAGCTTTGCCAAAATTGCGAACTCTATTCCAAATATTTACGATAAATCTGTCCGATGCCTGGATTTCTAAACGTTTTCCCATCCGTGTTGTTCCCTCATGCGGGTTGCTGCTGCGTAAGGCAATGGATGGCGCCGAGGCCCAGGACCAAATCGACCGCATGAATGCCGCAAACTTGCCGATCCGGGAACAAATCCCCGATCATTCCCAAGGCCATGCGATCGGCCGGATCGTTGAAAGTGGGCGCCAGCACAACGGAATTGGCGATATAGAAATTGGCATAACTGGCCGGCAGCCGGCGTCCATCGAAATACAACGGCGCCGGCATGGGCAACCGGACGATTTCCATGCGGCTGCCGTCCTCCAAGCGCGCCTGCTCCAAGCGTTCGCGGTTTTCTTCCAATAGCCGATAATTGGCGTCGCGCACATTTTTCTCGTGGCAAAGGACAACCGTTCTCGGCCCGACAAAGCGGCATAAATCGTCTACATGGCCATGCGTGTCTTCGTCCCCGACAATGCCCTTGCCCAGCCAGATGATGTTGCTCAGGCCCAACGCTTCGCTCAACACGCCTTCAATGTCCTTTCGCGAAAGCCCCGGATTCCGCACCTGGCGCTTCTGATCCAGCAAGCATTCCTCCGTGGTCAGCAAGGAGCCCATGCCATTGACGTCGATCGCCCCGCCTTCCAAAACAAAGGGCCGATCGCCATGAAGGACTTCTATCTTTTCGATTTCAAGCTTGCGGGAGATTTTTTCAGGCACGGCATTATCGCGAGTCCAATCGACAAACTTGGCCCAGCCGTTAAAATGAAAATGCGCCATGACCAGCCCGGCGCCAGGCCCTCGTCGACGAATAAATATGGGCCCGTAATCCCGCACCCAACTCCGATCGGTTTTAAAGCGGAAAAATTCCACCCGGTGCAGCTCGACTCCACTCGACTGCAAAATGGACCGGGCCTTGTTCTCGTGCGCCTGGTTATTGACCAGAATCCGAACCACTTCGCCGGGAGCGAGTTTTCGCACCATCTCCCCAAACACCCAGGGAATAACGCCCATTTTTGCCGGCCAATCAGCCGGATTATGCGGCCAACTCAACCAAGTCGCCTCATGCGGCGCCCATTCGGCCGGCATGCACCATTTCTGCTCAATGTTTGCGTTGTCGACGGACCTTCGTATCATCGGCGATCTCCCAAGTAACGGGCGTGAAGCCCCTCATAAGCATCGATTCGCCGATCCCGGAAAAAGGGCCAGCATCGGCGGATGTTTTCCAAATGCGCAGGATCGACGAGACCCAGCAGAATTTCTTCCCGATCGATCGGGGCGTCGGCCAGCAAAACGCCCTGGGGATCTGCAATAAACGACGAACCCCAGAACTCCAAGCCCACTCCATCGGGCGAGGGCTTTTCATGGCCCGTTCGATTGACGGCGGCCACATAAATTCCATTGGCCACGGCATGCCCGCGCTGAACCAACCGCCAGGCTTCCCGCTGGCGTTCGCCCAATAAAGATTTTTCGTGAGGATGCCAGCCGATGGCGGTCGGGTAAAACAACGCCAAGGCGCCCTGCAGCGCCATCAGACGAGCTGCTTCAGGAAACCATTGATCCCAGCAAACCAGCACGCCAATCCGCCCCAACGAAGTGTCGATGGCCTTGAATCCCAGATCTCCCGGCGTGAAATAGTATTTCTCGTAATAGCACGGATCGTCTGGAATATGCATTTTTCGATACGTTCCGCACATCGTTCCATCCACGTCAAAAACAACGGCCGTATTGTGATAGAGCCCTGGTCCGCGACGTTCGAAAACCGATGTAATCAATACCGCCTTCAGACGAGCCGCCGCCGCCGACAAGGCTTGTGTCGTCGGCCCTGGAATGGACTCGGCCCAATCGAAGCAGGCCGGATCTTCTTGCTGGCAGAAATAGTGCGTTTTAAAGAGTTCCGGCAGGCAAATCATCCGGGCGCCCTGTTTTGCAGCTTGTTCGATCAGTTCCAACCCATGACGAAGATTCCGGGACGGATCGTCCGTCATCGACATTTGCACAAGCGCTATGGGAAATGGCGTTGTCATGTTCTTTTCTTGCTTGAAGACAGGGCAACCCAGTATTGCAGCAGCCCCAGAGACGCCGGATGCTCCCGCGGCTGCATACGCTCAGGATGCCACTGAACCGCGCGAAGCGGGCTGCCGTGCACCGATCCTTCCACCGCTTCAATCACGCCATCGACCGACCACGCACAGGCGACCAAGCCGGCGCCGATGGCCTGGGGATTAATGGCCTGGTGATGGGCGCTATTGACGTCCAAAGCTTGTCCGAGCTTTTCCCCCATCGCCGTTTCCGGAATCCATCGGATGGAATGCACGACATCCTGGGAACCTTTATGGTTTGTCAGCACCTCCGGCGGCAGGTGTTGAAGCAATTTGCCGCCCAACGCCACATTCAAAATTTGCTGTCCCCGGCAAACGCCAAAGATGGGTTTCTTGGCCTTTAAAAAGCGTTCGATTAGTTTCAGTTCCATCGCATCGCGAGCCGGGGAAACATCGTCCGTTTCCGGACGTTTCGGTTCGTTATAAAGCGAAGGCTCCACATCTCCGCCTCCGGTCAACAACAACGCAGCCCACGTACTTGCCGTTGGCGGAACCTCGTTTTCGGGGAGAAATAGATGCCCCTCAACGTTCTCACGGCTCAACCAATCGACATATCGCTGCGTCGATTCCGACTTTTCTTTTGCTGTGACCAACCATTTCATCGTTAAGCCAATGTACCTTATGCCTTCCCGCATGACAAAGTTTTCCGCTCTTGACCTGCCGCGATATTTATCGCAAAACGCGGCCATGCAAATCGAATCGATTATTGTCGGACCTTTTGAAGTGAACTGTTATCTGGCGCGGCAGGAGGGCGAATCCTCCGCCTTGGTCGTGGACCCCGGCGCGGAATCCGCCTTGATTCTTAGGGAACTCGCCCGTCGCCGCTTACAGCCGGCCGCCTACTTGCTTACGCACGGTCATGTCGATCACCTCAGCGCCTTGGAGGATATCTGCCGAAAGCATCCGGCGCCGGTATACATGAGCCGACAGGATGCCGCCTGGGCTTTTTTGCCGGTCAATCGGTACCCACCCTACTATGACGCGCCTCAGAAGGCGCCGGAGGTGATCGTTACTTTCGAGCAGGACGGACAATCCATTACAGCGGCTGGCCTGACCTGGCAGGTCATCGAAACCCCGGGCCACTCTCCGGGCGGAGTCTGCTATTTCTTCCCCGACGCCAACGTGCTGATCTCCGGCGACACGCTCTTCCAGAATTCGGTCGGCCGTACCGACTTGCCGGGCGGCGACCCCCGCGTTCTTACGCAATCGCTGAAAAAGCTGGCCCAACTTCCTCCGCAAACCGTCGTCTACCCCGGTCACGGTCCTTCCACGACGATCCACGACGAAAAGCAGAACAATTTCTTCTTCCGCTTTCGTTAAAGGGAATTTAGTTTGAACGTTTTTGCCGTGTCCGATAGACCGGCTGAGCTTCTCGAACACGTCCCTCGCTGGATGGCCGGGTGGCAAAATCCTTCATGCTCACGGCAATTCCGGGAAACATTCGCTGAAGTTCGCCATCTTCGGTGACGCACATCACGCCCATTTCCATGGCGAGGGCGATGAAATTTGCGTCATAGCCTGTGATTCGATAGCGGCTCGACAGCTCGATAACTTTCTCCGGACTTGGTTCGTGCTCGTTTTCGGCCATCTGGGTCGATATCGTCCTCCACGCCGCCATCGCGGCCTCCGGCGTGAGCTGTCGCGCCCAGATGGTCTTGGCCAGAATATTCTGGAACTCGTACCGCCACAAAGGAGGCGCAATCCACAGCGGGTCCAGCTCCTCCACCTGTTCGGCCGCCCGCGTTTGAACGCTCGTCAGATTACGGGCCGCCAACACGTTCGAGTCCACCACGATCACGGCCGCCCCTCTTTCTTGGCCTGGTCTATGAACTTCTTCGCCAATGGGGTTCGTGTTTTCACGGGCGCTCCAAAATGCACGGGACGGAACTTCCGCATGCGTTCTTCGAAGAGAACGATGACCTGTTGCGTCATGGAGCGGCGATTTACCGCCGCTTCATGCTTCAGCCATTCGTGTATGTCGGACGGCAATTCCTTAATCAGTAAAGCGGGCATACGTTACCTCTATGGGTTATCGTTTCGCTATAACAGTACTAACCCTAATGCGTTTTTGTCAAGCAAGGCCGGAACGGGTGCAGCCCGACACTGCCGCAGATTGTATGGGGAAAAGAAGGCGCTCAGCGGAGTGAGCGCCCTACCCACGGCAAAGAAAGGTAGGGACGGCGCTCCGTCGCCGTCCGCTGTTGCGGCCGTGTCAGGATGCACCCGGGCCGGAACGCGGTTTTACGCCAGAAACTTGAAACCCATATCCGCTAAATTGGCGGTTCTTGGATCGTCGAATGTGAAGCAGGGCTTTCCCAGTTTGACTGCATGCCGACAAAACGCTTCGGTCTTGCTTCCCAATGCCGCGTAAGCAACAACAATCTTTGTCGCCCACTGCGCAACAACTTGATTGCGATGGGCGGAAGTTTCCTGGGTGGCGCGTTTCGTCTTGGAGTCGAACGGCGAAAGCAAAAGCAGCCGGCCTTCATCGAGGGGCTGTCGGAATTCGACAGGAATTCGTTTAGGCAGGTTCCGGGCCAACACCATACAGACCGGCGTCTGCGAACGGAGCAAAACTTTAAGAACTTCGCGCTCGACCGGGGAATGAAACCCTCCGATCACCGGCTGATTCTCCGCCCGCCACCGTTGCGCCAAGTCATAGGCTTTCAGAATCAGGTTGCCGGGGCAGCGGATGGAACAGAAGAAGGCAGTGGATGGTAGATCCTGTATGCTTTCACTTCCGATTTTTTGAAGAAGGGCCATCTTCTAAAATTCTTTTACTTATGAAGTGGCGCTGCTTTTTGGGCAACAGAAAAAATGGCATCCAGTTTGCTGCGCACTTCGCTTTCGATGTTCCGAGGATCAAGGAAATTCGCAAGTTTATAATACTCATTCTTGCGTAACGTTAGAGACACTCCAAGCCGCTGAGAATAGTCTTTAAATAGCGGATCGAGAAAATCGTCCGTTGCCTTAATAGCCGCCGACCATGGCGACGGGCGCCCCAGTTTTTCAAGCGCAGCGGAGACTTCATGAATAGATTCTTTCATGGCTTGGATACGGCGTTTTTGTTCTGCCATACCAAATAAATCATCGTCCGCATTTGAACGGCTAAGTCCCATCCGATACTGTATATCGTAATCGACGATGAAATCCAATTCCTCGGCCCTAACAAAGGATGGCCCTTCAAAATCTTCAAACAAAATGATTGCATCGCACTCACACTTGTATTTATGTGTCTTCAGCGACCAGAGCGGTTCGGACCTCTTCCGTTCCCGTGTTATCAACCCTGGCCGCTTCTTTTATTTGATCCATGCGGTAGTTCCTTCATAACACGTCCGTCAACTTGGCTTCAAAGCGCCGAAATGACTCCGAGCGGCGGAGGCGATTAAGGTCGGCGGCCTGAATAATCTTGAAAGCGTGATCGCGATCTATGTACTTACGGAATCGCGTCTCGCGAAAGAACCGATTCAACGCCGATTCAGGATCCCTGACAGAATCCGGATGCTTGCAGCGAGGGACCAAGACTTTGTGAGCTCCTGTGGACAAGAAATCGGCCACAGCCTGATTGTCCGCCAGAACCCATGCTTCCACCATTTTTTCGATGCAAACCAAGGTCACACGTCCGTCCGAAGGATCTATTCCGGCCAGCTGTAACGACTCTTTGATTTCTTCCTTGTCATCGTGACGACAGCCTTTGCCCTCATACTCGCCCCAGGCCGGCAGGAGATCCCAGACGATGATCACACGCTGACAGCCGGAATCAAGCAACCCTTTTGCCCATCTACCGCAATCCGTTCTCAACCGTCGCTTACTGTCAAGCGGCACAGGGGGGACGACCTCTAAATCGGGTGCTATCTTTTTCGCAAGCCAAGGCACCACTCGCGTTTCTGCGCCCTGGGGCCCGCACTCCAGGATAAAGCCAACTTTCACGACTTTCCCCCATCCTTGAAGCGTCCGGCAGTATAAAGCTGGCCCGGAGCAAAGTTTGTTGCCCAAGATTTCACATCCGCGCTATCGGATGGTCGCCAGAAACGAGGAACGCCTAACTCGTCGCGTTCGCATAAAACCAGAGTCTCCAGAGGCAAAAGGTCCAGGAAGTATGGAGAGTGCGTTGTCAGCAAGACCTGACTGACTCCAGCTTGAACGGCAGATCGAATTTCCTCCAAAACCAAGTGAATGGTACGAGGGTCGAGACCATTCTCGACTTCCTCGACCACAATGAAAGGCGGAGGTTGAGGACTTCGCAAGAGCGCCAACAAGGCAAGAACACGGAGAGTTCCGGTCGAGAACAGCCATCCCGGCACTTTAAAGCCCTGCTCCGTCATTTGCAGATAAACCGTCCGCTCCAGTTGTGAGGTCAATGAGGGTTGTACATCGCGCGCATAGGACAGCACAAACCGCATCGACTCGACAATGCCATCATAGACTGCAACATCTTGGTCCTGAATCCATCGAAGGTATTGAGCAATGTTGCTTCCGTCCTTAGTCAATCGGACTTCTCCACTGGCTCGTTTTTGAGGAGTAGGTTCGCCCATATTTTGAGGGATTAGTGTGAGGAATTGCCAACGCCCCATGCCCGCAACCCCCAAATCCTTCAGCGCCGACTCCCCGTCCTCCAACCTAGTCTGAATTCTTCGTCCCTCGCCCTCGGGCCAAGGTTCATACTTGATACGTCCACGATCGTCTCGATCGATTCTGCTACGATCGCCAAACTGAACGCTCTCGTGTTGAATGAAAATTCGATCCGGCTCCTGCCCCGGCTCAGCAGTGATTTCCATATCTGCTCTGTAAGCCCCACTTCGCTTGCCCTCCATCGTCCCGCTCAACTCGAACGACATCGGGTTGATGCAGTGGGGACGATTGCGTCCGGCTGGCGGAGGTCGGTTTTTCTTTGGCGCGAAGGTTGCGTGTGAGACAGCCTTGTTCCAAGCGTGCTCAAACCCATGATGGGCGTCCATTGCGCTGTCGACATCTTTCTGGACTATCGATTCAAGCGTCTGCAATGCGTCAATAAAACTGCTTTTACCTGAACCATTGTTTCCGATCAGGACGGTCAGGGGTTTAAGTCGGACAAGACGGCTGTCCTGAATAGCCTTGAAGTTCCGTATTCGAATGCTTTTTAGAAGTTGTTTTTTCATTTGATCAAGCCTCTCTCAACGTCACGATAAGCGTTACGAGCCGCATCTTTGACCGGATCGGCCACAAGCGGGAACGTGGTGAGAATGTAAGCGAACTCTTCTTCGGTCAAGCCGTAGAGGTGCGCGATCAGTCCGTCCAGTTCGGCCCGGAGTTTTGCGCGCTCGACCGGGTCGATCGCCCCATCCTTGTGGCTCTTCAAGCCAACCTCTTTTGCCAATTGGTCAAACTCCGGCGTCGTGCAGATCAGTCGCGCCGCTCGATTAACAATCGGCCCAAATGCCGCGTCTTTCTCGGTTAGGCGGGGAACAGTAGTCGCGTACACCAGGAAGAAGGACACATGGTTTGTGACTTTCTGCCGGATGGTGTAGTCGAAAGCGAAACTATTAAGGACACTTAAAAGATAGAATCTCTGCTTCGGTGTTAATCCCGAGGCGGGCACATCCTCCAAACTGACGGTGTGAGGACAGAAAACGCGTCGAGGCAAAAGAGTCGCAATCATGCATCTTTCGTTGGTGGCAGCGGCTACATCGCGAAATGCAAGGCGGTGACGCTGGTAGTCGAGAACCTGTCCCTCGTCATCATCGCCACCAAGCAATGCGGCACGTGCCTCTGACTCGTCAAGCCAGTACTTGGGTTCCCCAAGAACGGAGGAGAATTGTTGGAACAGCTTCCCTTCCACGAGAGGAATCCGTGCTTGTTTCTTCTCGGGATGATAGAGGTAACTGTCATTGGTCATGTGAAATTCGTTTTTCAGTCTGAGTGTCCATGTTGCAGCTTCCTTGAGCGGAGGGAAGCACATCAACCTGCCCGCTATTTGAACATCTGTCTCGTTCCTGAACTCCATGACTGAAATTGAATCAGGTGCAAGCTGCCGTATCAAGGCAACATCCATCGGAAGATGATTCTCTGGGGCATGCAAAAAATCGTCCAAGTTCTCCGGTTCTACCGCCTCACGGGGGTTGATGCGAAAAGCGGCGCGGAATACTTCGGTTTGGCCACCCTTGGCGAAGGAGAGAATACAGAACTTGAAGGCG
The DNA here is from genome assembly GCA_001804865.1 of Lentisphaerae bacterium GWF2_57_35. Classification (GTDB taxonomy): domain Bacteria; phylum Verrucomicrobiota; class Kiritimatiellia; order CAIQIC01; family GWF2-57-35; genus GWF2-57-35. The sequence continues at coordinate 64,464 of MHBK01000035.1, forward strand.
TGATGGACGGCTTCGAAAATGAATTTCTCGTTAGATAGGCCAAAGAGAGTGTCTACCCCGGACGCGCCAAACAACATCTCGCGCAACTGCTTTGTCCCAAGGTCGGTATAGACGCCGCTAGGGATAATGATGCCGCACCGACCACCCGCCCGCAGTAGGTTGTGGCACTGTTCCAGAAAGAGTTTGTAGAGGTTGATATCCGTCCCGGCCTTTTTCCCGTCCACGACGCTGATCTGATTCTTGTACTGTGAAGCGGAGCGGTAAAAGGCGCTAACATGCGGATACTCGCTCTGGTACTTCAACCATGCTTTGCGGACATCTCCGTCCTTGAGAAGTTTGGCTTGTTCTTTCTCGAAGTCCTTGATGGTCATATTTTTCTTGCTGACCAAGTCGGAGAAATCTTCGAAAAACTCTTTGGCGTTAGGCTTGAAGATTTCCCATGGAGGGTTAGTGATGATGGCGTCAAATCCGCCGCGCCGGTTCAGTATTTCGTCGAATTCATAGCCCCAGTGGAAAGGCTTAAGGGCCTCGATATCGGAGATCTTTAAGGCTCGTTTAACCGGCCGGCCTTCATCCTTTTTCTTTTCGTCCCAAGTCGCTTGCTCATACTTAATGCCCAGCCTGGTGAACTCGCTGGCAAGGATTTCATTCAGCGTGCCGATGGCCTCCATCTTTTTAGCCTGAATGCCATCCCGCAATTCTTGCATATCCGTCCCGCATCCCTGGGCTACCCTATACAGACCAATCGCGTCGTTCTTTTCCTCGAGAATTTGCCGGTAGCTCTTGCGGAAAAAATCAGCCGGGTTTCGCTTCTCGAATTCCTCGTCATCCACATGCATCAAGCCGATCAAAGAATTGCCGGCCATGATGTTGAATTCGATGTTCGGGAGGGGCTCCAGATCGTCCACCGAGTTGGCGGAGGCGACAAGGGCGAGAAAGAGGCGGAGCTTTGCGATTTCGATCGCCTCTTCCATGATATCCACGCCAAAGAGATTATTCGTAATGATGCTGCGCTTGATGAAATACGAAACGCTCCTGTGTTCCTTTTGCGTCTTCCTCAACCAGTCCTGCAGACCATGATCGCTCAAAAACTCAATCTTGCCGATCACGGCGGAATAGACGTTGATCAGCGTCTTCATAGCCGACACGAGGAATGCGGCGGACCCACAGGCCGGGTCGAGCAGACGAAGATTCGGCAAAACGTCGTTCAATAACTTCTTGCAGAGCGGCGCGTCAAGAGCGAGCAGGAGGTCGCCCATGCTGTCGAAGGATCGCGCAGCCTTTCCTCCTGCGTTCGCCACGCCATCCAGAATCAAGCGGTGGATTGTGCGTTCGCACAGGTATTCGGTGATTTCCGGGCGGGTGTAATAGGCTCCAAATGCTTTCTGGTTGATGTATTTTTCGAAGATATACCCGAGAACGTCGGGGTTAATTTCGTTGGCCTCGCCGCCGGGCGTGTCGTTCAGGTTCCAGGAATAGCGTTCGAAGAGGGCGAACAGGTTTGCGAAAGCCTTATCCGGAACTGAAATATCCGGCCAATCAAGCTCGATGCGATGATGTAGAAATAGTCCGCCATTCAGGTACTTGATCTTCCCAAGAAGCGTGTTGATCTTGGCGCTTCGCTTGTCTTCCGGCTTGGCGAAACCCTCGAAGAAGAGAGCCTTCAGGAACTTCTCGTAATACCGATCTTGGCCTTGCTCGCAACTTTGTTCCAGCTTGTTTTGAAGGTAACGGCCATCCCCGTCGTTGAGGTAGAGTTTGCGTTGCAAAAAGTAGATGAACATTAGGCGATTGAGCAGGACGGAGGCATACCAGCGCCGGTCCCGCTCGTCGTCGATGCCCTGGATGAGGTTCAGGAATTCAAGGTGTTGCTCCTGAAACTCGCCGTAGAACTTCTTGGTAACTCGCTCGATATCGAGAGCTTCTTTCAGGCGGTCGGCCACTTCAACCAGCGGAACGTTGCCAGCCTCGTCGAAGTCGCTGATGTCGAAGACCATTGAATTGAGTTTGCTCAAGAAGAGGTCAGCCGGCTGGCCGCGGACATAGATGTGGTCGCGAGCGGAAGTTTTGCCGTCCTGCCGCTTGACCCAATACCAGAGGCTTTGCGTGCGGCGTTCGTCCACGAAGATCAGAAGATTCTCGTGATGCAACGCGGATATTTCCTTGTGAAGGGCGGCTCGGATTTTGGCGTCAGGAATCTGTCCGTTCTGGGCTGTAATCTCAAGAACCATGACACCGGCCAGCTGGGCGAGTTGCCGTCGCGTAAAGGCGGCCTCTTTATACGTCATGGCGACCGTTTGACGGGAAACAGGTTGTGACCAACCGAGTTCCTCGATAAACAGTTTCGAGAAATCGAAATCCGTCAGGCATTTCCGTGCGTTCTTCAGATCAAGGGACATATCGTTTTTTCCATCTTCTACTTCGCTAACCCCATCGAACAAATGATTCTGGGCTCTTGCACCTGATCTTCCTCGTGAATCAGGCAGAGCCGTTCTTCCTGCCGCAACGCAATGACCAGCGAGGCCAAGTCCTGGTCTGCAATACCCGAACGCAGTTGGCGATTAAGGGTATCCACGGCCGCTTGGCGCAACGGATAGCGGTAGATTTCCTCAATCGCCTTTACCAATTCCGGCGACTCGAAGAGCGTTCCCTTGACCTCTTCAGCGTACCGTTTGAGCCGTTCATACGTGCGGAACCGCGCCCCGGACGGTCGGCCAAGCTGGCCGCCGACGGTCTTTTCCTCCGCGACAATCAACTCGACGGCCTTCCTTACCAGTTCATGATGATTTGGCTTCCGCGGCAAAGCCGCGGCATCCGGCTTACATTCAGCCATTCGCAAAATTTGGTACTGAGACTCGGTGACGCTCTTGCCGTGGTCATCCATCCACGCCAGCGCATCGTTTCCTTCCGGGGTCTTCATATAAACCAGAACGCCGGAGGCGTTTTCGAAGGCCAGCTTTCGATCTTCGATTGAGGGCGGCACAGTTCCCTGTTTCGTCGAATACACTACGGACGGCAACCCTTCGACCGTCTTTTCCAGCGCCGGCTCGCGATCGATGGCATTTTTCCATATCTGGTAAGCGTACGAGGCCAGGTCCACTTCCGTGTCCGCCTCGCCATCCAGAATATCCGCCTTCTCGTTGTAGAGGTCCAGGACGACTTCATCGTTGCGGTCATCCTCGAAGAAGGCTTCGTCGGTCCCGACCACCTCGGCGTTTTCGTGCAAACGCTGACGGATGCGCGAGCGGAGGCGGATGATCCGTTCGACCCCATCGGCGGGCAGGAAGGAATAGCACACGATATTCCCGGACTTCTGCCCAATACGATCCACACGCCCCACACGCTGAATGAGTCGGATAATGGCCCAAGGCAGATCGAAATTGACCACTATGGCGCAGTCTTGAAGATTTTGGCCTTCACTCAGCACGTCCGTGGCAATCAGCACGCGCAATTCATCGTCCGGTTTCACCTGGTCGCGCTTGTTATTGCTGTGCGGACTAAATCTCCAAGCCAGCGCGGCGGGATCGTAAGAGTCGCCGGTTACGCCGGCCGCCTGCTGCAAGCCCTTTGCACGAAGCTGGGCTTCCAAATAGCGGACCGTGTCCGCAAACTGAGTGAAGACCAAAACCTTTTCTGCCGGGTGCTGCTTCGTCAAAAGATCGAGCAGTCTGGAAAGTTTGGCGTCCTGGTCAGGATTCCACTCGCCCGCGTCATGGACCACGTCGAGCAGCGATTCCGCGTCCGTGAGGAGATCCTTTTCCAATGACGGAACGAAAAGATCGGCCCTAAGCCACTTGAAACGCTTCGGATATTTTTGCGCATACTCCTCATAAACTTCCGCGGCCCTGCGCTTGAAATCGTCTTCCGTCCGAAGCGTCCTTAATACCGTTTCGACCTCGGGGGAAGCCTCGTTCTCGTCGGTGAAAAGCTCCATGTCCCCGATGTTGCTATCGGCATCTTCGTCAAATATGCGCGAATCGAGAATGCCAATATCCTGGGCGCCCAAAGGCAAAGGCAGATTCCTCCCGATGGCGTGAAGATAAACGTAATTTCGCAGAATATGGCGTTCAATGGACTGCATGAAAGCTTGGCCGCTGCTTTCGAGCCGCTTGAAAAGGCCCGTGCGGCAGAAACCTTTGAGTCGTTGGCCTGCGCGCGAAAGATTCTGAATCACCTTTTGCTCGATGGGCGTTGGGGGCTGATGCGGCGAGGCATGCAAGTAATTGCCAAGACCATATCGCGGCAAACTCAGCGCATTGATCGCGTCCACGACGCTGGGCGAGTACAGGCGGGCATATTGATCTTCATCGTTCTTGTCCGAAATCTTGAATTTGACCGTCTTAGGCCGCCGCAAAGGAAAATAGGAGCGAGTCCCGTCCTCAAACGTCAGAAACTTTCGTCCATTGGCCGGGTCCGTTTGCGCATAGTTCTGCTGGATAAAACTTCGAGTGCGGCGAACGAGATAGAGCCGCATGAGATCGCGCCAATCGTCGGCATAGAAACTTTTTTCGAATGCGGCCAGCGAACGGACGGGGCACTGGTGTCGCCGAATGAATTCTGTTTCGCCAAGCTCCTTGAGAAGTTGCTCGGGGCGAATGCCGAGGTCTTTATCTTCCTTTACGAACAGCCGGAGTTGGTTCGAGAGATCGAGATACGTTTTGTTATACGGCGTCGCTGAAAGGAGGATGCACTTGCTTTCGTTTTCCTCGACATACTCCTGGATAGCGCGGAAACGCCTACCCTCCCGATTACGGAGGTTATGGCTTTCGTCAATCAGAACAAGGCGATATCGCCTTAGTTTGGGTAATTCGCGCGTAACCTGGCTGACCGACACCACATGCGCCCGCAGGCGGTATTGTTGGCGGCAATCCTGCCACATGGGCACAAGATTCTTTGGACAAATAATGAGAGTTTCCAACCCATGATCGTCTTCCATGATCCGGGCAACAGCGGTCGCCATGAGCGTCTTGCCCAAGCCAACCACATCGCCAATCAGAACACCGCCTCGCTTGTTCAAATGATGAGCCGCAATCTTCACAGCGGCTTTCTGAAATTCAAAAAGTTTAGTCCCGAAATCCCGAGGAATGGCAAACTCCGTCAGCCCGGCCCGAGCTTCCTGTGACAGGTGATAAGCAATCTTGAGGTAGATATGATAAGGCGATACCGGTTCGACGCGCGCCCAACTCGTTTCGATGATTTCAACCAGTTCTTTTGAAATATCAAGACACCAGCGGTCATTCCAACGGTCTTCAAACCATTGGGCAAGTTTCTTGCAGGCGTCGTGATCCATTACGTCAATATTCAATTCGCCTTGATGTCGCAGCCCCGAAAAAGTGAGATTGCTGCTGCCCAAATAGCCGACCATCGGGTTGATCGGGTCGGGCCGGAAAAGAAGATAAAGCTTTGCGTGCAGAGGATGTCCGAGGAACAACTTCACGACAACCTTTCTTGCCTTAATTTGCGCGGCAAGCCGACGAAGCCCCGCTTCATCTTCATCGGTAGGAATACCACAAGCCAATTGTTCCCGAAATTCTTCGGCAAGTCGCCGTTTGAGCCTCAGCGCTGTTTGGTTGTCGAGAGGATGCCCATGTCCGACAACGCTCAGGTGCGTTCGCAGTTCATCGGCGGGCAACCGTTGCATGCCAACCAAAAGACGACAGCAATTTTCATCGCCACCGGACCAAGCCTCAATTTGATCGTCTAACTGTTTCCAGCCGCGGAGATTGAAATATCCAACGCAAAAGTCGCCGCGATCAGCTAGAGGCAACGCATTCCGCAAAGCGGAAAGCAACGTCTCCTCGATATTGTCGAATATCCTTGGCATAGGCGCAACCTGGTAAATACAAGCTGATTGTATAGCGCATCACAGAATTGAAGTCGAGAACAGCGCTCGCAATAATATCAGAAACGGGATGCCGTATTGGCTATCGCTGTTTGGACAGGATGCAGAAAACAGGCAGGAGAGACGCCGACTCAAACAACAGGTTATTTGTCGATGGATATTTTGATGCCGCGCCGAACGAAGGTCGGGATGTCGAGGTCTTCGCCGTTATAGAGCGTCGGTTCCACTTTGCTGAACAAGCGGCCTTTTTCGTTGGATTCGAAATCCAGCGTGGCTTGAATGCCTTTTTTGCGGGCGGCCCGGCCTTCGGCAGAGAGGTCCATGACCAGTTCCGGCTCTTTCTCCACCTTGGACGTCGACTTGGAGGCGGCGGGTGCAGGCGCAGCCGGTGCGGGAGGCGTTTCGTCCCAATTGTCCGCGGCCAGAACGGTCAGCGCCAAGCGGCCTTTCCACTCGGGATTGATGGTTGCGCCCATCGCCAGGCGCGCGTCGGGCCGGGCAATGGCTTTCAAATGCGCCATGATGGTCTGGATGTCCATCAGGGTCAGGTCCATGCCGCCGACTATGCTGATCAACAAGGCTTCGGATTGAGCCAACACATTTCCATGATCCAGCAACGGCCCCGCCGTAATGGAATGCAACGCCTGGGCGCTTTTTTCCGAGCCTTCGCCTTCGCCGTAGCCGAACGAGCAGGAACCGCCGCTGTGTTCCACCAGATTCCGCAAATCCGCAAAGTCCAGATTGATCATGCCGTTCTGGGTCAGCAGCCGCCAGAGACTTTGTATGCCGGTTCCGATCATTTGATCGGACGTCTCGAAAGCACTGATCAGGCTGGTTTTGTCGGGCACCATTTCCAGCAAGTTCTGATTCGGCAGGCAAACCACCGCGTCGGCCTCCATCTTCAGGGCTCTTAAACCGTCGCGGGCGTGTTCGGTCCGGCGCTCGCCCTCGAAATCGAAAGGCATGGACACAAAGCATAGCGTCAGGGCGCCCTCCTCGCGCGCTATCCGCGCCAGGATCGGCGCGGCGCCGGTTCCCGTGCCTCCGCCCAAGGCCGCGACAATAATCACCAGGTGAGAATGCGCGACCAGACCTCGCAGCCGATCGACATCGTCCTCCGCCGCCATTTTTCCGGCAGATACGTCGCCGCCCGCGCCCAACCCCTTGGTGATGTTGCGCCCGATCTGAATGCGTTGCGACACCTCGCAGGCGCCCAAGGCCTTCAGATCCGTGTTGATCACAGCCGCCTCGGGACCCTCGGACCAGCTCTTAACCATGCGGTCCACGACGTTCGATCCGCCGCCGCCTACGCCGGCCACAAGGATTTTCTGCAAGGGGACCGACTCGTTATGTTCAAAAAAACTCATAATCTTCAACCGGCTATTTGCCGAACAATTTGCTCAACCAACCCGTCAGGGATCGCGAAGGAGCCTCCTTGCCGGCGGTTTTAAATCCATAGCGCACCATGCCGACCACGGCGGCAAACTCGGGGCCTTCCGTGGCTACGGCCAAACCGCTGACATTGCGAGGATGCCCCAGACGGCAAGGCAGCCCAAACACTTTTTCGGCCAGCCGCTCCACATTCTTCAGAAAGGCGCCCCCGCCCGTCAGCACAATGCCGCCGCCGATGCTGTGCAACAAATGATCTTCCATCCACTGCGCCTTCAAAAGACTGAAGGTTTCTTCCATCCGGAGATGAATGATCGTGTTCAAATCCGAAAGCTTCGCGGATCGATCCGGCGTGCCCATTTCGGAGGTCAGGCCTATTTTTTGCGCGCGGGTAGTCAAATCCACAATCGCGCTGCCGGAATCCAGCTTGATCCGTTCGGCTTCCGCGGGAGGGATCCGCAATCCGCGCGCAATATCGCTGGTGATATGATCGCCCCCCACGGCCAGCGACCCCGCCGCCGCGATGGCATTGTGCGCATAGACCACATAATCCGTTGTACCGCCCCCCAGATCGATCACGGCCACGCCGCTCTCCTTATCTTCGGGCGAGAGCACCGCCAGCGCGGAACAAAGCCCGCTGAAAGCCACATCGGCCACATCCACTTGCACGCTGCGCACCACGCGCACCATGTTGCGCAGCCGATTTCTCACTCCATGAAGAATCAGCATGTCCAAGGCCAGCTTCGAGCCCTCCATGCCTTCCGGGTTGATGACGCCCTGTTGATCGTCGACATAAAAACGCTGGCAGATGGTGTGCAGGATTTCGCGGTCTTGCGGCAGGCTTACGGCACGGGCCGTTTCCATCACATGGGCAATGTCCTCGGAGGTGATCTCGCCGTCAGGATCCAGGATCGGCACGCTCCCTCGGTTGACCAGGCTTTTGATGTGACCGCCGGACATCGCCAGATGCACTTCGTTGATGATCACACGCCCGCTTTCCTCGGCCATGTGCAGGGCGGTTCTCACGCAGGCGAGCGCATTGTCGAAATCGACGATTTCCCCTTTGCGAACGCCACGCGAATCGCATTCCCCCAGGCCGGTCACCATGATGCATCCGTCTTCGCGGGCCTCGCCCACAATCGCGCGGATACGGCTGGTGCCAATTTCAAGAGCTACAATCGGAGGTAAATTCATACACGGTCATTCCGTTAAGTCAGGCACGCACCGAGCGTCACTGGTTTTTTCCTGGGAAGTTCTTGTCGACCGTCATGTCGATCGACGCCAGGGTGATGCCTTTTTTCGAAGAAGACTGCAGGATGCGTGCGAGTTTTTGAAGCTTGTTTTCCACATTGTCGCGAGAAAGCATCACGCTCTCGCCTTTGGTCAGCGTCAGGTTCAAAAAGTCAGGATTCAGGACATCCACGTCCCGGATGCGAATCATCTGACTCAGCATTACAGAATCGCAGGCATCCAGAACCTTAAGCGCATCGACCACCGCGGGATCGATCACGCGGCTGCCGGGGCGAAGACCTTTGTCCTTCAAGCCGGAAATCGTCGGCAGATTGGGCGTAATCGAACTGGGCCCCAGCACGTAGCCATCGCGATCGACTCCAAGAAAATAGCCATTGCCGCCGTTTCCCAATCGAGCCACCGCCACACGTTCGGTAATCCGTATGACCAAGGTATCGGGAAGCCGTCGATTAACCTTCACCGAACTGACGACCGGCACGCTGGACAATTCCTTGCAAACCCGATCCATGTCCACGGCGAAAAGATTCATGCCTTCTTCGAGTCCTGCATATTCCTTGATGTGCCAGGATTGCAGCTTGCCGTCCGAACTCAAATCGAGCTGGCGGATGACAAAACGGTCGCACTCCGAAAACAGTTTCCGCTTCAAGAGATCGCCCAGCAGGTGGGCAACCCAAACGGCGGCGGCCAACACGACCATCATCAGGACAATGGCTCCGGTTTTGTGCATCCGATCTTTTTTCTGATCCAGCACGCGGGCATGCACCATCAAAAAGCTCTGGCGTGCAGGTGCGATGCGGCGGTTGCCGCGTTTGCGCTTGGACTCTGAACGATTGTCTTTAAACCACATGATGCGCTTTTCTCTCCTACGGCGTAAGATACAAACGACCGCTCAAGATGAACAGTTTTTTTTCAAAAAAAATGCAGGCAAGCGTCGTCTCCAGTTCAATGAACCGAAGCCTGCTTTAAAATCCGGTCGCACAGTTCCGAAAAACTTATCCCGGCGGCTTGGGCGGCTTTGGGCATCAGGCTGGTCTCCGTGAAACCCGGAATATTGTTCAACTCCAGCACATAAGGTGCGCCATCCTCCTGCATGCGGATGTCGACGCGCCCCATTCCTTCGCATTGCAGGGCCTGAAAGGTTTTCTTCGCCCAGTGACGGCAAGCCTCCGCGCGTTCCGCGGATATCTGGGCCGGCACGACATATTCCGTGAGCCCCTTCGTATACTTCGCCCGATAGTCATAAAAACCCGCCGGAGCTTTGATTTCGACTATCGGCAAGACTTCGTCGCCCACCAGGCTGACGGTCAGTTCATGACCCGAAATGTAAGCCTCGACCAGAACTTCGCCGTCATATACAAGCGCTTGCGCCAGGGCGTCCGACCAGTCTTTTTCCTCGAACACGCAGAATACGCCCAAACTCGAACCCTGCCGGATCGGCTTAACGACCACCGGCAACGGCAGACTCCTGGCATCTCCTTTGCGCAAAATTTCATAAGCCGGCGTGGGAATGGCATGCTCTTCCAAGACCTGCTTGCTGAGCAATTTATCGAAGGCGATGCGGCTGGATTTGGAACTCGAACCGGTATAGGGCATCTTTTGGTCGCACAGCAACTTTTGTATGCGTCCATCCTCGCCGAACTCTCCATGCAGGGCCACAAATACCGCATCCAAACCCGGCGGCAAAACAAGCTCTGTTGTTTTCACATCTACTTCCGTCACTTCATATCCCGCCAAACGCAATCCTCTGGCCACCGCCGCTCCGGATCGCAACGAAACTTCCCGTTCACTGGAGGGCCCACCCATCAGAACTCCGACTTTATGAAATGTGTTCACTTGTTTTCTCATGCTCGCTGTTGTTGTGAGATTCCCCACTTGTCTATCGAAGAAATCATTTCATTATCGAGTCGATGGCGCAAGGAAAGAAAGATATTTCCGCTTTAGAACAAGCCCGCCAAGCGCAAAGGCCTGGCCTACAAATTCAGAAATTGCAATTCATGCGCCGTCATTAGCTTTCGAGCGCGGTCACGAGTTTCTTCATCTTAAAAATGCTTAATGCATGACAAATAGAATTGATGCTCTGTCGCATCATGTCCGGAAATTCCCCTCATTCTTTCACCCCCACCCGATAAAAGATCACGGCCTCACCCTGATGAACCGTGTCGGTATAGAGATTTAACGGCGGCGTGGGAGGAAGATTGCCGGCAAAGACGGTGTAATTGTTCATTTGATTAGTGGCGTAGTAAATAGCGTAGGCACGATTGGAAAGGCTGGCCCATTGCAGGATGATTCCGCCGGATGACTGAGCGCGTGAATCCTCGACTTTAAAATAGGAGTTAAGATTTGTGGGGATGGTTCCGCTGACCCATTCCTCCCAATTATTCATGCCGTCCTGATCGCTATCGTCGGCAGGTCCGGCCAGGACGCCGTTGGTGAAGTGCAGGTTTTCCCACCAGTCGTGAAGGCCATCGACGTCGCTGTCATAATCTTCGTCGCGGCGAATAATCAAGACGGTGTCGAAGGCGGGCGTTCCAAGATAGTTGGCGCCGCGAACCGTGATTGTGTTAGAGCCAACCGCCAACGTGATGCCGGCCACCTGCCAGCCTGGAGAAGAGGCCAAAACACCGCTCTCGCCAGTGAGTGCATTGGTCCAAACGAGATATCCCCAAGCGGCTTGATTATTGGTTCCCCCAAGACCGCCTTGCGTCACCAGGTAGTCGACCGAGGTGTTGGCGTTGGTGACCGTCACGACGGGGGTCTCCTCCTCCGCATCGCCGAAGAAGGCCAGCACGCGGGCCATCGTAGCCGTGCGTGCGGCTTCGGTCATGAGCGTTTCAAAGGGATAGCCGCAAACTACGGTCTTGTATTGATTGCTGTATTGCACCGCCGCCGTATCCGCACCGGAGGCGAGAGAACCATACGCCTGGGCCGCAACGGCGCCGGCCTGAGGGGTAAGCACGTCCGGATATTCGACGTTGTAAATCGACCCACTGCCATCATCAAAAGCGCCCGTGCCAGTCCCATCCAAGATGCCGCCGGTTTTTCCCGTGACCTGATTGGCGCCGGCGTCGTCGCGGGAATATCCGGCCCGCAGCACGTTGGTCATAAAAAGCTTGTCCGAAGCGCTGCCCAGATGATCCAAATCCCACGCCAACTCCGCACCCGATACAAAGAGCCGCTGACCGGACGAGAGGAAGGCGGCGACAAGGGACTGCTCAACGCTGCTGAAGGTTTCGTTGGAGGTAGACTCTTCCCCCAGTATCCAATAAGCCGCATGGTAATTGGTCAGCTTCAAGGACCCGCTCGACAGCACTTCGTTGCCGCATGAGTCGAAGTATCGTCCTGCCGCTTGAATGGCCGCTCCGTGCTGGATCACATAATTGAAGGCGTTAATTTGCCGGGGCCGCACGAGGGTGACGTAGCCGCCCAGGTTGTTGGCGAAGTACTTCGTCGGGCTCAACGAGCGGTCACAGCGGTTGAAACCGTTGACGACAAGGTGATAGGCGCGTCCCACGGGCGAGACTCGAACGCCGATGGTTTGCGATGGAAGCGATTCTCCGCCGTCATTGGTGGAGGTCACTTGAAAATAATAGACGTTTCCCGGAACCAAATTGGTGAAGACCATCACAACGCCCGTCGCAGACACCGGCTGGCCAAAGCCATATCCGTTGCTGGACCGATAAACCCGATATCCCGTGGCCGGCTGGCTGACCGCCGGATTGGCGGCCGGCGGATTCCAGGAAACCCGCACCGAGCCCGGTTCGTTGTTTACCGCGCTGACTTGGGTGGGCGGATCGGGCAGAAACGACAAGGCCACGCCCGGATTCGTGGAATGCAGGTACATCACGAGACCGCGGTAACACGCCCGTGCATACAGATCGCGGGCTTTCAGGTCCTTCAGCAGATAGGCATCGGATACGTTGTCATGGTAGGCCACTTCGATGATGGTCGAATTCATATTCGGGTTCGACGTCTCCCGGATTTCGCCGTAGCTGTCTCCGTAGATATCGGCATCGGCGTCGGCCCAATCGTCGTTGAAGTATACGCCATGCTCCCCCCATCCCATAGCCGACTTGATTTCTCGCACCAGATTGCTCGCGAGGCAGCGCTGCTCGGCTTGCCGCGCGGCGGTGTTGTCGGTGCTGTAAAGGCCCATCGCGCCGCGGGTGGCGCCGGCGCCCGCGTTGGAGTGGAAGCCCAGGTAAATCCGGTTGGTCTTTCCGCCGTCGGCCTCGTTGTCCATGCTGTCGGCCATGCGGGCGGGCGCACCCACGTTGTCGTCGCTGTCGTTCAGGCCCACCCGCTCATAAAGCCCCGAATCCATGCTCGGTCCCACGGCGTTCTGAATCCAATAGCGAGCCGCTTCCCATTCGCGCGCATGGCCGGAGATGCCCGCGGCGCCCCGGCTGATATCGCCCATGCCGTTGCCGAAGCGAATGGCGTCGGCAATGGCCACATCGGATGCGGGATTGTAGCTGCCAGGAGCATAATTTGAAATTTCCACACAGCCGTTGGAGCCCGCATCGAAGTAGTAGGAGCCCAGCCAGATCCAGCCCATGCCGACGCGCCGATGGTTGATGCGCACCTCCGTAACGCCCTCGCTGTGTCGGATGCGATAAAGCTGCCGCACCCGATCGCTGCCGCGACGAGCCCAACCATACACCGGATAATAGCCGGCCGATGGAAGAGTTGGCCGATAAACGGCGCGCGCCGTTTCCGCGTTTGTGTTGATGTATGCAAAACGATAAGGAACATCGCCCAAGCCCCCGAAGAAATTGGTAGTCGCCACGCTGTTGTTCCACGATCCGATCCATTCTACGCCGCTATCGTCGTTGTCCAGCACCGCTTCGTTGGTCTGGCTTCCAACCGGCCTCATGGGAACCACCGTCGCGCCCGCGTTGAAACAATATTGCGCGAACAAGGTCAGTTGATCCTGATTGCCCATGTCCTCCACCACTCCATTGACCAGTCCGCGCCCCGTAATCCAGGCGGTATTGTCGGAATTGGCCGTGAATCCATGCCCGGCGCTGCAATAAACAACGATTTCCAATAGAGCCCCAGCCGGCTGCGCGTTGGTTGCGGCGGCAGCAACGACGACCTCCACCGCCTGCGTCATGACTCCTCTCGTCAGAATCGTCCCATTGTACCCCGCCGCCATGAACGCCCCCTGGCCATAAGCCACGCCGCGCAAAAAATTCGTGGTTCCGGAATTCTCGCCCACCCACAGGCTGCCGTTGGTCGAGGATAGGATCGTGCCGTTGACGCCTACAGCTACATAACGACCGCCGCCGTTCGCAACCCGATAGAGGTGCTCGGCCGTGCCCGAAGTCTGCGCGGTCCAGACAACCCCGTCGGGCGATGTGACGATGCGTCCGCTGAGCCCGACGGCAACGAACAGGCTGTTGGCATGGCACACGTCCAGCAACCATTGCGTAACCCCCGAATGGCGTGGAGTCCAGCTCATGCCGTTACCCGAAGTCAGAAGTGCGCCATTGACGCCCACCGCCACAAATTTATCCAGCCCATATGCGACGCCCTGCAAGCCCGCGTTGGTCCCGGAAACCCGCTGCGCCCAATCCGTGCCATTGGACGACGATACGATGGTCCCTTCGTTTCCCACCGCGACAAATGCATTGCTGCCCCACGCAATGCCGCGGAGCATATTGGTCACGCCGGAACTCCGCCCCCTCCAATCCACGCCATTGGAGGAGGATTGGATCGCGCCGTTTTCGCCCACCGTTGCGAACAGGCCGGACGCGTAGAGACTATTCAACAAAAGCGCGTTAGTTCCCGACGGAACCTGCATCCAGGCCGTGCCGTTGGAAGAGGACAGAATGATTCCCCCCGCCCCCACCGCGAAGAACCGGCCCGAGCCGAACGTCATCCCATACAAGTTGGCGGCAAGCCCCGGATTCTGCGCCGACCACTCTTCCGTCGGGGCGGTAAATCTGTCCGCCAGGAGCTGCCAGAGTTCCGGACGTTCGTCGTCATAGCCCAACGCCCAGATGCCGATCCCGCCGATGCCGCGCTCGTTGACGTAATCGTATTTCGCGCCCAGACTTTCCGCGTCGTCATACCAGCACTGCGTATAACTGCCTGTAGGCCCCGTAAAGAAATACGGAATCATCGAAGAAGCATTCCAGAGCCGTCCGTAGGTTGCCGCGCGGCTTATCGCCGAGGGATACGTGCGAGTGACGGCAGAGCCCGTGGCGGCGGCATTGAGCTGCAAACTGATCGTGGGCCACTCGTATCCATAATACGGAACGCCCAGGATCAGCTTGCCGGGCGAGGCGCCGGCAGACAGATAATTGCTCACAGATCGCTGTACGCAAAGCGAACCCCAGATGGCGCTTTGACGCAGCGGCGCCACGGGGCCCGCGTTGGCCCCTCCAGCCCAGTGATAATCGTAGCCCATGACGATGAGCAGATCGAGCGACGCACTCAACGCCGCGACATCGAACACGCTCGACCAATCCACAGCCGGCAAATCGATGGAAACCTGCGACCCCGGAATCTCGCTGTGAAACCGCGCGGCCAGATTGGTCATGAAGCTGGTGACCTGACTGCGCAAATTGGAATCGGTGATTCCTTCGAAGTCAATGTTCACCCCATCGGCATTGCGCAGTTTAACCAGCCGCAACAATTCCGCCGTCAGATTGGTTTTTGCGGAGTGACTGTTCAGCAAGGTCACGTTGGCCGCATTGCCGAAACAGGTGACGGCCAGCACAACTTTAACTCCTGCCGTCTGAGCCAAACCCACCAATGGCGTGGTGGTCCACTGATGAATATCCGCATAACCGCCGTTGGCGGGATTAACTTCGTAGGAAAAATAGGCCACCGAGGATAGAACCGAAAAATCATAGTTGGTATAAGCTGTCCCTTCCCAATAAGGATGCCAGCCAAAAATCTGCTTCTGGAGCGGCTGGGCCTGCAACTTTGTGACCGCCAATTCCGGCCGCGCGCGCGGCCTCGTCAACGATCGCTGCAACACATCGTAATCCTGCTCCGACCGCGCCGGAAAGGCCCGATAGAAATCAGCTTCCGCTTGATGAATGGAAATGAACCCTTGCGGCGAGCGCTCTTCCGGAATGGGCTTCGGTTCAGTCCACGGAACTTCAGGGGAACTGACGTAGTAATCTTGAACGGTCGATTCGATTTCCCGGGCGGGTTCGGCATAACTGCTCAACACTCCACAAAAAACGCACGCCATACATATATGGCGTGCAAAGCATGAAACAGGACTCGTACGATTGGTTGAAATCCGCATATTGAGTGTAAAATACACTCCTGCGGATATCTCGTGAAGGCAGGGTTCGGGGCCTCGCTCCTATAAGCCTCAAATTTTGACCCCGCGATCCCTTACGTCTTTGTCCAATACCTCGGACGCCCGTAGTAATCGTACATGCGCTGTTCATAGTCGCGATTGATCGGCGTGGAGGGATCGTATTCCGGAGCGCTTTGAATCACCTTTTTGGTCAAATCCACATAAATGCTCTTTTCGTACCAATCCACCTGATGCGCCCAGTCGGGAGGCAGGATAACCTTTTTTCCCGGCAACCAATTTTTTGTATCGATGATCAAATATTGAATCTTCCACGTATCGTCGCCGATAATGAAATCCTCGACATGCCCAATGCCCCCGTCGGAGGCGTGAATATTATAGCCGATGACTTCCCGCATACTGTGCAAATGCTGGCGTTCCTGCTCCTCGCCGGCGTCGGTCGGCGCTTTCTGCACCAAGGCCATCGCGGGAGCAGGCGGTTGCATGCTGGTCGTGTACTGCGACCAATAAGGCGCCCACATGTAATATTCGTGCAGCTTTAACTCTTGCTGCCGGGATATCGGCTGGTGCTGCGCCAAAGAAGGACTGTTCTCGATCTGATTCTTGCTCAGTTTGACCGTCATCGTCTGGTGGGCCCAATCGGGCTGTCCCAGGGCGGCGGGCGCCAGGACCACCAGCCGCCCTGGAAGCCAGTTTCCTGTATCAACAACTACATAACGGATGGCCCAAGAAGCGTCGTCAAAAAGAAAGTCGTCGACCTTGCCCATCACGTCATCCGTGGCATGAATGTAATATCCAAGAACTTCTTTAGCGCTTCTCAACATAGCAGCCTCCCATGGTTGTACTCAAAATACCGTGCTTTCGTCCGTCGCCCTATCAGTATGAACCTTACTGTTCAGGTGGAATTCTCTGATGGCTTCATAGCTGAGGAAATAGTCCCATCCAACTCAGGGAGAGCCTGATTGGGCCGCAGGAAGCTACGTTATAATTTACGGCATAAATCAAGGTGCATCTTGAAGGCAGGGCGAAGCGCCATTATGCCATTTAAAGAAAGACACATGGAAAACGCCCACATCGCCGATCTATTCGACCAAATGGCCGATTTGCTGGAACTAAAGGCTGAAGATCCTTTTAGAATCCGGTCCTACCGCAACACGGCGCGCACGCTGCGCGACCTATCCGAGCGCGTCGCCGATTGGGTGGAAGCCGGAAAATCGCTCGCCGACCTTCCGAACATTGGCAAAAGCTCCGAAGACAAAATTCGCGAGATCCTGAAGACCGGGACTTGTGCCCGTCTGGAAGAATTGCAGAAAGAAGTGCCCCCAGGCCTGCCCGATCTTTTGAAAGTTCCCAGCGTCGGCCCACGCACGGCGAGCGAACTGTACAAGAAGCTGGGAATACACACCCTGGCGGCATTGAAAGCGGCCTGCGAGAAGCACGAACTTCAAACCCTCGCGCACATGGGCGCCAAAACGGAGGCCAAAATCCTTAAGGGCATCGTCACGTTGGAATCCTCCGAGGGCCGGATACTGTTGAAGGAAGCCACGGATTATGTGGAGTCCATCGGACGGCTGATCAAAACCATTCCGGCCATAACAAAATGGGAAGCCGCTGGCAGCTATCGTCGCGGACGGGAAACGGTCGGCGATCTGGATATCCTGCTTCATGCCGGCGACCGGAAAGCAGCCATCGGCGCCTTGCAGCAGTATGAGGAGATAAGCGAGACGATCAGCCAGGGCGTCGAATGGCTCAATGTACGCTTGCAGAATGGCCTGCGCGTGGATTTCCGGTTTTTCGAACCCGCGGCTTTTGGCGCGGCCCTGATGTACTTTACCGGCTCCAAAGCCCACAACATCGCGCTCAGAAAACGAGCTCAGGACAACGGCTGGAAGTTGAACGAATATGGGCTGTTCAAAGGCAAAAAACGAATCGCCGGCAGCACGGAAGCCGATCTCTATCAGCACCTGAATCTCGCCTGGGTTCCTCCCGAGTTGCGCGAAGACGCCGGCGAAATAGCCGCCGCAGAGAAAGAAGCCCTGCCCCAGTTGATCGAACTCAAACAAATCAAAGGCGATCTGCACTGCCACACCACGGCCACAGATGGACAAAACACGATTGAAGAGATGGCGCGCGCCGCTCTAACGCGCGGATACGAATACCTTGCCATCACCGATCACTCCCAATCGACGCGCGTGGCGGGCGGCCTCGACGAAACCCGCTTAAAAAAACACGCCGAGAACATTCGCAAGATCGGCGGCCGGATGAAAAATATCGAGCTGCTGGCCGGCGTCGAGGTGGACATCCTGAAAAACGGCGAGCTGGACCTCGACGAGAAACTGCTCGCCGATCTCGATTGGGTTGTCGCCAGCATCCATTCCCATTTTCAGCTTTCCCGGGAGGCCATGACCGATCGACTGGTGAAAGCCGTCGAATCCGGCGTGATTCATTGTCTGGGCCACCCCACGACCCGTCTGATCGGCCAACGCGATCCGATCCAATTCGATTTCGACCGCGTCCTGGAAGCCTGCCGGAAACACGACGTCTTGATGGAAATCAACAGCGCCCCCGAACGTATGGACTTGCCGGACGTCCTCTGCAAAAGAGCCCTGGAGGCCGGCGTGCAATTTGCCATCTCCACTGACGCCCATAACACAAACGACCTCGATTTCATCCGCTACGGGATCATCGTCGCCCGCCGAGGCTGGCTGACCAAAAAAGATGTGCTCAATACATTAAACGTCTCGGCATTGAGGAAACGACTGAGGAAGGCTCTTAAAGCCCAGCCATTGTAATGATGACCCTGACCGGTCAGCGATGAGTCCTATTCCGGCGTTCAAGATATTGCTGATACATCGCCGGTAGCTTTTCGTACAAACGCTGGTTGTAGAAATCGGATCCCGTCAAGCCGGGGAAACGCGCATAGTCTGGTATAGGGCTCACCTTGGGACCTGTGGCGGCAAATTGTTTCAGGACCTCGGCGTGAGGCTTGAGCGAGCCATCCGGCCGCACCAAGCCGAAGTGGCGTTCGTGCCAAGAGTCGCAGCAAGGAGGCATAGCCCACAGCTCGGGGGCATAATCAGCGAAACACCAGATGAACGCGCCGGTCGAGCCAACCGCCTGAATGTTGGGCAACACCTGCCGAATGTATTCCGCGAAGGCCTCCTCGGAAGCCATGAACTGCTTTCGTTCCGAGTCATAGCCCGTCCAAGTCCAGGTCTCGGACCCATGCCCCGGAAGCGAGGTGCACCCGCCAAACTCCTCCATCAGCACCGGCTTTCCGCAAAGAGCAGCCGTGAGCGCCGTCATGAACGGGACGAAATCCGGATCAAGCGGTCCGAGCGCCCAGTCGCAATACATGGGATAGGCGTGCATCACCGCGACCGGAGTCTCCGCAAAAATCCGATCGGCGCGCAAACCGGTGTTTCCATACAGATCGGCGCTGTGCAGGCCCACCGTAACGGGATGGATGGAATCGATCTCCTGGACTACACGAGTCATCTCGCGAGTCCAGTCCTGGCCTTGCGCATCATCCTCCGGAAAGGCGAACAAGTCCGGTTCGTTGCCCAGATTCCACAAGTAAATCGCCGGATGATCCTTGAGTGCGCCCACGACCGTTCGAAGCAGAAGTTGCTCCGCTTTCAAAGCGACCGGATCGTTAAACATATTGAGATAGTTGCCATGAAGAACAACCGTCCCCCGGCTGATCACCTGACGCACCCAGGCAAAATAAGGCGAAGGGAAATGCTCGTCTTTCGTCAACATCCATCGGGGAGCCCAATTGGGACCACTCATGTGTCCGGTAAAAAAAGTCACATCGAGGACCAGATGATGCTTAGCGGCCAAGTCAGCCGTTTCTACAAGATGAGCCAGCACGGCCCGATCGACGCTCGCAGGCTCAGGCTGAAAATCATCCCACAGCAGAAACACCCGAACCACTTTCAAACCAAGAGCAGCCATCAAAGCAAAATCCTCGTCCACTTCAACGGCGTCAAAGCGACTCCACCAGTACATGGATTTTCGCCGCGGCCAATAGTTGACGCCTAAAAGAAAGGGAGTCCGATCAATTGATGTATTCATGGATCTTCATCTTAATCCCACTATCCAGGTAAAAGCCTCATGGAGAGCATTGCACTTGGGGCCAGCCGGTCGCCAGCGGCAGGGAGAGGGAGCGATCCTTTTCGACTTGCTGCCGCAAGCGGTCGAGTTTTTCGCAGGTGGTTTCAGGGCCGTTCGGCGCGAAGAGGGGTTCGCCGGGTTCGAGAGGGAGAGACAGGCTCCAGGTTTGATCTTGCAGCAGTGCGGCAACAACCCACAAGGTTCCGGCCTCGTTCGGACGGAAAATCCACAGTTCGCGGGCCGTGATTCCCGGGCGCATCGCCGGCGCCGGATTGTTTTCGGACCAGTCGGCGTAGCCGGCCCAGACCGGAGCGCGTCCGGCGGTTTCGCGCAGGGCGGAGACATAATAGGCGTATCGCCGGGCGATTCCTTCGTTCGTAAAGTATCGTTGCAGGATATCGGCGGCATGGGTATTGGCGACGATCACTTCGCGGTTTTCCGTGCAGAGCCAATTGATTTCGCTGCCGATCCGGGCGGCGGCGGCTACAAAATCCGTCCAGAACGGTTTGCCGCCTTCGGAGGTCATGGCGAGCAACTGCTCGACCAAATACTGGATCAACCGCAAGCGCAGGAGCGGCGGGATGTCTTCGCGCAGGGCCAGCGTTTCGGCGGACTGCGCCAGGAACAAATCGGGAACAAAATCCTCTCCGGCCCCGCTGCGGGCGACGCCCAGCAAGTCGTCGACCCATCGGCAGTGCGGCATCAACAGCGCCCGTCCGACATATTCCCCTTGCCCGCGGTTGAAGGTGCCGAAACTGAAATTGGGCTCTACATCGTTGCCGCCCGGGAAATAGGTTTTGCCTTCCACCACGGGGCGAATGCCCGCGGCCACCACGCCCTTCCGACGATCGAGGGCGCCGGCGCTAAATTCGCCCTCGAGAAACCCGGCACGCTCGACCAGCACGCCATTTTGCCATCGCCCCAGGGTAAAAGCCCGCAAGTCGACCAGCCGTTTTTCGCTCCCAAGCGACATGAGCTTGGCGCGCACTTCCGGCCAGTTTTTTTCGCGGGCCGATTTCAAGGCGGCCCATTCCGCGCGCGGTCCGGCAAGCGCAGGGATATTCGTCGCGGCGGAGGGCGTGAGGATGGATTTGTAGAAATCGGCTCGCGCCAGCACCGCCCCCATCCCAGCGCTCATGCGATATGGTGGAAAGGCATCCCGATAGTTCTGCACCGCGGCCAGGTAGCCGGGAAGAGAATTCGCCTGCCCGATGTCGTGCATCAACTGCCGCCGCCGGAGGATTTCGGAACCGACTGCATCGGCCCGCTGGTTTACCGCATTCATCGACGCGAACAAGTTGGACGAAACGCCCTGCATGCGGGCGGCTTTTTCCAGCAGTTGGCGGGGCGCGAGCAGGACATCCTCTTCGGCGTTCTGAAGATCGATGCCCGACAGGGTCACATCCGCCTGCTCGATCAGGGCGGTAAAGGCCAGATCGATCCGGCCCTGGCGCTCGGTCTTGAATTGTTCCCACTGCGCGAGCGCCCGATCCAGATCGGCGCGATTCAGCCGGGGGGACTCAACCCAGGCCAGAAAACCGGTCGCCGCGCTTCGCCATTCCGCGGGCACCTGCGGGCTCCAGTTTTCGATGGATGTCCGCAAGCGAACGGGGTCGATGGCCGGGCCCAAGGCCTCGAGCGCCGCATTCGCATCCTGAATCAGACGGTCCACTTCGTTGCGCCGCTTCAGGAGTACTTCCGTGTCCCACGAGCCCGCCTTGTCCAGAACGCTGCGCAACGATTGCAGACGCTGATCGAATACGGTCTGCCGGCTTCTCAAGAGGTTCTCAAAGTGACCCACCCGCTCGGCGCGGTTTCGCATTTCCGCCCGCTTCAGCAGGAAGGTGTGCTTGAGGGAAACGTTCTCCATGGTGGCGATGTAGGCCTCCGGCGAGTTGGTTTCCCACTGGGCGTCCAAACGGCTCAACACCAGGGCCTGGGTCTCGCGCCGCTGCCAGTGTACGATCAACGATGAAACCCCCGTCCCCAAAACGATCCCTCCCACCCCGGCCGCCATGACGGCCAATTTACGGAAGGTGCGGCGGTTTCTTTCGATTTTACGTACGGCTTTCTGGGCCTTGTCGGTCAGCGCCGGAGACAAGTCCTCTCCGCAGGCTTGCAGCCTCCGCCAGATCTGGACCAGGTTATGGCCGGGATTCGGCTTGGCCAATTCCGCCATCAATTCGGTCAAGGCGGCGTCGAAGTGCCTTTGCTGCTCCTCGTCGCGAACGGCATCTTTATACCATTCGAACAGCTCGGAGAACTGGGCGCTCATCGCGGCGGTGGGATTGAAAAATATGCTTTCGTTGAGCTTCTGATATTGCCGTACGGTTTCGATCAGGCGCGCACGATCCTGGTCCTCGAAGGCCTCGCGGGCATTGGCCAGGAGAACGCCGCCTCTTTCGAGAAATCGGGTCCGGCCGTGGGCATCCAAGGCCCGGGATACTTCCGCCATCAGGATCCGCTTTCGCGGCGCGTCGGTGCAGAAAGCCAATTCCTTCAACGCCTGTTCCATGTCGTCGATCCGACCTTTTTCGATCCAGGCGGGCAATTGGTCCCGGATGTCGTCCATGATCCGCGTTTCGAGCGCGTCAAGATCCGGCTGCCAGGCAACGCCGTCATTGGGCACGGCGACCATCTGTCGCAGGCAGCGCAGGCATTCGGGCCAGTCGTTCAAGCGCGCAGCGCGCCGATATTGTCGAAGTAGATCTTCCATGTCAGTGCTCTTCCATCACGATAAAAAGAGAATCTCCATATCGAAGGCCCAAATCGAGCCCTTTTCCTGTTTCCAGCATGAAAAGAGGCGCCAAGGCGCCCGCGAAGGGCGTTTGAGCCTCCAGACACATCTTCTGTACGGTTGCGCGTATATCCGAAGCCGGTGCGGCAATTAATGCGTTCTGGCAATAAGCCATCAAGGCGTCGACATCGGCCGCCTCCGGGATCGGCTCCAGCGGGATTCCGGCCGCCGAGGTCTGAGCCAGGCTGCGCAAGGGTTCCAACAGCTTCCGGGCGTCCCAGCCACAGTCAAGCCAGTCCGTCAGCAGAGCCTTCAAGACCTCCCACTCCCCTCCCTCGGCCGGTTCCGCGGCCGGCCACTCGCGGTACGATTTGCGTTCGCGCAGGCGCTGAAGCAAGGCAAGCCATTGGCATTCCTTTTCGGAAAAGGCCAGCTCGAATGCCGACTCGTCAGGCCGCGGTTTAACGGTCAGGAAGAACGCCGGTCCCTTGTTGAATTGTACGTGCGCATTCCACATTTCCTCCGCGCCGAAAGAAAGAATGGCCTTGGACAGGAATTCGGATTTCTCGCCGGTCAACGGCAGAAGCAACCGATACGGTTCCGGCAGGAACTGCAACCGCAAGGACGAAAAGCGCCAGGGCGCGGCGCACAGAACCAGGCGGGATGCATGGGTCGGAAAATCGAACTGGAT
Organism: Lentisphaerae bacterium GWF2_57_35; assembly: GCA_001804865.1. Lineage (GTDB taxonomy): Bacteria > Verrucomicrobiota > Kiritimatiellia > CAIQIC01 > GWF2-57-35 > GWF2-57-35. The sequence goes on from MHBK01000035.1 coordinate 87,769, forward strand.
GGCCTGCAAGCACGCCAGCCATTCCGCGCGGGCGGAACACTGCAATTCGTCGTGCTTCAAGCGCAGGCTGATTTCGTCCAATCCCCGGGTGGGATGGCCGACGGTCAGATTCATCTCGCCGCTGCCTCGTCCTGCCAGCGCGCCTGAAACGCCGGCGGCAAAAAGCGTGCCGTTGGTGCGTGAAATCCTATAACCCGGTGCGAGATAAAAAGAGATTCGCGCAGCCCCGGCAATATCCGTGGGCAATCCGATCAATCGGAAGGTATTCATGCTCTCGCGCACAACCTGAGGAAACGCCAGCTCCCAGGCTTTCGGAGGCTCTTCAGCCACGGAAGGGATAGACGCCGTCGATTCTTCCGCCGGTTGGATTGGAACACTCGTTTCGGGCGTTTCCGGTACGACCGGCACGTCGACAGGAGTGGTCTCGGCGACCGGCGACGGCCCATTCGACGCCACGGGCTCGACGGCCGGCGATTCCGGCGAGGGAGGCGTTTCGCGTTGAAGGTCCGGCAGCCGCCAAACCGCCGCCGCGGCGGCCAGCAAAAGACCGGCCAGCGCCAGTCCGGGTTTCGCGCTTTTATGGACCTGGGTGGAATCTTCCGGCGCGTCCAGCGTCCGGCGATGCCCGCCTGCCTTCGCTGCCATTCCGGTTTGTTGCACCACTCCAAAAGATACGGCCGTTGGCTCCACGCTGGCGGACGCGGACGGTTCGCTCCAATCGGGCCGTTCGCCGGATACGGCGCAACGCACCCACGGATTGCTCTCGTCGATCGCCGGCCGTTCCAACGGACCGGTAAGATCGAGGATGAACGCATCGGCTTGTTTGCGGACCTTCGGCAAAAAATCGGCCGTCGGCAGACAACAACGCCACAAGCATTCGACGCCTTGGGGCAAAGCGGTGCAGTAGGTGCTGAACGTGGCCTGCCACCGCAGCGCGGGGGGCAACAAATCGATGGCTTCGGTCAAGAGCGGCAGCAGCTCCAGACCCGGTTGAAAAATCAGATATACGGCCCGACGCGGCTGCTCGACGAACGAGTTTGCCAGCACGCCGGCCCAACCGGCCCAACCCGTGAGCTTTTCCCAGGCGTTTGCCCGGTACGTCAAGGGCTCGACCGCTGCACCCAGCCAGGGGCTGAACGGCAGGATCGCCGGCTCCTGCGTCCATTCGCATCGCATGAGATGCGGGATTTGCAGCACCCGCGCGGGCCCCTGAGGCACGCGATGTTCAGGCGACAAAACAAGGTGATGAGCCAGCATGTTGGTCCGGCCCGAATAGTCGGCGCCATAGGCCGAGACTCGCGAAACGACGGAGAACGGCTTATCCATGCGCGTGACGATGGCGTGAGCGAACAGCACCGGGTTCAACGCTTCCTGCCGGTCGCCGGGCGGAAACAAATGCCGGTAGGAGCTAAGCGATTCGCAGGTCAGGATCAACGGCTTCGGTATGCCCTCGGTATAGGCCGCCGTACAAAATCCCGACCGGCCGGCGGCCAAACCTTTGGGAACGGACGTGTATATAAGCTCAGCAATCAAGATCGAGCTCCAGGGTGCTGCCGATCGCATTGGTTGTGGGCGCCTCCGGAACTCGGAACAGCACGCCGGAGCGCGGGCATTGCAGGCAAAAGCCGCTCAGCGTATCCGGCAGGCGTACGGGATGGCCCGTGCCGGGTTGTTTGAAGGTTATGTAGCGTCCGTCGTATTCGTATTGATCCGGCAGCGAATGGCGGGTGTCCATGGTCTTGACGGACGGCACGATCCCCGCCCGGGCCAGCATATACAAAAACGGCACCTCCACCCACTGGGGCTGGATGTCGCCGGTCTTGACCTGCAGCAACGAGTTGCGCGATTCCGGGCTGTGCCCCAGGGCGCTGTTGGGCAGGTAAACCACATGCTCGGCAAAAGATTCCACGGCGCCGATCAAGTCGGGCAGGCGTTCGTTCAACAGCGTTCGCGTCAGATACGACACCTGCGCGATCTCGGCCAGGTTGAGCACATTGGCATTGGCCGCTTCGCTCCACACCCAGGGCGACGATTCCAGCGGAATGAAACCCGACAACACATCCGCCTTCGACATGGCGAAGATAAATGTGCGCTGGTAGCGCTCGCCGGATTTAAGGCCCAGATGCCGGCGCAAGCGGTCCATGATTTCCGTGAGGATTACGTCCTGCCGCTGAATGAGGGATTCCTCCTTCAGTTGGTAATCCTTGCCGGTGGCGATGGCGCGCAGCCGGGGATCCTTGGTGGGATCGAATAAAAACAGCAGTTGCTGGGCATGGGCGAGATGGCGGGTGCCGGGATTCATCTCGCTGTCCTGGCCGGGCTGAAAATGCTCCCCGGCATTGTCGTAGACCACCAGCATGAAGTTGCCCGGATGCCGGCCCTCCGGCTGCCCTTCCCGTTCGTCGCCGGGCTGGAGCATGAAAAAGCTGGGCAAGGGCAGCGACACCGAAACGCGATTCATCAGCACTTCCCGGTACAAATGCCCCCGCATTTCCGTCTTGTCCAACTGGCGGATGTGCGATTGATCGCCATGAAGGAAAAGCCGGTCCTCATATTCGTTGAGCCAGTGATTCGTCGTGGCATCGGCATCCTTGAAGCTTGTCTTGAAAAACTTGGGCAGAATGCTGCGAAGGATCCAGCACATGCTGGTAAGGAAATAGGACTTGCCGCTGCTGGGCACGCCGAAGATGGAAAAGAACACCGGCGGCAGGGACAAAAGCGCGTCCGGAAGCCGCATGTGGCAATTGGGGCAGGCGCTCTCCCGGCAGACGGTCTTTTTGGGATCCAACGCATGCCCGTCGTGGGTGAAATGCTGGGGCAGAAACCGCATCGACTCCGCCTCGCCCAGCATCGGATCGCCCACGAGATCGGGATGGGCGGCAATCGACAGCAAGTCCTCCACGTCGATCCGCGTCCAGCAAAAGGGGCAGATCATTTTGTCGCGAAGCGCCCGGGATGTCTTCGCAAGTCCTTCGGCCTTTGACCTCGGCTCGTCGGCGGGATGCCGCTCGAGCTGCATGGCCTTTTCGAATTCGGGAATGGAGGTCCGCAGTTCGAACAAATGGCTTCGCAGCGAGTCTCCGATGCGCCAAACCTCGTCGTGAAGCGCAATCTCGCCTTTCCGCGCCGCAGCCAGCAGCGTTCGGGCGTCGACAGGCCCGATGTCGTTGTCTTCATGGCGATAAAACCATTCCGCGGCCGGCGCCGACTCGGTATTTACGGTGCTGGGGGGCAAATCCTTGCCCACCTCGCCATAGTATAAGCGAAACACCGTATGCCCAACCTGCAAACGGGTGGAGTCCTTCGCGGAACGGCGCACCAGGACCCGTCGCACCGGCTCGTCGTTCAGCAAAGTGCCGTGGGCGCTGTCGAGATCCTCGATCACCAGGCGGCGGCCCCGCTCCGACAGCCGAGCGTGACGGGGCGATACGGTCTTGTCCGATATGGCGATCCCGCATTCTTCGTTGCGTCCAATGACGACGGGAAACGAGGTGAGTTTGAATGGGGTATCGGACTCGATCAACGGAATCAGTTGCCAGACTTTTTGGGACATGCCGTATCTCCGTTCATTTGCAGCGCACCGCCAACCCTTTCAGGACCTTCAATACATGGGCAAGCCCACGCCGTACGTGCGACCACGAATCCGCCATGGCGATGATGCAGTCGTGAGCCACGGTGACGCGGCCTTCGTACGCCAGGCCCCAGTTCAACGAAATAGAGTAGAGCTTAAGATCCGACGTCATCAAGATCACCGCCGGATGCCCCAGCGCCGCCTCCCGCCGCAAGGTCAAATCGGATTTCTGGGGCTCCGTCCAAACCGCGCAGGGATAATCGCTCAAAATATCCGCCGGCTGATCGTCGAGATCGCCCACGAACCAGATCGAACCGTCCGCATCGTTTTCCACCCGTATCGCCGGGCGGGCGCCGGCCGCAAACCGGTCGATTTGAAATCGTTCCCCCCAGGGCGCCATCATGCAAATCAAAAATTCCAGACTGCCGCGCAGCGCCACCACCCGTTGTCCCGGATTCAAATCGAGATAGGAAGACAATTCATTGGGCGTCATCCAGTCCAATGGCAATTGGCCTTCGCCGGACTGTTCGAGTTGCTCGATAAGCGACGAGGGAAGGACGGACCATTGCGCCCTGAACATCTGGAAGGAGGACGCGCCTTGGAATCGGTCGGGGCTTTCCCGGTGCGAGGAGGAGCCCCACGTACCGGCCGCCAGCGCCGCGGCCAGGTCCTCTTTTTCAAACCCCTGCGACAGGCTCTCCGCCGGCTCCGTCGCGGCGGCTTTTGCCGGTTGAGCGAAGGTGGGTTCCTGCGACGACGACTCGTCGCAGCCGACGGCGTAATCCAGCAGCAGCTTGTCCGTCATGCATTGAATATTGCGGCGGCCCGGCAGCCAGCAGCAGGAATACACCTCAATGGTCCCGTCCTTCAAGCCCAGCAGATCTATCACGGCCGCATCCCCGGCCTGGCCGCCGGTCACGGCAAAATGAAGAATGCCGTTTTGAAAAAACAGACGCCCATCCACCCAAGGCGATTGCGCGTTTTTACGTCCATGAATCGCGACGTTGCTGCCCCGTTCGCTCATGGTCAGCAACTGCAAGATATTGCTCACCGCCACATCCTCGATGCGCAGGCTCATCAGCGGTTGCTTGAGCGCCGCACTTATGTTTTGAATGCGGCTCCAGTTTTCGGCCGCCTTCTGGGAAGCGGAGAGCACGGCATCCAATCGAATCCAGGGACCTTTTTCGAACGGTTCCGGCAATTCCTCCGACGACCAAAGGCCTATAACCACCGCGTGTTCCTTGATGCGCCCCCACATCGCCGGTTGCTCGTCGGAAGACGTGGCGGGTTCGGCCCGCAAGTCGTGGAGCAATAAGCCTTCAGGCGCCAAACGGGATAAAACCGGCTTCAATTTGTCGGGGCTGGGAACATAGCCGACGCGAAGGTTGGGATGCTGGGTTTTGAAGAACTGGGCGAACTCATTCCACAAGACCTGATCGTCCGTGCACAATAGAACATCGTAAAAGGCCGATAATTTCTTGTTAGTCGGATTATGTGCCAGCGGATCGCTCATTTTTATTGCTGTCTGAATTATCGGATTCATAGGATGAGATCAACTGCATTTCGTCGCCATCCCTTAGTTATTTTCTTTCTGAGGTTCTGATCCTTTAAGCAAAAGCCGTTCCAAGAACGGGTAAATTAGCGGTAAATCCGCCGGGAGCCTTCGTTCCAGGAGCTGAACTACGAACTAATTCGGCAGGCTGCAGAGGCCTGCATCCCCTTCGGACGCGATCCTGCCAAAGCCGGTCTGCATAACCGGCCGGAAATGTCCTCATGATGCAGGCCGATTCTGCGAACCAGCGATTTTTGTCAGGTTTCCAGCGCTGACCTCAAATCCAGCTTGCGCTTTCGCAAATATGCGAGATTTATTTCGGCGCGTATTTCGGGTATATTTGCGGCGGTTGAGCGGGTATAGTGATCGGCATGAACAAATTTTGCCTTTGTTTTGCCTGGATTTTCTTGCTCGGCGTCCTCTCCGGGTTGGCCCAAGAAGACCCGGCGTGGAGCCCGGCGGAGCGCGCCTTTTTAGAAGCCTCGGAACAAGTCGACGCCCATCCCTCCGATATGCAGGCCATGAAAACCCTGACGCAAGTCTCCCAGCAATTGGTCAGTTATTACGTCAAGGAAGAATCCAACATCGATCCTTACAATCTGGATGCCCGCTTGAGGTGGTATCAAAAGGCGTTGCGAACCAACAACCAGCTTTTTGACCGCACCTACGATCAGAAAATCACCGAACTCAAACGCAAAAAAAACACCGTTCTTCAGCAAATCGAGCAAGCCGGCGCAGAAAAAGATACCTTGCGACGACTGCTGGCGCTGAACGAACTGGGAAATTATAAACCCTATGTTTCCGGCATCGGCGAGTTGGAAGACCAGACCGTGAAAGCGCTATTTGCCGATTATAAGGCGACAAAAGAGGGACCGCCCAAAATTGCCTTTCTCAAAGACAAATTGAGTTACGTCAAGACGGCCGTCGGCATCAAGTTTTTCGGTCTGGTCTATAACGATTTCAAGGCCGAGACGGCCGCCATGCTGAAAAACGGACACCCCCTGAAGGCGGGCGCCCAAGCGGACATGGCGCTGCAATTTTGGCCTACCGACAATTACTTTCGCGAAACGGCGCGAGAAACCCTGGAAAATTTCTAAACGCGTCGCGGCTTAGCCGGAGGCTTCGCCCGGTCTTTTATACCCATCCTCCACGGACGTCAGATCATGAACGAATGGCAGGTGTCCGCGCAACGACGGCATACTTCTGCGCAAATCCGGCAATGATCCATGTGGGCGGAATGCTTATCGCATTCGGACGCACAGCTCTCGCAAGCCGTACGACAAGCTTGCACCAAGGCCCTCAAAATTTCCGGATCGACTTCAGTCTGGCGCGAGGACGCCCGGGCTGTGGTCTGGCAAATATCGGTGCAGTCGATGCAGGTGCGTATGCAGCGGACCACGTTATTGACGTCTTTTTCGCCCAAACAGGCATCGGCGCAGGTATTGCACGCTTCCGAACATTCATACAGCGTGTCGATCAGATTTTCGAGCGCATCCTGTTTGAAGATCGGCTTCTTCGGGTGAGCGCCGATCATTTGTGCTGTCGTGTCGTGATGATTCATGGAAGCCTTCCTTTCAATATTTTTGTTTCTAAGCAGGAATAATCGTTTCAAGACTATAGTTGGAGAACATAGACGCACCACTCGGGGGAATGCGCAATATGACCGTCCATATTCCTGATGATAGAAAGAAAGCGCCTAGGCCTCGTCGGCGGTCCTACCTGCTGAAAATCGATGCAGGATATCAGAGAATCCCTCATGGCGACCCATCTGAGTCCGCATTAGCCTATATGCATAAACGACGAGAATAGCTGCAATCAGGAGGAAGCCATCATGGAAACGACCACGCCCAGCGACGAAAAAATTAACGAGGCCTTGGAATTGTTGAATCAAGCGGTTAAGGAAAAGAAGACGGAAATTCGCAACCTGGTCTCCGAAAAATATGGAGAATTAAGCACCATGTTTTCTTCGGTCGGCGAAGAGGTGTCCGGACACATGCAGGGCGCTTCGGAAGCCCTAAGGGATATTCAAAACCGCAGCAAGGAGCGGGCAAAAGAACTGGCTGAGGAAATGGATCATCGAGTGCACGAAAGCCCATGGACTTCGTTGGGCTTTGCCGCTTTGGGCGCTCTTGTGATCGGATATGTACTCGGGCGGAAAGAATAACCGTCCGTCCCAACGAAAGGATTGTTCATGTCATCGCCACTTAGATCCCTGCTCTTGTTCGCTGCGTTGGGCATCGCGAAGAAATACCGAAAACATATGGTCAATCTGGCCCAAATCGAGGGCGCGCTGTTATACATCAAAGGCATCGATGCAGCGCGCCGCTCCACGCTGGCGCTCATTGGCGCATTCTTTATCGCCAGTTTGCTGGCCCTCAGCTTTCTGTTGCTGCATATCGCCATTATTCTCAAACTGCCGTGGGATGCCGATCGGAAGCTAATCGCAGCGATCGTTTGCACCGCCGTCTATTTCGTATTGAGCCTTTTCGCCATTTTCATGGCCGGTCGGGAAAAATTTTGGATGAAGGCGGCTCACGGCAATGCCATCGTTCAAAAAGCGCTTCAACATCGCGCCCGGGAATAGATGACGGCATGACAAAAGGGCTCTTTTGAACTTCTCATACTTTTCGTTGCCGTACCTTCCAAAACGATTAGCTAAATATATATAATCGGGTCGACAAAGCTGTCGTATATTGCGCCATCAAACATGCAATTCGGGAACAAAAGACCCTCAAGGATCTGATTTCTCACGATTCGGAGCGGTCCCATCCTGAGTTGCGCTAATACCAATAAATACAAGTACACGAGGTGAACATGAACGAGCTGACTACGTTGTCGTGTGAAGTTTGCAATGCAGGAATTCAAGGCTCCAATCGGGATGAAATCGACGATTTCATGCTCCAGTTGCCCGGATGGGAAATCATTCAGGTCAAGGGCATCAATCGGATACGGCGGAGCTTCTCTTTTGCCAATTTCAAGGAAGCGCTTTCCTTTACGGAGCGCCTCGGCTGCATAGCGGACGAGGAATCGCATTATCCGGCTATTTTAACGGAATGGGGCAAGGTCACGGTGACTTGGTGGACACAAAAAGTGAAAGGGCTGCATGCCAACGACTTCATCATGGCAGCCAAAACAGACGTGGAATACCTCTCGCCGTTGCGGTAGAATCCATGCCGAGCCGCGTTAGCATCGGACCTCTAACGCGGCTCGGTCGGGCCCAGGGATAATGAACGGGGCCAGGCGGCTCCAGATTTTTTTCGGATCGCAGGTTCTAGCTTAACGATTCGTAGCGCCGCCCGGCAGCAACTCCTTGAATTTCCCAAACGCCTTCGAAGTCCCCTCGCCTACGGTTTCGACCCCTTTCTTGGCGGCTTCGCCTGCCGTTTCAGCTCCTTGCCGGGCGGCTTCGCCCACTTTGCTTGCGCCTTCACCGAGAATATCGACTGAAGCGGCCACGGCGCCCGTGGCGCTCTTTAAAATCGCCCCGACCACCTGCAAAGCGGCTTCACCCATCGAGGTCCCTTCCGATTCCTTCCCAATGTCCGTCAGATGAATGGCGGGCAGCGGAATGGAAGCCGATTTGCCCCCCAATCCGCTCATGCTGACGTTGAGCATCGCGCCTTCAACTTGAAGATCGTCGATCACGACTTTCTTCCCCTCTGCTTTTTTCTTCTCTTCGGAGGGTTGCTCTTTTCTTTTAATCTGCTCCATCAAGGCGGATAGGTTGTTCCCTTTGAGCGTTTGCTCGTACGTGATTTCCGGATTGCGAATGAGGATTCGATTAATGACGAGCGGATCCTTGAATAACGATTTCATATCCAGCCAGGCCTCGAAGTGACCCAAGCTCATCGCATTCGGGGTGGAAAAGCCCTCCGGATTGCCGACCAGCAGGCCTCTCAGCATCAATTCGCCTTTCACGGGCGAGATTCTTGCTTGATTCAAAGTCACCGGGACGCCGGCAACTTTAGGGCCGATCGTTTCCACCGCGGTCTTGACCACGGTATTCAGCCTCAACAGGACAACCAGAACGATAACCGCCAGAAGGATCAATACGACAACCGCAATTCGGAGGACTATTTTCATGATGATCTCCTTTCGCTGGAAAATATAACGCCATTTCTTTCTTTTTCATTCCAGAGCCCGGATTTCCATATTCCCCGGGCTCTGCTTCATCCTTCTTGGAGGTGGACCGCGTTCTCCCTGCCCGCAACATCGCGTAGCGATGCAGGCGGGCGCAACGCGGCTTTGAATGATAAGGGATCATCCACTGAGAAATGCGGACTAAACTTTCCCACTAGGGCTGGTGTATGAAAGATGCACGTTTGCAAAGCCAGGTCTTGTACACGAGGAGGGACATGGCATAAGATATCCGTTATTGCTCATGAATAAACCGCTTAAGATAGCCGTGGGCGCAGACCACGGTGGTTTTGAACTCAAAGGCCAACTCCTGGCCTACCTCCGCACATCAGGTCACACCGCCGTCGATTGCGGCGCGTTCGGCAAAGACCCCGTCGATTATCCCGTCTTTGCCGCGGAGGTCGCGCGTCGCGTGGCCCGGGGCGAATGCGATTTCGGCGTGATGGTGGACGGCGCGGGCATCGGCTCCTGCATGGCGGCCAATCGAATCTCCGGCGTGCGCGCCGCGGCTTGCTACAACGAGGCGCTGGCCAAAAACAGCCGCGCCCACAACAACGCCAATCTTCTGACCCTGGGCTCAGGCCAGACCCCTTTCGAACAAGCCCAAAAGATCGTGGATGTTTTTTTGTCGACCGAATGCTCCGAGGAAAGGCATCTTCGGCGCGTTCGCATGATTATGGACCTGGAACGACGGCCCTCGGAGAACGACTCCCGGCCCGCGTCAATAACCGTCAAGGAGCTGCCTTTGGACCTTACACCTGAAGATGTCGAACGAATTGCCCAGCGCGTCAAGCAGATCATCGCCGGCGGCAGCGCCGGCGCCGCTCCGTCCTGCGCCTGCGAGCAAGTAACCGCCGAAAAGCTGGCCCAGATGATCGATCATACCCTCCTGCGTCCGGAGGCGTCCGTGGCCGAAGTCCGGAAACTCTGCGAGGAGGCCATCAAGTACAAGTTTTTCTCGGTCTGCGTGAATTCCTCCTACGTCAAACAGACGTCGGAATTTCTGCGCGGGTCGACCGTGAAGCTTTGCTGCGTAGTCGGCTTCCCACTCGGCGCGCAGGCCCCGGAGATCAAGGCGCTGGAAGCCCGCCGGGCGATTCGCGAAGGAGCCCGCGAGGTGGACATGGTCATCAACATCGGCGCGCTCAAAAGCGGCGACGACGCGACCGTGCTCAAGGATATCCGCGGCGTGGTCGAAGCCTGCAAGGAAGGCCGCGCGCTCAGCAAAGTGATTTTGGAGACCTGCCTGCTCAACGACGCGGAGAAAACCCGCGCCTGCGAGCTGAGCATGAAAGCCGGCGCGGATTTCGTCAAGACGTCCACCGGCTTCAGCAAGAGCGGCGCGACGGCCGACGATATTGCGCTGATGGCCCGCACCACCGCGTCGAAAAAACTGGGCGTGAAAGCCTCGGGCGGAGTTCGAACCTATGCCGACGCCATGAAGATGATCAGGGCCGGCGCCACGCGAATCGGATCGAGCAATAGCATTGCGATGTTGGAAGAAGCGAAAGCCGCCTCCGGCGGCAGGAAGGAGTAAGCCCCGTGGCTGAAATTAGAACATTCGTATTCATTGACAGTCTGCAACCGCAGTTTGCCTCGTTTCTGGGCACCGTAGCCCAAGGCTTTCTGCCGGTGGCGGGACAGGCCTCCCTGTTCGTGGAGATTTCTCCCGGCATGGAGATCAACCGGATCACGGACATCGCCTTGAAGGCGACGGACGTCACCCCCGGCATGCAGATCGTCGAGCGCGTCTACGGCATGCTCGAACTCCATTCGGATTCCCAGGCGGACGTGCGCGCGGCCGGAAGCGCGATTTTGAACGCGCTGGGCCTGAAGGAAGAAGACCGCATCAAGCCCAAGGTCTACACCAGCCAGGTCATCCGGAGCATCACGGATCATCACACGCAACTGATCAACCGCATGCGCCACGGCAACATGATCGAACCGGGCCAGACGCTCTACGTCATGGAAGTGGCCCCCGCCGGCTATGCCGCCCTGGCCGCCAACGAAGCCGAAAAAGCCGCCAACATCAATTTGCTGGAAGTCCGCACCTTCGGCAGTTTCGGACGGCTCTATCTCGGCGGCGAAGAACGCGACATCGATGTGGGCTACCGCGCCGCCGAACAGGCCATCGAGTCCATCAAGGGCCGCGAGGCTGCCGGCAAGGATTAGCGAAAAGTGGGTCGGACACTCAGACATTAACGTAATAAAAAGAACCGCATAACACGGAGAGGTACATATGGCAGACGCAGTAGGCATGATCGAAACTCGTTCGTTCCCCGCGGTGGTTGAAGCCGCCGACGCAATGGTCAAGGCCGCCAAGGTCGACTTGGTGACCTACGAAAAAACCGGCGGAGGCTATCTCACTGTCGTCGTCCGCGGCGATGTCGCCGCCGTGAAAGCGGCTTGCGATGCCGGGCAAATTGCCGCCAGTCGCGTGGGCGAAGTCGTATCCGTCCATGTGATCGCGCGTCCGCACGCCAATGTGGAAGCCATCATTCCGTTGGGTCGCGCCGCCGAAGCCAAGGCCAAGAAATAAGACCCGGCGCCATCGTCCGAAATCCGGAACGGAGCCTCTGAACAGGAGTCTGGCTTGTTTCGGATTTCGGCGAACGGCGTCCGTTTTCGCAAGGAACCTTATGAATCTAGGCAAAGTGGTAGGCACTGTCGTCGCCACGCGCAAGGAAACCAGCATGGATGGCCTGAAGCTCATGCTGGTCCGTTACGTGGACATCGAAGGCAAGGAAACGGGCAGTCATGTGGTCGCCGCCGACGCCGTCGGCGCGGGCCCCGAGGAAATGGTTCTCGTCGCCAGCGGCAGTTCCGCGCGCCAGACCCTCGCCACCGACAAACGTCCGGTGGATGCCGTCATCATGGCCATCGTGGACGACTGGAGCATCGGCGAGGAAATCAAATACAAGAAGTAGGGGCGTCGCAGGCGACGCGCCCCCAGCCTCAACAAAGAGCAAAACCGGCGCCGTAAACAGACGCAGCCGCGATCCATCATATCGTGGGGTATTTTATGAGTAGATTATCCGATCAGGACATCGAAGCCATTGCCCAAAAGATCGCCGCCGATATCCGCGGCCCGGCAGCCGCCAAAGCCGCCCCACCCCCTCCGCCATCCGCTCCCGTCGAACCGGGGTTGGGAATTTTTGCGACCATTAACGAAGCGGTCGTCGCGGCGCAGAAGGCGTTCCCGGTTTTTGTGGCGCTGCCGATGGCGGCCCGCGCCAAGATCATTGCCGCCATCCGGCAATGCATGATGGAAAATGCCGCCGCCCTGGCCAAGGCCGCCTGGGAGGAAACCAGGCTCGGCCGCTTTGAAGACAAGATCGTCAAGAACCAGCTCGTTACGGAAAAAACACCGGGCATCGAGGATCTGGCGCCGACCTCCTACACGGGCGACCACGGACTCACGCTGGTGGAACCCGCCCCCTACGGCGTCATCGGCGCGATCACGCCGACCACCAATCCAACTTCGACGATCATCTGCAACACCATCGGCATGCTGGCCGCCGGCAACACGGTTGTGTTTAACGTGCATCCCAGCGCGAAGAATTGCTCCATGCAAACCGTCGCGCTGCTTAATAAAACCATCGTCGCGGCGGGCGGCCCGGCGAACGTGGTTACCTGCATCGCCCAACCCACCGTGGAGAGCGCGCAGGAAATGATGAAGCATCCCGGCGTACGCCTGCTGGCCGTCACCGGCGGCGGCGGAGTCGTCGTGGCCGCCATGCAAAGCGGCAAACGGGCAATCTGCGCCGGTCCGGGCAATCCGCCGGTGGTCGTGGACGAAACGGCCGACATCGAGCAGGCCGCCCGCGACATCGTGCTGGGCGCCTCTTTCGACAACAACATCATCTGCGTCGAGGAAAAGGAAGTCATCGTCGTGGCTTCGGTTGCCGATGCCCTGTTGAAGGCCATGACGCATTACGGCGCGGCCCTCATCGAAAAGAGCAACCTGTCCAAGGTCGAACAAACCGTCTTCACGAAGATGCACGGCCCGCGCGAGCACGCGGAAATCAATCGCAAGCTCATCGGCAAAAACGCGGATTTCATCCTGTCCCAGATGGGCATCAACGCCCCGAGCACCGTCAAATTGGGCGTGGTGGAAGTGGACGAGAGCCATCCCCTGCTCTGGACCGAACAAATGATGCCCATCCTGCCGGTCGTGCGCGTGTCGAACGCCAACTATGCGATCGACCTGGCGATCAAGATCGAGGGCGGCTGCCGGCATACGGCCATCATGCACTCGAAGAATTTGGATAACCTCAGCCGCATGGCGCGCGAATGCAATTGCAGCATCTTCGTCAAGAACGGCCGCTCCCAGGCGGGCATCGGCTTCGGCGGCGAAGGGTTCTGCTCGTTCACCATTGCCAGCCCCACCGGCGAAGGCCTCACCAGTCCACGCAGCTTTTCGCGCTCGCGCCGTTGCGTGCTGGTCGACCACTTTAGGATTGTTTGATGAAAAAATTTCCCGCGCTAGCCATCCTCGAATTCAGAGACATCTCCGCCGGTCTTTTCGCGACCGACGCGATGATCAAGAAATCGCCCATCGCCCTGCTGAAGGCGGGCATCATTACCGGCGGACGCTACATGACCCTCATCGGCGGCAGCACCGCTTCCGTGGACGAAGCCTTCCAGGAAGGCATTTTCTGGGGCAAGGACAGCCTCATCGACAAGGTCATGCTCCCGGACATCCATGAAAAGCTTCACGACGCCGTGCTCGGCCGGCGCCATCCGGTCGCCGACGGGGCCATGGCCGTCATAGAGACCCCCACGGCCTCCAGCAACGTCCGCGCCGCGGAACTCGCGCTTAAAGGCGCTCCGGTCGAGCTGGTCGAAATCCGCCTCGCCGAAAGCCGCCTGGCCGGCAAGGGCCTCAGTATTTACCGGGGCGAACTCCACGACATCGAAGCGGCGGTCGAGATGGCCGTATCGTTCCTCCGCCGCGCCCACGTGGAGGTCCTCTCGCGAATCATCGCCGCGCCTCACGAAACATTGACGGATCAGATTTCCGGCAGTACGTTTTTTCACGATGCAAAGCTCCTGGAGCTGGATGGGGAGGTTGACTGATATGCACCTCGGCAAAGTTATTGGCTCGGTCGTTTCCTGTGTGATTTATAAAGGGCTGGAAGGCGTTCCAATGCTTTGGGTCCAACCCTTGGACAAAACCGGCAAAGCCAAGGGAGGAGCCATCGTCGCCGCCGACGCCACCCGCATGGCCGGCCCCGGCGAGCTGGTTTACTTCGAAGGCGGCCGCGAAGCCGCCATGGCGCTCGATCCGTCGTTTGTGCCGGTCGATCATTCCATCATCGGCATCGTCGACGGCGTCGCCGCCCCGACATGGGAGACCCCCACATGATTCTCGGACGCGTCATCGGCAGCATCTACGCCACCATTCAAAATCCGTTGATGAACGGCCGCAAGCTCATGATCGTCGAGAAGACCGCGCCTGATGGAACGCCCACCAACGATTATCTGATCGCCGTGGACGCCGTCGATGCCGGTGAAGGCGATCAAGTGCTCGTGCTCGACGAAGGCAACGGCGCGCGGCAGATCCTCGGCGATCCCAAAGCGCCCATTCGCTCCGTCATCGCCGGGATCGTCGACCAGGTGTCCGTGGACGGCGCCTGAGTTTTCCAACCATTGGAAAATTTTTGCGCTATTTTTCCAATGATTGGAAAATCTGCAGGCGGGCTTTTCGCTTTGTAAATGAGGTAAGACGCATGAAAACAATTTTGATCGTCCTCGACTCCGTCGGCATCGGCGAGATGCCCGATGCGGCCCATTACGGCGATGAAGGTTCGGCCACCCTGCCCCACCTGGCGGAAGCCGCCGGCGGGATCAAAGCTCCGACGCTGCAAGCGATGGGCTTGGGCAACATCACGGCGACGATCCCCAAGGGCCTGCCCATCAAGGGCGTTATGCCCGTTAAAACAGCCACCGCCTCCTACGGCGCCATGAAGGAAGTCTCCGACGGCAAGGACACCGTCACCGGTCACTGGGAAATCGCCGGTCTGGAAATCAATCCCGGCTTTCACGTGTTTCCGCCGGGACCGCCCTCCTTCCCGCCCGAAATGCTCCACGAATTCGAAAGGCGCACCGGCCGAAAGACCCTCGGCGACAAAGCCTCCAGCGGCACGGCGATCATCGACGAGTTGGGGCCCGAACACATGCGGACCGGCGCCTGGATCGTGTACACCAGCGCGGATTCCGTTTTCCAAATTGCCGCGAACGAACAAACGATTCCGATCGAGGAACAATACCGCGGCTGCGAAATCGCTCGCGAACTCTGCGATCCCTTCCGGGTCGGGCGCGTCATCGCGCGTCCGTTCGTCGGCCGGCCAGGGGCCTTCAAACGCACAGAAAACCGGCGCGACTACGCCTTCAAACCCACCGAACCGACCCTTCTGGAACGGCTGGTCGCAGAGGGCATTCCGGTTTATGCCGTCGGCAAGATCGAGGATATTTACGCCCACCGCGGCATCACCGAATCCAACCATACCGGCAATACCATGGCCTCGGCCCAGTTGGTGGCCCAGTGGACGCGCGAGAAAAAGGATGGCCTGATCTTCGCCAACTTCATCGATTTCGACATGATGTACGGTCATCGCCGCGATGCGCTCGGTTACGCGCGCGCCATCGAGCAGATCGATCAATGGATGGCCTCCTACCTGCCGCTGCTGCACCAGGACGATGTCCTGATCATCACCGCCGACCACGGCAACGATCCGACCTACAAAGGTTCGGATCACACCCGCGAGTTTGTCCCGCTGCTGGTCTATCGGCCGGGCCGTGAAGGCCGCGACCTCGGCATTCGCAACGGCTTCTATGACATCGCCCAGTCCATAGCGAAATACTTCAATATCGTCCCCATGCCGCGCGGGGTCAGCTTCCTGTGATGAACTCGCCGATGGATCGATATATCGCCCAGTCGCTCAAACCTTGGGAATCGCGCACATGGTCCGGCGCCAGACTGGAAGAAAAGTTCCTCGCCCCGGACAACGAAACGATTCTCAAGCTAACCTTTGAAAATGGACGTGTCGCGCTGCAAACCGGCCGGACTTCCCAGCCCGGACGCGCGGCGCCGATACACAAATATCTCAGCGAAGTAGCCGGTCGTTTTCCGGAGCTCCAGCTTGTCATCTACCTTTGCACAGCCGATCATCCGGAACTCTTGCTCGCCGACGACGCCCCTTTTTTCACGTTCGCCAAAACGCTCGACTCGCGATTTATCGTGATGCCCGATCAGTTCTTCACCAACAACTTCAGCCGGTATCATCGCTCTGCGGCCCAAGGCTCGCTGGATGCCGACGTCGACAACGCCAGTTTAAAATATCCGTGGTCTACAAAGATCGATCGAGCCGTCTTCCGGTCGAAGGATTTCAAATATGCCGATCTCTGCATGGCGGGGCTGAAATGGCCGAAGCTGGTGGATGCCAAGATCGCCAGCCAACCCGAGAAATGTGTTCAGGAACTCCAGCAACTCCAATTCGAGGAGTTGGCGGAAAACTATCCCGCCGAATTGCTTTGCGGTCCGCGTTTGGATATCGCCGGGCAGGTGCAATACAAGTATCTCTTGAACACGCCCGCCTGTTGGGATTCCACTTATTGGAAACTTCGCTCCAACAGCTTGCTGTTCAGTCTGACTAAAATTCACGACCGCTCAAAAGACAACGACCATCTCTCCACACACCAATGGTACTCGTACTTTATGGAACCCTTTCGGCATTACATTCCCTGCACCCTGGACGATCTCGCCGAAAAGATCTCCTGGGCCCAAGCGCACGACGCCGAAGCCCGGCAAATCGCCGAAGACGGCTCACGGCTGGCCAAGGAGGAGCTGACCTACGAGAAAAGCCAGCTCTACGTCGGCGCCCTGCTGCGGCAATTCGCCGCGTTGAATCGCGATTCCTAAAGGTAGCCCGGCTTCTCCCTGCCCGCAACGCTTCGCGTCGAAGACGGGCTTCCGCAGCTCCCATTGAATTACCGCCGTTCGGACTTATGTTGTTGGGAACTCAATCCGGAGGGCTAAATCATGAAGGGCATGATGTATATTTTAGGTGCAATGATGGTAGGAACCATGGCGACCCACGCGCAGACCAACGGGCAAATCGTGGAATATCGCAGCGGCGGCGTGACGATGAAGGGCTATTTGGCCTACAACGAAACACTGCCGATGCAGCGACCGGGCGTCTTGGTGGTTCACGAATGGTGGGGCTTGAACGATTACGCCAAGTCGAGGGCCGACGAACTGGCGCGCCTGGGTTATGTCGCCCTGGCCGTGGATATGTACGGCGACGGCACCAACGTTGCCACGCAGGCGGAAGCCAAGGCCCTGGCCAGTCCGCTTCGCGAAGATCGCGGTCTGATGCGTGAAAGAATCCATGCGGCGTTGACGTTTTTGAAGAAGCAACCCCTGGTCGATCCCCAACAAATCGCCGCCATCGGGTATTGCTTCGGCGGCACGGTCGCGCTGGAACTGGCGCGCAGCGGCGCCGACGTGGCGGGGGTGGTGAGCTTTCATGGCAATCTCGACACGCCCGAGCCGACCGCTTCATCCAACATTCAGGCGCGAGTCCTGGTGCTTCATGGCGCCGACGACTCCTTTGTGCCCATGCAGCAGGTCGTCGACTTTCAAAACGAGATGCGCCAATCGGGCGCCGATTGGCAGATGAACATTTATGGCGATGCGGTCCACAGCTTCACAAATCCCAACAACGGAACCAACAAATCCTCAGGCGTGGCTTATAACGAAAAAGCCGCCAAACGCTCGTGGGAGGCCATGAAGAGTTTTTTAACCGAGCTTTTCGGACAACCGCATGCCTATGTTTCAAGAGACTATTCCCCCTTGCGACACGTCTATGTGCCAAGCGATACCGAACCGTAGCGGGCAGAAGCGGGATCAACTCGCACACCCGCAACGGGGCGCATCCCGACCCTGCCGCAGAAAACACGTACCTGGGGAGAAACTGGCCCGTGACTGCTGGAGGCGGGGCCACATGGCCCCGCTGGCCGGGGCGAGGTCGCCCCGGCTCCATTTCGCAAGCCCGATCCTTATTGAATGGAATGAAACTGCGGCAGTGTCGAGATGCCCCGCCCGCAACGCAATCGTCGAATACACATTTGATGTTTCGCGGAAAACAGCCTAAGCTTTTACTCCTAATGGAAGCGAGGTTGCAAACGCACTGAAATGAGCATGTCGTTCGCCCATAAAGACCTGGTCGGCTTGACGGTTTTGGTTTTGCTGATTGGCTGTTTTGCCTGCAACCGGGAGATCAAGCCCCCGGCCCCGCAGGACGGCCTCGCTCTGGCCATTGTTTACGATACGTCCGGCAGCATGGCCGACGACGTGATCAACGCCTCCGGCGCCAAGGAGCCCAAATACCGGATCGCCCGGCGCGCGATCAACTCCATTCTCGATCTGATGGACGTTTATACGAAGGAAACCACGAACGGCATGCCTCGCGTCGTTTATGCGGAGCTGATCGCCTTGAACAAATCGCAGGTCAAGAGAGTGCTCCAGCTCAGCCCCTTCAACGCGCAAGCATTGAAGACAACGATCGATCGTTTTCCAAAGCCCACCGGAGGCACCCCCTTGGGCAAGGCGCTGTTAGCGGCCGCGGAGGACCTGATGGCCTCTCCGCTGAACCGCAAGCATATCCTGGTGCTGACCGACGGCGAGAACACCGAAGGACGGCGCCCGGAAGCCGTCATGCCGGAGCTGCTCGAACAAGCCCGGACGAACAATACCGGCATTCAAATTCACTTTGTGGCCTTCGATGTAGCGGCCGACATTTTCGAGCCGGTGAAGACATTGGGCGCCACCGTGGTCAGCGCCCATGACGAAACCCAACTCAACGAACAATTGGAATTTATTCTCCAGAAGAAGATTTTGCTAGAAAATGAAGAGCCGTCATTGAATAAATGACGCTGAACCAAGCGATAAGGAGGACGACATGTTCCGTGCACTTAAGCGGGTGTTTATATATCTGGGCCTGATGGCCGAAAAAGCGACCGAAACCGATGCGATCAATCAGGCGATGGTCGAACGCGGCATCCGCGACGCCAAGGCCAAGGCCGACAAGGCGCACTATGCCAACGGCCAACTCGCTGGCCAGGTAGCCATGCTGAAGGATCAAATCAAACGCCAGGAACGCCAGCGCCAGGAATTACAGGGCCTGCTCTCCGCGGCCGCTGCGGCCAGCGACATGGAAAACGGCGCCCACTACGCCGAACAACTCGCGGACATGGAGCAGGACATCGACGACAACAACGCCCAGTTGCAGAACCTGGAAGAACTCTACAAGCAGAACACGCAAATCATCGCCCAAAGCATTCGGGAAGTGCAAAAGTTCCAGATGGAATTCGAGCAGGTCAAGGTGCGCGTGGCCGTGGGGCGATCGCTGGAAAATCTCGCCGGCCTGATGAAGGGCTCCATTTCCGAATTGCAGGGCATGATGGGCGGCGAACTCAGCCAGTCGATGCAGCAGTTGCGGCAATCCGCGGCCAGCGGCGAGGGACACATGCGCGCTACGATGGATCTGGCGAAGGAAATGGGCTCGTCGATCCAGCGTCAGCAGGACATGCGCAAGGCCCGCGGCGCCCAGTTGTTCGAGGAATACAAGCGCAAGATGGGCATGGTGCAACCTGATGCCGCCGCTTCGAACGCGCCCGCAGCCCAAAAAGAAAACCGCCAAAAGATTTCCGAGTAATAGACCTTTTCACATCGACAGTAAACGCGCCGCTTAGGAGGAGGAGAAGAAATGACAGGAAGAGGGAAATTCGTATTAACGATTTTGATTTTGGCCGTGGTTGGATGGGGAGTCTGGAGATGGTGGGATAAAATTGCGCCCGACACCCGGCCAGCCATTCCCCAGGTGGATTTGTCCGAAATAACGAAGAAGCTGCTGGCCGGCGACAAGCAAGCCTCGCTTATCGGCGAAGCCGCCATTCCGCCGGTCACCGGCGTAAGCGACTACGACAAGCCGATGAAAAACGGCAAGTTGGTCGTGCAATTTCCCATCAACGTCTGGCCGGGTTGGGCGCCGATCATCTCGGCCAATAATGGCTTGGACGCCAACGATAACAGCGTCTTCTTCAAGAAGTACGGCTTCTATGTGCAGTTGAGCATTGTAGACGATCCAGTCAAGGCCCGCGACCTCTTTGCCAGCGGCCATAGCCATGTCCTTTGGGGAACCCTGGACATGATTGCACTGTTCGCTCCGGCCCTGGCGCAAGATTCCCGAACCGTACCCATTGTCTGCCAGCAGGTGGACTGGTCGGACGGCGGCGACGGCATTGTTGCTCGCGGCGACATCCGCAATATTAACGATCTTCGCATGAAGAACGGGATCAAGCGCAAAGTCGTCCTGGCGCAGAATTCACCGAGTCACTACTTCATCATGTCGCTGTTGCTGGACGCCGGCATCGATCCCGGGCAAGTGGATTTCCGCTGGGCCGCCGATGCGCCTTCGGCCGCCAAGATCTTTGTGCAGGACAGCTCCTTCGATGCGTTTGTCGGCTGGGCGCCGGATATTTATACGGTGGCCGAAGGACTGCAAGGCGCGCGGTTGATCGTCAGCACCGAGAGCGCGAACCGCTTGATCGCCGACGTCTGGGCCGTGCGTAACGATTTCTTCCGGGATCGTCCCGAGATCGTCGCCGGGCTGGTGCGAGGTATTTTTGAAGGCGTGGACCTGGTCCGTAAGGACGTCAAGGCAGCAGCCCAATTGATGGCGCAGGCTTTCAGCATTCCCGCGGAAGATTGCCAGGCCATGATCGGGGCGGACGGCGGCATCGTAGATGGCGATGCTCATTTGACCAACTATCGCGAGAACTCGAATTTCTTCCTCGATCCGATGAATCCGTCGAACTTCGAGATCGTGTGGAATCGGGCCTCGACGATTTATCAATCGCTTGGCGCGATCGACGCACCGCTGGCCGCGGCCAAGGTCAAGGCCTCCAAGGTGCTGGCCGGGATGAGCGAGGAATACAAGAATGTGCCCGATCTTTCGCAGCCCGTATTTCATGCCAATGCATTTTTCAAGACCGCCGAAGCCGAGACGAGCGAAATCCTGACCAAGGCGGTCATCGTTTCCTTCGAGCCGAACAAGGCGGTGCTCAATCCGACCTACGACACAACCATTCCGACCGTATTGGAGGAAATCGGCAAGCTGGCGGGTTCGTTCGGCAATGCCTATATCGTGATCGAGGGCAACACCGATGCCAGCCGCAAGGGCGTAGTCCCGGGGGATCTGGTGCGGCAGCTATCGTATGACCGCGCGGATTCCGTGCGCAAGGCGATCATCCAGAAGTACAAATTCGATCCGAACAAGTTCAAGGTCATCGGAAATGGCTGGGACAATCCCGTGCCCGGCATGAGCGACGCCAGCGATCCCGAAAACAACCGGCGCAACCGCCGGGTGGAAGTGAAAGTGTTCCCCCTGGAGAAAGAGTAATAATAATGTTCGGTTTTGTCGCCTTTGCCGTCTTGCTCGTGATCCTGCTGACCGCCGTCGCCCGCTACGCGGGCATGACGGTCCGCAAGGATATTTCGCGCGCCTCCACCCTGGTGCTGACCGCGGCGTTTGTCGCCGCGGTCTTGGTCCTGTGGTGGCTGGCGACTCGCGGAGAGCACGTGGAAGACCGGCTTTTGGCGCCGTTGATCCTGCCGAGTCCCCTGGAGGTCTTAACGGCTTTTCCTCGCCTGCATTTCCAGCAGGCGCTGGTGCGTAGCGCCTTGACCTCCTTCGGGCGGGTCACCATCGGCTTTGTCCTGGCGACCCTGGTCGCCGTGCCGCTTGGCGTTTATATGGCTGCCTTTCCGCCTGTGTCCGCCTTTTTCCGGCCGCTCGCCTTGACCAGCTCCTACGTGCCGATCATCGTGTTCATCCCGCTGACGCTGGCCTGGTGGGGCGCCACGGAAACGCAGAAGATCGGCTTTCTGTTCATCGCCTGTTTTGTGGCGTTGTTGCCCATGGTGATCAAATCCGTTTCGGACGTGGCGGCGGCGTATCTGGATGTGGCCCTAACAAAAGGCGCCACCCAGTGGCAATTGGTACGAGAGGTGCTTTTTCCGGTGGCCCTGGCGGATATCTGGGATCACTTGCGCGGCGTCTACGGCATCGGCTGGGGCTGGATCATTCTGGCGGAAGTTGTGAACGCGCAGCAGGGCCTCGGCTATCTGATCTCGGTGTCCGAGCGGCGCGGGCACACGAATGCAATGTTCGCGATCATTATCGTCATTGTGGCGATCGCCATCGTCTGCGATCGGGCCTGGCGGGCGGGTGGACGGGCGCTCTTTCCCTACCGGAGGAACTCATGACCGACGCCCCCTCCAAAACGCCTGGCCTGGAAGCCGCGCCTGATCGCGGGTTGCCGGAGCTGGTAGTCTTCCGAAACGTGAGCAAGCAATTCGGGTCCGGTCCGCAGGCCAAAGTGGCCGTGCAGGACGTTTCTTTTGTCGTTCACGACCTGCCGAATGTCGGCGAGTTGATTGCCATCGTTGGCCCGTCGGGCTGCGGAAAGTCCACGGTGCTCCGTATGCTGGCGGGTCTGTCGCCGCATTTTCCGCCGACCAACGGCGAGGTGATTGCCTTCGGACGGCCGGTGACCGGGCCGGGCGCCGACCGGGGCGTGGTGGATCAGAAATATTCCCTTCTGCCGCACCTGACGGTGCTGGACAACATCGCCTTTGGTTTGAAACTGCGCGGCATCTCCGTGGCGGAGCGCCGAGCCCAAGCCGCCGAATGGGTCAAGAAAGTCGGCCTGACGGGCGCCGAAACGAAATATCCGTCCGAATTGTCCGGCGGGATGCAGCAGCGCGTGGCCATTGCCGCCACACTGATTCTCAAACCGAAAATTCTCCTGATGGACGAACCGTTCGGCGCACTCGATCCCAAGACGCGCCTGCGCATGCAGACCTTGCTGATCGAGCTGTGGAAAGAACAGCAATCCACCGTCTTTTTTGTGACGCACTCCGTGGAAGAAGCGATTTATCTGGGAGACCGGATTTTTCGGATGACCGCCCAACCGGGACGACTGGCGGAAATCATCATGTCCCCCCGCCCCAACGAGCCGCCGGACGTGGTCAGGAAAAAGCCGGAGTTCATGCGGCTGACGCAGGACTTGCTGCGGAAATTGGAAGAAGACGAACTGGGAACAAGGGAAATGCCTTTGTAGCACATCATGGAAGAACCCAAACCCCATTATCGGCACGCGTACGTAAGAAGCAAAACTCACCTTTGGTGGGGACTCCTGACGCTAGGACTTGGCTTTGTGAGTGCGGAACCCCTGGCCCTGATTGTCGGCGCGACGGCTTACGTGCTCGGCTGGCTTTACATTCCCGATTTGCCTTTCTTCCGGCGCTTCGTCGACCGGAGGATCGAGGCGGAAAGGAAGGCGGCCCTCCTCGCTCAAGGCAACGAGTTCATGCGCCGCCGCGATGGGCAACTGGCCACCCTTATGCCTGCCCGCCTCAATCGCTACCACGAGCTGGCCCGGGTCTGCAAGGACATCGAAAAGGCCACCTCGGAATCGGCGAGCGGGGCCAACGATCAGGCGCTGGATTCCCGCCTCCGCAAGCTCGAAGAGTTGATGTGGACCTACCTGCGGCTGCTGACCATCGAGCAATCTCTGGAGATTTTTCTTGAGACGGAACGCCGCGAAGATGTTCCCCAGGTCGTCAAGGAAGCCGAAGAGGAATGCGCCCGGCTGACGGGCGATATCGAAAAGCTGAAGGCCGGCGGTTCTCAGGCTTCGCTGGATTACAAGCAGCGACTGCTGACCTCGCGCCAGGAGCGGCTGGACGTGCTTCACAAGCGACTCCAGCGCGCCGAACAAGCCGCGGAGAACTTGAGTCTGGCGGTCTCCGAACAGGAACGGCTCGACCAGCAAATCAAGCTGATCCGCGCTGATGCCGTAGCCAGCAAAAACGCGGAAATGTTGTCGGCGCGCATCGACGCCAGCTTCCAACATTTGGAGCAAACGAACAAGTGGCTCTCCGAACTCGCGGAGTTCAAAGATGTGATCGTCGATATGCCGCCGGCCGACGTACGCATCGGCTTCGGGCCGCAAAACCAGCCGCCCCCCACCCCTGAACAAGTCAAGCGATCCAAAATCGTCCTTAAAACAAAGGTTTAGCCATGACACCCGATCATCCGGTGAGTCAACAGCCTGTGGAAATAGCGGCGCGTTTGCCTCTGAGCGGCTGGGCGCTGGAACTGGCGCGCCGTTGGAATAGCGGCTCGTATTCCATGTTCATTCTTCATGGAAACATCTTCGACATGTTTCCCCATCAGGAACAAAATCGCCTGGAATATCTGGCCTTGAAAACCTTTCTGGCCCGCCGAATGTTCCCGCATCGGGATTGCTTGCTTTTCTACGACATCGGCGACGGGCTGACCTTCGGGTCGGCCGATATGCAGAAGCGGTTCTTCGAATGGCTCGAAGTGTACGACCGGGTCGAAAACACCGATTTCCACCAGACCGGCTTGCCTCGCGATTTCACCTCGCTCGCACCCCTGCTGCGCCGTTTTTTCATGCGCCAGGTGGAGACCCAGGATGATCGAAAAGGCATTACGCTGATCGTCGACTACCCGGAAAAGATCATTCCCGCCGCGGATGACGCCGGGACCAGCCAGAACGAACGCATGGCCCTGGTGACTTTGCTGAAATGGGCCGCCTCGCCGGATTTTCGCCGCCAGGATGTAGGCATCATTTTGATCACGGAGTCGGCCGCCGAACTGCAAGCCGATCTGCTTCAGAATCCGCACGTCGCTCAAATCCGCATTGAGCTGCCGGAACAGGACGAGCGCGCCCGATTTCTCGCGTCGGGCTGGATTGAAGAGATGACGCCGCGTCATACGCTGGAAGAAGCTTGCGACCTGTCCGCCGCGGAGCTTGCGGCGCGCCTGGCCGGACTGAACCTGCTGCGCATTCAGCATCTGGTTTCGGAAGCCGTCCGCAACGGCCAGCGCGTAACCCCGGAACATATCGCCGCCGGGAAGAAGCGGCTGATCGAGGAGTACTGCCGCGGCTTGGTGCGGTTCAAAGATCCGAAGCCGGGCAAGACCCTGGAGCGCGTGGCCACGCATACGGCCGCCAAGAGAAAATTGCAGGAGCTGGCCTGGCTGATTAAAAACGGCAAGGGCCATGTGCTCGAACGGGGCATTCTTCTTCCGGGCCGCGTGGGCGTTGGCAAGTCCTTCCTCATCGACTGCTTCGCCGGCGAATGCGGGCTGCCGATGATGGAGATCGGGGATTTTCGCTCGAAATGGGTCGGCGATACGGAAAATCAACAGTCCAGGATTCTCATGACGATTCGCGCTCTGGGCCCCGTGATTGTCGTCGTGGACGAAGCGGATGCGGTTTTCGGCAACCGCTCGGAAGAAGGCGACAGCGGCGTCTCCAGCCGCGTTTTCGCGGCCTTTGCCGCGCACATCGGCGATTCCTCGCTGCGCGGGCGCGAGGTGTGGGTGGCCATGACGTCGCGGCCGGATCTGCTGGCGATCGACATGAAGCGCCAGGGCCGGTTCGGCTTGTGCATACCCTTGTTCCCGGCGCAGAATGCCGACGATGTGATGGCTTTATTTTCCGTCATTGCCAAAACCCGGACGATCGCGCTTTCCGACGAACTTGTCGCCTACATCCGGGAACATCTGGGCGCCCGCGCGCTGACCGGAAGCGATGTGGAATCGATTTTAAACCGTGCCCAGGAATGCGCCGTGCTGGCCGGCCGCGATACCGACGTACAGCGCGCCGATCTGGAACAGGCGGTCGATTCGTTCATCGATCCGCTCGATCCCCACCTGCTGGAGCTGCAGGAGTTGGCGGCTGTTCTCGCTTGCTCGGATCGGCGATACCTGCCGGACCCATTCGCCGCCGCCGACCGCGCCATGCTCACGGAGCGGTTTGCTCTCTTAAAAGGCCAGTTGCCGCGTTGAGCGCCGGGCGCGCCATAGGACTGATGCTGGGGTTCATCGGTGTGTTCTCTTTCGATGCTTCAGCCCAGCCCCATCGTATCGCCGACGTGGAGTATGCGGTGCTCAGTCAAACAGCCTCAACCCTTCGACGCATGGAGGCGCCGGCAAGCGCTTCAACGGAAGCGGAAAATTCCATCACGATAAATACCCAAAGAACTTTCCAAACCATCGAAGGCGTTGGAGGCGCCTTTAGCGAGATCGGCGGCGAGGCGCTTTCGCATTTGGACGCCGGGACACAAACAAACGTGCTGTCGCATTTATTCGGCTCGCCCACAGGAGCCGGGTTTACGTTCTGCCGGCTTCCCATCGGAGCCAGCGATTTTGCCCTCTCGGCCTACAGCTTGAACGATACGCCCGACGATTATGCAATGTCGCAGTTCACCGTGGAACGGGACGAAAAGTACTTGCTCCCCTATGTCCAAGCGGCCTTGCAGATGGCGCCTTCCCTTCAGTTTCACGCCTGCCCCTGGAGTCCGCCGGGCTGGCTTAAGACCAACGGCAAAATGATTGGCGGCGGCCAATTGCGCAACCAACCCGAAGCCCATCGGGCCTATGCCGTCTATCTCCGGAAATTTATCCAGGCCTATGAGGCCAAGGGCATCCGCGTGAATCGGATATTTATTCAAAACGAACCCAATCGCGAAATGAAATATCCCTCATGCTTAATGCCCCCGAAGCAAATGACTCGTTTTGTTGCGGATTATCTCAAGCCGGAGTTTGAACTATACGGACTTTCCACCAAAATATGGGCGGGCGCCTATCAAGAAAAGACGAGCCAATATGCCCATCAGGGCCTGGCGGATAAAGCGTTTGCCAAGGCGGTCGCCGGGGTAGGCTTTCAATACAGCGATTCCAGAATGGTCCAGGATATACGACTGATGTGTCCCTGGTTGCCGGTGATGCATACGGAATCGGAGTGCTTCGATGGCAGCAATAATTCGCTGCAGGCGCAGGCTCTTTTTGCCGAGGTCGTGAAATACATGGAGGCCGGATGTACGGTCTTCACCTACTGGAACATGATCTTGAACGAGCAGCAGTGCAGTTCCTGGGGTTGGGCGCAGAATTCGCTGATCACGATTGACCGGAAAAACAAAACCGTCTCCTATCGCCCCGACTGGGCCGTGATGAGTCTGGTCAGCAAGATGGCCCGACCCGGCGCTCGGCGTTGCGAGGCTTTCTCTACGGGTCGGTTCGCTCCTCTGGCTTTTCAGAATATAGACGACTCCGTCGTGCTCTTGCTCTGGACCGAATCCGGAAGTACGGTTTACCGTGTTCGCATGGCAGACGAGGAGTTCAATTTGAACCTCCCTGCGAACAGCCTTTGCGCCATTAGAATGGTCTCAACCGATGAAAAATGAGCCGCAGAAAAAAGTCATTTCGCTGAATATCGATGTGGGAGCTGCTGTCTTGGGTTTTGGCAGCGCACGCACGGCTACGACCGCGCATCGCCGGATCATGAAGCATTACGCTTCTCCCTGGCTATTGGGACCGCCGCCTTCTGAGACGTTGTTGGAGTTGGTGGCCCATCTCTACACGGAAGAGGAAGCCGAGCTGGTACAGCATCTGCCTCCGTTGAAAGCCCGTACGGCAGCCCGCGTGGCGGCGCTTTCCCGGCGGCCCGTTCAGGAGGTCGAGCGCATACTCGAACGTCTGGCCACAGTCAAATGCATCCTGCTCGCCACGGAGAAATCGCGGCGGTATGCGATCATTCCTATCGTTCCAGGAACGTTCGAATTGGCGCTGATGACCGCCGATTTATCGACTCGCAACGCCTGGCATCGACGCTTTGCCGAGTTGTTCGAGGAGCTCTGGGATCGGGGCTACATGAAAGATTATATGACTCATCTCGGCCCATGCGTGCGGTATTTCCCTGTAAACGGCGTTTCAAAGACCCTTACGTCGGCCTGGCCGTCCGATCGGATGGAGGAGATTCTTGCGCCATACAACGATTTCGCCGTGGGCAACTGTCAATGCCGGCTGGCCATGAAACTGGTCGGCAAGGGCTGCGATCGTCCGTTGGAGAACTGCGTATCCTTCGGGCCCGGCGCTATGCGAATGGTTCAGAAGGGCCACATGCGAAAGGCTGACCGGCAGGAGATTCTGGACATCAAACGAAATGCAGAAGAGCACGGCTGCGTCAATTTCATGATCGACGCCCTGGGCACGCCGCAGCAAAGCAATGGGAGTTGCTCATGCTGCGGCTGCTGTTGCCATGCCTTGCGGAGCATGACCGAATTCAATTTGCCCGGCGCGATCTGCCGTCCGCATTTCCTGCCCCACCGCGCGCCGGAGAAATGCACGATGTGCGGTCTGTGCGCGCGAGCATGTCCTATGGGAGCCTGGGCCTTGAGCGAGAAACACCTGAGCTTCGACATGAAGCGTTGCATCGGATGCGGGTTGTGCGTCGTGTCCTGCAAAGCCAAGGCTTTGGCGTTGCACCCCATCGCCGGAGCCAAACCGCCGGCCGGCAGTTGGCTGGCGTTTTTCATGAAGCTGGCGCCCGGCTATTTCCATACGTCCTTGCGCGTATGGACTGGAAGAATTTTTTCGATGCAAAAGGTTCAATAGGCGTATAGTATATTTGTCTATTCTGAATGCAAAGGGGGTCAGGGATGCAGAAGAACTTGGAAAACAATGCGCGTAAGATTCAGCACCAGTACTACACTCAACGAGCCGAAGAATATGACAGCAGGCATCTGCCGGATCAGGCGCATGAATTCGCCCTGACCTGGCTCGTCGGACTGCTGGGGCACTATAACATCACGTCGATTCTCGACGTTGGCTCTGGAACCGGACGGGTAATCCGAAAATTGCGAAACCATCGCGTGAATTCATCCCTCTATGTACTGGGGATCGAGCCGGTGGAGGCTTTGCGTGAGCAGGCCTACAAGCAAGGAATCGGCAAAGACGAACTCATCGACGGCGATGCCACCGAGCTGAAGTTTCCGGATGGATCGTTCGACCTGGTCTGCGAATTCGGCGCCCTGCACCACATGCGCCAGCCGGACAAAGCCATAGCAGAGATGCTGCGCGTCTCCCGAAAAGCCATTTTCATCTCCGATTCGAACATTTACGCCTCGGGTCCGTGGCTTGAACGAACCGTCAAGCAAACCTTGAAAACGCTTCGCCTGTGGAAGATCGCACAATTCATCAAGACCAAAGGCAAGTTCTACAAGATCACGGCCGGCGACGGTCTCTGGTATCCGTATTCGGTGTATGACAATTACGCTCAAATCGCCCGCGCCTGCAAGCACATCCACGTGCTCAACACCTCCGAGCACGGAATCAATCCCTACCGAAAATGCGGTCATATTGCCTTGTTTGCGGCCAAGACCTGAAGCGATCGAGGCGCGCGGACATCATCTTTGCTGTGGGTAGGGCGCTCACTCCGCTGAGCGCCTTCTTTTCCCCATACGACCTGCGGATGTGTCGAGATGCAACCATTCCAGCGGTCTTTTCGAAAAAAAGTGTGCGTAATCGCCAAAAATAGCGTATTACCACCTGTCGATTTTGAAGGGACGACGAACAACAAATGGCATTGCTGGGATTACAAGATGTGAGCATGGCATTCGGCGGGCCGCTGCTGCTGGATGACGTGAATCTGCAAATCGAAGAAGGAGAACGGGTCTGCTTGCTGGGCCGCAATGGCGAGGGCAAGTCGACCTTGCTGCGCATTGTGGGCGGCGAACTGGAACCCAAGGCCGGAGTCCTCAGCCGGAAAAAGGATCTTAGGGTCGGCTACATGCCTCAACAAGTTCCTCAGGGCGTTTCCGGCACGGTGGCCGAGGTCGTGGCGCAAGGCGCGGGCGCCCTTTCCAAGGACTGGGAGCGATCGCGGCTGATCGAAAAAGCCATTTCGCAAATGGGGCTCGATCCCGATGCCTCCTTCGAGAGCCTTTCGGGCGGCCAGAAACGCCGGACCATGCTGGCCCGCGCCCTGGCGCAGGAACCGGAATTGCTGGTGCTCGACGAGCCGACCAACCACCTCGACATCGCCTCCATCCAATGGCTGGAAGGCTTTTTTATGCGCTGGCCCGGGACCTTGCTTTTTGTTACGCACGACCGCGTCTTCCTGCGAAAGCTGGCCACGAGGATTGTCGAACTGGATCGGGGGCAACTGACCAGTTGGGAATGCACCTACGACAAATACCTTGAGCGAAAACAATCCCTGCTGGAGGCGGAAGAACGCCAGAACGCGATCTTCGACAAGAAACTGGCGCAGGAGGAAACCTGGCTGCGCAAGGGGGTCAAGGCGCGTCGCACCCGCAACGAGGGACGGGTGCGCGACTTGATGCGCCTGCGGGACGAACGACGAGCTCGGCGCGAGCTGTCCGGCGCGGTCAATATGCAATTGCAAACGGCCGAGCGCTCCGGCATCAAAGTGATCACAGCCAAGAATCTCTCCTACGACTGGCCGGGGACGCCCGTCATCCGCGATTTCTCCATGCAAATTGTACGGGGCGACAAGATCGGCCTGATCGGACCCAACGGTTGCGGAAAGACTACCCTGCTCAACCTCCTGCTGGGCCGTCTGGCGCCGCAAATCGGCACGGTGGAACACGGCACGAAGCTCGAAATCGCCTATTTCGATCAACACCGCGAGCAACTGGACGAAAACCAGACGGTGGCTTATAACGTCGCGGGCGGCAACGAGTCGGTTCAAATCAATAACAGCCGCCGCCACATCATCAGCTATTTGGAGGATTTCCTTTTTCCTCCCGACCGCTCCAGGACGCCGGTGAAAGCGTTGTCCGGCGGCGAACGCAACCGGCTCCTGCTGGCCCGGCTGTTTGCCAAGCCGTCGAATGTGCTGATGCTCGACGAGCCGACCAACGATCTCGACGTGGAAACGCTGGATCTGCTGGAGGATTTGCTGGTGGAATATAGCGGCACCCTGCTGCTCGTCAGCCATGATCGCGAATTCTTAAATAACGTCGTGACCAGCACGCTGGTGTTCGAAGGGCAAGGCGGCATCAAAGAATACGTCGGCGGCTACGACGACTGGCTGCGACAGCGCCCGGCTCAAACCGAGCCCGTACAGAAGGAACCGTCCGTCGATCGCAACAAGGCCATCGCGCCACGCCCCCGCAAGCTCAACTATAAAGAGCAAAAGGAGCTGGAATCGCTGCCGAAGAAAATCGAGGATCTGGATAAAGAGCTGGATGATTTGCACGGCCAGATGAGCGACCCGGGTTATTACCGACTGCCGCCGGAAACCATCAAAATCAACGCCGACCGCGCGGAGCAGATTCCGGGCGAACTGGAACAGGCGTACGCGCGATGGACGGAACTGGAAGAACGAAAAGCGTAAGAGCCCTTTTCAGGGGGCGTCCATCGTGAATAAACCCGAAACGGGAAATGTCACCGTCCCATAGCATAGACCATTGAATCCACCGCCCGTATTCGTGGTGTAATTGAACGTCAAGGTCATGGGATATAGTCCGGAAAAATAGATCGGCCACATGGAACTGCGATAAGGCTCGGTTTGCTGCCAGGAGCAACTGGTTATCGAACCCGTGCTGGTTTGGCTAAACGTGTAAGTTCCGGTCGTCGCGCTGCCAAAGCTCATATCGATGGTTCCGGCCATGTTGGTGAATACAATCTGCAGCGAGCAGCCCTGCAAACTCCACGGCAGAAACGCATGCGCCGGATATTGCACGCGCGAAAGGCTGTAGAATTGCCGCGGAGTTGCCGCCGTTTGCGCACTCAAAGGGAATCCTGTAATGGAGGGCGGAGCCACTTCGACGCCCAAGTTGGTCCCCGTCCACACGATGAGATTGCTGCTCATCGAAAGGCGATATCCGCAATACTGATTCCTTGCGAAGTCGAGCCGTTGATTCCCTCCGCCAGGGGTAATCCCCAGCTTGATCGGCGCCACTCCGGCCAAGGCTGGATTGGTATAAACAAACCCTTCAGCCTCCGTGCCGACTCTGCGAATGGAGACGTGAAGAATCGTGATCGGCGTCAAAGGTCGATTGTTGGAGGTCGGGACGTGATTGATGGCGTCCACTACTTCCATGCCGCTTATCACCCGGCCAAAAACGGAATGCACGCCGTCCAACCACGCCGTATTGGCGGCGGTGATAAAGAATTGCGAACCGTTGGAGTTTTTGCCGGAATTCGCCATGGAAAGAACGCCGGGCCCGTCATGCCGTAACGCCGGACTGAACTCATCGGGAAAGACATAGCCCAAACCGTCCGTCCCCTGCCCGTTCGGCGAGCCGGTCTGGCTCATGAAGTTGGTGATTACCCGATGAAAGATGATGCCGTCATAAAATAGATTTGTCCGAATCTGGCCTGTCGGCAAGTCGATCCAGGCGCGGGAGCCCTCGGCCAGGCCGATGAAATTCGCCACGGTCATCGGGGCGTTCACATAATCGAGCCGGCAGGTGAAAGAACCCATGCTCGTGGCGAAGTCCGCGTAAATACCTTCCTCTTGCGCACGGGCGGCCGTAATCCCGAGCAGGAACCCAAGCACAAGGAAAAACTTCCGATAAGCGTTTAGACCATTCATGGCATGGAGGGGTATCAAACTGGGGCCAGGCGATCAAGTTTTTTGGCGGCGCAGCTCCTGATAACGAAAACAACGAACCAAATGATCGTTACTTTTCATGTGCTGATGGCCTCCACGCATCTATATTAGGGAAATGTAATGGCAATGACAGCTCTTCTCAATGGAGTTATGGAATGCTGTCCTACTTTGAAAAACGCGCAACGCATCTTCGGGAAAGCCTGGAGGACCCTTCATCGGATTGGCTCCAGACGCTAAACACCTACCGCCAATTTGCCTTGGTTAATCGGCTATTTGCACGGTGGCGTCATTTATATGTACGGTTTTTGCGCCCACAGATGACCCAGGCGTCGGTCTGCTACACCCTGTTGGATATCGGCTTCGGAGGCGGGGATATCCCCCTTCGGCTGTTGGCCTGGGCCGCGCGCGACGGTCGCCGGCTGGCCATTACGGCCATCGATTACAGCGAACGCGCCATGGCGGCAGCAGCCCAACGAACATGGCCGTCCAATTTATGCTTTCGCCAGACTTCCGTAAGCGACCTGCGCCGGGAAGACCGGCCGTTTGATTTTGTGATTTCCAATCACGTTCTGCATGAATTACCCCAACACGACCTGGAGCCGTTTCTTGACGACAGCGCCGCATTGGTCCGCCGACAGATCGTGTTCAACGATGTGGCCCGTAGCGCATGGGGCGCGGTGGGGTTTGCACTTTGCACCGGACCTTTTCTGCATCGTTCGTTCACCGTCGCCGATGGCATCATATCTCTTCGTCGCGCCTATACCTTGAACGAATTGCGCGCCCTGGCGCCTCCTCCTTGGCAAGTCGAATCCCTATTCCCTAGCCGCTTGCTGCTGACGCTTCGAAAATGAAACCTCCCACAGACATCGAATGCGAAGTGGCCATTGCCGGCGCCGGTCCTGTCGGATTATTTCTCGGCTGCCGCCTCGCACAAACAGGCGTATCCTGCGTGGCCATCGAAAAAAACAGCCGCCGCTCCCAGCATTCGAGAGCAGTAGGCATTCATCCCCCGAGCATCGAGCGATTGGCCGCGATGGGACTCGCTGATCGCTTTCTTGCCAACGGAACCGCCGTTCAAATCGGCCGAGTCTTCAACGAACGAACAACCCTTGGGACCCTGCTCCTTACAACCTGTCCGCTTCCATTTAACTTTGTGCTGACCATCCCCCAACACGAGACAGAACGTATTTTGGAGGAATGCCTGAGACGGCTCAGCCCAGCGGCGCTACAACGCGGTTGGACCCTTGGCCGGCTGGCGTCAGGCCGAGACCGCGTCGACCTGACCGCTCGGAACAACGCCGGAGAGGTCATGAACGTCCGGGCGCA
This sequence comes from Lentisphaerae bacterium GWF2_57_35, assembly GCA_001804865.1. Lineage (GTDB taxonomy): Bacteria > Verrucomicrobiota > Kiritimatiellia > CAIQIC01 > GWF2-57-35 > GWF2-57-35. Next base: position 121,878 of record MHBK01000035.1, read on the forward strand.
ATTCGTGGTCGGCTGCGACGGGAAAAGCAGCTTCGTACGCGAAACAGCCGGCATTGCTTTCCCCGGCGTTCACTTCCCGCGCGGGTATGCCATGGGGGATTTCCCGGATCGAACCGCCTGGGATGCAGAAGCGCGAATCTGGTTGTGCCGGGACGGCCTGGTCGAATCGTTTCCGTTGCCCGGCCAGCTCCGGCGATGGGTCATCAGCCTTCCCCGCGAGCTGCCCCAGCCCCAGCTCGAAGACTTTCAAAACTTGTTGAAACAGCGAACGGGTGTTGTCCTGGAAACGGCGCCACGCCATGGCTTGAGTCCGTTCACTGTTCAGAAGCACTTGGCTGCGCAGTTTGTAAACGGAAGGATCGCATTGGCCGGTGATGCGGCCCATGTGATGCCGCCGTTCGGCGGTCTTGGAATGAATACCGGGTGGTTCGATGCGTGGGATCTTGCCGACGCCTTGTCGCGCATCATACGACACCACCCATCTCCCCAAGCCGTGCTGGCCGATTATGGAAGAACGGCGCGCCAACGCGCCCAACGGTCCATTCGCCGGGCCGTGCTGAACCTGTCGATCGGAGGCCCGGTCCATCGCCCCACCCTGCGAAATGGTTTAGTCTGGACCTGCCTGCATTTGCCCATGCAGAAGTTTCTGGCTAGGTGGTTCACCATGAGGGCCTGAGACGGACGGATTGCACAATGAGGCATCAATCATCCCTCTTCAGCATCCAGAACGGAATTGTCGGGCAAATACGGCGCGCGCCGCTGGGCGTGATGCTGTGCATGGGGCCTTACAATCCTCTCAACGAAGCGTTCACGACCTTGCTCCCGGCTCTGCTCATGGGCAATACCGTGGTGTTCAAAACTGCCAGTCGCTTCTAACGTCATCGGCTCTGCCCGCACCCACCCTTCGCAGGCGCATAAGTGCTGCCGTACAGTTGCATTCGCTCACTTCTGTCATAAATTGTGTCGGACCGGTTAAGAAATGGTTACCCGAAAAAAAGGAGACGTAATCATGGTTAAGCACATTGTATTCACTGTAATCTTGCTGGCAGGTATGTTTGCATTCCAGATGAATTCCGCTTATGGGGACGACGACACAAAACCCAATCGTCTGGGCGTAGGCGCGCATTACTGGACTGCCGTCGACAATATTGACGACGACAATTTTGACGAGGACGGCGTAAGCTGGCTGGCCAGCTACCAGTATTGGCCCGGACTTTTTGGAATTGAAGCGGCCGTGGAATGGCTTCGGGACGGATTTGGCGGTTCTGAAGACGATGTCTTTTTGCCTCAGGCCTATCTTATTTTTGGAAAATGGATCTATGCCGCGGCCGGCATCGGCGGATATTATACGGACGGTCGGATGGCCGACGATCCATTCTATGCCCTCCGCGCCGGTTTGAATCTGGAACTATTGCCCTACCTGTTCCTCGATCTTAATGCTAATTACCGGTTTGAAGAATGGGACGATTTGCGGGAAGAAGGCACGGAAATCGACACCGATACCGTCACTTTGGGCGGCGCCGTGCGGATTGGATTTTAATTCTTAGCTCGCAGTTGTGCAACAGCTGACTTTCCAGCCGGGGGTTGAAACACCTCCTTGTACGTTGTATAGGTTATTATCTGAAGGCGGACATTCTTGTCCGCCTTCAGATTAGGTAATGGAAAGATGGTGAAACCGTGAGAGCTTTCGATAGGCTTGGGTTTTTGGCTCTGGTTTGCGGGTGTGCAGGGATGCTTGTCGTTGCCGCAAAACCCGCTGAAGAGGACTTACCAGGAAAGGTCAGCATGAACACAACGGAAGTGAAAAGCAAGTTGACGCCGCTGCAATACAAAGTAACTCAGGATTGCGGCACAGAACCGGCGTTTCACAATGAGTACTGGGACAATCACCGGCCTGGCATTTATGTGGATGTCGTTTCCGGAGAACCCCTTTTTAGTTCTCAAGACAAATTCGATTCCGGGACCGGTTGGCCCAGCTTTGCCAAGCCGCTCGACGAGAAGAACATTGTAGAGAAAACGGATAAGTCCTTTTTGATGCAGCGCACCGAAGTCCGAAGCAAGAATGCCAATTCGCATCTCGGCCACGTATTTGAGGACGGTCCTGAACCGTCCGGCCTGCGCTATTGCATCAATTCCGCCTCCCTCCGCTTCATTCCCGTGGAGGACCTGGAAAAGGAAGGCTACAGTCAATATCTGGAGTTATTCAAGTAGTATGCTCTCCATTTGAATCAAGCTTCGCCCAGCGTGGCGGTCCAAAGCTCGTACAATTCTTCCAACGCAGCAGGAAGATTTTCACCCAGGTGAATGCGGATAACGCGCAAGCCTTTCTTTTGCAGCGCTTGCTGATCGCCCAATGCTTGCGCTTGTTTCAAGAGGCCCAAGGTGAAGCTTGCTCCCGGGACCACCATGTCTTCCGCATCCTCGGCGGTGAATTGTATAAAGAGTCCGTTGGGCGGGCCTCCTTTGTGATACTGGCCCGCTGAATGCAATGCTCGCGGAGCGAATCCCAGCGTAGTGGCCACTTTAAGCGAATCGCGAAGGTGCATTCGCAGGGCTTGCAGAATCTGTCGTGTTTCTTTCGTCTCAGGAAGATAGGCCATCATGGCCACGTATTCGCCCATGTGGGTTTCCCGAAGAAAGTGCCTCAGCAGATCCGTAGCCTGCCCCGGTCCCTTCAGCCCGTAGAAACGCAGCGTCCCTTCGTTTATCGAGGATTCCTCGCCGGGGAAACTCCCGCTTTCGCGATACGCATTCAGCAGGTATTCGGTGTTACTCTTGCTTTCCTGAACGTCGGGCTGGTTGAAAGGATTGAGCTGCAAAATAGAACAGGCCGTGACCACGGCAATTTGCCAGCGCATGAATTCCTGGCCGTAATCGTGCGGATCATCCAGGTCCAGCCATATCACCGGATGCGCCGCTTTTCGCAACGCGTCGATTCGTCCTTCGAAATACGGATCGTGATCGTCCGTGAGACGAAGGCAAACGAAGACTCGATCCTTCCCGTAAACCGTCGGATCGCCCAAGGCTTCTCCTATCACGGGAAGCAATCCCCGTCCTTCCTTGCCGGAACTTCCCGCGATGATTTGCTCCAGCCACAAGCCAAACGCCTCGATCGGTTCGGAGGTCAGAAACGTGATCTTATCCAGTCCTTCGCGCGCCAGGCTTCCCAACGTAACGCCCAATTGCAGCGCCGGATTTTCCGCTGCATCTACCTCGGGACCGCAGGCTCTCGCCATGTGCATTCCCCGGGCGAGAAATCGGCCGGGATGCACGTCCATCAGGGCGGCAGGAAGCAGGCCGGAATACGTCAGGGCCGCATAGGGGCCGCCCGCTTCTTCGTCATTCAAAAATAGGCGACGAAACTTCCGTTCGCGCGCCGCGACCGCCAAAGGCGAATCCGCATCGGCGACGGCAACAAAGTTTTCGCCCGCCTGGACGCCTTTGAGTTGCCGAAGCCGGTCGAAGAACAGATCCATCAGGATCTTGGCTTCCATGGTCGCGCCGGACTGGCCGGCAACCACAAACAAGGTCGCTTCCAACGGCAGCTCTTTCAGCAACCGGGCAACGGTTTGAGGATCGATGGCGTCCAGCACCGTGAACGGGATTCCTTTCTCGCCCGGCGTGAAAGATTGCGCAATAGCTAAGGCCGTCAGACTGCTTTCGCCCGTCCCCAAATGCACCACATGCCGGTACCCTACCCGCCAGACTTCTTCGGCAAATGCCGTCAAATCGACCAGATGCTGCTCCATCCTCTCGGGCGCGCTCAACCAGCCCAGCGATTCGCCTATTTGCCGTTGTTCCTCTTTTGTCTTTTTCCAAAGGGATGCATCTCCGCTCCAAAGGCGTTGCGCAAACTTTTTCTCCTCCAGAGCGGCCAGATTTTTGAGGATGCGGCTTTCCCATCCATTGGTGGATATCGATTGCCGGTCCAACGGTTCAGAAAGAGCTTCGACGCGCTTGGCTTCCAGGGCAGCGAGCAGTTTGTCGAATGGTTTGACGAACTTGACGATCGCTTCATTTTCCAACTGCCGAACCACGGCATCGATGTCGATGCCCAATGGGCACAGGTCTTCCATTACTTTCAGAGACATGTCGATCGACTCTTCAATGCGGTTTTGTGGATGGCCATGATCGCGGTAGGCCTTCAGGGTTTCCATGGGCATCGTGTTGACGGAGCCCGGCCCGATCAGCGGTTCCACATATTTGGTGTCGCTATAATTCGGATTTTTCGTGCCGGTACTGGCCCACAGCACCCGCTGGGGCCGGGCGCCTTTCGCTGCCAGACGATCGAATCGTTCGCTGTGGAAAACGTTCCGGAAAATTTGATAGGCCAGCTTGGCATTGGCCACCGCCACCTGTCCTAACAGGGAGGCTGCCAGTTTCTTTCGCTTTCCGTCAGGCTCCTGCATGATGCGCTCCAACATCGGATCCACCAGGACATCGATGCGGCTGAGAAAGAAGCTGGCTACGGAGGCCACCGACTTGAGATCCAGCCCCCGGGCCAATCGAGCTTCCAGCGCGGCGACATAGGCTTCAGCGACCTGCCGGTAGTCCGGCAGGCCAAAAAGCAAGGTGATGTTGACGTTGATCCCTTCCGTCAGCAATTGCTGGATAGCCGGCAGTCCTTCCCGGACGCCGGGCACCTTGATCAGTACATTGGGACGATCGACGCGAGCCCATAGCTCCCGCGCCTGTCGCACCGTATCGGTTGTTTCGCGGGCAAAATGAGGCGAGACCTCCAGGCTGACAAAACCATCCAGCCCGTCCAATCGATCGAACACCGGACGCAAGGCATCCGCCGTGTGACGAATATCGTCTATCGCCAGCTCCCAATAAATTTCTTCGGCGGTATGGCCTGCGTGCGCGAGAATTTCTATCGCATCGTCATAATCGTCGCCGCCGGACATGGCCGCCTCAAAAATCGCCGGATTCGAGGTCACGCCCCGAAGGCCGTCGGCCTCGATCAATTGGGCCAGTTCGCCGTCCGTCAGCATCTTTCTCCGAATATAGTCCAACCAGATTCCCTGGCCAAGGACTCCCACGGTGTGCAGAGGATTTTTCATGGCTTAAGCCCTTCGTTCCCTGGCTGTCATTAATGTATGGACCGTCTTCACAATGGCGGCTCCCGAAATCTCCTCGTAGTCGAGAAGTTCGGCGGGCTTTCCGCTCTTGGGCCGCTTGCGAACCGCCAACTGAATAACGGGAACTTCGGTTCGAGTCAAAACGCCCAGTACGGCTTCGCCCAGACCGCCTTCCGCATAATGATCTTCCACCGTGATGACGGCATCGGTTTCCTTTTCGGCTTGATGAAGAGTCTGCTCATCGAGCGGTTTGATGCTGTACAAATCGATCACCCGGATAAACAACCCTTCCTTCTTCAATTGCTCATAAGCCTTCAGGGCTTCGTGCAGCGTCACACCGGCCCCGATCACCGTAGCGCAATCCTGGGAGCTGCTTCGCAATACCTTGCAGCCTCCAATCCGAAAGACCTCATCCGGTCCGTAGAGAACCGGCGTGCCTTCACGGGTCGTTCGGATGTAAACAATGCCCTGATGTTCCGCCGCCGCTTCCACCAGCTTCTCCGTGGATACGGCGTCGCTCGGATAAAGCACGACCCCGTCCAGGATGGTCCGCATCATGGCCAGATCCTCCAGCGCCATCTGCGATGGACCGTCCTCGCCGATGGAGACTCCGGCATGGGAGCCCACATACTTCATGTTGGGACTTGAATACTGGCTCATGCGAATCTGGTCGAACGCCCGCGTCAAAAAGGCGGCAAACGTGGACACAAATGGAATCTTCCCCCGCTTGGCCAATCCCAGCGCGGCGCCCACCATGTTTTGTTCGGCAATGAACATCTCGAAGAAGCGCTCCGGATGCGCGTCCCTGAAAAGATCGGCCCGCGTCGAATTGCAGACTTCCCCGTCCAGGCTGACGAGTTCAGGAAATCGTGCGCTGATGCGATTGAGCGCCGTCCCATAGGCCAGCCGCGTCGCCACGGATTTGCCTCGTTCGTATTGAACGGGACCGGACGGCCCCACCGCGCGCTTTTCGGGACGAAGGTTTTCCGGCTTTGCAATTTGCCCGCGTACCGATTTGTCGATGGGTTCCAATTCCTTCAGCGCTTGATCGCAGGCTTCCTTGTCCAGGGCTCTTCCATGCCAGCCGTTTTTGCCTTCCAGCGAAGCAACCCCTTTGCCTTTGATCGTTCGCGCGATAATCATGACCGGCCGGCCCGATATGCCGGCGGCCTTTTGGTAGGCCTCAAGAATCTCCTCGAAGGAGTGCCCCTCGATGCAAATCGTTTCCCAGCCAAAAGCTCCGACACGTTGTTCATAGACCGCCAAATCGTGCCCTGCCATCGTTTCCCCACGCTGCCCCAGGCGATTAACGTCCAGGATGCCCACCAGATTTCCCAACTGATAATGGGTCGCAAGCTCCATCGCTTCCCATTGGGACCCTTCGGCCATTTCACTGTCGCCCAACAGCACGTACGTGCGATAAGGCAGGCGATCGAGATATTTCGCGTTCAAGGCCATGCCCATGCCGATCGAAAGGCCCTGTCCCAGCGAACCCGTCGCCGCTTCGGTATACCGAAAGGCATCCGTCGGATGCCCTTCCAAGGCGCTGCCAAAATGCCGATACGTCATCAGTTCATTTTCGCTAAGACAGCCGGCCGCCCCCCAGAGCGCATAAAAAAGCGGCGAGGCATGCCCTTTGGAAAAAATGAGCCGGTCGTTGTTGGGGAATGCCGGATCGTCGGGGTTGTAACGGAAGACGCCTCCGAAGAGGAGCGCCGTCATCAACTCCACAGCCGACAGCGAGGACGTAGGATGCCCCGAGCCGGCTTGGGTCGTCATGGTCAGGATGTAATATCGAATCAACCGAGCCAGTTTAATAAGATGTTCAGTGTTCACCGGATTGCTCCTTGGCTTGAAAACGCGCGCTTCGCCATCTCAGGAGAAAATTCCCACATCGGACCTGCTGGCGACATCGGGCAAACCCGGATTAGTTCGTTCGGAATACCTCATGTCATGGGAATAATCGCTGTGAAATGTGTTGCCGTATGCAGCATCCGCATCCGAGAAGAATTACCCCACGGATGGCAAGGCGGTCCCACGGATAAAGGAGTATTTAAGAGGGGGCGTCCTTCAGGGCGTCTTCGATCTAAACGGGGCGCTGGCGCAAAAAGCCGAAGAGCCCGTCTTCAGAGAAGCCGGGCCACCTTCAGGACTACTTCGGACATGACCCTTATGCCTCAGACATGACGATCCGCGGGACGCTTTGCCATCCGTGGGGCCACTCTTCCAAGGTTAGAAGCAGCCCCACGGATCAGGAACGCGCTGCCGCTATTCCTGCCGCACTCTCATCCGATAACTGCCGGCTGCCGCGCCGTCAACCGTCACCGTATAGACGCCGGACGGATAGTGCAGATTCGTCACGTCGCTGAAACCGCTGAGAAGATTCGTCGATCTTTGAACGGTGTAGATACGCCCGTTCACGCTGGGATTCCATTGAATGACCATCGATCCGCCCGCCGGAATCAGATCCGAGTCGCTGACCACAAACAGTGAGCTGGGATTGGTCGGAATCGTTCCGGCGATAAATTCCTCCCAGGTCAGCAGCCCGTCGTGATCCTGATCCGCAGCCGCTTCTTCATCAAAATGGTTGGTCAAGCCATAGGAGGCCAGCCACCATTCGGGGGTGCCGTTGTTCGTTGTTGTGCAGGCCGCGAAAATAGCCGTTATCGACTTGGGCGCATCCATGCCCAGCAGAAGCGGATTGACGAACGCCGAGGGTCCGGAGACATCTCCCGTCCAGTTGGTGAACCGATAATAGGTTTCAGCAAAGGCCGACACCACGACCGAAGATCCGGCGGAGTACCAGCCGGATGGAGGAGTCGCCGTGCCGTGGACGTCGTTCGTCACAGTCAGGTAGTAATTGGTCGACCACTGCCATGTCAGAACGGCATCGTTGGTGGCCGTCATCACAAACTCCGTGCCGGGGCCGTCTGCCGGATCGTGGCCCGCCATCGCCCAGCCAAGGCTGACGTATTGCGTCAAGCCCTGGACATCGGGCGACACCACCATGTTGGTCAGCATAGCCCGGAAGGGGTTGGTATGAATGCCGACCGACGGCGTTGCCGTTCCATGACTGGAAACAATCGTAAGCAATCGAGGTCTGTAAGTGAAGGTGGAGCGCCCGGTTCGCCGGGCATTCCCCTGCGACATGGGCCAGGGACTGGCCGCCAGACCGCCCGTCGGCGAAGAAGTTCCGTACAACGCATACACCCATCCATATCCGTACGTGCCGATGTAAACCAATCCATTCGTGTCGATGAGCGGCGTGGAACGCCCGGCATAAAGCCCGAAACCGAAATCCCATGTAAAGTTGATGCTTCCATCGGGACGAATGGCCACGAAATAACGATTGGTTCCGGTGGCCATGTAAATCGTTCCATCGGCCCCAACAGCCGGACTGGATTGCTGGAATCCTCCCGGCAACTGCAGGGTCCAGTTGGTCGTTCCGTCGTAGTTGAACGAATAGAGCTTGCCGTTGTCCGTGGCCTGGTAAATCGCGCCGTCCGGACCCAGGACCGGCGAGGGATAGGCGATCGTGCCGGCAACGTTCCAGGTCCGGCGGGTCGAGCCATCCGCTCCGATCTGGAACAATCCGCCGTTGTAGCTGGCGGCATAAACGGAGCCGTCGCTTTCCAACGCGGGGGCGCCCTGGATGGACGCCGGGAGCGAGGAGGTCCACAACCCCTGCCCCACCGCATTGATTGCGTACAGTTTGTTGTTGTCGCGTCCCCAATAAACCATGCCATCCGCTCCAATAGCCGGAGCCGATTCCATCCAGTTTCCGCCAAAGCTTGCAAACATCCATTTGGACGTTCCCGTAACGGCATCGATCGCATGCAGGCGATAATCGAACATGGGAACATACAGAGTTCCGTTCGTGTCCAGCGCCGGCGAACTGCGGGTTATCCCGCTAAACTGATTGGTATAAACCCAGTTCATGGCGCCGCTGGCGGGATTCAACGAATAGACGCGATTCGAGGCCGCCACATAGACGGCGCCGTCAGGACCGATTACCGGCGAACCGTAAATAGGCGCGCTCATCTGCCAAACCCGCGTTGTCGTTCCGTCCAAGGCCAAGCCGTAGACCTTTCCATTTGAAGCGCCCACGTAGACCGTGCCGTCGGCGGCAATGGCCGGCGAGGAGTAAATGTCCGTATTGCCCAGACACCATTTGCGGCGGATTCGCGTATCGCGAACGGTCAACGTATACTTGCCGGCCGTGGCGCGATTGTTCGCCCCGACCTTCAGGAAATAGGTCCCGGCCTGTTCGAAGAAATACTCCAGCCGCGAAGCGCCATTTGCCCCGTTAGGACCGACCGTCGCCAACGGGGTTGTCCCATCGACGTCGTAGAGGGTCAAGGTGCTTTCCAAACCCCAGTCCATATTGCCGGTTTCAAAAGCATAGTAACGCAACGGATCGACGCTCACGGAAACGAAGTCGATGTCGTTGGTCGTATGAATCGTGCGATTGGTTTGAAGCGCATCCACAGGGAACACCCGGGCCGAGAGATAGTCGTCGTCGGGTTCGTATGCGTCGGGCAAAAGGTCCCCGATTTTATTAACAACCACGTCATAGCGCCCCGTTTCGAGGTCGTAGTTGTCCACCAGGATATACATCAGACCAGCGGAATAAGTCGTGAACAAAACCGATTCGCTTTCCCCAGGACCGCCGGAATCCGACTGGGCGATTTCATTGGTCATCGAATCGAGAACGGTCAAGCCCACGTCGAGAGTTTCCTCCACGTTGTTCGCGATTGCCTCGTATTGGGCGTAGGCCGTAGCGCTAAACGCGATGTAATCCCGGTCGCCTTCCCAGTGGATCGAGCGGTTGGATTGCGAAACCCCCATCGTAATATTCGACGCGGCATCCAACGAGTTGTCGGGTTCATAGGCATCGCCCACGAACAAACCCAAATCCACGACCGATAACTCGTAGGTCCCATTGAGGTCCATGCCCAAACCCTCCACGGCTACGTAATACGTTCCCGCATTATCCAGCAGATAATCGAACGTAAGATCGTCAAACATGCTGTTCTCCGACCGCAGCACAGTCGTTCCGTCGGTATCCAACAGGCTTAAAATCAGTGAAATATCCGTAGAGGGAACGGCGATGCGGTAGAGATGGCGCGCAGAAGCGTCGAACTTGACATAATCCGCATCGGCGCTCACATACAAGGTCCGGCCGGTTTGCAGAACGCCGGGAACGATCGTGACCGCCTGGGCAGGCACATCGTCCGGTTCGTAGGGGCTGAACGTTCTTCCCTGAAGGTTAAGCCGGTAGGGAGACGTGGCGCTGTCGTTGGTAAACGATACGGACGCGTCGTAAACGTCAAACGGAAGCTCGGCATCGAACACAAGGGTGAAGTTGCTGGCCGATCCCCCGGAGATGATGCCGGGCACCTCGAAGACCGAGAAATGGGCAAAGCCGTCGCCGCCGATCGCTACATCGGAAATCTGCAAGTCCACCGTACTGCTGTTGGTGATGGAAAACACATTGGTCTGAGCCATCCACACCGTTACCGATCCGAAGTCTGTTCCCTTAACCGCACTGGCCGCTTCGTCGTCGGCGATGGCAGCGCCATTCGTACCCAGCAGACTCATATTCGGCGTTGCCAGAGCTTGGGGCGTGTAGGCGCCGGGCAATAAGGTTTCGTTGCCGGCATTGTTCACGATCAATTTGACCTGATAGGCGGTCCCATTTTCCAGTCCGCCGAGAACCATCCAATCCTGATTCGTGTCCGGCGTGTTGCCTCGATGGACCCAGCCGGCCGACGGCTCGTCCATGGTGCCATACGTGTTGGTCGCTTCCCGGCAATAGACCGCCACATACGAAAACGAGGGATCGTCCGGATTCGTCCAGTTGACGGTCAGGCTTCCATTTCCAGGCGTCGCGGAAGGATTCTGGACATCCGCCACCGGCGACGATCCATAAAACAAATCGAATACGAGATAGGTATAACTCCAGCAACCTGCAAAATCCTGAAGCTGCATGCGCACCGCGTATTTGCTGCCCGGCGTGAGAGCGCCGGCGTCCATGCTCCATGAATTATTGGTCCAACTGACATTATCGTCAATCACCGACGTGCCAATCTCGTCCGCCACGCTGATGTGCATGCCGGCATATCCGGATAAATTATCCGTGATGCCTTCCCAGGCAAAGGTCACCCCGGAAAGAGTGTTGGTCCAGCGACCGGACAAGAGCCCGGTGGATGTCCACACATTCGTGGGAGGCAGCGGACGCGTGGAATCCACGCCATAGCCCGTCTCCGCCCAGGGCTGATTGCTTTCCGCCCGGCCGGAGGCATCCACCGCATGGGTATAAAACTGGTAATATCCGTTGCCTTGGGGGGCATCGAACGTAAACGTGCCCTCCACTTCCGCCGCAGCCCACTGATCCGTCAAGCACCCGTTCCAATCGCTCCACGCCAGCCCATCCGCGCTGAATCGGCACATCAATTCCACCCGGCCGATGTTGCCCGAGCTCGCCGCCTCATACAATATATCGAACGGAACGCCGCCATGATTTCCACCCTTCCAATAATAGTCCGGGTGCAAAAGATGGCCGTCGCCATCTTCGATGTCCGGACGTTCCTGGCCAATGGCCCCATCGAACACGGTTCTGGACCAAGGCGGAAGGCTCCACGAAACTGGCGCATCCGCGCTGGTTCCCACCTTGACCACAGCCCAGACCTCGAACGTCGGCAGCGCGAAAACCAATTGCTCCGAGCCGTTGGTGACGAAGGCCAGAATCTGATCCTCCGCCCCCGGCGCGGCAAACGTAACCACGCAAGCGCCTGCCGCCACATTGGTCGGCGCCGTCACGGCAACGGCGATGTTGCTGGCCGGATAAATAATCTCGTTGTTGACGTTTTCGGTCATCAGGATGTGCCGGTTGACCAAATGAATCGCTTTCGATCCATCCGGCGTTGCCAGGCGATTGAGATGCACAAACGGCATTTCGCTTTCGAAATCGGACGAGGCCGCTGCGTTGGTCAAAACGATTTCCGAGCTCAGGTTGGACCCCACGCGCGCAAGAAAATTGGTTCGGATCTCGTGCAAGACCGGCTCGTTGGTCGCCGCCTGGTAATACACGCCGGCCCAATTGTCGGAGAAGCTGATGACGCGCCCCGCGCCGTGCGACGTCACGCCATCGCCGCCGAACCAATCGTCGAAACTGCGCTCGGCCCAGGCCTCGGTATTGGTCTCCGTCCGGTCCCCGATGCCGGCAAACCCAATGAGCGTTCCGCCATTGTTCACATAGTTGCTCAGCAATTCCACCTGCCGCTCGGCCAGATATCGCGTGTTCGCCAGAATCACGGCATCGCAACGGGCCAGTTGTTCGGCGGTGAGCATTTCGGCGCCGTCACGCCGCGTGGTGGTTGCCGCAAACAAAACGGAATAGGGCCAGTGGATATCCTCCATCATCATCGTGGCCCCGCGAAACGAAGGGCCCATGCTGCCGCCGTCGATGATTTCGCCAGCTTCGCTGTACAAAACGCCAAATTGGCCATCCCCCGGCAAATCGACCAAATCCCCTCGTTGCTCCGCAAAACGGTTATATTCGTGCAACGTATTTTGCACCGACAAATTGGTTTCGTCCATTTCCACCTGCGACAGCCCGCCATAGGCATAAATTTCGGCCAAAAAGATCTTGCTGAGTTCCGTGACATGCGCGGGGGAATACGGGTCCGGCTGCCCATTCAAGCTCATGGTATTGGCCGGCATATTCCACGACCAAAATCGTTTGCCGAAACAGCGCGCGGTCATATAAGCGAAATCCAACGGATGATAGGGATAGTTCAGCGTATCCAGGAAGGTCTCGCCCAAGGCGTAATCGAACACATCCAAGGAATCCCACTGCCGTTCCTCCTTGTAGCGATTGGCGCTGATGTAAACGTCGCGGCCATATTCATTCGACGCGTAGGTCTTCAAGGCGGACGACCAGTCCACAAAAAAGCTCCGTTCGATGCTGCGGATAAAATCGTTCCAGGCGGCATACAAAGCCCCTGCGGGAGGATTGTTCATGATCGAGCCGGAGTCCGTATAGCCCTGGCCCACCAGATAGGTCCTATAATCGAAGGTCGCGACATCGGACACGTCCATGGCCAGCAGTTCAGGCCCCGTGTAATGCGAAGCCAGATAGATCCGAAAGCCCGCCAGGGTATTGGTGTCGAAGGTCGCCGCCCCCAGATAAGGAACCGCATTATCGAGCATGAAATACGTCGTGCCCCAATCGATCGCTTGTTTTCCGGCTTCGATCAGGTAGGTCTGATACCCCGGCCTGAGGATCGAAAAAACGGTCTCGCTCCCATTCAGATCCATCGCCAAGGCCACCGAGCGCAGGGCTTCATTGGTCGCAGCGCTCGACTCCACAACATCGTTGGCATAGTACGCGGCATAGACCATGCCGTTTTGTCGCAGTTCCCAGTCGGTCCCTTCCACTTCCGAGATCTTCTGCGGCGTGAGCGTATAGTCCAGCCAGCCGAAAGGATCAATCACCACATCGATCGGAAGCGAGGGCGCCGAAATCGGAATCGGCCCGATCAGGGTGCGGTTGGACGCGGGATGAGGCGGATTGGCGGACGACCACGAAGCTCCTCCCCCCAACAGCCCGGCCAGTAACAAGCATCCTGCAACATACAACCCATTCCGTTTCCTTCGATATCGATCGATCAAGCAACGCCGTCCGGGTGTTTTTTTCATTTGTTCCGATTCCTGTCGTTATGTTTTGTGGGATGTCTTGGGCGGGGTCATCGAATTCAAAAGCTGTTTGATGCTGACGAAAAAACGTCGTCGCGATTCAAAATACATACTATCGATCCTCCCTGGCGTGCATATATTATCAGCCGTATGGCAATGAGATTATACCTATTTATTGCGAGAAAAGAAACCCTTCGGGGAAAAAAAACCAGCCCGCGTAATGATGACGAAAAAGTGTATGGAATGGTTCGCTTGCCTAATGGTTCTATTTCGGTAGACAGCCCCAACGCAAGCTCAGACTGCCAGATCGCCGCAAGGGGGTGCGGCTCCTACAAAATAGGCTGTTCGCTGTTATCCGTGGGGCAATTCTTCCGAGGTTGGACAGACGTTTCCGGCAGCCCTCATGGAGATGTCATGGTATTTTGCAGCCGATCCGCTTCCATCTGCTCCGGCGTAAGCCGGCTCTTGAATTGTTCCGCAGGCCGGTTCTTGAGATCCTCCAGGCAGGCGGGATCGTTGCGCAGGGCTTTGAGGGTCCACGAAACTTTCACGTCCTTGGTTCCAGCAAGGACGAATCGATGGCCGGAGACCTCCTCCTGCACCCAAACTTCCGAAGGCCCGCCCACCGGCGTCAGCGAATAGATTTCCGAACCGGGTTGGTTTAACGCGGCGTAATAGTCAGGCAATTGCACCTCCGCGCGTCCATTCTTCAAGACGGCATTCCCCGCATAAATGTTCCAAACGTCGGGGCCTTCCACGCAGTAATGCCGCAAAATCTTGTTCTGGGGATCCAGGGGATGATCGATGGCAAAGGCCTTGACCGACCACGAGCCCGAACCAAAATTGGTCCGATACATGATGCCGAAACCGCCATCCATATACAGCGCACCGCGAACCACGCAGGTGTTATCGATCAGGTTGGTAGCCTGGAGTCCGATGGCGGTGCGGTTGGTCTCATAAAAAGCGATGTCCGCTATCCTCAGTCCCAGCGCCGTGTCCGTCGCTGCTCTCACCGTCTGCTCTTCGCCTAAAGAGGCGACGACGGAAGATATGCCGTTACTCAATGACGCATCCGCCGCACCCCGGGCATTGGATTCGCTGCCTATGGCCGACCACAAGCCGTTCGTGGCCGCATTAAAAACCGTTTTGTCCACTTTCACGGACATCAACTGCGCAATCATGGATTCCTGCACGGAATCCACCGCCTGAAGAATCGCCACCTCGTTGCTCAACGCCGTGTCGGCGCCGGCCCGATTTTGGCGCTCCGCGGTGATTTGAGTCTGGAGCCCATTGCTGGCCGCCGTCCACGACGGATCGATCTCAGCCGCGGCCAGAGCGTAGGCGGCCGCCGCGATTCGCTCACGGGGTTGAAGGGTCATGCCGTCGATCGTCAACTCGATCCAGGTTTGCGTATTGCGAAAGGCCCCCGCCAACGATCCCTGAGTCGTCTGGCTGCCCAGATTAAACGAATAGACCCCGTCCACGACCTGGACAACATTCGAGTTTTCGTAAACGAGCGTACCGCCCACCTCGTTGGTGAAAATCCTCGCCACGATGGATATCTGGGCGTTGACGAGATTATTGCTCTGAATCAGCTTCCCTTGGTAGGTCATCGACTCAGGAGCCTGGGCCCAACACAGATTGCATCCCAGTACCGACGCCAAAGCCAGAGTCCATCCTATTCGATTGTTCATGGCAGCAAAATCTCCAATCCTTCGTTGTACGGCGCACCGGCCTAGGCTTGTGTGGCTGACCGCGTATTCGTATTATTAAGCCAGAAAACGCCTGTATTATCAACCATCGGAAAGAGGCATTTGCGAGCGGGCATTCTTGCCCGCCATCGCGGCCAGGAATGGCCGCGATCCTTTAGACAAATCCCTCCCGGTCAAATCTGGACGACAAAGCACGCCATCTGATATAAACCCTCAACCGAAGGAGAACCCTATGACGCATGTAAAGAATCTCAGTTCCGACCAAAAGAAATGCCACCTCCGCAATCTTACCGCACTCGCCATGAAGGATGGCAAACTGGCGCAATCCGAACGAGATCTGTTGGAAGTCATCGCCCGGGAATGGGGCTTTTCGCAAAAGGAAATGGACGCCGTGGCGGCACATCCCAACACGATCGAATTCAAAATCCCCGGGGATCCCGATGCCCGATTTCACATGCTCTACGATTTCATTGAGATGATGATTATCGACGGAGAATTAAAGAACGTAGAAAGAGAACTCTGCGAAGCCATGACCGAGCGACTGGGCTTTCCTCAGACGGCCATCCGCACCATCATCAACGGCATCCTCGAAGGCAATCGGAACCTGAGCGACCCCGACGACATTCGCGCAGGCTTGCGGAGAAAGATCCTGGGACATTAACTGGAAGCGATTTAATCGCCTTCTCTCCGTGCTTCAAAGGCTATATTTGCCTGGGCTGTTCCATCCCAACCGTTCGCCCACCGAAATGGGGAATTAGGGCTTTGTTATTGGCGTCGGCATTTGTTTTAATATCCGAAATCATTATGACAGGAAATCACATGTTGAAATTGAAGCTGGAACGTCCGTTGGCGGTATTCGATATCGAGTCGACGGGCATCAATCGCAAAGCGGACCGCATTATCGATCTGGCCATCGTCAAGATGCTGCCGAAGGGCAAGGCGGAGCCTTTCACATTCCGATTCAATCCGGAGATGCCGATTCCGCCCGAGTCGACGGCCATTCACGGCATTCATGACGAGGATGTCGTCAACTGCCCTACCTTCAAAGAGAAGGCCGCCGAGGTGCTTCAACTGCTGGAGGATTGCGACCTGGGCGGATATAACGTCCTGGGCTTCGACATTCCGATGCTCACCGAAGAATTTCTCCGGGCCGGGATTGCTTTTGTCATGGAAGGTCGCCGGGTGTTCGATGCCCAGCGGGTTTTCCACAAGCGGGAACCGCGGGACTTGACCGCTGCGCTAAGATTCTACTGCAGTGAAATGCATCTTGGAGCGCATGGAGCACTGGAAGACGTCCTGGCGACCATTCGCGTGATGGAAGGCCAATACCAGCGGTATACGGATCTGCCGAACGAGCTGGATGAGCTGGACGCCTACTGCAATCCCAGGGATCCAGCCTGGGTTGACCGGAACGGGCGCCTGAAATGGACGGCCGGCGAGGTCATCGTCAATTTCAGTAAGAAGCAGGGTCAGAAGCTGCGGGACATCGTTCGCGACGATCCGGGTTTCATTCACTGGATGTTGAAAAGCGATTTCCCAAAGGACACGAAGGACATCCTCCAGAATGCGCTCAAGGGCATCTATCCTACTCCGCCGCCTCCGACGCCGGCGCCGATCGTTAATGGCGAAGTCTAAAAACCAACTCGTATAGAGCCGGGCCAAGGAGGATCGCCTGCCGCTACAAGAAGACTTGTGTTTTGGAGGGGCGCGCTCCGTCGCGACCGGAAGAAAAGGGTTCCGACAGAGCGGAACCCTCCAAAATCTTTAGCCCACGCGTTCGACCGTCAATTCGGGGCTGACTTCTTCCTGCATCTGGGCCTCGATGCCTTGATGCAGGGTGATCATCGCATGGGGGCAAGAGTGGCAGGCGCCGTGCAGCTTGAGCTTTACCACATGGCCTTCCATGGAGATGTATTCCACATCGCCGCCGTGCGATTGAATGTAGGGACGAATTTTTTCAATAAACGCTTTTACTTTTTGTTCCATGATGAGCAGATGCTCCTTTCGTTTTAAGTATACTTCATAAAACCGTCTCAGCGCCTATCGGGCTCGAAAACTCATGATGATGTCGGTTTTTACTGGCGGGATCGTATTGGTATTGACCACGAGCATTTCGTCGTTGGACCCGCACGGCAATCCCAAGTTAACGATGGACCAGGGATCCCAATAGGTCGTGACCAGGCTTTCTTCCGCCAGCGCCTTGAACTGCCCCTCCTCCATCATCGAGCCGGTGAATATCCACGGCGCATCGGGCAGCACGCTTCCACTGTCCTCGTCGAAAACAAAGGTCTCGGCTCGCTTCTCGCAGGAATGTTCGCCGTCTTTCCATTCCACCCACAGGTCGATTTCGGCTCCTTTGGGCGGGCCTTGCCCCAGGCCCTTCATCGGTTCGCCGCCTTTAAGCCCCAAAAGAAGCAATCCGGTTTGCAGATCCAAGGCATTTACATCCAGCACGAAGATGCTTTCATGCGTTTTGCCGCCCGGCCCGCAGGCCAGCAATTCGATGGCGCCGGCCTCCAAGTTAACCCAGCCCGGCGCATTCACGGTGCGTTGGACGGGATCCACGCGCACTTTTCCAATTATGGCCATCCCCTTTTCCCAAACCGGAGCGCTGACCTGAGCGACATCGCCGGTTGAGCCGGTCTCTTCACCCTGTGCGGCGACCACGCCGCAAGCCAGACTCAAGCACAACCAACTCACGCCCAACATTTTTTCCGCACCCATATTCACTCCATAATGGAAAAGGCTTCCACGGCTTTTGCGCACTTGTCCACCTGTCTCCGATAGTCCTCCCGACTTGCCGCAGGAGCCCCGGCTTCAGTGGCCATATCCAGCGCCTGAATGGCCGTGCGATGCGCTCTTTCGTAGTCGCCCATAGCGTAATGGGTTTCGGAGAGCGTACTCCAGACATGATAATCCTTGAAGCCCACAAGGACGGCATCCTGGGCCAGCTGCCGCGCACGCCGCGGATTTCGAACGGTGGCGTCGTTGGCGGTTGCCAGCAGCCAGGCGACATTATTCCGAAGCAGAAAATCATAGGGATATTCGTCCAGCATCGGATCGAAAACCTTCAGGGCATCTTTATAGCGGCCCAGCGAAATGAAGGCCGTGCCGATTCCAAAACGGGCCCTGGAGCTTTTCTTGTTCAGCTTGTAGGCTTCCTTGAAATACGACAACGAACGCTTAGGATCGCCCTCCTGGAGCGCTTGGAAGCCCTGATCGTTCCACCGCTTCACGTCGGCGGTCTCCTGAGGATCCAAGATCATCTTGGAAGCATACTGTTCGTTGGTCGATGCCGAATACCGGATCGCCGGATCGATGCCTTTGGAATAGGTGTCCGCCAGATTCAAGGTAAGCTCTTGCGACGAGTCTTCCTCGCCGAAAGCTTGCTCTGCCGGCCCGAACCCCAGCAGCATCGCAAATATAATTCCTACCCATGTCGATTGGTTTACCATGCTTACCTCACCATCACATTTACGGTCGGCGGAGAAACGCCTACCACGCCAATCCCCGGAGGCGCGGTCACGCGCACGGGTAGATCGTATTTTGCGGCGGCCTCGATGCCGGTGCAATCGACGTAGGCCTTAATCAAATCGCGATCCATATTTTTCAGCAACTCGGACCGGCTTTTCAAGGTCACCTTGACCCGGACGCCGCTCAAATCGACCTGCGGGCGAAACCCCTGCTTGACCAGGGCATTAACCGGAATGTCTTCCACGTCCACTGTAGCCGATCTTTCCACAATAGCCACTTCCGCCATGACCACAGCCGGTTCGAGCCGCGCGGCCCACGACTCGCTGGGCTGCAATAAATTGAGCTTCAACTTGCGGAACGACCGGATGCGGCCCTCCAGATCGATGGGCGACGTATGGATCACATCGACTTCCCGCAAGCGTTGGCGCGGACCGGAAATTTGCACCGTAGCGGGCGTGCAAACCACTTTTTCGAGTTCATACCCTTCCGGGGTCGCGCCAATAAATTCAACCTTCACGGGGACCTGTTTATCTCCCTCCTGATCCATCCGTACGGTAACCTCGCCGGGACGAATGTACACCACCCGGGCGCCGCCCGGGATCGTCACGTTTTTAGCCTCGAGTTTGGCGGTCAGGATGCCGTTCAAGGACTGCCCTCTAAAATCCAGCATAACGCGAATATCGTCGCGATTCAGGTAGCGAATGTCCTCTTTCGAACCGCGAAAGGTTATATCGACCGTCCGGGCGGAGCGTTCCAGGATCGCCCAGCCGTTGTCCACTTCGATCGTCAAGGGAATATCCTTGATCTCGGTTTCGAAACTAATGGCCGCGCGAATGGCATACCATGAAATGACGGCTAAAAAAATCGCCGCCACTTTGGATGTTTTATTTCGCTTGAACGCATTTTGGAACAGCGAGATGCTATGACGAATTATTTTCAAACTCCTTCTCCATCAAATCCTCTGTACGCGCCAGAGCCTCCGGGGTCAGATCGAGCTTCTCCTGAAAGCGAATCCATCGGCTTTGGGTTTTGGCTTTCGTGGGTTTGAGCAAAACCAGCGAGAGCATTCGCCGCAACCGCGCTTCGTCCAACCCCCGGATCAAACGCCCCTTGTACGACAGGGAAATCGTTCCGGCCTCCTCCGAAACCACCACCACCAGCGCATCGGTTTCCTCCGTCATGCCGATGGCGGCCCGATGCCGCGTACCCAAGGCTTTGCTCAACTCCGCCTGCTGCGATAGAGGGAACAAGCACCCGGCGGCGAGAAGCCGATCGCGAACAATGATAACGCCGCCATCATGCAACGGCGTGTGCGGAAAAAAGATGGAAGCCAGCAATTCCGGCGTCACCAGGCTATCGATCTTGGTGCCGGTCTCCTGGACCGATCGCGTACCGATTTCCCGCTCGATGGCGATCAAGGCGCCGATCTTTCGTTCGGCCAGCAGCACCACCGCTTGCACAATATGATCCACCAGGGTGCGTTCGCGAATGGAAGCGGAAAAGACATGCTGCTTGCCCAATTCGGCCAGCGCACGGCGAATCTCCGGCTGGAAAATGATCAGAAACGCCACCGCCAGGTAAACCGAAAACTGTCGCAGCAGCCAGTTAAGGGCATCCAGGTGAAAGACATAAGTCAGCAGCAATAAAACGACAAGCAACAGCGTAAAGCCCAAAAGGACCTGGGCGCCACGCGTTCCCCTGAAAAACTGGATCACATAGTAAAAAACAAAGGCCAGCACCAGGATTTCAAGAAATCCCGACAGGCCCGGCAAATGAATTCTCGACAAGAGCTCCATGACGTCTTTCCTCACTGCTCAAGATATCCACGACGCGGGCCAAATCGCAAGACTCCTTTACGTCATGAACGCGTAAAATATCGGCGCCCCTCAGAACGGCATACGCGGCGGCGCCCAGACTGGCGGCCAACCGGTCGCCCGGCTCCCGTCCGGTCATGCGGCCCAGAAAGCTTTTCCGGGAAACGCCAACCAGTACCGGGCGGCCCAGGGACTTCAAGCCGGGCAAATGGGCCAGCAAGGTCAAATTGTGCTCCAGCGTTTTTCCAAAGCCGATTCCAGGATCGACCGCCAGGCATTCGAGGGACAGGCCGGCCTTCGTTAAAATCTCCAATCGCTCCTGAAGATAAGCGTGAACCTCCCCGGCCACATCCTCGTATGTGGGCTGGGCCTGCATGGTGCGGGGCGTTCCCTTCATGTGCATGAGAATGACGCCCGCCCCTGTTTCGGCGGCCGCCTCGGCCATGAGCGGATCCACCGTCAGGGCCGAGATATCGTTAACGATATGCGCCCCGGCCTCCAAAGCCCGCCGTGCCACATGGGCCTTGGTCGTATCGATGGAAATCAGCCGGTCGGTGCGCCCACTTAGCTCTTCGATTACGGGAATGACGCGCCGCAGCTCTTCTTCCAAGGAAACGGCGTCCGCGCCAGGCCTTGAGGATTCGCCGCCGATGTCGACGATGTCCGCTCCCTGGCGAACCAGCTCCAGAGCATGCTCGATGGCTTGGGATCGATCGAAAAAACGCCCGCCGTCGGAAAACGAATCCGGCGTGGCGTTGAGAATGCCCATAATCAGGGTTCGTTCGCCGACGAGAATGTCCTGGCCTTTGCACCGCCAGACAAGCGGCTTGCGCCGGGTAGAAGGATCATCGGTTATGTCGTTCATGGCGTCCCACCCCATTCGAATCCATGCCGGTCCGACGAATCTTTACGAACAAAAAGTCGATGGCATTACGACTGCGGCATCGGATGCGGAGCGATATCGATGGGCTTGCGGTTCGAGGGCTCTTCTTTTTCTGCCGCATCTTTCTTCTCGTCCTGCTCGGTGCGCTCCACTTCGCTAAGAAGGCGCCCATGCTCGACAATATCCGCCACATCCCGCCCATCCAACGTTTCCCGTTCGATCAGCAACTGGGCCATCATATCCAAACGATCGCGATGCGTCTTCAGAATGTCCACCGCCCGGGCATGACACTCGCGAATAATACGAGTTACTTCTTCGTCGATCTTGCGCGCAGTTTCTTCGCTGAATTCCTGCGACCGGGAAACCTCCCGGCCCAGGAAAAGCAATTCCTCGCGCTCGCCAAAACTCTGGGGCCCCAAGGCTGGGCTCATGCCCCATTCGCAAACCATCATGCGGGCTATATGGGAAGCCTGCCGCAAATCGCTGCTGGCGCCGGTGGTCACGTCTCCAAAGACCAGTTCCTCCGCCGAGCGTCCGCCCATTAAACCGGTGATCATACTGATCAGTTTTCGTTGGCTTTCCGTATAGCGATCCTTCTCCGGCAACTGCATGGTGGAGCCCAGGGAGGCGCCCCGGGGAATAATGGTTACCTTGTGAAGGGGCTCGGTATCCCCAACCAACTGCAAAACAATGGCATGGCCGGATTCGTGATAAGCCGTCAGCTTCTTTTCCTTGTCGTCCAGGATGCGGCTGCGGCGCTCGCGGCCCCAACGGACTTTGTCGCGAGCCTCTTCCAAATCCTTGTGCTCGATGCCCTCGGCGCCGCGACGAGCCGCCAGCAGGGCGGCTTCGTTGATCAAATTCGACAGATCCGCGCCTGAAAAGCCCGGCGTTCCACGCGCCACCCGGCGCAAGTCGGCGTTGGTCGCCAATTTAACGCGCCGGGAATGGATTTTCAAAATGGCTTCGCGGCCTTCCAACCCCGGAAGATCGACCACGATTTGGCGGTCGAAACGGCCCGGCCGCAACAAGGCCTGATCCAAGACGTCCGGCCGATTGGTGGCCGCAATGATGATGACGCCCTCCTGGGTATCGAAGCCATCCATCTCCACCAGCAGTGCGTTCAAAGTCTGCTCGCGTTCGTCGTGGCCGCCGCCAATGCCGCTGAAACGGCTCCGGCCCACGGCGTCGATTTCGTCGATGAAAATGATGCAGGGTGCATTTTTCTTGCCCTGTTCGAACATGTCGCGCACGCGGGATGCGCCCACGCCGACAAACATTTCAACAAAATCCGAACCGCTGATGCTGAAAAACGGCACCTGCGCCTCGCCGGCAATCGCCTTGGCCAGCAGGGTCTTGCCGGTGCCCGGAGGGCCGACCAACAAAACGCCCTTGGGAATGCG
This sequence comes from Lentisphaerae bacterium GWF2_57_35, assembly GCA_001804865.1. Taxonomy (GTDB): domain Bacteria; phylum Verrucomicrobiota; class Kiritimatiellia; order CAIQIC01; family GWF2-57-35; genus GWF2-57-35. Next base: position 144,945 of record MHBK01000035.1, read on the forward strand.
ACCGCCCAGCTTCTGGAATCGTTTGGGATCTTTCAGAAATTCGATGATCTCCTGCACTTCATCCTTGGCCTCGTCTACACCAGCTACATCCTCGAAGGTGATGGTGTTTTTGTCGCGCGTCATCAGGCGAGCCCGGCTTTTTCCAAAGCTCATGGCTCCTTTGCCGGCAAGCTTCATCTGTCGGACAAAAAGGAAATAGAGCAGCCCGAGCACCAGCAAGAACGGCACGGCGCCGGAAAGCACTTGCCAGAGATACGGATTTTGCGTCTTGAATTGGAAGCTGACGTTCTTGTCCCGGAGCATTTTGATCAGATCGTCCGTAACCGGCACATCGACCTTGAACTTCCGGGGCTTGCCGGTCGCTTCGTCGACATCCAGGGTTTCGCCCCGGATATACTGCAAACCGGAGACTTCCATGATCACTTCGCAGTTCTTAATCCGATTCTTCTCTACGAGCTGGATTAAATCGGGACTGTATGCAATGGTGTGGTACTTTTCTTGCCGTTGAGAAAAAATTTGAAATGTGGTCAAAAACAGAGCAAGCAGCAAGAGCCAGATCGCCAACCCACGAAACGGCATTTGCTGTTTGTTCGGCCCCTGTTCCTTACGCGAAAAAATCGACGGTTCCATTTTGTTATATATCCTGAATGCTTATTTCCAATAAACTTTACAAGAGCCCATAACGGTATCACGGGAAATCGAACAATGCAACGGTTCAAATGCGTTCGATGAAAACTCTTAGGGAGATTCCCTGCGGTTTTTTGACCTCCCAGCCACGCGCGACACGGTAGCCGGCCAGCCAGACGACCTCTTTCCGGCAGGCCAGAATGGGCGTCGTTTTTCGCAGCGCTTTTGGAAGCTTGGCGTCAACAAAAAGGTCTTGCAGCTTGCGCGAACCGGTCATACCCAAAGGCCGAATGGCATCGCCGGCGCGCCAGGACCGGATGACTAAGCCGGAGGCTCGTTTCACAACCCCGGCATCGAGCGAGACTTCGCTGGGGAGCTGCCCGACGCTCGTTTTTTGGCGAATAATGCCCTTGTCCCAACGGGTTGTGATGCGCAAGCCTTGCTCGGGCAGGATCGTTTCGCCGGGAATGGCCAAGACCTGGCAAAACCCCTGTTCCTCGTCGTCCGAACCGACTTTAACGGTCAACGCGTCATAATGCCGGCTCACCAACCAGCCGCCCGGCAACGGAACCGACCGGCTTCCCTGAGAGGATTCGGCCAGTTGCAAGATACGATCCAAGGCCGCGAAATCGATGGAATCGGGCGGCGCCCCCTGATCCGATAACCAAAGCTTTGCGATGCGGCGCCGCGCGGCCAACGGCTCGAGCCCCAAACGTCCGGCCGACAGCGTCGTGGGATCGGCGGGCCGAACGCAAGCCAGCAAACGTTCCCGGGCCAGATCGTCCAGCCAGGCGTTCTCCTCGCTCATCACCTCGGCGGTACGCGTCAAAACGGCCCGAATATTTGGATTCAAACGCGTTTCAAGCAAAGGGAGGACCTCATGCCGCACGCGATTTCGAAGAAAATGAAGACTAAGGTTGGAGGCATCCTCCCGCCAGCCCAATCCATGCCGGCGCAAAAACGCGCAAGCCTGCGCATGCGTAATATCGCGTAGCGGCCGGATCACTCGAAGGCCTTTCCATGCGCCGACATATGCGATGCCTCCGAGACCCTGCGGCCCCGCCCCTCGCGCCAGTTTCAACAGCACGGTTTCCGCCTGATCGTCCGCCGTATGCCCCGTCGCCAAGACGTGCGCGCCCACCTCCAAGGCCATGCGGCTGAAAAAATCGTATCGGGCTTCGCGCGCAGCCATCTCCAGCGAGAGTCCGCGTTGTACGGCCATGACCGGCACGTCGACTTGCTCGACCCGACACGCGCAGCCCAACTTCGCCGCCAGCTCCTGGACAAACTCGGCATCCTCGTCGGCCGCCGACCCGCGAATGGAATGATGCAGATGCGCCAGGGTCAAATGAAGCCCATAGGCCTTTTGGACATAATGGAGGGCATACGCGAGCGCAACGGAATCCGCGCCGCCGGAGACCGCAAGCAGCACATGCTGCCCTTCCTTCAGAAGCGCCCGCGCCCGAATGGTCTGCTGAATTTTTCTAATCATGAAAAAATCCGTCGTCCCGCCCTACCCTCACATAAGCGATAAGGCATCCACATCCACCGCGCAGGATACTTTATCCGGCCATTTGAACGTCTTCAAAACATTCTTGATCGGGTTGGTCATCATCGACGTGGCTGGCGCGCGCAGGATGATTTGATAACGGTAATAATTGTTCGCCTTGGCCAGCGGCGCGGGCGAGGGCCCCGCCAGAATCACCTGCTTCGGCATCAGCGGCTCCAACTGCTTCGCCAAGACTTCGCCGGAGAGTCGGACATGATCTTCCGAAAGCCCTTTGATCGTCAGGCAAACCAGGTGCCCGAAGGGCGGATAACTCAACTCGCGGCGAAACTCGATTTCCTGGTCGTAAAATCCTTCGTAGTCCAAACGACGCGCCGCTTGTACGGCCGGATGATGCGGGGTGTAAGTCTGTACAATGACCTCCCCCTTGACTTCTCCCCGTCCCGCCCGGCCGGCCACCTGGGTCAGCAGTTGGAACGTCCGCTCGGCGGCCCGGAAATCCGGCATGTGCAGATTGCTGTCGGCATAGATGACCCCCACCAGCGTGACGTTGGGAAAATGCAGCCCCTTGGCGATCATTTGCGTGCCGATCAAAATATCGATTTTGCCCGTGCGAAATTCGCCGAGGATTTTCCAGTGCGAATTCTTTTGCGTCGTCGTATCGGAATCCATCCGCTGCACCCGGGCTTTCGGGAAGAACTTTTGCACAATAGTCTCGACCCGCTGGGTGCCGACGCCGACAAACTTGAACGCGGGATCGCGGCAGTCCGGATTCGGGCAGCGATCGGGCACCTTTTTTTCGATGCCGCAAATGTGGCAGATCAGCTTTTCGGTTTGCCGGTGATAGGTCATCGCCACGCTGCAATTTCCACACTCGGCCACAAAGCCGCATTTGGGGCAAATCAACGAGGTGGAGTAGCCCCGGCGATTCAAAAACAACAGCGACTGCTCCCCTTTGTCGAGCCGTTCCTGAATAGCCACGGCCAGCTCGCGCGACAGCACATTGACATGCCCCTCGCGCTCGGCCTCGATCCGCATATCGACCACCCGCACCATCGGCATCTGCCGATGGTCGACCCGATGAGGAAGTTTCACCAACCCGTATTTTCCGATCTTGGCGTTGTAATACGATTCCAAAGCCGGCGTCGCCGTGCCCAACACGACGGCGCATTTCTCCATGCGGCCGCGCATTACGGCCACATCGCGCGCGTTATACCGGGGCGTTTCGTCCTGCTTGTAGGAAGGCTCGTGCTCCTCGTCCACCACGATCAAGCCCAGGTTGCGGACCGGCGCAAACAGGGCTGACCGCGCGCCGATCACGATCCGCGCCTTGCCTTCGTGCACGCGATGCCATTCGTCGTGGCGTTCGCCCTCGGACAGATTGCTGTGCAGAATGGCGATCTCGTCGCCGAACCGACCCCGGAAGCGCTCCGTGGTCTGCGGCGTCAGCGCAATTTCCGGCACCAGGACAATGGCCCCCTTCCCTTGCTTCAACACATGCTGAATGGCCTGCAAATAGACTTCCGTCTTGCCGCTGCCGGTTACGCCGTAGAGCAGGATCACGGGGGGCTTCAACGTATCGACGGATTGTACGATGGCGTTTAACGCGTCGGTCTGTTGCGGCATCATTTCCAGCGGCAGGGAACGAAGGATGTTTTGCCCCTTCATCGGATCGCGCATTTGGGCCTCGCGGGAAACGGTAACGAGGCCTTTCTTTTCCAAAGCGCGCACCGCGGCGTCCGAGGCCCCGGCCGAGCGGGCCAGATGATGAAGAAAAGTCTGCCCGCCGCTCCTCAGCGCGTCCAGCACGGCGGCCTGCTTCGGGGCCTTCTCCCGGAGCGCCTCCGCAGTCAGCAAATCGCCGCCGGCTTCGGTGGCAAACACCATCAGCCGCTCCTTGAAACCGGACCCCTTTTTACGAACCACGCTCGGCAAAACCGTGCGCACCGCGATTTCCAGCGGAGCTGCATAATATTCGCCCACCCAGCGGGCCAGCTCCATGATCCGGTTGTCGATCAGAGAACTCTTGCCCACGCGATCCCGGATTTCCTTTAAATTCGCGTAAGTGGAAGTTTCCTTCAACCCCGTCACGTAGCCTCTCGCCTCGGAATGACCAAAAGGGACCACCACCCGCGTCCCGATTTGCAGCTCATTCTGCAAGCGAGGCGGCACCCGGTAATCGAACTCCCGGTTAAGGGCTATCTCCACTATCACGGTGGCTATCTTTGGCATAGTGCGTTTATTGTTCATGTCAGCGCTCAACATGCAAGCCGCGAAAAAGCGCGACCGTATTCCCGGCGTCTTGACGCGGACGCGTAGCCGCCGGCGTAAGCCGGTGGCCTTCCGGGCCGTCAAGAATTCCTGTAACCGTTCTCCCCTTCCCGGCGACTTATGTAACGGAAGGGCAAAACCGGCGCCAATCAGTGCCCAAGAAAACAAACAGTCAAACAACAGGAGATGCAAGATGAAATCGAATAATATGGTCCTAACCAGCGTTTTGGCTCTGTTCCTCGTCTCGGCGGGCTCGGCCCTGGCTTCCCAGGAGACTCAAGCCTCGCCGTTCGCCGGCCTGGCCGCCGGCGGAGCGCACTCGGCCATCCTTCAAAAGCTGGCCGGCTTGAAACTCAGCGACGACCAGAAAACCGCCATCGCCGGCATCCTCAAAGACAGCCGAGAGGACATGCAGGCCACGCTCAAGTACTACGTCGCGGCCCGGGAAAACCAGTTCGGCGTCATTCACGAGGCGACCTTCAACGAGCAGGCCGTCCGGGATGCCTGCCGGGTCACCGCTCAATACGAGGAGGAACTGGCGGTCGTCCGGGCGCGCACCGTCAGCCGAATCAAACAGGCGCTCACGCCGGAACAGCAAGCCCGCTTGCTGGAAACGCGCGGCCTCGTGAAGGAGCGCATCGTGTCCCGAATCGAGCTGGCGCGCACGATATTGGATTCATGGATTGAAGCGAACAGCGCGGAATGATAATAAACCGTTCGTCCGGGAGCCGGCCATTCCGGCTCCCGGATAACACGACCATGAACGCCGCGCCTCAAGAATCGAACGAAAGCGAAATCGTCCGCCGGGTACTGGCGGGCGAAACGGATTTATTCGAGCGAATCCTCGACGCCCATCGAAACCTGGTTTTTGGGATCGTCAGCCGGCATGTGCCCGTCCAGGAAGTGGAGGGCGTCGCGTACGACGTGTTTATCGAGGCCCATCGGTCGCTGGCCAAGTTTTCCGGCCAAAGCCGCCTTTCGCATTGGCTCTCGAAAATTGCCGTACGCCGCTGCTGCGATTACTGGCGGGGCAAAGGCCGGAGGAGAGAGGAAACGGCCAATCCGCTCGATGCCCGGCAGACGGAGTGGCTGGAACGGCTGGCAGCCGCCTCTTCACGCGAAGAATTCGAACGCGAAGCCAGCCGGCGCGAGGCGGAGGAAACGCTCGACTGGGCGCTGGGACATCTGGGCGAAAAGGATCGGATGGTGCTGAGCCTGATTCACCTGGAGGGCCACTCGGTGGCCGAAGCCTCGGAACTGACCGGCTGGAGCCGGGCCAATGTAAAAATCCGCTCGATGCGCGCGCGACACGCCTTGAAAAAAATTCTTTTGCAAACCCTGGAGAAAAAAACATGAAAACACCCGATCGATTTGCTCCCGTGGAGGCGGCGTTGGCCCAGGCCCACCAAAACCGCGCCGTACCGCCCCCCTCCCCCGGCTGGCAAAAGCGCGTCATGGCCGGCCTTCGCCTGCCCGGCGCCCAGGCGGCAGACGAAGCAACGCCCCTGTTCGTCTATGCAGCCTATGCAACGACGGCCTTGTCGTTTTGCTTCGTCATGACGGCTCTTCTGGCCGGCTGGCATCAGCCGACGGACAGCCTGGCCTGGCTCTGGCTGGGCGACGCCTCCTCCATCCAAACCCTGTTGTTAACGTATTAATGCTGGAAGGAAAACAATGAAACGAACCCGAATCCTGATGGCCGTCCTGCTGATCTTTTTCTCCGGCCTGCTGGCCGGTTTTGTCGGAGGCTTGGGCCTGGCGCGTTATCAAGTGGCGCGCGCCATCGAAAAAGGCCCCAAAGGCATCCGTCAAATCGTCATGCGGCGGCTGACCCACGAACTAAAACTGACCGACGCGCAACTCCAAGCCATCGATCCCATTGTCGATCGCGCCCATAAAAACCTGCGGCAAGTGCGGCTCAACCAACAACCGACCATCCAGCGTATTGTCGAGCAAGCCCTGTTCGAAATGCGCCCCGAACTGACCGACGCGCAAAACAAGAAACTGGATGCGATGAAGGAAAAAATCGACCGGCAATGGGGCCTGCGGGAATGATGCGGAAAGAATGCGTCTCTCTTCAGGATCACGCCCGCCGGATCGTTCGAATCGTTATACAGCTTCATGGGGGAAGAGCACGGTTCCAATCCATAAGGTTTTTCCAA
>MHBK01000036.1 GCA_001804865.1 Lentisphaerae bacterium GWF2_57_35
CCTCATCCCTTGGCAGACTGAATGCGCCTACCCGGCTCCGCCGGGGGCGCATTCAGTTTGCCAATCGAGCCCAAAAAACTAATCGACTTTTTTTTCATCTCTGTACTTGCCTAAGGAACTCGGATCGCTACTATAGACCCCGGAGGCTTAGCTCAGTTGGTAGAGCAGCTGACTCTTAATCAGCGGGTCGGGGGTTCGAACCCCCCAGCCTCTACCATTTTCCCCCGTTTCATACGGGGGTTTTTCATTTTACCCAATAAAATCAGGTTTTTTGCTGATCCCCTCTTGTGAACGGTGCGCCAACAGATAGCCACGGACTTCTTCGTGACCCCTCAAATGGACCAAGAAAAGTCTAGCAGAAGTCTATGAGAAAGATTCTTTACATCGGTGTGGAGGCATCTTGTTTCGAGGGCGAGCCCGCTGGCCCTGCCGCGGCTGTTTCGCGCAAGCCCCCGCGACTTTCCGACAGAGGCTTGGCGATTTGCTCCAACGTTTCGTTTTCCTGAACGACCCGATGTTCGATGTTGGCCAAAATGGCCTTGGCAAAAGCAATGCGCTGCAATTCCCTCTGCTCAGCGGGCATATTCCGAACGTCCATATAACCGGCCGCCATTCGATTATGCCCACCGGCCGAGCCCTTGGCGCCGATTAAGCGCTTGACCAACGATCCGCAGCGAGCCTTCGAATGACTGCTGCGAATCGACACCAGCAACGAATCCTGCTGGAAGGCCGTGCAAAACGACCAGGTGATACGCTCCGCCCGCAACAGCAAATCCGCGATTTCGGAAACGATTTCAGGCTGTCGAACATCGTCCAGATGACTCCAAGCCACCCGCCCGTAGGTGTACGCATTGCGCATGGCCTCCTGAAGCTGGCCATAGTAGGACCGGGGCAAGGGCGCGTGCCGGATTTTCCCCAAAATGGTCATGTTTGCGCGCCCCAGCAAATCATGATAAGCCTTCAGATCCAAATCGCTCGCATGCATTGACAAATCCATCGTTTCCGTAGCAATCGCATAGGCCATGATGGTTGCCAGCCATTTGGGAATAATAATTCCGCAGGCGGTCAGATAGTCGTACATCATACTGGCGGATGCCCCCACGCCCACGCGAATATCCGAGAAAATCCCCATTTTCTGTATCCAACTTGACTGTCGAGCACACGGATGATGGTCGAAAACCGCCGCCGGACGAACAAACCGCGGGGCAGTTACGTTCCCGGCCCAGGGCGTCGTGTCGACAAAAATGCACGGGAGCTTTTCGTTCGTCGATTCCCGCAGCTGGGAAAGGAGCCGCCATTTATACCGAAAATGCTTCAGCAGTTCGCGGTTTTCAGCGCGGGATACAACTCCGGTAAAAACGATCTGGCCGTGCAGATGAAATCGTTGGGCCAGGAGCAATTCGACCGCCGCCGCCGCCGCCAAGGCATCGGGATCTGGGTAGTTATGAGGAACGATTATTACCCGGCCCTTGCGAGGCAGGACAGCTTCCAAGGCGGCCAGATTGCTTTCCATGGCCGATTGCGCAGTCGCTTCCATGATCGCCCTCCGTTCCTTTGCATTACAAGATGAATGAGATTGGATGTAAAGCAAAGCCGTTATAAAAAGAAGAATGCCGGCCCGCCCAACAAAGAAAAAGGCACTCCCCCGAGGGAGAGCGCCTTCTCATATTCAACACAAAACGACCTCTTTACATGGCCTTAAAACAAAGCGTCGCGTTATGTCCGCCAAATCCAAGCGAGTTATTCAAACAAGCCCGTACTTTGACCTCGCGGGCCGTGTTGGGAACATAATCTAAATCGCAGAACGGATCCGGTGTTGTGTAATTAATGGTCGGAGGAATAATGCCATTCTGCAAAACCAGCGCACAAATGGCCGATTCGATCGCCCCAGCCGCGCCGAGCAGATGCCCGGTCATCGACTTGGTCGAACTGATCATCACTTTCCGAGCCAGCTCCTCGCCAAACGCCTTCTTGATGGCCAGCGTTTCGCATTTGTCGTTGAGTTCCGTGCTGGTGCCGTGGGCATTGATGTAATCGATGCCCTCAGCCGTCAGACCGGCATCCTCAAACGCCAGTTTCATTCCGCGCGACGCGCCGGAAGCTTGATCGTCGGGCGCCGTCATATGGAAGGCGTCGCAGGTGCGTCCATAGCCGGCTAATTCGCAATAAATACGAGCGCCGCGCTTCTGCGCATGCTCCAATTCCTCCAAAACCAGCACCCCGGCCCCCTCGCCGATCACAAATCCGTCGCGATCCGCATCAAAAGGCCGGCTGGCCTTCTGCGGGTCGTCGTTCCGAGTGCTCAAGGCGCGCATGGCGCAAAAGCCGCCTACGCCCAAGTCGCACATCGGCGCTTCCGCGCCGCCGGCGAGCATGACATCGGCTTCGCCGTGCTGGATGATCCGCAGGGACTCGCCCAACGAATGCGTCCCTGAGGCGCACGCAGACACCACGCAAAAATTCGGGCCCTTCAAACCGTGCTCAATGGCAATCAAGCCCGAGACGATGTTGGTGATCATCTGGGGGATCATGAACGGCGAAAAGCGGGACGGCCCCTGCTGCATGAACTTGCCATGCTGCTCTTGCAGGACCTGCAAACCGCCGATACCCGATCCGACGACCACGCCGATGCGTTCCGTGTTTTCCTGGTCCAAAGCCAGTCCAGAATCGGTCACAGCCATTTTGGCCGCCGCAATTCCGTAGTGACTGAAAGGATCCATTCGCCGCTGTTCTTTCTTTGAAATGAACGCGTCGATATCGAATTCCACCACTTCACCGGCGATTTTCGACGGATAGCGGCTGACATCGAATGTCTGAATGGGCCGAACGCCCGATTGTCCGTGGATCAAGCGATCCCAGAATTTATCGAGCGCACATCCGAGCGGAGAAACAACTCCTAAACCTGTAACAACTACTCTTCGTCCTGCCATTTCAATGATCCCTTCGTTCATTCACAAAAAGGCCGAGGACCGCACAACGTCAGCAATCCCCGGCCCCAAATTGCGAATGCGATCAGGCGCTGTACCCTTTTTCCTTCAGGTAACTAATCACAGCACCCACGGTGGTCAACTTTTCGGCATCTTCATCCGGAATCTCAGCGCCGAATTCCTCTTCGAATGCCATGACCAATTCCACGGTATCCAAAGAATCTGCGCCCAGATCTTCAATGAAGGATGCTTCGGGGGTAACTTGTTCGGCGTTGACGCCCAACTGTTCCACGATAATTTCTTTTACTTTTTCTTCCAGTGCCATCTGACTACCTCCTATTTTCTTTCTAGAACTACGTCACCATACCGCCGCAAACTGTTAAAACCTGGCCTGTCACATAAGCCGCGGCATCGCTTGCCAGGAATACTACCACATTGGCTACATCTTCCGGCTCGCCAAACCGGGCCAGAGGGATCGCCTCCATCATCTTTTTCTGTATCTCTTCCGGCAATTTCTCCGTCATTTTAGACCGGATAAATCCGGGAGCCACGGCGTTGGCCCGTACATTCCGAGATGCCAATTCCTTCGCCACCGACTTCGTCAACGCGATGACTCCAGCTTTGGAAGCTGCATAATTACATTGTCCGGCGTTTCCAATCAAGCCAATGATGGAGGCAACATTCACAATCGCCCCGGCGCGTTGTTTCATCATAATGCGCGATACGGACTTGGTAAACAGGAAGGTTCCCTTCAAATTCACGTCGAGCACCGCATCCCAATCCGCCTCGCTCATGCGCATCAGCAGCGTATCCTTGGTAATGCCGGCGTTATTGACCAGAATATCGATGCGCCCCAGCGCCTGCGCCGCCTGCTCCACGACTTCCTGCACGCCCGGGCCGTTGCTGACGTCCACGGAATAGCATTCGACCTTGCGGCCCATCTCGGCAGCCTTGGCGGCGGTTTCCGCCAGCCAGTCCTTTTGCAAATCGCAAATCGCCAGATCCGCACCCTCGGCGGCCAATCGTAACGCAATGGCCTGACCGATTCCCCGGGCCGCGCCGGTCACCAATGCCACTTTTCCATCAAACTGAGCCATGTCCAAGCTCCCTTTCTTTATGAATTCAATGCTGTCCCGGCGGCTTCCGCCGAAGGCAGGTCCGATATGTTATGAATGGAAGCCTCTTTGTCAATACGCCTTACCAGCCCGGACAAAACTTTTCCAGGACCGCATTCGACATAAGACCGTACGCCCAAAGCTTGGATGGCGCGAACACAAGCCACCCATTGAACTGAAGAAGTCACCTGTTCCACCATCAGCCGGCGGATCGAATCGGGCGTCTCATGCGGCTTGCCGGTCACGTTCGACATCACCGGAATTTGGGGGGCTTGGAAAGAAATCTGACTCAGCACTGCGCTCAAACGACGTGCGGCGGAGTTCATTAACGAGGAATGAAAAGCCCCGGAAACATTCAACCGGATGGCTTTTTTGGCGCCGGCGGCCTTGGCGATAGGTTCGGCCTTTTCGATGCCGCCCTTGGGGCCGGAAAGCACGGTTTGTTCCGGCGAATTCAGATTGGCAATTTGAACGCCGGCTTCGGCAGCCACTTTTTCGAGCGCGGGCAAATCCAAACCGATGATGCTGAGCATCGCGCCCGGCTGTTCCTCGCAGGCTTCCTGCATGAAACGGCCTCGCGCCTCCAAAATCCGCAGCGTATCCTCGAACGATACAACCCCGGCCATATGCAAGGCCGTCCATTCGCCCGAACTCAGACCGGCGGCGGACGCAAAGTTCAAGGCCGGCTGAGCCCGCCGCAACGCGGCCTGGCACGCCAGACTGGCGACAAAGATCGCCGGCTGGGCATTGGACGACTTGGTCAGATCCTCGATCGGCCCTTCAAAGCACACCTTGGCCAGGTCGAAACCCAACACCTGACTGGCCTTATTAAACAAATCGCGGCATTCCGGGATGGCTTCAGCCAAGTCGCGGCCCATGCCGACGGCCTGGGCGCCCTGCCCCGGAAAAAGTATCGCTCGCATGCTCATTATTTCGTCCACTCCAATACGCTGGCGCCCCAGGTAAAGCCACCGCCGAACGCAATCATCAGGACGATGTCGCCCTTCTTAACATGCCCGCACTGCACGGCTTCGTCCAAGGCCACCACCACCGAAGCCGCGGACATGTTGCCGTATTTTTCGATATTAATGAAATACTTCTCCAAAGGCGCTCCAAGCCGCTGGCCAATGGCTTCGATGATCCGCCGATTGGCCTGATGGGGAATGATGCAATCGACGTCGTCGATGGTCAGTCCGCACCGTTCCAAGGCGTCCTTCGCCGCCTGCACCATCTTGGTAACTGCGTGCTTGAACACTTCGCGCCCGGACATCTTCATGTAATGCAGCCGATCCTTGACCGTTTGCTCCGAGGCCGGATTGCGGCTTCCGCCGCCCGGCAGCATCAGCAATTCCGCGAGCGTGCCGTCCGAACCCAATACCGTGGAAAGAATCCCGTGCCTGGCTCCGCGGGCCTGCAAAATAACCGCCCCGGCGCCATCGCCAAAAAGTACGCAAGTGCCCCGATCCTGCCAGTCGGTGATGCAGCTCAGCTTCTCGGCTCCGATAATCAAGGCGGTATTGATGGCCCCGGAGGCCACAAACTGCCGGCCGACTTCCATGCCGTAAAGAAAACCGGAGCAAGCGGCCTCGACATCGAGACAGAATGCTTTCGTCGCGCCGAGCTTGTTTTGTACAAAACAGCCCGTATTCGGAAAAACCATGTCCGGCGAGATGGTCGCCACCAAGATCATGTCGATATCCGTCGGCTGTATGCCGGCTTGATCCATGGCCCGGCGTGCGGCCTGCACGGCCATGTCGGAGGTGAATTCGTCAGGCCGGGCAATCCGGCGCTCTTTCATGCCGGTCCGGGTGACTATCCATTCGTCCGTGGTCTCCACCATTTTTTCTAGATCTGCATTGGTCAGCACCCGTTCCGGCGCATACGAACCCGTACCCACGATCGAAACCGTGCGGACTTCCCGGAGCGGCGATTTGATTCTACTGTCTCTATCGTTCATTACGTTTCCCCACCTAACCTCTTGATGCCTTCGATAATCCGGTGGTTCAACTGATGATCCACCGATTCCTTGGCCACGCGGATGCCGTTGCACACTGCATTTGCATTCGACACGCCATGACCGATGATACAAATTCCATTGACGCCCAACAACGGAGCGCCGCCATACATGGACGGATCCGATCGTTTCTTGATCGCCGCAATCGCCGGCTTCAGCAGAAGCGCGCCCAGCACCCGGATGGGATTGCGCGTAAACTCCTCCTTAAGCCAGCGGCCGATGGCATGCGCGACGCTCTCGCTGGTCTTCAGCACGACATTCCCTACAAACCCGTCGCAAAGGATCACATCCATCTGGCCTTCAAACAGATCGTGCCCCTCCACGTTGCCATGGAAGTTCAAGGTCGATTTTTCCAGCAGCCGGAAGGTTTCCTTCGTGGTCTCGTTACCCTTGGAATCCTCCGTCCCTACGCTCAACAGCCCGATCAACGGCTTCCGTTGCCCGAGGATCTCCTGCGAGTAAACCGAGCCCATAACGGCAAACTGCACCAGCATGGCCGGATTGCAATCCGTCGTGGCCCCGGCGTCCAACAGGACATACGGCTTGATCGGAGTCGGCATCACGCAGGCGATCGCCGGACGTTGGACGCCTTCCAGCGTCCGCAGCTTCAACGTCGTAGCAGCCACCGCCGCGCCCGTATTGCCGGCCGAAAAAACCGCGTCCGCCTCGCCGGCCTTCACCAGATCCACCGCCCGTCCGATCGACGAATCCTTTTTTCGGCGAATAGCGACCGCAGGAGCTTCCTCCATGCCGACTACTTCCGACGCATGCCGGATTTCGATAGTAGACGGCACATCCTTCGCCTTCTCCAGCTCGTGCTGGATGGCGTTTTCGTCGCCGACCAGGTAGAGCTTCTCGATGGAAGGATATTCACGGGCGGCTTTGATCGTCCCCGCGACGATTTCTCGCGGGGCGAAATCTCCGCCCATTGCATCAACAGCGATACGCATCTTTATTCGTCATCGGACATGATCAAGACCTGCCGCCCGCGATACGTACCGCAGGCCGGACAAATCTTGTGCGGTTCATGCGCCGCGCCGCATTTCGGACAGGGAACGCTGGCGGTCATCCGCCGTTTGTGCGAAGCCGAAGCTACACGCGCACGTTTCTTGCTTTTCGACATTTTTCGTTTTGGAACACCCATCTCTAGTACCTCCACAAAAGAAGCTTCACCGCGCCGGAATCAGGACAGCTTCAAACTATCCAACGCTGACCAGCCATCGTTTCCGGACGGCGGCCGGCAACCACATTTGCCTTCATTCAAGTTCTTGCCGCATTGGGGACACAGTCCCTTGCATGCGTCCGAACAGACCGGAAAGCTCGGAACATCCAGCAAAAGTTCCTCCCTGATATCCCCTGTTACATCCACTGAACTCGTGCTTCCCGTAATTTCGTAAGCGCGTAGGAAAGACAAATCCGCAAGCGTTGTCGAGAAAAATTCCGCACATTTTGAACATCGGACCTGCAACTTGACGTTCAGGCTCCCCTGAACAATCAACTCTTGGGAAACGATTTGCACAAAAAAATCGTACCGAATAGGCCCCTCGACGCGAACTAGCTGATTGTCCTCCAAACCCAGGATGGAAGGGTTCTCTTCGCCGGTATACTGGGCGCCTTCCGCCGATACTTTGGGTATTTCGATAATCATAAAATCCTCCAACCAACCCTTCCGCCAGAGCCGCGGAACCCTTATCAGGCATGAATCCCGAACTTGGACTGCAAAGCCCTCTGGACCGATTCGGGGACAAAATCTTCCACATGTCCGCCCAGTTCGGCGACTTCCCGAACCGTGCTGGAACTGACATAACTATAATCTTCGTTGGGCATCAAAAACAACGTTTCGATGTCCGGCGCCAATTTGCGGTTGGTCAAGGCCATCTGAAATTCGAACTCGAAATCCGAGAACGCCCGCAACCCGCGAATCACGACATTAATCTTCATACTGCGGGCATATTCGACCAACAATCCGTTGAAGATATCCACCTCGACGTTGTCGAACACCCGAACCGAATCACGGGCCATTTCCATCCGCTCTTCCTGGCTGAACAAAGGCGTCTTCCGCGAGTACCCGGCCACCGCCAACACCAGGCGGTCGAATATATGAGCCGCGCGCCCGACCACATCCAAATGGCCCTTGGTGATCGGATCGAATGTTCCTGCATATATGGCCGCTGAATTCATGGCAATTCCTTCGGCGGCTCGCCAGCCCGCCTGTAAAAGATCAGTCGAGTATCCCCGTATTTCTTCTCTTTGACAAGTATCCAGCCGGGCTTTTCCGCAATTTTCTCCCCTGCGCTCTGCTCGAAAACGAGGAATCCGCCGTTGCGCACCCAGCCGTGGTCGCGCAGGAGTTCCAGCAGCCGGGACAGCCAGTGTTGAGTGCCATCCCGGTCGTAGGGAGGATCCGCCAGCACCAGATCGAAAGGCGAGGCCACCGGTTTTGCCATGTATCGGAAGACGTCGGCATGCACGGACCGGACGGTTCCACCCCCGCGGCAAAGAGTCTCGATGTTTTTCTTCAAAACGGCATAGACGGCCCGATCGGCTTCCACCCAGCACACCTCCGCCGCGCCCCGGCTCCACGCCTCCAAGCCCATCGCTCCGGAGCCGGCAAACAAATCCAGAACACGGGCGTCCACCGGGAAGTCGCCCAACGACGAAAACAGCGCCGCCCGCACTTTGTCTTGGGTCGGCCTGACTTTGTCGTGCGGAACGTCGAGGTTCCGCCCGCCGATAATACCTGAGGTTATTCGCATGGGGTCACGTTATACGACAAACGAAAGACCAGCGCAACAACTTGAAATCCTGGACAAATGGATGCATATCTTGGGCGTCATGAACAATGAAGAACAAGTCAGCTTCATGGTGGATCACATGCTGGTCAAGCTGGGAAAGTATCTTCGGATTCTTGGCTATGATGCGGCGTGGGATTCAAGTATCCGCACCCACGAACTGATCACGCGCGCCAATCGCGAACATCGCGTTTTTCTGACGCGCAACACGCGGCTGCCATCGCAATATCCCACTCCACAGGCCCTGCTAATGATCCAAAGCACCGATCCGGTCGAACAAATCGAACAAGTCGCGTCGACATTTCGGTTAAGCGACAAAAATCTCTTTTCCAAATGCATCCGCTGCAATGTCGGACTGGAACCCGTTGCCGACAAAACCTCGATCCAAGACCGCGTGCATCCAAACGTTTACGGGCGCTACGAACACTTCTTCCAATGCCCTTCGTGCGGAACGGTCTTTTGGAAAGGCAGCCACGTGCGCAACACATGCCGCAAGCTGAAGGTGGAGAACCGCGCAGAGCGAAGTTAGCGAAGTTAGCCCCGCTTTCTTCTGCAAGCAAGATTGCACTCGCACCTAAATCGAATATAATGCAGCGCCGATGAATCGATTTCGAACTATCTGGATTTCTGACATCCACCTGGGCACCCGGGTCTGCAAGGCCGGAGCGTTATTGGATTTCCTGAAGAATCACGAGTCCGAGCATCTTTATCTGGTCGGGGATATAATCGACGGCTGGGAATTGAAGAAAAATTGGTACTGGGAACAGGCTCATAACGACGTTATCCAGAAACTGCTTCGAAAAGTCCGCAAAGGAACGAACGTGGTGTTCATTCCAGGCAATCACGACGAGTTTGCCCGGGAATACGCCGACCTGGCCTTCGGGGGCATTGTCGTCAAGCTGAAGCACCTGCATGAGACCGCCGACGGCAGAAAGCTTTTGGTCACTCATGGCGACGAATTCGACGGGATTGTCAAACACGCACGATGGCTGGCCATGCTGGGTTCCCATGCCTATGACGTCGCCTGCTCCATCAACCACTGGTTCAACCTCTTTCGCCGCAAACTCGGATTCCCCTACTGGTCCTTGTCCGCTTACTTGAAGCATAAGGTCAAAAACGCCGTCCAGTTCATCGGCGACTACGAAAAAGCCATTGCCATGCAAGCCCGGCACGCCAAAGTTGACGGGATCGTCTGCGGTCACATCCACAAGGCCGATATCCAGTGCATCGACGGCATCATGTATTACAATGACGGCGACTGGGTGGAAAGTTGCACGGCTCTGGTCGAGCACGACGACGGGCGGATGGAAATCATCGATTGGTCGCATCGCCTTTTTCCGGGAATCGATCGCGCGCCGGCTCGGCGTTAGATTTCATTTGATGTGCGATTTCTTCTTGATCAAAGGGATAAGGAAGTTTATGCCTCATGATGGTTCTGAGTAATCGATAGGTGCAGGGCGGTCGCATATGAATAAGCCCGAATCCAAAGAAACACACATAGAAGCGCAGTTGTCCCGGCTTCAGGAAGAATGCCAGGTTCTGCAAAAAATGCTGGACCAGGAGCGGGCGTTCCGGCTTCACGCAGAAAACGAGTTGCGCGTTTGCGACGAGCAGCTTAAGGCGTCCGAGCAAAGGGAAAAGAGCCTTCAAAATCGCGTGACGGAAGCCCGGCAAATGGAATTGCTGGGCAAACTCGCCGGCGTGGTGGCCCATGAGTTGAACAATATCCTCGTCCCCGTGGTCGGATATCCCGAACTCATTCAAAACGAGCTGCCGCCGGACAGCCCCAGCCGGGAGTTCTTAAACCTGATCGGAGCGGCCGGCAAGAAAGCCGTGGCCTATATCTCCGATCTGCTGGCCCTGGCTCGACAGGAGTCGCCCGTCTTCAAGCCGGCTCAATTGAACACCGCTATCCAGCGTCATTTGGAATCTCCGGATTTTAGCGAGCTGAAAACCCAGTACCCCTCCGTCGAGCTGGACCTGAAACTAACGCCCAACCTGCCTCTTCTTTCGGGTTCCTATGGACGCCTGAACAGAATCCTTGGCAATCTTTTGGCTTACGTTTTCGAGATCTCGGTCCAGCCTTGCACCCTCGAGTTGAACACGTGCCGGGAAGAGGCGCCGTCCGATTCGTCCGTCGGTTCAAATAAGTCCTTTGTGGTCTTCCGGCTGCGCAATCCCAGCATCGAGATGGCGGCCGACGAGATGGCGAAAATTTTCGAGCCGTTTTACATTCGCAACCGAACCTGCGGCTCCGCCAACGGGTTGAGCCTGGCGGCAGTTTACGTGTTGGTGAAGGAGCAAAAAGGACGTATCCATGTGCATTCGGCGCCCGGCAAGGGCACGGAATTTGTTATGCGTTTCCCGGCCGCCGCCGGCCAAGCCGCGCCCTTGGCGCCCAAAACCCATCCCCTTAGCGGATCGGGAAGAATTCTGGTCGTGGACGACGAACAAAACACACGCGATATCACTTCGCGTTTTTTAAAGAGGCTGGGCTACGAAGTGGTCACGGCCGAAAACGGGCATGACGCCATCCGGCTCTACGAATCCGGCGCCGCCGGCAGTTCGTTCGACGTCATTCTCATGGATATGATCATGGAGAGAGGATTCGACGGCCTGGACACGTTCAGCCAGATCAAGGAACTGAACCCCCGCCAAAGATGCATCATCACCAGCGGCTATCTGGAAAGCGACCGGGTCCGGCAAGTATTGGTCATGGGTGCAGGTCAGTTCCTGCCCAAACCTTACACCTTGGAACAAATCGGTCGGGCCATCCGCGCCGAGATGGAAAGAGGGACCTGAAAGAGGAGTCCAAAGTCCAAGGGGAGAGGGAGTCCAAGGTCCAAGGGCAGAGGGAGTATATGGGGTGGATACGCGGGGGATGTCAGACGGAGGCGTCCGATAAGGCTCGGCCAAAGTCTTCGATGGAAGCCCACCGATTTTCACGCTCGGCGGCCAGGGCTTTGGTAAAGATGCCAGCCACTTCGGCCGGTAATTCACCCAAGGCTTGAGGTCCTTTTTCGAGCACATGGATGTCCGCGATATCTTCCGGAAACGGCAATTCGCCCATCATCAGTTCATAAAGAAACAAGCCCAACGAATAGACATCGGTTCGGCCGTCGAGTGGTTCGCCCCGCAAACGTTCCGGGCTCATGTAAGGCAAGGCGCCGGGGTCCCGTTCTTCCTTGCGCAGGTCCGTCAGTATTCCATCGCCGAAATCTGCGACTTTGAGCACGCCATCCCCCGTCAAAAGCATATTGGTGGGCTTGATGTCGCCGTGAATCGTCTGCAGCCGATGGGCGCAGGAGATCGCATCGGCACAAACGCGTCCAATCTGCATGACCGTCGGAAGAGGCAGCGTGCGATAGAGATTAAGAATGTCCTTGAACGACTGTCCGTCCACTAGTTCCATGACCAGGAAATAACGTTCTCCGGCCTTTTCCACGGCATGCAAACGGACAATGTGCTTGTGCGACAATTGCATCGCCTTCTTGGCGCACTCCTGCAAAGTGGACACCGCCTTCTCGTCGTGGAGGATTTTCTTCGAGAGAATCTTGATGGCCACAGGTCCCGGCAACAAAGAGTCCTCCGCCCGGTAGACTACGCCCAGGGGGCTCTCGCCCAACACATCGAGCAGCTTGTAGCGTTCGCTTTGAAATTCTTCCGCGAATCTTTCGGCTTTCGGTTTTTTCGGCGCCGTCCGGGTCGCCGCCACCTTGACCAATCGAATCGGCTTGGGCCCTTTCGCCGCCTCCGCCGCCGGTTCTTCAGCGGCCGGCCCTTTGTCGCCGCCTGTTTTCACAATGCGAATCTGCTTTTTTCCCGACAGGCCTGTTCCATCGTGGGTTTCCTTGGCCGGTTCGTCCGACGTGGAAGGAGCCTTGGAAAGCGCCAACGTTTTCTTGCCTTGCAGGGAGGCCAGACGCCGGGTTTCCGTTTTGACGTTCACCGCCAGCTCCTGCAAATGCTTCTGCTGGCGACACAGCGTCTCGTAGCGGCTCAACGCCTTGCTGACCAGCTCGACCAATTCGTCCTGCCGCCAAGGCTTGGCAATATACTTCCATATCCCGCCTTCATTGATCGCCTTGATCGTGGCCGACATATCGACGCCGGCGGTTACGACGATCGAGACGATGTTCGGATTGGAGTCCCGCGCCGTATTCAACACCGCCGTGCCGCTGATATCCGGCATGTTTAAATCGCAAAGAAGGACGGCCACTTCCATGGACTTGAGAATATGAATCGCCTCCGCCGGGGAAAGCGTGGGGACGATCTTGGCGGGGACGTCGGAGAGCTGACGTTCCAGCAATTTCAAAACGATTTCTTCATCGTCCACCACCAGTACAATAGGCTTGGCATCGGTTTTCATAATTCATCTTTCGTTAAGCGATCGACCAACCGACGTGCAAACAAGGGCAACCGAGGATCCCGGGCGCCCATGCATAAAACGACATCCCCGGGCGCGGCCTTTGCCGCCAGTTCTTCTTCGAGCGTTTCATAATCGTCCACCACGCGCGCCGACACGCCCCGTCCGACCAGCCGGGTTGCCAAATCCTGGGAAGATACGGCACGGTGGGCGGTTCCCCCGGCATAGAAGACCGGCAAAACCGCCAACTCGTCTCCAGGCCGGCACACGTCGGCAAAGGCATCCGTCAATTCTTCCATCATGGAGGCCAGCGGCCCAAAGCCATGCGGACGCCAGACGCCATGCACGCCTTTCGAAAACGGCCGCACCGCCGACCACGCCGCCTTGATTTTCGCCGGATTGTGCGCGTAATCGTCCAGCACCGTCACTCCCCGCCCCACACCCACTTTCTCCAACCGTCGCTGAATCCCCTTGAACGACTTCAGGGCCTCGCGAACCACGGTCAAATCCTTGCCCATCCGGTCGCACAGGAGAACCGCGGCCGCGGCGTTCCTGGCATTGTGCTCCCCGGCTAAAGGAACATCGAAATCCATGCCCTTGAACGCAAACCTATATCCTTCCCCGTGAAGAACCGGCTCAATGGCCGACTCATAAAGCTCCGGAAACGCCCCGGCTTGCTTATTCCGCAAAATGCCCGGAACCCCTTCCCCGCAAACGATTCCCTGCCGGACCTGGACGGCGAACTTCCGGAACAGGTCTTCGACTTCCTCCAATTCAAAATGATCCTTGGAGATGTTAGTGAGGATGGCCCAATCGGGCGAGAAATTCAGAAGCGAACGGTCGCTTTCGTCCACTTCGACAATCCAGAGGTTGGACGAACCGGACCGTACGTTGCCCACCCGCGAAGCGCTTCGCCAGTTGAGGACCGCCCCGCCATTGACCACATGCGGATCTTCGCCCAGGCATTCGAAAATCCATCCGACCATGCCCGTCACCGTGGTTTTGCCGCACGTGCCTGCAATGGCGATACAGCGCTTTCCGGCGGTCAGGCCGGCCAGCATGCGGGCCCGATGCAACAGCGGGACGCCCAGACGCCTTGCCGCTTCGATTTCGGGGTTGTCCTGTTCGATCGCCGTACTGAAAACAAGTCCGGTCGTTTGAGCGGTCAGCGAGGAGCCGTCTTGAGGAACCAACTGCACGCCGCCCGCCGTCAGTTGGTCGAAGATCTCCAACCGCTCGCCCTGATCCCAAAAGCGGTCCGACCCGGTAACGCGATGGCCTTCATCCACCAGGGCTTGCGCCAACGCGCTCATGCCCACGCCGGCCACGCCGGCGAGATGATAATGCTTAAGGTCCATTTTCGGCTCCGGCGGCTTGCGGCCAAATGAAAACGCGGGCCGTCAGACCGCCTCCGTCTTCCACGATCAGATGGCGCGAATTGACGCGTCCCCGCAGATGGCCGCCGGCTTTGATTGTCAGGAGCCCGCTCACCTCCAATTCGGCCTCCAAAATCCCCGCCACGTCCACGTCGTGTTGAAGAGTCTTCTGGCGCAGAATCACTTCGGCGCCAGGGGCAATCCGCAGATGACGGCTCTTGACTTGTCCCTCCGGGAACTCGGCGCCGCGGCGAATTTCCAGCGTGCCGTACGCCTCCACCGTGCCGCCTTCGACCTGGCCCTCGAGAATCACATCCTGCCCGATCACCCGGCCCTGTTTGAACAGGCTGCCGGCCATAAGATGAATCTGTCCCGCCGTTTTCAGATCCTGGGTCCATTCCCCCTCGATCTTGTAGTCGGTCAGTTCCAGCGCCGTGCGACACTTCGGACAATGGGTCTTGGCCACCCGGACGGTGAGAGAAAACTCGTAGGCACACTCGTAGCACCGGATGAGCCGTTTGGTCGGCTGCACCGTTTTTCCGATATGCCGGACAGGTTCGGCGCGCTCAGGAGGCTTCGGGGCGGACGATTCGGGCTCTGCCTTTCGAATCGGCTCCACCCCTGCATCCTTCGCGTGCTTGACCATCCGCACGACGGTAAATCCGTCCATTACGTCGGTCTTGCGAGTTTCCACAACAGTTCTCCGCTACGAGGGCCGCATTCCACAGGAGATCGTTTAACGCCGGGCAAAGGCGCCTGGACGATTCTCCGCCGGCTTTTCCTCTTCGACCGCTTCCGGTTTGGCCGCCGGAGGAATGCCGACCGGCGTGCCGGAAGGATTGACTTCGGATTTGCCGACGAACGTCACACCGTCTTCAACCGCCAGCCGCTTGGATTTGATGTCGCCGTTGACGCGGGCGGTGGCTTTCATTTCTATCTTGTCCTTGGCCGCCACATTGCCGTTCAACGAGCCTTCGATGGACACGGAATTAACCGCGAGATTGCCTTTGATGACCGCGCTTTTCCCAATGATGGCATCACCCGAGCAGATCAATTCCCCATCCAGCTTCCCGTCGATGCGAACAGATCCCGACGATTTGATCGTCCCGATGATTTCCATGTCGACTGTGATCAACGATTGTGTGCTATTGCCGTTACTCATTATGACTCCTGATTATTTTCTTCAGAACAAAATAGGCGATTGCCTGAGCGGATGAGAGTGCCACGAACATCAGGTCTTCACAAGCCTGATTTGCCTTGAGCGACGTTGCCGCAACGCTACTACGTTGGGACAGCTTCACTTGGACGATTCGCGTCGTTCCTGTTCTTCCCAGAACAGGCTGTTGTGGGAGCTGATCTCCTTGCGAAGGGAAGCCACCTGATCGCCCAGCAGTCCGAAATGAAACAGGATAACCCCGCTCAAAATGGCGACGATGGAACCGCCGGCGATCCGCCAGTGTTCGGATGCGAAAATATAGGTTTGATACACGGTTCCGACCAGGATCAAGCCGATGGCAGGCCCCACGAACGCGCGCAAGGGATCGAACAACATGATCAGTCGCAGCGCCAGCATCAGGGTCTTCATGCCATCGGATAAAATTCGCACCGAACTGGTTCCAAGCCGCGTGTGGCATTGAATCGGCAGGAAAACGTAGGAATAGCGGCTCTTCATCACGTACATCAACGAAGTGGTGGAAAACGAAAAGCCCTCCGGCAACAAATCCAGCATCCGCATGAAAATACGACGACGACCCGCGCGAAAGCCGCTGTTGATGTCGGGAATGTTCTGATCGGCCAGAAAGTTGCAGACCTTCTGAAGGATCCACTTGCCCGGCTTGCGAACAGCCGGAATGCCGGCGCCTTTCGTCCGCACGCTGAAGACGCATTCGTATTGCTTCAACGCCTCGACGAACGGGGGAATATCCGAAGCGTCGTGTTGTCCGTCGGCATCGAAAAAGAGCACGTTTTCGGCGCGGGCGGCTTGAATGCCGGTTTTTAAAGAGGCCCCATAGCCCCGATTCGACTCATGGCGAATCACCCGGACGCGATCCGTATACGCGGCCAGAGCCTCCCGTGAACCGTCCGTGGAGCCGTCGTCCACCACGATAATCTCCCAAGCCTGCGAGCCCCGAAGCTTGATCAGATTATCGAGTACGCCGGGCAGAGCCGCTTGTTCGTTGTAGGCGGGAATGACGATCGCAACCGCATATTCTTTCGACATGGACTTCTCCCGGCGAATCTTCGCGTCGCGCGACGTACGCCATGATCCATTAGAACAACGTGTATATGAAGGGCGCCACGGAGGAACCCGTCACGATCAACACGGTCAATAACAAGAGCACCAGCACGATGGGAATGATCCACCACGCCTTGTTTTGCCATGCAAACTCAAAAAACTCGCCGATCAAACGTCCGACATACTTCAGAATTCTCATTGTTGCTCCCGCCGATTCCTCGACTAATCCAAAACGTAATCTTCTTTCCAGTTGCTCTTGTCCTTCCATTCCGGCTGGTCTTTCTTGCTCAGAACGAAGGATTCCAGGACCAGATAATCCATTTCCGTGCGCATGAAGCATCGGTAAGCATCCTCCGGCGTACAGACGATCGGTTCGCCGCGTACGTTGAAGGAGGTGTTAATGATGATTCCATATCCGGTTTTCTTCTCGAAAGCTTTGATCAAATCGTAATATCGCGGATTCGTCTCCCGGCTCACCGTCTGAACCCGCGCGGAATAGTCGACATGCGTAATGGCCGGAATGTCGGACCGGACCTGATTGATGCGGTCGCGAATGGAAAGCGTTTTGCTCTCCTCCAACCCCAGACAACGCTCTTTCTTTACCGGCGCCACCAACAGCATGTACGGCGAAGGGCGGTCCAGTTCGAAATAGTCCGATACCCGTTCTTCCAGGCAGGCCGGGGCAAAAGGACGGAACGATTCGCGGTATTTGATTTTCAGGTTCATCACCGACTGCATCTTGGACGAACGCGCATCGCCGACAATCGACCGCCCGCCCAGCGCGCGCGGCCCGAATTCCATCCGCCCCTGCACCAGGCCCACCACATTTTCGCTCGCCAGAATATCGGCCAGCACAGGCGCCCATTCCTCGTCCGACAGCTTCCGCGCCGGGTAGCCCTTGGCCTGGAGAAACGCCTCGACTTCGTTGTCGTCGAAAGACGGGCCCAAATACGCGCCCCGCATGGCGTCGTGCCGGTTGTCCGCTTTGCGCGGTTTGCC
This sequence comes from Lentisphaerae bacterium GWF2_57_35, assembly GCA_001804865.1. GTDB lineage: Bacteria > Verrucomicrobiota > Kiritimatiellia > CAIQIC01 > GWF2-57-35 > GWF2-57-35. The sequence goes on from MHBK01000036.1 coordinate 17,826, forward strand.
CTGCACCGTATGCCATACCATCATGGCCGCTCCGAGCGAACCGCCCGCATCGCCGGCCGCCGGCTGAATCCAGATGTCGTCGAAGAGGCCTTCCTTGAGCAAGCGTCCGTTGGCCACGCAATTGAGCGCCACGCCGCCCGCCATGCACAGGTATTTCTCCCCGGTGGTCTTCCGGAGATGCCGGGCCATCGAGATCACGATGTCCTCGGTCACCACCTGAATCGACTTGGCCAGATCCATTTCGCGCTGCGAAATTTCCGATTCCGCCCGGCGCGGTGGACCGTCGAACAATTCGTCGAAGCGATGGCTCGTCATGGTCAAGCCGTCGAGATAGCTGAAATAATCCATGTTCAGGCGGAAGGAGCCGTCCTCGCGCAGATCGAGCAGATTCTTTCGAATGGCGTCCACATAGCGAGGCTCGCCATAGGGGGCCAAGCCCATCAGTTTATATTCGCCCGAATTGACCCGGAAACCGGTGAAATAGGTAAACGCGGAATAGAGCAACCCCAACGAGTGAGGAAAGCGCAATTCGCCGAGAATCTCGATCCGATGGTCCACGCCGTGGGCCATGGTGCTCGTGGCCCATTCGCCCACGCCGTCGATCGTCAGGATCGCCGCCCGCTGAAACGGCGAGGGATAAAAAGCGCTGGCGGCATGCGATTCGTGATGCTCGGGAAAATACATCTTCGTGGGGGAGCGAATGCCGCATTGCTCAAGGGCCGTCTCTATTTCGACCGGTATCCAGAGCTTTTGCTTGAGCCAGAGCGGCACAGCCATCATGAACGACTGAAGGCCCTTCGGCGCTACGCTCATGTACGTTTCGAGAATGCGGTTGAACTTGGTGATCGGCTTGTCGTAGAACGCCACCGCATCCAAGCTGCCGGCCTCGACATCCCCTTCAGCCAGGCAGTAGCGAACCGCGTTGATCGGAAAGCGCGCATCGTGCTTCTTTCGCGAAAAACGTTCTTCCTGCGCCGCCGCCACAATCACGCCGTCGCGAATCAGAGCCGCCGCGGAGTCATGATAAAATGCGCTGATACCCAGAATGTTCATCAGAATTGCTTCCCATACTGTTCCAGATTACGAACCGGCGCCCGCGGCGTCCAATACGACGCCTGCCGCGAAGGAAATTCCCGGCACATCAAATCCTTGCCCGTCAGTTTGAGGAAAAGGCGCCCCAGCGAAAAGACCAGATAATAGAAGGGCGTGAGCAAGCCCCAGGTCAGTCCAACACCCACCCACTGGCCCAACAAGGCGCCAAACCGTTCAATGGCCCGAAAGGCGGGAGGAATGAAGAACCCGCTGACCAACACCACGGCAGCGAATCCCCACACGATGGTTCCCATAAGGCGATGCCCGGCAAACCGGTAAAGCAGCAATCCGATGAGGGCCATGACCACGGCCTGAATGCTTGCTTTGGCCTTGGGCGACAAACCCGTTGTCATCGCGACCGACTTGCCGCCGGTGCGCCAGGGCCAGACCACTTCATAAACTTTGCGTTCACTCATTTGTTTTTTCCAGACTACTTCTATTGACGGTGGAAGGAGTATAAAACTCGCTCATTAAGCGAAGCACACAAAACAGGATTTATTCGGCAGGGTCAAGCAGATTCAGTGCGTCGAACCCGGCTTCTCCCCCATCGACAAACGAGCCGGATGACCTTGCGGAAGAAAGAAATAATCGACAGCCAAATCCCCCGTCCGACGCAACTGAAAGGCGCCGGCTGTAAAAAGAAAAACCTCATAACCGGCCTCACGCATAAGCGAAAAAAGGCGTCCGGCCGAACCGACCGGGTCGTCAGGCTGGCCCTCCACTTCAATCACCAAAGCCGGGCGATCCCGCCGCAAGATGTTCCGGGCTCCTTGCACCACATGTAATTCATGGCCTTCCGCATCGATTTTGATCAGAGCGATGGGGGCTGCCTCCGCAGGCAAAAGATCATCCAACCGTCCCATGCGAACAACCATCTTCGCCGGAGCCCCGCCCTCCTTGTCGGCCGACAGGATTCGGGACTCATAGTAGTTCTTCCCTCCATCCGGATAGTCGGGCACCTCCATGAAACCCTCCTGATTACAGGAAGACGCCGCCGCGCAGATCGGATGGATATTCGAGAAACGACAACGTCGCACGAGCCCAGACAACACCTTATAGGTATCGGGAATCGGCTCCAGACTGTATACCGCCCCGGACGCGCCCACGTATTGGGACAATAACCGCGACACATACCCCACATTGGCGCCCACATCGACGACCCGAGCTCCTTCCCCTATCAGTTTTCGGACTCCAGGCGCTGGCGGCCACTGGCTTTCCTGAAAGGCCTCCAACACGCTCGCATAGTAGTTGAGTCGAACGATATCCCTGAGCTTTCCAGGCAACATTCGAAAGCCCAACCCAATCAGTCGTTTTAAGCGAGCATGCATCGTTTTGACGGCCATATCGGCTTAATACAATGGTTTTACAGGCCTGTAAGCAAGTCTTTTCAGCCCAAAGGCCTCGGAAAGGGGGCGCATGGCAGTTCTGAAGCTAAAAACCGCCCTCCGCTTCCCCTCGCCAAATAGCGATTAGGAGGGGGGCGAGGCTCAACGCCGTTCAAACCGAAGCAGACGGGGCAGGAGTTTGGCGTAGAGCGCGAGATAGAGAAGGAAGGTCAGGAAAAGCAGCGCTAGCAGGTTGAAGGCGTAGGTGGGAATGAGGAAGCTTCCCAGACGCTTGTGGCGGGCCAGGAACTGGGCTGCGCCCCAAGGGGATTCGGGCGTCTGATAGATGGGCAGCGTTTTCTGGAAAAGACCATCTATGGCAGCGCCGACGGGTTCCATGTCGTGCAGGTTCAAAGCCTGCCGCTGAATCGAGAGATTGGTATTCCTTTTCTTCAACTCGTCCACGCCTTCGTTGCCATAGGCGCTTGCCAACTGGACTTCGATTCGGCGTTTTTCTTCGGACGCGGCGCGGCGTCGATCAAAAAACAAGCGCCGGCATTCGGCCAGATAGGTTTCGGCTTGCGGGGCCACGGCAGCCTTGAAGGCGTCGATTTGAAAATCGGCAGGCTGGAGACCGGAGGGCAATCCCGTGCGCTTTTCGAGCCGCGCGAATTCGTTCTTCAGGATGAGCAATTGCGCGGCAAGTTCGTCGCCCTCCCCTTTTTCTCTCAGCAAAGGAACGGATTTAACGCGGCTCACCAGTTCCGGCAGATAGTAGTCGAGATCTTGTTCGGCCTGCCGCAACACGGCATCGGCTTCCAGGATGTGCCGCATGTAGGCGTTGTGCGCGTATTGCTCGACGATCAGCGCCTCGTAGCCCCAGCGCGGCGGCAGGATGTTGGCGTAGCGGGGCACTTCGCGCCGCATGGAGTTGGGCTCGATCAAGTCGTCGTATTTGATCACCACGCCGCAGAGCAGCATCTGCGGGATGAGGACCAGGGGAATCAAAATATAAATCGTGACGGCGGAACGGAACGAAGACGAGATGTTCAACCCCAGCACGCTGGAGCAAAACGCGCACAGGAAAAGCAGCGCCCAACTTTTCAGAAACATATCGGGCGCCTGGACGATGGGATTGGCCACGGCCGTGTAGAGCAACATTTGCAGTGCGGCGACGCCGGCCAGGTAGAGCGTTTTCGAGTTGATGTAGCTCCACCAACTCAAATGCAAGAATCGCTCGCGGCGCAAGATTTTTCCGTCGCGGCAGATTTCCTCCGCGCTGACGCTCAAGCCGAGAAACAGGGACACGATTACGCTCATGAAAAAGAAGACATGGAGATTGTTGTTTTCATGAAACGAATACTCGCCGCCGAACGAGCCCCGCGAAACGAGCCCGATCAGCAATCCGAGCAGAGGCGGCTCCAGCAATGTGATGAGCATGTATGGCCGATTGGCCCAACGCGCCCGAACGTCGCGCGCAAAAAACACCTTCAACTGGCCGAACAGGCCGGGACGATTGAGGCTCTTTTCCAATGGAGGAGGCGTTGCCGGATTGGACGGGGCGTCCGTGCCGCGGCTCTTTTCCCGATCGCCGGCATAGTCCCGATAAAGCTCCTGCCATTTTTCGGGCGAAACCCGCCGCTCGCGGGTGAATTGTCCGTTGTTATCGAGCGTCTTCGATTCTACGATTTCGAAAATTTGTTCCGGATGTACGCCGCCGCAGTTCCCACAGATAGCTTCCCCTTCGCCTCCCGGAAGTCCGCCGCGCGAACGAAAATACGCAATGGCTTCAATGGGCGTGCCGTTGAAGATCGGCCAGCCGCCCTGATCCAGGACCCACAGCGCGTCGAACATCCGGTAAATCTTCGACGACGGCTGATGAATGACCACGAAAATCAGTTTGTCGCGCGCCGCTTGTTCCTTAAGCAGACTCATGACGATTTCGGAATCGGCCGAGGACAGCCCCGAGGTGGGCTCGTCCACAAATAACACGTTGGGTTCGCGGATCAGTTCCAAGGCGATGTTCAATCGTTTGCGCTGGCCTCCGCTGATGGTCTTCTGCAGCGGCGAGCCGACTTTCAGATCGGCCACCTCCGACTGTCCCAGCTCAGCCAGCAACTTGCGCACGCGGCTGACCAATTCTTTCTCGCTCAAATGGGCCATGCAGAGGCGCGCGGCATAGTAGAGATTTTCAAAAACCGTCAAATCCTCGAACAGAAGATCGTCCTGGGGAACAAATCCAATGACGCCCTCGCAAGTCTCCGGCTCCGCGTACAGGTCGCGGTTGTTCAACAACAACCGTCCCGAATCGGGACGCAGCGTGCCGTTCAGCACGCCCAGCAGCGTGGACTTTCCCGCGCCGCTGCCGCCCATGATGCCCACCATGCGTCCTCCGCGCTCGGAGAAGGAGAAGTCGTGCAGTCCGTTGTCGCTGCCGGGAAAGCGAAAATCGAGATGCGTCGCGCAAAAATCAATGCGCGAGGCGTCGCGCGGGGCGTCCGAGAAAGCGGCGGCGACGTTGGCGAAATAAAGTTCGCTCCCCCATCGGTCGCGAATGACGTATCCGGGGAGCAACGAGTGGCAGGCGCCTTTTTCCAGCGGATGCCCCTCCAGCCAGATCGATTCCTCGCCTATCGGCGAAATAAGATACAAATGCTCTTCCGGCAAGCGGAGCGCGGCCAGGCGGCCTTGAAAACCGCCGGAACCGCCCAACAGGCGGCATGAGCCGCCGGCCTGCGAAGCTTCGGGATCGGCGATGAACTGCAGGATCTTTTCGGCGGTCTCCGCTTCCACCCCCAGCTCACGGCTCAACAAGCGGGCCATCCGATGCGGGAGTTCCTGGTGCGGCGCCATCGCGGCCAGCTCTAAAAACCGGATGACAGCAGCATATTTCTCGGAGCCGTGCAATAGGGTTTTTAACCGCGTGGCGGTTTGCCGCGCGCTTTCCAGCATGGCCTCGTCGTCCTCGCCCTCGTGAACTTCGATCAGGTCCTGGTAAAGCCCGACGTACGTGCCGGCGTCGGTCAGGCGGACGTGATGGTTGAGATAAGCCAAGACTTTTCGATGCGCCGCCGTCCGTTCCGCCCCATGCAACCGCGACGACAGCATCGCAAACAAGTGCAACAAGGCGTTGAGAATGGGTTCGGCAATCATGCAAGCCTGGCTTTACTCGGCACTCGGAGTGAGGATGGAAGCACGAATCGCGGCGATCTTGGCGCCCAACGCAACCCAGAGCGGGTCGGCTTCTTCGTCCGTCATTTTGCCTGATTCATCCGCTTCATCCAGCTCGTAGAGTTCCCGGATGACCGCCAGTTTTTCCTGTGTTTCGCCGCTGAGCCGGATGGGCTCGTCCATTCGGTCAAAGGCCGCAAACAGCTCCAGCAGCAACTTGGGATTGCCGGCGGTTTTCATCTGATCAAAGCCTTCTTCCAAGCGCTGACTGTTGTCTTCGGTGTACTGCATGTTGCCCAAATAGAACAATTCAATCACGCACCCGTACAGGCCGTCTATCAGGTAGTCGGCGCCTTCCACGCTCGACATCAAGGCGGGCACTTCGCTCACGTAATCGGCGGCCAACTGTTCCATGAGCTGCTGCACATCCACCGACTCCGGATCCGCGGCGGCTTTCTTCAGGGTCGTCAGGAACGAATTATTGATGTCGGCATGCGAACGAAGATCCAGGGCCGTCTGAATTTCCTCGATGGTTCTTACGTCATCGGCTACTTCCTGCCGCTTCATGAAAGCGGCCGCGTAAATTGCATCGTAGAGTTTGACGCCCGCGTACAAACGCAGCTGTTCGTCGTCCAGCTTCCCGACCAGATCGTTGGGCGCCGCCAGCGAAGGCTGATAGGTCATGCCAAAGTTTTTCATGATCCGGAAGAAATCGAAGGCATTTTGAATTCTTCCCTGCGAGATCAGCTTTTGCACCTCGACGGAGATCTGTTCCAAGGACTGGGTCACGTCCTTCGTTGCAGTGGAATCTGCGCCGCGAGCCGCCCCCGCCGCCATCGCCAAGGAAACCAACATCACAACCATTTTCTGCATCATGTTATCTTCTCCTGTACGCTTTCGGCTAACGTGGTCTATTCAACCTCAGTCATAAGAATCCCCGAACGAATAAACGCCACCTGGGTGGACATGGCCATCCTTTCCTGTTGGGCGTCTTCATCGGACAACTTTCCGGACATTTCGGCTTCCGCCAGGTAGCAGCCTTGACGGATCACGGCCAGTTTTTCCACGGTCATGCCGCTGACTTCCATTTGCTCGTCTTCCCGGTCAAAGGCGACAAACAAATCGAGAATCATCCGGCGGTTGTTGGGGCCTTCAAGCTGATCGAGGCCTTCTTCGATCCGACCGCTGGCGTCGCTGCGCAGGAGCCCGCTCATCACATAGGACATCTCGGTGACGAACCCGTAAAACCCGTCGATCAGGTAATCCGCGCTTTCCTGGCTGGACATCAGGGCGGGCACTTCGCTGACGTAATCGTCGGTCAATTGATCGATCAGTTGCTTGACATCCAGGGCTTCGGGATCCGTCGCAGCCCTCTTCAACGTTTCCAGGCAGCGGTTGTTGAGGTCCGCGTACGATCGCAGATCCAGGGCCGTCTGGATTTCCTCGAGCGTCTTCACGCAATCGGCGACTTCCTGCTTTTTCATGAACGTCACCGCGTAGATCGCATCGAACAGCTTCATCCCGGCATAGAGGCGCAAGCGTTCGTTGTCCATTTCCGGAACCAGGTCGTTGAGCGCCGCCAGCGAGGGTTGATAGGTCACCCCGAAGTCGGAGAGCTTCCGATACTGGTCGAACAGGCTATGGATCTTTTCCTTGGTGAGCAAGGCCTGCACTTCTGTTGAAAGCTGCTGCAACGACTTGGCGACTTCCTGGGCCGGCGCCGCGTCTTCCCCGCGGGCGGTCGCGCCCAAAACGAGCATGGAAATCAATGCGACGATCATCTTTCGCTTCATTCTGTATCTCCTTGAGGTGTCATGGGACGTTTAAAAACGGGGCGAGAATGGCAGCCGAGGACATGAGCGCGTTCGACCGGCACGCCTGCCTGCAAAGTATTTTCATCGTTTGAATACTCGCAACAAGATACAGGATGTCAATTAGGAAGTTAAGCGAGCTCGGGGTGCGGGTGCATCTTGACTGCCGCAGAAAACATGTACCTGGGGAGAAACTGGCCAGTGACTGCTGGAGGCGGGGCCACATGGCCCCGCTGGCCGGGGCGAGGTCGCCCCGGCTCCATTTCGCAAGCCCGATCCTTATTGAATGGAATGAATCTGCGGCCGTGTCGAGATACCCCCCCGCCAGCGATTCTTTATCGGCTTGCTCCGGCAATTTTTACGATGTACCATGTCTCTTAGTTTTAAGAGACTGAATACCAAGGAGAGTCAACCCGGAGTTTCGTTATCGTTTTGTTTCCTAACGCCAAGAATCCTCAAACGTCTTTAAAAACCATCCCGAATGTGAATTTCAATGAAGGGACAAGATATGACCTGTAGTCGTTTTCCGCTGTGTGCTGCACTCGCTGTGCTTGCGACCTACTCTTGCTTAACTCACAACGCCCGGGCGCAAGCCACTCGCACATGGATTTCGGGCGTGGGCGATGACGCCAATCCTTGCAGCCGAACGGCCCCCTGCAAGACGTTTGCGGGGGCCATTAGCAAAACGGTCGCCCATGGGGAAATCAATGTCATGGATCCAGGCGGTTTTGGAGGCGTCACCATCACCAAATCCATCACCTTCGATGGACAGGGAACCATGGCGTCCATTCTGGTGACGGGTAGTCCGTGCATAACGATCAACGCCGGCGATACGGACGTGGTCACGCTCAGGAATCTTTCCATCAATGGCTTGCAAGACCATACGACGCCGGCAACTTATGGAATCCGCATCCTCAGGGCGGGTGTTGTCCGGATCGAAAACTGCGTCATCTTTGGCGGCACAACCAACGGGATTAATTTCCAATCCACATCGCCCAACGCGGCGCTGTATGTGCAAAAGTGCCATATATATGGGTTCGATGGAGCGGGGATCTTCATCCATTCTTTAGCGGACGCCAAAGTCGTGGTGACGGATTCGGAAATCGAGCAATGCGCCATCGGAATCCAGGCCCATGCAGGTTCAAACACCATGATCAGAACGAGCCTGATTACCCAGAACAACGGCGCGGGCGTCGACGTTGGGGCAGGTGCGAGTGTAACGCTGGAAGGCGCACAGGTCAGTCAAAACGGGACGGGCATTGCCTCGGCAGGCGACGTTACGTTGTCGGACTCAACCGTGACAGGCCAAACGGGAGCCGGACTGTCGACCTCCGCAGGCGGATCCATTCTGACTTATCACAACAACAAGATCTTCGGGAACCACCCGGATGGCAACCCTACCGGATCCATGCCGCTGAGATAAAAGAGCGCAGCATCGTGCAAAAATCCTCCCTACAAACATTCAGCATGGGGTTGCGGCTTGGCTGGGCCTCGCTTCTTGTTGCGTGCCTCTCGGCACGGGCGACAACCACGGTACAACCCCTGTACTCGGGAACGATGCCCCTCTCGGAATTGGCGACAGCCCCGGATGGAAAATTCTACGGAACGACCCGGCATGGCGGCTCCAACGACCTGGGGACCGTGTTTAGCCTGACCACCTCGGGAGTGTTTACCACGATATACGCTTTTTCGGGCGGCGCCGACGGCGCACACCCCTGCGCGGCCTTGGCGCTTGGCGCCAACGGGCACTTGTACGGAACCGCTCCATATGGCGGAGCACAGAACGCCGGAAGTGTTTTTGAAGTGACCACGGCAGGAAGTTTTACCTTGCTCCACCTGTTTGCCGGCGGCTCGGATGGCGCTGAACCGACGGCGACATTAGCCGTCGGCTCGGATGGCCTTCTTTACGGGGTCGCCAGCCGCGGGGGAGCTTTTGGCTGCGGGACGATATTCCGAATCAATGCCGGGGGAATTTTCACCAACCTTCACGATTTTACGGGAATCGATGGCGACCATCCGGCGGCGGCGCTGACGCCGTTGGGCGGCGCGTTGTATGGAACCACGCAATACGGCGGAGCCGGCAACTGCGGAACCGTCTTCAAGATATCCACGAACGGAGTGTACTCGTTGCTCTTCAGCTTCAACGGCCTGAATGGCGCCATTCCACGGGCGGCTTTGGCGCGAAGCTCCAATGGCGTGTTCTACGGCACGACGGCCTATGGCGGCGAAGGAGGGTTCGGGTCCATCTTCAGGATCACGTCCGCCGGATCGTTCGAATCGCTCTATAGCTTCATCGGAGAAAACCTCGGGTCCAATCCATCCGGGGGGTTGCTGCTGGAAGGGAATCGCTATGTTCAAGGCAGCACGGCTTTGGGAGGCGCTCATGGCTTTGGTTCCATTTTCTGGATGACGGTTTCGGGCGGTATTGATTCGTTCTATAGTTTCAACGGCGATGAGACCGGCGCGAATCCCGCGACAGCCCTGGCGCAAGGGAGCGACGGAAATTTGTATGGCACATCCGGCTCAGGAGGAACCGGCGGCGGCGGAACCTTTTTCAAGCTCACCATGCCTCCCTACTTTGACGCTATCCAAATTTTAAGCGGCCAGCAGGTGCGTTACAGCGGCGCGGGCGGCACGCCCAACGGCCAATACATCCTCCTGACCACAACAAACCTCATGGCGCCCATAACCAACTGGGTTGCCGCGGGCGCCCTCCCCTTCGATTCCACCGGCCGGTTCAGCTTCACCAATACGACGCCAAAAACCATTAATCTGATGCGTCTTCCTTGAGTTCCAACACCACCCACATCTTGTCACGGAATGCGCTCTCTTCTTGCCACTTCAGTCTCTTTGCCGCAATTTATGGATGCTCTGTTGACGATGCCTTGGCTGCCTCTTATAAACCCATGCCTTCTCTTTTTCCGTTTCGGACATCCATTTGGAGACAGGGCCACCTGGCCCCGCTGCCGGGACGAGGTCGTCCCGGCTCCATTTCGCAAGCCCAATCCTATGGAACATATTAGGGCCCCCCGTAGGCGCCCATATCGTTTCGCGTGCCATCCGTATCGTTGTAGATCGGATCTGGATTTCCGGCATTGATGCACGGCGAGCCAGGCATCAGCATGTAATTCTCCTGGAGAGGATTCACGAACTGGGGATTCAATGCGATGTTCCCCGAGCCGACGATGGTGTTGTAGTAGCCGTACGCGGATTGGTACGAGTCGCAGTAATCGACCCGCGACGTCGCGCCGATCTCCGTAAAGATGGCGTACTGATTGGAGCAGCAGATCGTATTCATGATGCGCACGGGCGTCGAATTGCTCACGTAGATCGCCGCGCCTGGCGTAAAACCCGCTATGGGCGTATAGGCGATGACATTGTTCACGATCCGCACCGCGTTCGTCGAACCGCGATGACCGACCTTGATGGCGCCGCCCCGGAAAAAGTCCGTGCCGCTGCGTTCAAGGATGTTGTGATCGATCACCGCGTCGATATGACCGGCGGTTCCCGCCAGATCGATGGCGCCGCTGTAATCGGACGTATTGTTGTCGAAGAAATTACGGCTGATCCGGATGCGCCGGGTCAAACCGTAACCCAACCGGAGACCGCCGCCCGAATTCCAGGCCGTACAAGAATCGAATTCGTTATCCACCACGTCGATGTCGCAATTGAGGACATAGGCGCCCCCGCCCATTTGTCCGCCATAGCATCCCACCACGAGATTTCGTTCAATGCGCAACCCCGAGAGTTCGCAGTACAACGCGCCGCCATTGGCGTAATCGTACTGCCTCAGGTTTTCCACGCGGTTGCTCTGAATGAGCACATTGGTTGAATACCCCACATACAGGCCCTTCATCCCGTTTCGAATGTAGAGTTCCCTGATCGTGATTCCCTGCGACCGGTTGATCGAGATCTTGTACGCCGACGCATGCTCCAACACCGTTGCGTCACCGGCCCCTTGAACGGTCAGGTTGGTCCGCCACGCGATATTCACGCTCTCGGCATACAATCCAGGCGCAACCCGGACGGTGGCCCGCTCCGGCGCCGCATTGACGCCCTCGGAAATGGTATTGAACGGAGCCAACCAAGAGCCGTCTTCCGTGCTGACGTTGGAAGCGTTGACGTGAACCTGCAATCCCGCATCCGCCTGCTCCGGATCCATCGCATGCCGATACTCCACAAGATTGCTGAAGCCGTCGCCATCGAGATCCCCGCTGGCATCGTCGGCCAGGGGATTCAAGCCATACTCGTCTTCCCAGCCATCCGGCATGCCGTCGTCATCGGTGTCGGGATCGTAAGGGTTGGTTCCCACGATGTACAGTTCATCGCCATCGCTCAATCCATCCGCGTCAACGTCGGCTATATAGGAGGCATATTCGTAGGCGCCGATGTCATACCCGGCCACGCCATCGGCATCGCCATCCAACGGTCGATGGAAACCCGTCAGATCCCAGATCGACGCCCAGGCGGCGTCGGCCGTATCGATGCAAGGCGAGCCCTCGGCCAGACGGAAATCGCCCGCGGCGAAATTTGCCAACATCGGATCGTCCACGATATTGGCGGCTCCGCCGGGATCGGGATTTACGCAGCAGTTGTAGAAATAAACCCCACCCCATCGCGAAAAGACGTTGAAGGACTCGTTGGCGAAGTTGAAATACACAATGTTGTTCCGGCTGGTGAAGCTCTCGTCGGCATAAACGCCGCCGCCCTCTTCCGCTGCCGTATTTCCTACGATCGTGCAGTTCAGAACCGAGCCCCCGCTTAACTCATTATTGCAAATGCCCCCCCCCGAACCCGCCAGATTGCTCGCGACAAGGCAGTTGACCATCTTTCCGCCGTCCATATAGACGCCCCCGCCCTGCATGTACTCGGTCTTGTTGCCGACAATACGGCATCCATACACCTCACTCCGCTTGCCGCAGACGATGCCGCCGCCGTGCCCATTGGCATCGTTGTCCGAGATCGTCGAGCTCGCAACCATGCCGCCGACAGCCATGAAGACGCCGCCGGCGCCGTTCGACGCGGAGTTTCCGATGACGGTGCTGCCCATGATCCAGCCATTGCCAGAGATATAAGCTCCGCCGCCCATCCCCGTCTCTCCCCATTCGCATCCGACCCGGTTGTGCGCAAGATGGCAATCAATAAGCCAGCTGTAACCTCTTACGTAAACTCCACCGCCCCGATCGACAGCCGCGTTGCTCACGATCGAGCAGCGAGTCATTTGCACTTGAATGTCTATGAAGGCGCCGCCGCCGAAAGAACCGGCCTGATTGTCTTTCAACACGCAGTCAACCAGACTGGCGCGATTAAACACATAGGCGCCGGCCCCCATCATATCGTCTTCCCAAGGACTCCAGATTTTGGTGCGTCCACCCGATAAAGTAAACCCAACCAGCGTCGCGTTCGTATCCATATAGAGGCAACGGACGGCCGCATCGCCGCTCGGCCCCTGGCCCGCGATCGTAGTCGCGCCGGCGCCGTTCACGCTCTCCACGCGAATCGCCTTGGTAATGGCCACGCGATTCGTCAAGGGATGCCACCAAGCGGACACGCCGCCGCTGGCATAGACGCCATTCGTTACCAGGACCGTATCCCCATCCCGTGCGACGTCGACCGCCGCCTGAATGGTGCGCGCAGCCTGATTCCAGTTGGTGTAGGGAGGGATATTTTCGCCTGTCAACGATACGTAATGCGTCGGAGTGATCCCTGCCGGCTCATACGGCCGCGTCAGCGTCACCCAGTCGCCGGCGGCGCATCCATAAACGTCGGTTCCACTGACCTGAATGGCATTCGCGCCGTAGGCCAGGGAAATCCCGCTCACGTTCCAAACCGGGGCGGCGGGGAAGGAGCCGCCGACTTGCGTCAGCGCATTGGTCCACCACATCGTGCCCACCACGGCAGGCGTATTGGTTCCGCCGATTTCTGCGCACTCAAGATCCCAGGCGACCTCCGCATCCTGATTGGTGATATCCACGACCGGGGTCGCCAGATAATTCACGATCGTCAACTTGGTTGTTTGAACCGAGTATGTCCACAGATCGTTGCTGACGCACCGGTACAGGAACGTATTGGTCGCACCCTCGATGGAAATCTGCAGAGGCAGCGCGCTTTCGATCCAGGCGGTCCCGCTCGCCGTTTGTGCGATGCCGTTGGTCAGCCACGCCCGAGCGACCCACATCTGCCCCGGCTTGGAGCCGGCGATGTCGATCGAGGTCCCATTGATCATGGAGATCGACACATTCCCGCCGGCCGGCACGGCGGCTGGCGACGTAATGACCGGAGCGGGAACAGCCGCCGATTCTTTCGGCGTTTCGAAGCACCCCAGATCGACCACGGCGCCCATAATGCGAGGTTTGCCGTCGAGATCGGAATCGCCGAAGGCATAGGCATTGTTGCCTGCATTGACGCAGGGAGAGCCGGTTTGCAGCCGATAGTTGCTTCCAACCGCATTTACAAAGAGAGGATTGGCCGTTGTATTGCCGTCGCCGCCCGGATTCGGCGTCGTGCAGCAATACGTGTAGCTCATCCCCGAACCGCTGTTATAGAAGTTCTGATCGTAGATGGCGGCATTTCCGTAGACGATGCTGTTCTGGAGCGTGCCGGCGGACGCACAATACACGCCGCCTGCCCGACCACCCATACCCGGCGAAGACGCCATGGCCCGATTGCCGGCGATCGTACAGTTCACGATGGCGCCGCCATTCGTAATAAACATCCCGCCGCCTATGCCAGTAGCCGAGTACAGATAATTGCTAATGATCCCGCAATTTTTCAGTGTACTGTTATTGCAATAGACGCCTCCGCCATGCGAGCCGGCATTATTCCCATCGATCCAGCAATTGAGCAATACAACGCCTGTATCGCAGAACAAGCCGCCGCCCTGACGCGCGTTGCAGCCCGTGATCCGGCTATTGGCGATGGTCACCGAGCCGCTGGCCTGAATGCCGCCGCCGCTGACATCCGCGTAGTTTCCGCTCACCGTACAGTCGATCAGGCTGCCCGAACCGACGGCATAAACGCCGCCGCCGCGACATCCGCTGGCCACGGGGCTATTCCGCGCCACGGTGCAATTGCGCAACGTGCCGCCTTTGAAAAGAGACGCTCCGCTGCCTAGCAAGTGGCCTTTGTTCTGGACCATCCAGCAATTTGAAACGATGCCTCCGCCGTCCAGCAATACGCCGCCGCCTGAACGCTCCAGATTTTCATGGCCCGCAGCGCGGGTATACCCGTTGGAGAGGGAGAACCCGATCAGTTGGGCGCCGTTGGTCAGGTAGGCGCATCGAACCGCACGGTCGCCGCTGGAGGTGGTTACGGGATCGCGAGCGCCGGCAATGCAGGCGTGTTCGGGACCGTTCACGCTGCGCACGACGATGGCCTTCCCGATCGTCACCCGGTTGCTCAGGAGGGTTCCCGGTCGCACCGAGCCGCCGTTGCTGTAAATGCCGTCGGCCACCAGCACCGTATCGCCGATTTGCGCGACATCAACGGCGGATTGTATCCGGCGGGCTGCCGTGGCCCAGTTGGTATACGGCGGAATGTTGGCGCCCGCCGGCGAGACGTAATGCAGCGGCGATGCGGCCGCCGGCTCAATATAGGTCCGGGTCATGGTGACCGTATCCGTCGAGACCACGCCGTAGGTATTCGATCCATATACGGCGATCACGTTGGCGCCCTCTTCCAACCGAATGTCATGGATAGCCCAATGGCCCGACGCCGGGAAGGGCTCCCCTTCGCCGGTTCGGCGGTTCTGCCACCACATGTGCCCGACCACCCAGGGATTGTTCGTTCCGCCCAGGCTCACGGCATAGGAAGCCACGTTGGCGTTCGCGTTCGTGATATCGACCACGGGCGGCACGGAGTAGTTCACGACCCACAGCGTGGTCGTTTGCGCCGATCCGGTCTTCTGGTCGCTGCTCAGGCACGTGTAGGCCACCTTGTTGGAGTAACCGGCCGCCGTAGCCGTCAGCGAAATATTGGTCTCCGTCCAGTCGGCGCTCATGAACAACTGCTGGATGCCATTGGTCTTGCCCGCCCGTGCGGCATAGAGTCCCAGATG
This sequence comes from Lentisphaerae bacterium GWF2_57_35, assembly GCA_001804865.1. Classification (GTDB taxonomy): domain Bacteria; phylum Verrucomicrobiota; class Kiritimatiellia; order CAIQIC01; family GWF2-57-35; genus GWF2-57-35. Next base: position 33,281 of record MHBK01000036.1, read on the forward strand.
TTTCGAACCGCTGACCGAGACCCGCGCCAGATTGGTGACCGCCCAGCGGACGGAAGCGCCCGAGGCCGCCGCCGTCGGCTCCGAAAGAGTCGGAGCGGCCAAATCGGCTGCACTGGCGGCGAACTCAAAGCAGCCGATATCCACGAACGGCCCCATTATTCGCTGCTTTCCGTCCAGATCGACCGGATCGGAAATAAACGACGAGTTGCCCGCATCGATACAAACGGAACTCGACAAGAGACGATGATCTCCCGCCGCGGCGTTCACGAAGCCGGGATCGGCAACCATCATAGCCGTGCCGCCTGGATTGGGCATGGTACAGCAATGGGAATAGATGCTGCCGCTTTCGTCGGGCGCGCAATTTGCGCTCGTGGCCGCACTGTTCAAGTAGATGATGCTGTTGCGAACGCTCGCTCCCGACCGGGCGTCGATGCCGCCGTCGGATTGAGCCTGGTTGCCGGACAAGGTGCAGTTAAGAATCAGGCCGCCGTAATTGCATTGCGCCCCGCCGCCGGTTCCCGGCGTAGAGTTCCCTTTAACGAGGCAGTTTTTCGTCAAACCGCCGTCATGACAGTAAACGCCTCCGCCCGCTCGATCGGCTGTATTGTTCGTGATCCACGAGTTTACAACGACTCCGCCATTCATGCAGGCGACCCCGCCGCCCTTCCCAGCGGTGTTCCCCGCGATCGTGCAATTGGACAACGTACCGCCGCCATCCAGATACGCGCCTCCGCCGCTTACCTCGTAGGCCCAGTCGGCATCCGTGGAGCGGGCACGGCCGCCTTCGAGCCGGAATCCGATCAATTGAGCGCCGTTGGTTAAATAGGCGCAACGCATGTACTGGCCGTTGCCGCCGCGAATCACCGTGACCGCCGCACCGTTCACGCTGCGCATGGCAATGGGCTTGGAGAGCGCCACCCGGTTGAGGAGCGCATGCCCCGGAACCGCGGCGCCGCCCGCGTCATAAATTCCGTTTGTGACCAGCACCGTATCCCAACGAGTGGCCGATTCAACCGCGGCTTGAAGCGTCGTGGCAGCCATAAGCCAGTTCGTGTACGGAAAAACATTCCCACCGGAGCGCGAAACATAAAGGGTAACCGGCAACCGGCATTCGTACGCTCCCACATCCACGACGCCGTCCCGAATGCGAACCGCTCCGTCGAGATCCGGTCCGCCGGCTGCAAAAGCATTGTTGCCCGCATTGATGCAGGGCGAGGTCGGCAACAATTGATATGAGTCGGCGGCGGAATCCACCCACTGGGGATTCGAGGCAAAATTCCCGGCCCCTGCCGCCTGCGGAGCGGCGCAGCAGTTTTCCCAAGTCATGCCCGATCCGAAGTTCCAGTAATTCGAACTGCTCGAGGCTTGGTTGAACTGGACGATGGAGTTTCTCAGCGTACCGCCATTTATACAGACGGCGCCGCCGCCGGCCGCGGACGCCATATTCCGGCTTACGGTGCAATTTTCCAGCGTACCGCCGTCGAGGCAAAGCACGCCGCCGCCATAGCGGCCCGCCGTATTGCCAATCAGCAGGCAGTTTCGGAGCCATCCGCCGGACAGAGCCGCGACCGCACCGCCATCCAGCACCGATGCGTTGCCCTTGACGATGCAATTCGACACCACCCCACCCTCATCGAGCAGCACGGCCCCGCCCTGCTGATCCCGCTCGGAACCGGCATAGCACGTGCGGCCTTCGCTCAGCGTGAAACCAACCAGTTGAGCTCCATGAGTCAGGTAGGCGCACCGAACCGCCCCGCTGCCGTTCGGCCCTTGGCCGCGAATGACGGTAACCTGCGCGCCCTGCACGCTGCGCACGGCAACGGCTTTGGCAATCATGACTCGGCTGGTCAGGAAATCGTCCGCTGCCGGCCAGCCTCCTTGATCGTATACGCCTTCCGCAACCAGCACGGAGTCTCCATCCTGTGCCGCGTCCACGGCCGACTGAAGCACCCGCGCGGCCGTCGTCCAGTTCGTGTAAGGCGCCACATTCCCGCCGGACAGGGAGACGTAGTGAATGGGCGTCGAACCCTGCGGCTCCAGCCAGGTGCTGTCGATCGTTACGCTGTCGCTGCTCACATCGCCCCAGCTATTCGAGCCGTATACCGTGATGACGTTTGCGCCTGGCGCCAATCGAATATCGGCAATGCTCCAAACGGCCGAGGCCGGGAAGACGCCGCCCTCTCCGGTCTGCTGATTCCGCCAGGACATCGTCCCCGCAATTCCGTTATTGTTGGTCCCGCCTATTCCAATCAGACCCGCGGCCGCCTGCCCGTCGGTGTTCGTTATATTCACGACGCCGGGCAAAGAATAACTGACGATGCGCAGCGTAGTCCCGGAACTGGAGAAGGTCTGCAAATCGTTGCTGGCGCACCGATACGTCAACGTCGCGGTCACGCCCGATGCCGAAGCCGCGAGCGACACGACGTCCGTCCAGGTTGTACCGGACAACAACTGGCTCAGCCCGTTCGTTTCCGCCGAGCGAACGGCATAGAATCCTCCGACTTTGGTTCCGGAAACGATCATCGACGCTTGATTGGTCACACTCACCCATCCCATTCCTCCCGCCGGTAGAGACAGGGGCGACACGAGCGAGGGCGGCACAAGCGAAGCCAGAGTGCGGCCGAATTCGTAGCAGCCGATGTCCACCGCGCTTTCGGCTATGCGAATGTTTCCATCGAGATCGCTTGCTGTTTCGACGAGGCTGCTTTCCCCGGCATTGATGCAGGGCGAGGAAGCCTGTAGCCGGCAGTTGGCCGGACGGTTCACGAACAATGGATTTGCCGCTAGACCGCGATAGCCAATGTAAGGAGTCGTGCAGCAATGATCGAACGTAACGGTCATCACATCGTAGCAGTAGTTCGACGTGTTCAAGCTGGTTCCACTGGCCGTATTGTAGAGGATAATGCTGTTCTGAACCCGCGTGTTGGCTTTCGCAAAAAGCCCGCCTCCGCCCGACAGCCCGCCCGACAGATTATTCACCACGGTGCAGTTTCTCAAAACGCAGCCGGCATCGGAAAACACGCCTCCTCCATCGTAGGCCGTATTCTGCGCAACGAGACAGTTTTCGACAACGCCCCCCTCAGTGTAGATGCCGCCGCCCTTTGAGCTCGAATAGTTGCCGACGACCGAACAATTCCGTATTGCATTCGCCCCCACGGCATATGCGCCGGCGCCTCCAGCTCCCGCCGAGCGGTTGCCTGAAAGCGAACAAGACTCCACCGTCGCGCCGTGACAGGCGTATACCGCTCCACCCGCTCCCGCTTGATTATTCGTGATCGTACAATTCCGGATCTCGCCGCCAAACCACGCGCAGACTCCGCCCCCGAAGAGGTTGGCGTTGTTCGCGACCAATACACAGTTCGACAAAAGACCGCCGCAATCGAGGAATACGCCGCCGGCATGGCGATCCCGTTCATATGGAAACGGGGCAACGCGCGTATAGCCATTGGAAATCGTAAATCCAATCAGTTGCGCTCCGGCGGCCAGATAGGCGCAACGCACGGCGGAGGCGCCGTCCGCTCCCGCACCCTCGATGGCGGTCACGGAGGGTCCGTTGACGCTGCGAACGGCAATCGCATGGGTAACGATCACCCGATTGAGAAGCTCATAACCCGGCTGGCGAGCGCCGCCGGAGTTATACGTTCCATTAGTCACCAGAACGGTGTCGCCCGATTGGGCGACGTTGACGGCATCCTGAATGTTTCGCGCCGCCGTTTGCCAATTCGTGTAGGGCGCTATTCCGGTTCCACTCGGCGAAACATAATGAAGGGGAGATTGTCCGGCTGTTTCGTTGAGCGTACGGGTAATCGTAATCGTGTCGCTGGATATCCCGCCGCATGCATTCGTGCCCTGCACCGTAATTTCGTTGGGGCCTTCCGCCAGGCGGATGTTTTCGATCGACCAAAGGGCGCACGCCGGGAAGGAACCGGCCTCTCCCGTCCGGAGGTTGGACCAGGCGACCGCACCGACGATCCGCGCATCGTTCGTGCCGCCCAGCGAGACCGTCCAGGACGCCACGCCGGCCGACTGATTGGTGATGTCGATGACGCCGGCTGCGGAGTAATTGACCACGATGACCGTGGTGGTCTGAAGCGAGAAGGTCCGACCGTCCGCGGAGGCGCCGAAGTAGCAGAGCGCATTGGAAACTCCGGCCGCTGAGCCATACAGCGCGGGATTCGGATCGGTCCACGTCGTGGAAGCCAGGACTTGATCGATGCCGTTCGTACGGCGATTGCGCGTCGCCCACGAATTGGCTGGCTTGGTTCCGCTGAGTTGGATGACCGAGTTGGTCGCCCGCACGAGCCCCGACCCACCGGAAGAAACGGCCATCGGCGCGACGACGGCCGGCGCCTGCACGGACCCGGAAACGGCAAAAAATTCATAACAGCCCATATCCACGGTGCTGCTCATGATGCGAGCATAGCCGTCCAAATCCACGGTTCCGCCCGCGTAGTCGTTCAAGCCGGCGTTGATGCAAGGCGATCCGCTTTGCAGATGCAAATTGCCGGACGAGGGAGCGACCAGCAAAGGATCCGACGAAATGTTTCCAAGGCCCGCGGCCGCCGGAGTCGTGCAGCAGTATTCATAGCTCATGGCCGTCCCTATGTTTCCGCAGTTTGCACTCGATGGAGCGGCATTGCCAAATACGATGGTATTTCTAAGGACTCCCCCATAGTTGCAATAGATGCCGCCGCCGCTGGAGGAAGCGCGGTTGGTAACGATCGAACAGGAAAGGACTCGTCCTCCATTTACCAGGTAAACCCCGCCCCCGTTGAAGCTATAGTTCCCGCGGATCGAACAGTTCTGAACCAACCCGCTGATCAGGCAGTACACCCCGCCCCCATAGCCGTAAGTCCCGGTGGCGGCGTTGTTGAAAATCGACGAATTCTGAAGGACGCCGCCCCGACCCAACGTCACGCCGCCTCCGGACGATTCGGCGGTGTTGCCCCGAATGACGCAGCCATCGATCGTTCCGGCGCAGGATAGGTAGGCGCCGCCGCAATAGGGCGCCTTGTTTCCGCTGATCACGCAATTTGTGATGGTTCCCCCATAATAAAGAAAGGCGCCTCCTCCGTAGTTGTCGTTCATGGAAGTACCCCGTGCGTAGCCGTTGGTCAGCGTAAACCCGGCCAATACGGCGCCCTCCGTCAGATAGACGCATCGAACGAACGAAGCCGCCGTGTTCTCGCCAACAATTCTGGTAACCTCAGGGCCATTCACGCTACGGAGGGTCACGGGCTTGCTGACGTAGACGCGGTTCGTGAGACGTGAACCCAACCCAGCCGCCCCGCCGGAACTGTAGACTCCATTCGTCGCCCAAATCGTATCGCCGGGCATGGCTGCGTCGACAGCCGCCTGAATCGTGGTTGCCGCCGTGCCCCACGTTGTATAGGGATATACATGAGAGCCGCCCGGCGACACATAGCGGGCGCCCGGATTGCCGCGCAGGTAGACGACCTTCGTCGTAGCCATGTTCCCGGCAAGGTCTCGCGCCATGATGAGGAACGTATTGGCTGAGAATTCCAACGGCAATTCCCGCGACCATTGGGTTGGCGATTCGAGCACGGCCTCAATCCCATTGATCAGCACGCTTAACGAGCCGCTGTTGCCCACGGCGGAAACCGTCATCCGGACGGTTGCATTGGTCGTTATGTAACCGTTCGGAGGATAGACTTCCCTGATCGCGGGCGGTTCGGTCCCTAATCGGACGTAATGCACGGTCTGGGTCACGGCATTGCCGTCGCTGTCGGCGGCCACAACCTCCAGGACATTCGTTCCCACGTCCAGTTGCGCCGTGAAAAACCAGTCGTTGCCCGTGTCGTGATAGGCGGCAACGCCGTTGACGGTCAGGGTATGCAATCCGCTCTCGTCGTGAGCCTCCAGGGTCATGCTGGCTCCAAGAGCTCGGGTGGTCCAACCATCGGGCGGATACACCGTCTCCAGCACCGGCGGCACGGTGTCTCCCGATAATTCGCGCCGATACCAGACCACCTGCGTGCTGCTATTCATCGACTGATCGCACGCCACAACAACAACCTGGTTGCTGCCCGGTTCCAGGTCGAGAAGGTAATTCCAGCCCCCGTTATGGTTGGTCTCCGCGTGATCGCCGTTGACGCTCACGGAGAGCAGGCCGCCGTCATCGGTCACGGACATCGTCATGCGCACTTGCGCTCCCGTGACGACCGTCGCCGCGTCGGGAACAACGAACAGAATGACCGGCGCAGCATCGTCGGTTTCTCCATACGGCGACGGCAGGGCCGTGAAGGGATCTCCAAACAACTCGGTGGTATAGAAGCAATGGCGCATGAAGGAGGAGTTAATTCGCCAGGCATTGTCTTCATGACTGTCCGCGTTGAGCAGTCCCAGACGGAAAAAACGCTCGCCCAAATAGGCATCCCAGAATTCCCGGTTGTACCGATGGCTGTCGCCATCCGTGGAGAAAGGATCGTAATATCCGTTCCGAGTGTTGAAAACGCCTCCGAAGAAGCCGTAACGCGTCGACGTGGTGAGTTGTTCCGCGATGCAGTCTTGCTCGATGTTCCCGGGAATGCAGCCGTGCGAATAGGCAAAAATCGGATTGGTATTTACGATCGAGGCCACGTTGGCATACTGAAGACGCATGACGGTCCAGTAATTGGCATGGCCGCAATGGTTGATGATGCCGTTGGAGTTGGAGTTGATGCGAGCCAGCAAATCGCTCACAGTCCAATCGTAGGATTCCGTCTGATAGAGCGTGCTGTTGGTGAATAGCGGGCTGGCGGCAAAGCCGGCCGTGGCGTATCCGGCGCTGGACGAACCTAAACGGATTTCTTCCATGGCCGGAGCGGCATAGCTTCCCGGCTGGTTGTTGTTATCCATCTTCTCGCCCACCATCAGCGCCGTGCGGCGAAATCGCGCCTGAAGATTTTCCTGCTCATAGCGAAGCGTCTTGGCCACGAAGTTGGCCATTTCCGCCGGTGTTTCGGCCGAGGCCCGACCGATGTAGACTTCTGCAAAAAGATCCACCTCGCCGCCGGCGTCGCCATCGTTATGCTCGCCCCAACGATCGTCGCCGTCGAAATTGAAGTTGCCGTCCAGGCACTGGTAATACACGTCGCTGGGAATCGCCTCCGCGGCGGTGAGCCTCCGGATGGGAACGATGTTCATGTCGCCGCCCAGCAGAACGAAGTCCGTGCCCCAGCGGCTATACGCGTCTATAATGAAGTTTCTGATTTGTTCGGCCCGGTCGACGCCGCCGTAGGTCTCGTAGATGCTTTCCACGGTCACGACCGTGGACGGCACTCCCTGGGAACGCCGCCACGACAACAAATCGCTGACCGGCGGCGACATGGCCGCATTGCAGAAGTCGGTACTGGTAATAAGCACGTACGAATAACGCTGGGCGGGATCGCACAACGAACCGGAGGCCTGCATCGTTCCTTGTTGTGCGGCGGACGCCTGCACAACGGCGGACACGGAGGGCCCTTCCGAGAGTTCATACGTCGACAGCGTTTCAGGATTGTCCACGCGGGATGACAAGGGACGAACGCGATCCGGGCGAAAACGGATGAGGTCTTTGCCGGATTCGGGCTTAAGCAGGACCCGCAGGGAAAGCGTCTCGAAATAGGCAAGACGTCCGCTCTTGGGCGTGTAAACCACCGGATGAAGATTGACCAACAAAAGGGAGACTCCGCGGCGCTTTTGAATGCCCACGAGCTCGTACAGCTTGCGAGGATAGGCCGCATCGGAATTATAGACGGACGCATCGGCGGGCGTCCAAGTGGGTTTGGCGTCTTTCTTGAGAGGAACGCCTTTCTGACCGTGTCGAATGCGATGGCGCCCTGCAAGCGATTTTTTGCTTCCAGGAGTCGCCTCGATGCGATCGACCGTATAGCCGGCGGGAAGTGCGATGGTGGCCGGAATAACCGGCAGGATCGGCTGCCCCTCCTCGCCGATCATCGGCGCATTTCCTGCAACCGCCAACTCCAGCCATTGGCCAGGCTGCAGGGGGTCTTGGCCTGCGGATGTCGGTACGACGGTGGGAAGCGAATAGGTAAACTCCAGCACCAAGTCTGAAGACGGCCTCTCGCGACGGACCTTGATGCGTTCTCCCGCCTCTTTGGCGGATAACCATCGAAGCGGTTTCCACTCTTTGTCCGGTTTCGCCTTGGCTGACTCCAAACCGGCGCCCCAACAGGAAAAGCCGACTTGAAGGAATCCAACGATCAACAGACGGACGATCGCTTGCCAGGTAAGGAAACGATGACTTCTATTCATGTTATCCCGCTTTCTTCAATGAACACAACCAACCTTCTAACAGCGCAAAAGCCAAAGCTGTGAGCGCTCTCATTTTATGACATTAAATATGCCAGCTTGCTAAACTGGATGAATCGCCCCCCCTTGAATAATTTCGAAGATTAAAGGCGCTTACGACCTTTTAGCGCAGTTTATCCCCTCAGACTCACGATGGAGCGCTTGTACTTTAACGGCACGGGTACACACCCATAAACCCTTTTGTGAGCGATTGCATTTGGGCTTTAACAGAACAACATGAGGAACGCAAGCTCATAAAAAAACATGAACGTCAAATGGAACTTGCCCTCGAGTTCTAGTCCAACTCATCAAAAGCCTCACGTCAACTTGCGCAAATCTACCACGCGCTTGGCCTTGCCTTCGGAACGCTCGATAGTTTTGGGTTCGACCAGCTTGATGCGGGCGCGGACGCCAACAACATTCTCCAGCTTGTGCTCAATGGCTCGCGCAAATTCCTGCTGCTTCTTCATTTCGTCGAAGAAGAAGCCTTCGGAAACTTCCACGTGAACTTCCAGGTTATCCAATGCGCCGTCCCGAGAGACGACCAGTTGGTAATGCGGCATGATGCCCTTGATGCCCAACAACACTTCTTCGATCTGCGAAGGAAAGACATTTACGCCGCGAATGATCAGCATGTCGTCGGAACGCCCGCTGATCTTGGACATCCGGACGAAGGTGCGTCCGCAAGGACACGGATTCGGCAGGAACGCGCACAGGTCCCGGGTGCGATACCGCACGACGGGAATGGCTTCCTTGGTCAGCGTGGTAATGACCAGTTCCCCACCCTTCTGCGGATCGGCCGGAGCGCCGGTCGAGGGATCGATCAGTTCCACTAGGAAATGATCTTCAAAAATATGCATGCCCTCCTGCTGAATGCATTCGCCGGAAACGCCGGGGCCCATGACTTCGCTGAGGCCATAGTTGTCGGTGGCAACAATCTTGAGATGCTCCTGAATCTCTTTCCGCATGAGATGGGACCAGAACTCGCCGCCGAAAAAGCCGAGGCGCAGCTTCAGGTCGGAGGCTTTGACGCCCATATTCTGCATGATTTCGGCCAGATAAATGGCATAGGACGGCGTGCAGACAAGCGCGGTCGAACCGAAGTCCTGCATGATCTGAATCTGCCGTTCGCTCCGGCCCGAGGACACGGGAATGACGGACGCCCCGACTTTTTCCGCGCCGTAATGAAGGCCAAACCCTCCGGTGAACAAACCATAGCCAAAGGCGATGTGCACGATGTCCTGCGACGTCAATCCGCCGGCCACCAAAAAGCGCGCGACCAGATCGGACCAGTTGTCCATGTCGCGGCGCGTATAACCCACCACGGTGGACTTGCCCGTCGTTCCCGACGAGGCATGAATCCGGACCACTTTTTCCATGGGCACGGCAAAGGCCTGATACGGATAGCTCAGGCGCAAATCTTCCTTGGTGGTGAACGGCAGTTTCTGGACGTCCTGCAGGCTGCGGATATCCGACGGGGTCACCCCCAGGGCTTTCATCTTCTGCCGATAATACGGGACTTTATTCCAAAGCGTTTTGACGGTTTTCTGCAATCGCTCGAGCTGAAGTTCCCGCAGTTCGGCCACCGGCATGCATTCGTGCGCTGAATCCCAATAATTCACGGTCGACGCTTGATTCATCATGCTGTTCGTTTCCTATTAACCGGCTTCGATCGGTGAGGGCGGCCCGGCTTCTCCCTGCCCGCAACGCTTCGCGTAGCGATGCGCAGGCGGGCGAAGACGGGCTTCCGCTTCCCCCGTCATTACAGCGAAGCAACAGTTTCCGCCGACAACACCGATATGCCGACCGTCTTCAAGGTCTTCAGGGCGGCATCCGCATCCTCAAATCGAAAGATGACCACGGCCTTGTCCGTCGCCTTTTCGACAAACGCGTACATGTACTCCACGTTGACGCCGTCGGCGCTGAGCGGGACCAGGATGCCGGCCAGGCCGCCGGGACGATCCGGAACCTCCACCGCCACCACATCGGTCACCGAGACCGTGTGCCCCGCTTTACGCAGGGCGCCGAGGGCTTTGTCCACGTCGTTGACGATCAGGCGCAGGATGCCGAAATCCGACGTATCGGCCAGCGACAACGCCCGGATGTTCACCCCCGAGTCCCCAACCAATTGCATGACTTCCGACAAACGCCCGGCCCGGTTTTCCATAAAAATCGAAATTTGTCTGACCTTCATGTTTTGCTCTTCCTTCCTATTTCAAATCCCGGCGATCGATCACCCGCTTGGCCTTGCCGACGCTCCGCTCGATGGACTTGGGCTCCACCAGCGAGATCTTCGGCGATACGCTCAAGACGCTGCGCAACTCTTCGAAAATCCGGCGGCGCAAGGCTTCCAGTTTTTTCACTTCGTCCGAGAACAGGTTTTCGGAAACCTCGACCTTAATCTCGAGTTCGTCGAGCACGCCCGACTTGTCGACTACAATCAGATAATGCGGTTCGACGCCGTCGATCTTCATCAGGACGGTTTCGATCTGCGACGGGAACACATTCACGCCGCGAATGATCAGCATGTCGTCGGTCCGGCCCGTCACGCGGGCCATGCGGCGGCTGGTGCGGCCGCAGGGACAAAGGGTTTCGTCCAGCGTCGTGAGGTCGCGTGTGCGATAGCGGATTAGCGGGATGGCCTGTTTGGTCAGGCAGGTAAAGACCAGTTCCCCTCGTTCTCCGGGCGCCACGGGTTCGCCGGTGGAGGGGTTGATGACTTCGGGATAATAGTGATCCTCGAACACGTGCAGTCCATGCTGTTCGAGGCATTCGCTGGCCACGCCCGGGCCGGTCACTTCGCTCAAGCCGTAAATGTCGATGGCCTTGACCGGCAAGCGCTGTTCGATCTGGCTGCGCATGGCCTCGGTCCAGGGCTCCGCGCCGAAAAAGCCGGCCTTGAGTTTGGTCTTTTTGATGTCGAAGCCTTCGGCGGCGGCTTCCTCGGCCAGTTGCAACGAGTACGACGGCGTACAGGCCAGCAGCGTCGTTCCGAAATCCTGCATGAGCATGAGCTGCTTCATGGAATTTCCGCCGGACATGGGGATGACCATGGCGCCGAGCCGTTCGCCGCCGTAGTGCAGGCCCAACCCGCCGGTGAAAAGGCCGTAGCCGTAAGCGACCTGGAGCACATCCTCCGCCGTCCCACCGCCGCAGGCCAGCGTCCGGGCGCTGGTTTCCGCCCAGATGCCGATGTCCTCGCGCGTGTAACCGACCACGGTCGGCTTGCCGGTGGTCCCGGAGGAGGCATGCACGCGCACGATCTCCCGCTGGGGCACGGCGAACAACCCGAACGGATACGTCTGCCGAAAGTCGTCTTTGACCGTGAAGGGCAGCTTGACGATGTCGTCCAGCGACTGGATATGCTCCGGCTTGACGCCGCATTCGTCGAATTTCTTGCGGTAGAACGGAACATTTTCGTAGGCGCGCCGGGCTGCATCCCGCAGCCGTTCTCCTTGCAGGCGCTTAAGCTCCTTGCGATCCATGCATTCGTATTTTTCGCTGAATATCATTGGTTCGGTTCTCCTTCACTTCGTCGGACCGGGGACGTTGAAACAACGGTTCAAGCGCTCGTCGGAAAGCTTCGGCGTAATCCAGGAAAACCGCCACGGCCGCCAGACAAACAAACATCGACCCCGTCATCCAAAGATGACTCATGGTTCTTGAATCTCCTTATCGTCAACGCGCGTTGACCCGGCCAAAACTCTGGCTATAATGAGGGGGCTCGAAAGAGCTGCAAAGCCAAAAAACAAGGATTTTGTCAGTTTGTAAGGATCGACCCGGGAGAAACATCATGCATACAACGCTCGTTCACGTCCACGTCAAACCCGAACATCTCGACGCCTTCATCGCGGCGACGAAAGCCAATCACGAGAACTCCATCCGCGAGGCCGGCAACCGCCGCTTCGACATTCTGCAATCGAAGGACGACCCTTGTTACTTTGTTTTTTACGAAGCCTATAATTCTCCCGACGACGTCCTGGCCCACCGGGAAACAGCGCATTACCGGACGTGGCGCGAGCAAGTGGCCGACTGGATGACCGAGCCTCGAAAGGGCATCGTATTCAACGGTCTGTTTCCCGCATAAATGCAAATAACGTCGACTCGCCAAAACAAGGACTGTCAGTGCATGTTATTAATAATTAAGCATATACAATTTTCGTCGTTTCTACTCTCGACACCGGCGTCAAAATAGCTTTTCCTAACACCGATTTAATGCAGCCCTAACACTAGAGAGAAACATGTATTGGTTATTAACGGCTTTGACGCTTTTCATGGGCGCCGCTATCGGCTGGTCTATCGGGGCGAATGACGCGGCCAATTCTTTAGGCACTGCGGTGGGTTCCAAGGTCCTGACCCTGCGGCAAGCCATCCTCATGATCGCCGTTTTCGGATTTCTCGGCGCCTATTTTTATGGCGGCAGCGTCACGAAAACCATCGGCAAGGGAATTGTCCCGCTCCACGAACTGCCCCGCACCGAAGCCACCCTGATTGCCTTGGTCTCCGCTTTTTCGGCCTGCTGCTGGGTCGTGCTGGCCACCTACTGGAAAATCCCCATTTCGACGAGTCATTCGATCGTCGGAGCGGTAGCCGGAGCGGGTCTGGCCCTGGGCGCGCCCGTCGTCTGGTCGAAACTGCGCGACATTTTTATCTGCTGGATTGCAACGCCGTTCGGCGCTGCATTGCTGGGATTTTTACTGTACATGCTTTTTAAGACGATCCTGCCGAAAATCATCCCGGCCCGCTACGCCCGGCCCACGGTGTCGGGCCTGATCATCGTCAGCGGGTGCTATGTCGCCTTCTCCTGGGGCGCCAACGACGTCGCCAATGCCACCGGCGTGATTGCCGGCGCGGGGTTGGCCACCCCCTCGGTCAGCGTATGCATCGGCGGCGCCGCCATCGTACTGGGCATCGTCACCTGGGGCTACAAGGTCATCGAAACCGTCGGCTCCGAGCTCACCACCCTCTCGCCCATCATGGCCTTCTCCGCACAAATGGCCAGCGCGCTCAACGTTCACCTCTATACGCTCCTGGGCGTTCCGGTTTCCACCAGCCACTCCATTGTCGGCGCGATCTTTGGCGTCGGTCTCGTCCGGGGCATGCACATGGTCAATATGCGCATCATGCGGGAAATCTTCATTTGCTGGATTGCAACGCCGTTTGCTTCGGGGATATTGAGTTTTGCTATATTAAAGGCGATCAAACTGATCTTTAATGTCGGATAAGGGAAAGGTACAGACCATGAGAGAATCACGCAACATATTGGGCTGGCTGGGTATGGCGGAAGAATTTTCCATTTTGCAGGACGCGCAAAAACACGTGGAAGAAGCCTGCAAGACCGTCGGCTTTTTCTCCGAAGCCGTCAACGCCTTCTGCAAAGGCGACTTGAACGCCAAGACCGTGGCCATTGCCAAAGTCTACGAAAGCGAACAGAAAGCCGACGTGATCCGCTCCCAATTGGTCTCCGCCTTGTCGGAAGGACTCATGCTGCCGCCGGACCGCGAGGAACTCCTGCATTTCATCAAAACGCTGGACCGCATCGCCGACTGGACCAACGGCGCCGCCCGCCTGCTGGGCTTCATCGAGGAGAAATTGCCCGACAACGTCCTGAAGAACATCACCACGGCCACGGAACTCATCGTCCGGTCCACCTCCAAGCTGAAGGACGCCATTATTGCCGTCTCCAAAAACGACTTGAAGAAAACGGTGGCCGATTGCGAGGAAGTCGACCGCATCGAGCATTACGCCGACGACCAGAAAAAGACCCTGATCGAATCCATCATCCACGCCAAGCTCGAGCCGGCGACGCTGCTGCTTAGTTATCAGCTCGCGGAATATCTCGAGTCGGTCACCGACAAAGTCGAAGACGCCGCGGACCTCGTCAAGGTCATCGCCATCCGCTCGAAATAAAGACCGATCTTCAGGTGGCCCGGCTTCTCCCTGCCCGCAACGCTTCGCGTAGCGATGCGCAGGCGGGCGAAGACGGGCTCTTTCCCTCCTTTTCATGAGATCACCGGTTCATCACGTTCGTTCTTTCCGAAGAAAACAAACCATAAAGTCCCCGCCGCTCCGAACCCGAAGGCAGCCAGGAAATTGACGGCCGGGCTGACCTGCCAAAGAAACGCGCCGCCAAAGGCGGCCACGGAGACCACGATGTCCCGCAGGAGATAATACAGACCGAACATGGAGGCCTTCTGGCCCTCGGGAGCCAGATCCATGATCAGCGCTTTGCGCGTAGGTTCGCCGAACTCTTTCAACCCCCTAAGCACAAAAACCGCCGCCAGCGTCCAGAACGATTGACTAAACAGCAAAGCCAGCGGGAATAGCGTAAAAAAGACGAAGGTCATCGCCACAAAAGGTTTCTTGCTTGTACGGTCCGCCAGCCAGGCAACGGGAATGTACACGAGTATGGCGGTCGCCATCTCGATGGAGCTGAGAACGCCGAATTCAAAAGCAGAGACCGGATGCGCTATGCGTTTCATAGCCCATATCACGACAAAAGCATATGGAATCTGCTCACAAAACCGCACGAGAATATCCGAGACCAAAAGACGACGCAGCGCGGGCGGCATGACGCGGAACAGCCGCAGAGGATTGTGCTCCGCGCGCCGCCGGGGGGCGGCCTCCGCCGACTCGTCGGGAATCAGCCGTTGCTGAAGAACGACCGCCACGATCGCGAGCGCCAGTGCGCCCGCAAACGCCAGCCGAACGCCCTGGGTCTCGCCCCATACGGCGATCATCGTTCCGCCGAGCAGCGGTCCCAGCGCCATCGGGATGCGGCGCACCAGCGAATGCATGGAGACGCCCATGGTGCGCTTGTTCGCCGGGAGCACGCGCGATACCAGCCCCATCGTCGCCGGCAGGGAAATCGCCGTCCACGACAGAAAAAAGAACGACCCCACAATCACCGCAGGCCAGGAGGGAATTAGAATCACCACCAGAAATCCGAATATGGCCAGCAGGTTAAAAACCAGCAGAGCCCTCTTCGTTCCCAACCGGTCCGACAAGTATCCCCCGGGAAACGAGTACAAGGCGGAAAGGAGATTATCGAGACCGTTCAGAAGGCCCACCGACAAGGCGCCGCCGCCGAGGGCCATCAGGTAGATGGGCAGAAACCGCTCGGCCATCCGCTCGCCCATGCCCACAAGGATGACCACCGAAAGCAGCCCGACCAAGCTGCGGTTTAAGCCCAAAAAAGCCAGCGCGGCCATCGCCGTGGAGGGCCGTCCCGTTCGATTCCATGACGATCTCAAATCGAAACCACCTTATCCGACTCCCGGATCAGCTCATACAAATCCTTCATCGTGGACAGCGGACAAAGCTCCGTGCCGTGCGAGTTTCGCAGCTTCAAGCACGTCCCGCAGGCCAGTATCTCTCCGCCCGCATCCACGAAGGCCTGCATCATTTGCTTGACGTTAAACGGCTCCACCGCGTGACTCTCGCACTCAACTCCCCGGGCGAACAAGAACGCTTTGACTTGATCGCCGGCCTTGAGTGCGAAAACGCCCAGGCGAAAGCCATTCCAGAGCGCCTCCGCATCCGTCGAATATACCACCAATGCCATCTTCATGTTTGTTCCTTCCTTGCCAGAATGCCGTAGTGATACGGCGGCAAATCGATAGGCGCCTTTTCGATCGCAAACCCCACGGCTTCGATCCACCGGCGGCAATCCCCGGGGCGCGGCCGTATCGACATGGGAGGGCCTCTCGGCGTCTTGGGATCGTAATTCCAGTGAATCACGGCCACGCGGCCCCAGGGCGCAAGAATCCGCTTGGCCTCGCACAGCAACCGCTGAGGATCTTCCGCATGCAGGATATTGAACAGCATCGCATAATCCACGGATTCCGCCTCCAACCCGGTCCCCTCCGCCACAAAGTCGCGCAAGTAAAACCGGGCGTTGCCCACCTTTTCCCGCTCGGCAAGACGTTGACTCGCCTCGATCATCACCGGCTCGAGGTCGAAGCCGTGAAGCACGCCCCGGATTCGTTTCGCCGCCGGTATCGCAAACGTTCCGTAGCCGCATCCGAAATCGACGGCATCCCGCGCGTTGCCGGTCAACCCCATCGCATCCAGCATGGCGTCCGGTTCGAAGAAGCTTTGCCACAACTCCTCGCCCGGCATGCCGCTTTCCCGCACTTTCATGCTCTGCCTCACGCTTCCACCTCGACGTCAAATCCTTGCGCACGCCAATCCGGCACGCCGTCTTCGAGACGGCTTGCGCGAAAACCCTCTTGCCGGAGGAGTTCCACAGCCTTGACGGCCAGCACGCAATACGGCCCGCGGCAATAGGCGACGACCTCCCGGTTTCGCGGCAGGCTTTTCATGCGGCGCCGGAGTTCGGCCAGCGGCACGGAAACGGCGCCCGGAATGTGACCCGCCTTGAATTCCTCCGCCGGTCGCACGTCGAGCACCGTCACCCGCCCCTCCCGTACGCGGCGCAGCAGGGTTTCGCGGTCGACTTTTTCCATGCCTTCGCGGCCTTTCAAATAATTCTTCGTGACGCGTTCGATGTCGGCAAGACGGTTCTCCGCCAATGTGCGCAGACTTCGCAGGAATGCCGTCACCTCCCCGCTCGCGATGCGATACGTCACAAACAAGCCCTGTTTCTCCGCCTCGACCAGCCGCGCCGAACGAAGCACGCGCAAATGTTGGGAGGCGTTCGCCACCGTCATGGACGCTTCGTCCGCCACCACCTCGACCGTACGAGGCCCCTGGGCCAGCACGTCGAGCAGTTCCAGGCGTTTCGGACTCGCCAGCGCTTTCCCCACGCGCGCAAGCTGCTCAAAGACCTCGCTCTTGAATTGTCGATCGTTCATGGTTCCCCTCTCCTACGCCGGCGTCGCTTGCTTGCACGCCTCATTTGACGCGCCCGTACCCCAGGCCCCTCTCATGCCCCTGCTCTTAAGCAACCTGCACAGCCCTTTTATAGTATTCAATTGAATACTATAATTGTCGCCGACCCAATGTCAACAGCCAGAAGAAAATCGCCGGCCATTGTAATAAGGTCTCAGGATGGGACGAGTTGCCCCACAGCTGGCAAAGCGGTCCCGCGGATACCAGCAAAGAACCTCGGAAAATACTCAAACAAATTTTCCAATGATTGGAAAAACCTGATAAACTTTCTCCAATGATTGGAAAAAATTCAGAGAAGTTTTCCAAGGATTGGAAAAGCGCGTCTTTCGATATCGTCATCGTCGGCGCGGGGCCGGCGGGCTTGATGGCGGCCATCGCCGCGGCGCGCACCGGGGCCCGGGTAGTGGTCTGCGAGCAGTTGGACCGGCCCGGCCTCAAGCTGTTGGCTACCGGCGGGGGCCGGTGCAACCTGACCAACACCTCGACCATCGACGAATTCGTCGCGCACTTCGGGCGGCAAGGCCGGTTCATTCGCCCGGCGCTGGATGCGCTGAAGCCCCCCACCCTGCGGACTTTCCTGGAGGAACTGCACGTTCCCACGGTCAGCCCCAATGGCTTTCATGTCTATCCCGCGAGCCAGTCGGCCGGCAGCGTTTTACAAGCGCTAGGCCAGGCGGCCGAAAGCCTGCGCGTCGAAATCGTGGTCGGCGCCAAGGCCATCCGCCTCGGGCTGGAGGAAAATCTGATCACCGGCGTGGAGACGACGCAAGGACTCATCGAGGCGCGACGGGTCATCCTGGCCGGCGGCGGACAAAGCTATCCCAAGCTTGGCGGAACCGGGGGCGGCTACGCGATGGCCGAACAGGCGGGGCATAAACTCATTGAGCCCATTCCCGCGCTGGTCCCGTTGATTACGAAAGAAACCTGGCCGGGCCAGTTTGCCGGAACGAGCATCGCCTCGGCGCGGATCTGGATCGATTTGAAGGGCTATCCCCGCGAAGGCCTTCGGGGAGATCTGCTGCTGACTCACCGGGGCATCTCAGGACCGGTCGTGCTGGACTTGTCGGCGGAAATCGCACAAATTCTGCGGCGGCGCGCCGAGGTCCCGATTCGCATCGCCGTTACGCCGGATGTACCCGCCGCCGATTGGTCGGCCCAAATCGAATGCTGGCGCACCCAGGCAGGCCGCAAACAATTGTTTACGCTGCTGGATCAAAAACTCCCGGCTTCGCTGGCGGAGGCGCTCTGCCAGGTTGCCGGCATCCCCCGTCCCACCATCGCCGCCCAGGTTTCCGCTGAGCAACGCACCCGTCTGAGCGAAGCCCTGACGGGGCTTTCGCTGACGGTAATCGGCACGGAAGGCTTCGACCAGGCCATGGTCACGCGCGGCGGCGTCAGCCTGCGGGACGTCGATCCCAACACTTTGGAAAGCCGTCTGGTTCCAGGCCTGTATTTTGCCGGCGAAATCCTCGACCTGGACGGCCCCTGCGGCGGCTACAACCTCCAATGGGCCTTCTCCAGCGGCTATCTCGCCGGGCGCAGCGCGGGAAAAGCTTAAACCACAGATGAACACAGATAGACACGGATAGGAAAAGACTCTTTTTTCTGTGTGTATCGGTGTTAATCTGTGGTTTCTAAATTCTTTGCCGTTTATCGTGGCTTCTTTTCCGTGTCTCAGCCTTGCGGGATGGGATGTGATATGTTTAGAATGCGCGGCTTTTTGAGCGGAAGGTGTAATACGATGAAAACGGGCATCATAGCAGTGGCCAACCAAAAAGGCGGCGTAGGCAAAACCACGACCGCTGTGAATCTTGCGGCTTGCCTGGCCGAAAAACGCCGGCAGGTATTGCTGATCGATATCGATCCCCAGGCGAACGCCACCAGCGGGCTGGGGCTGAAAAAACAGCCCGGCGCGAGCATCTACGGCGCCCTGTCGGGCGAAAAATCCGCCGATTCGCTCATCCAGACCACCTCCGTAAAAATGCTCGACATGATCCCGTCCGAAATCGATCTGGCCGGCGCCGAAGTCGAAATCGCTCGGGCGGACGGGTATCTCTTCCGCCTCAAAGGGATCGTCTCGACGATCCTGGCGTTGGAGAAATATCATTACATCCTGCTGGATTGTTCGCCGTCGCTGGGTTTGCTCACCATGAACGCGCTGGCCAGCGCGGATTCCGTCTTGATCCCGATCCAATGCGAATATTACGCGTTGGAAGGTCTGTCCATGATGCTCCGGCTGATCGAGCAGCTCCGGACCAGCGGAACCAATCCGTCGCTGACGCTGGAAGGCATCGTCATGACGATGTACGACAACCGCACGAACCTCTCCAAGCAGGTCGTGCAAGAAGTCATCACGCACTTTGGGGACAAAATCTACGAAACCCTGATCCCCCGCAACGTGCGGCTGGGCGAAGCCCCGAGCTTCGGACAGTCCATTATTACCTATCAATCTTTAAGCACGGGCGCCGTGGCGTACCGGCAACTTGCCCGGGAGTTCATGACCCGCCGCGGCGACGTTGTGCAGGAACAAGGGGGACTCAACCCCGGAAGCTGGCAGAAAGATGCCGGCGAGACTTCCGCCCCGTTCGCCTTTCTTAATCGAGGAACCGATTCCGTATGAACGAAAATGCAAAACCTTCCAAGCTGGGACGCGGCCTGTTCGACCTGATGGAGGAAACCGCCGCCGCCCGCACCATGACGCCCCTTTCATCCGGCGGCCTCATGCGGCTTCCGCTCGACGTCGTCAAGCCCGGCCCCTGGCAGGCGCGCATGACCGCCACCAGCGAGGACAACGAGAATCTCGTTCAATCCATCCGCGACCGGGGCGTGCTCCATCCCATCCTCGTGCGGCGCGTCGGGGAAACCTTCGAACTGATCGCCGGGCGCCGCCGCCTCGAAGCGGCCAAAGCGGCGGGTCTGAAAGATATTCAGGCGCTGGTTATGCAAGCCACCGATCAACAATGCATCGAATTGTTTCTCGTCGAAAATTTGCAGCGCAAGGAATTGCCGCCCGACTACCGAAACTGGCTGTCCGACGAATTGACCCGGGAATACGGCATCACCCCCGACCAATTGAAGGAATTGCTGCGTACGGAATTGCCGACGCCTCCGCCGCCGCCACCTCCACCGCCCGTCGAGGTTAAATCCGCTCCGCCATCATCGGCGGTTGCCGTTCCCATCACCCTCGCCACGCCGACGAGAACGAGAAAAACCTGGCTATGGATGGGCAGCGCGATCGCGGCCTCTTTTGTTCTGGGTATGAGCGTCCTTTGGATGCTGCTCTACCTGCCCGCCAGCCGGCAGGCTCTTGTGACCAATGCGGAACCTGTCGTGGCGGAGCCGGCCCCTTCGCTGCCCGCGCAACTCCCGCTCCTGCCCGAATTATCCGTGACAGGAACCCATTCGGTCGAAACCGCCGGCAAACGCGTAATCCTTTTCGATGCGCCCGTGTTCCAGTACGGAACCGTTTTTAGCGGAGACCTCACCAATACGCTGCAGCAATTGGCTGCGGCCATGAACGACATCCCCAACGCGATCTTCCGAATCGTCGGCCACACAGGTCCCGATCCCCTGCCAACCACGGACGTGTATGCCGACAATTATGCCCTGGGCCTCGCCCGCGCCGAAGCGGTCTACAATTATCTCCGCACGAGCGGCCGCGTCGCCGTCGAACGGCTGACAATCGGTTCTCTCGGCGGCGACGAACCGCCGTGGCCCATCGATGCCCCTGGCGCCCGGGCCAAAAACCGCACGGTAACGATCGAGTTGATTCCTCAAAACGAATTACGGCAGCGACCATCTCATTAATTTCGACTCATCGTACGATCAGGATGAGCGAAGCCCTTTGCAGCGCACAAATCTTATTGTAAAAGCCTCCAACCGTTACGATGACATTCCCGGGATAAAACGAATCCAAAGCCATGACCCCCAGGAAAGACCCGTCGGCTTGCGGCGTCAATTTGATGGTGACAACATTGTTTTTAAGCCTATTGCCCACGACCTTTTTACCCTGCAACTGCGCAGCGGCCCAGCATTTCGAGTTCCTGGAATCCAGGCTTTTATCCTTAATGCGAATGTAGAGTTTTTCGTTTGTCCGGTAGGTGTTTACCGCCTGATTGCCCTCGGCTTGATTGGAAAATCCGATAACGGAATTGTATTCGATGGGAGCGGCAGGAGGAGCAGGAGGTTCGCCGCCGCCCTGCACGTAGAGTGAGCTGATTTCCTGCGCGGACAAAGCGCGATTGTAAATCCGCAATTCATCCATTTTCCCTTGATAGGAAGCAGCGCCATAATCGCCCGCGACGGCAGCGCCCATGGTCAAATTCACGGCTTGTGAAACCGTAGACATGACGGTCGTCGCACGCCCGCACTCCAGGCCGTCCACATACACAATGAGATTGGTTCCATTGTATACGCCGGTCATATGCGTCCATCGGCCCGTTTGCAGGGTTACATTGGTGACAATGAGTTCATTGAAGGAACCGCCGGCGCCTGTGTCGAAAAAAGGATGGCCTCCCAAGACATAGCCCAAAGCATATTGACGGAGTGGCGAGTTACCCAGGTCATACCATTTGCCCGCAATGGTTCTGCATCGGGAACCATAGCCTCCAATGTCATCGGGATTAATCCATGCCGAAATACTCATCGGCCCAACCAGATTGATGGATGCCGCAGAGCCGGCATCGAGATAACTCCCGTAACCGGCAAAATATGCAGCGGAGTTTGCCCTGTTATCGTTATCAGAAGTAAAAACAACGCTTCCGTGCGATTGGGCGTTATTCCCTTGGCCGCTTGAATCGTTGAAATTTCCGCTAAATGAATAGTTGAGGACCAACCCATCGTTCAATCCCGCCCAGGAAAATTGAAGAGTTAGGCCTGTCAGCAGCACAAACATATGGACTATGCGTATTTTCATTGATTTCCTCCTTAACTAAACGTCAATACGTAGCCCTTTTGCGGCCTAGCATCAATCTAATACGGCAAAATAGATTGATTAGGTTCATGACGACTTTTCCAAAAAAAATCGATGAGGAATAACCTGTAAAGGCAGACTTATCCGCGATTTGAAAGCAGCTTACCGGTCCGCTCCCCTGTCAATCGCCCATCCCGAATGGTCATAGCGCCATTAACCACGACGGCTTGAATACCGCTGGCGAGTTGGTGTGGCTTGGCGTAAGAGGCCGGGGTGGAGAGACGTTGAGGATCGAAGGCAACAACGTCGGCATATTTTCCTTTGGCCAGGACCCCGCGATCAGTCAACTGGAAATGGGCGGCCGGCAGCGAGGTCATTTTGCGGATGGCTTCGGCGGGTTCTACGGTCTTGCCGTCAAAAGCGGCGCGCAAAAAGAAAGGGAACGAGCCATAGGCCCTTGGATGGGGATGATCTTTGCTCAAGGGGCCTTCCGGCGAGCGGATCGATGCATCCGAGCCGATCATGACATACGGCTCAGCCAGAATCTTCCACATGTTTTCCTCGCTCATCCCGAAGAAGATGGCGCCCGTGTGCAGTTGGTCGGTTTCAAAGAGATGAAAGGCGGCATCCACGGGTTCCAACTTCAAGTGCGATGCCATGTCGACCAATTTCATGCCCTGAAACGATGCGTTCTCCGGAGCCCAGGTCGAACCAATCAGGACGCCGGTCCAATACGCATCATCGCGACCGGCTAAAATTTCTTCGCGGATTTTTTTTCGCGTGGTTGCGCTGCCGAGCCGGGCCAAAATTGTTTCGCGTCCGCCTTCGGCGGCCCAGTCCGGCAGGATGACATCCAGGTCCGTGCAGGCGGCGGTATAAGGATAGCGATCCGCCGCGACATTCAGGCCTTCGGCGCGGGCGCTGCGAATCCGATCCAATGCAGCATCCACAAGATGCCAGTTTTTGCGGCCGGAGGTTTTCAAATGGGAAATTTCCACGCGAATTCCGGTTTGGCGGCCGACCCGGAGCGTCTCGTCGATGGCCTCCAGCAAACGGGCGCCTTCGCTGCGCATGTGGGAGGTATAGATTTTATTCCGGGCCGCCGCGACGCGGGCCAGGGCATGTATTTCCTCGGGCTGGGCAAACATTCCGGGCGCGTAGATCAGCCCCGTGCTCAACCCGGCCCCGCCCTCCTCCAGCGCTTGTTCCAGCAACGCGCACATCCGGCGGATTTCGTCCGGCTGCGACGGGCGGCCTTCATAACCCATCACGCCCACGCGCAAGTTGCGATGCCCGATCAGCAGCACTACATTCACGGCCGGACGCGCCTGCTCCAGCAGGCGTCGATAGTCGGCGACGCTGCTCCAGACGCCGGGATAGTTCTTGTCCTGCCAATCGGACGGAATTTGAAACGCCCCCAGGCGCGGCGCAGCGGAAGCTCCGCAATTGCCGACCACCTCGGTGGTCACGCCTTGGAAAATCTTGCTGGGCGCGGACGGTTCGATCAACAGATACGCGTCGGAATGCGAATGCACATCGATAAAGCCCGGGCACACGCACAGGCCCTGTGCTTGAACCGTCTCGTCCGCCTCGGCTTGGCTCAAATCGCCGATCTCCACAATCCGCCCGTCCCGAATCCCCACGTCCGCCCCGAAAGGCTTCAGCCCGGTCCCATCGTAAATTTTGCCGCCGACAATTTTGATGTCCATCGATTTCTCTAAAAAAGATTAACCACGAATGAACACGAATAGACACGAATAAAGAGTTTTTCAAACAGGGACAGGGGGATGCTCGGCCTGATTCAGCAAGACACTATTCTTTCATAATTCGTGTCTATTCGTGTTCATTCGTGGTTGATATATCTTGTTCAGCATTGGCTGGCACGGGGTCCGGGGCCAGCTCGGGCGCCGGCGCGGGTTTTTCGGCCGGGGCGTGGGCGACGCCGAGCATGGCGAGCACTTCCTCTTGCACCTGGGTCAATTCTGTCAGGCGCAATTCCGGGTCGGGAACCAGGAAGGTTTCCTGGCTCTTCTTGTGTTCGTAGACGCGGATCTTGAGGCCGTCTTCCCGAACCTGAACGTCGCGTTCGATCAAAATTCTCCGCCGTTCCAGCATGACGGCCAAGATATAGATGACGTTCCGATGCGCCGGGTTGTCCGTTTCCATGAGCTGGCGGAGCAGCGATTCGGCGGTCTCCTTTTTCAGCGTCTCCTCCGACGGAGGCGGCGGGGCTTTGAAAACGGTCTTCCAGACGCTCAGGGACTTGTCGCCGGCTTCCGCTTTCCAGCACGGTTCGCAACGATCTTCGCGGGCATAACCTTCCTCTCCGAAGGTTAAACGGGAATAAAAGGTCTCGCCATCGGCAAACGACTTGTTGCACTTCTGGCAGGCCTCATTTCTCGACTTGATGTTCCATTCCTGATTCATCTCGGCTCCATTCGCTGTCCGGGTAGCGGCTCTTTAATTCTTCCAGCGTTTTCAAACGATCTTTTTCGCGGCCCAATTGTTTGAAGGCCTCGGCGGCCCGGAACAGACATTCGGGCACGAGGGTCGGATCGTCGAACAATACCGCCACGCTCATATAATACCGGGCCGCCTGATCCCACTCGCGGCGAAGCCCGGCTACTTGCCCAAGTCCATAATAGCTTTTAGCCCGGATGTCGAGCAGTTCTCCGGCGGAGGACATATCGGCGGCCTGCTGATAATACGTCTGCGCCGCGTCCAGGCGGTTCGCGCGCCGGTCGATGTCGGCCAGGTAAAGGGCGGCTTCGGCCCCCTCTCCGGTCTTGGCTGGTTGCTTCAAGGCCTCCTCGAACGCCTTGCGAGCCTCGGCATCGTTTCCGCCCTCCAGTTGACCCTTGCCCGCCAGACACCAACCGATTTGTTTCCAGTCCGCGTCGGAGGAACTCTTCGCCAGCGTTTCGGCCGACCGAATGGCCTTATCGAAAGTCTTTTGTTCCAGCCAATGCCGCGCCAGCCACTCCAGCAGGGCGGGCGGCATGTCGGCCCGTGCGCCTTCTTCCAACAAGCCCTGCAAGACGCCGGCGGAGGCGTCCATTTGGCCGCGCTTCTGCAAAACGGCGGCGAGGCGATACTTCACGATCGCCACTTCGGAGGTCGAAGGGCCAAGCTTGAGCGATGCCTGCAAGGCCTTTTCGGCTTTCTCCGTTTCGCCGGCTTCTTCGTAAATCACGCCAAGCCAGTATTGCACCTGCGAAGCGTAGGGAGAATCGGGATAAATCCCCAGAAGTTTGCCGAAGGTTGCCGCCGACTCCTTGGCGCGACCCGACTTATATTCGGTCAGCGCCTTTTGAAAATACGCTTCCTCCTCGCGCGCATGGCCCGGATAACCCGCGATCAGCCGGTCCCAGTCTTTAATGGCTTCGGCCGGCTCGTCCTTGCGGCTGCGGCACCACGCCGAGGCGAAGAGGGCTTCCGGCGCCAGCTCGTTGGCCGGATGGTCCTGCACGACTTGGCGGTAGCATTCCGAGGCGCGCGCGTAATCGCCGCGCGTCCGGCTCAATTCGGCCAGGCGATACCAAGCCGAGGCGGCGCGCTCGCTTTGGGGAAACTGCTTCAGGAACGCCTCGTAACGGGTCTGCGCCTGGGCATTCTTCCCCAACTCCATAAAGGACTCCGCCACCATCCAGGCAAAATCCTCCGCGACCTCCGGCGCCGGCTTGAGCTTGTCCGCGCGCGCGGCGACTTCGTCGAAGCGTTTGGCCTGAAAATACAAAAGGGCTTGCTCGTAGGAGGCCATGGCGCAAGACGAGCTCTGGGGATACTGCGTCAGCAATTCGGCATAGGTCCGCAGCGCCTCGTCGCGCTGGTTCAGTTGCCGTTCGCAATTCGCCTTGAGATAAAGCCATTCGTCCGCGTGCTGCGGCTTCTGGGCGAGATGCTTTCGCGCAAGGTCCAGCCCTTCGCTAAAATGCCCCGCATTGTGATAGCTCCATGCCGCGCGCAGGGCGGCCTCCTGTACTCGGTAATCGTCCGGATATCGGCTCATCAGTTGCTCGTAAAACTCCGCGCTGCGCGGATAATCCCTTTCGCGAAAAGCCAGCTCGGCGGTTTGATAAACCGCTTCCGCCCCAACCCGGGCCGAGGCCGGCTTCTCCAGCGCCTTCTCGTACAGCTCCCTCAACGACGACTCGCGCCCTCCCACCCGGTGATAAATCTCCGCCAGCGCGAGGCAGGCATACGAGGCAAAAGGCGATTCGGGATATTTCTCGATGACCGTCAGAAAGGCCTTCTCGGCCTCTTCCTGAATGCGCAGCTTGTCGAGGCAGTAACCCAGGTAGTATTGCGCCGACGCCATGATGTCCGCCGGCGGCTGGGCCGCAATCAGCGCCCGGAACAAGCTCACCGCCTCCAGATATTGCCCCCCGGAAACAAACAACTCCGCCCGGCGGAACTCCGAGCGGAAACGATATGCACTGGCGGGATGCTCCGTCACCACCCGGCGATAAAAACGATCCGCCCCACCCTTGTTGCCGGTGTGCCGGTAGCTCTCCGCCAGCCGGAACAACGCCACGTCGTTTTTGGCATACGATGGAAAATCGCGCAACAGGTTGAGATATTCCGGAATGGCCATATCGTACATGCCGCGCGAAAAAATCCCGTCGGCAAACTGCATCTGTTCGTCGGCGGACATCGCCAAGGACGAAAGGGCCAAGCCCACGACCATTAAAAGAACTGCATAAAAACGCTTCATATCGTTACTTCTCGATATACATCATGCTAATACACGCGCACGGAGAAGACCACCGGCTTACGCCGACGGCTACGAATCCGTCCAGCGAAGCGGCTACTTCTCCGGCACGCCCGTGGCAAAGGAAATGTTCCAAATGTCGGCCTGGCGGCACAGGTCCAGCACGCGAATCACATGCTCGTAAGGAGTGGCCTTGTCGGCCCGAAGGAGGACCGGCTGCCCGGGAAAAAGTTCGGCCAGCCGCTTGAGCATGCCGGCCAACTCCGGATCGTCCAAGTCGCGCCCATTAACCACCGCCTGGCCATTCGCCAGGACGTTGACGATGATCTCGCCCGGCAGCCGCTGCGGGGTCTGTCCGGTTTTGGCGGTCGGCAGCGTGATGTCGATTTCGGTCTCCCACTGGGAAAAGACCTGACTGGTTACGAAAAAGCACAACAGGAGGAAGACGACGTCGATCATCGGCGTCATCTGAAATCCCATCGGTTCCAGCCTTATTTTCGAGCGAAAGTTCATTGGGGGCGCCGGGGCATCAACAAGGTTAATAATTCGGCGGAAACGCTCTCCAGCCGGGAAATCAACTTGGAGGTTCTGCCGCGGAAATAGGAATAGGCCATCATAGCCGGGATGGCAACGATCAAGCCGGCCACGGTGGTGATCAGCGCTTGGGAAACGCCCGCCGCCAGCAGCATGGGCTTGGCCTTGGCCAGGTCGAGCGCCACGGCGTTGAACGCCTGCAACATGCCGGTAACGGTGCCGAGCAATCCCACCATCGGCGCGATGACGCCCAGATCGAGCAGATACTGCGTCTGGTTCTGGATCAGGGAGGCCTGCCGGGAGCCCTCGCCTTCGAGGATCTCCTTGAGCATACCCGACTCGGCTTGATCCGAACCCTGCAAATAATTCATGGCTGACAGCACGATGTAGGAAACCGGCGACGGTTTTTCGAGGCACAACTCACGCACCTCATCCAACTGCTTTTCGCGAAGGAGCGATTTGATTTCCGCCACGACCTTGCGCGGCATCACCTGCTCCTGCCGCAGGACAATGAGGAAATACACAATCATCGCCAGCCCAATGACCGACATAGCCGCCAGCACATACATGAGCCAACCGCCCATCTGGACGATGTCCTGCACCGACATGCTTTCGACCATACCCTGCGCCGCGGCTTGCGGAGCCGCCGCCTGCGCCCAGGCCGGCTGTCCGGCCATCAGCAGGACCGCCGTCCATCCGATCTTACTCCACGCATTCTTCATACAAGCTCCTCTTTTGTGCTATGCCCGCCTTCGGCTTGCCCCTGCCAGCGGAGCGAAGGCGGAAGAAGCCGGACCACCCAACGGGAAAAACTCACCCGCTCGATCGCAACGCTCCCTCTCCCCTGCTTTTACACATGCTCCCCAATCAAATCGCTGTGCTGAACAAAATACATCCCGCCGGACGCGACCGTGATGATCGCCACGCCGACAGAGATACCATACGCGATGTATCCAAAAGCGAAATCGTAATTGGCCAGAAATTTCGGATCGAAGCCCCGCAGAATATCCTCGCGCAAAGCCAGGCCCAGCAACAGGGTCACGATGGCGATGATCTGCCAGATGGTCTTGTGCTTGCCCCAGCGCCCGGCCGAAATCACCTTGCCCTTGTTGACCGCCAACAGGCGAAGCCCCGTCACCAGAAATTCGCGGGAAATAATAACCACCACGATCCAGGCCGGAACCAATGAGCGCCCGGCCGGCCCCACATCGATGCCGACAAAGCTGACAAAGGCCGCGCAGACCAGCACCTTGTCGGCGAGCGGGTCCATGAGCCGCCCGAACGAGGTTTCGCCGTATTTCGTGCGCGCAAGGTAGCCGTCGAAATAGTCGGTAATGCCCGCCGCAGCAAAAACAAGCAGAGCCATACTTTTGGCAAACGGCATCGGAATGGTCAGCAGGGCCAGCAGAAAAGCGGCCAGGACCAATCGGCTTAACGTCAGATAATTCGGCAGTTTCATGGTTTGGACACCGGCATGTTGGGTTTTTCAATATAGGGTTCAGGAGGCTCTTCCACGATGGAAGGCTCATGACTCTTTAGCGGCGCCAGTTTGCCGGCAACCGCTGGCTCTTCGGACGGGGTCTTCGCACGGCCGCACAGGCTCAGGCTCAACAACAACAGGACCAGCACAGCCGCTCCGGCCACCCAAAACGCCTTTTTCCAACGTGCGTAAAAAGCGCTCAGTTGAGACCACGGGATACGAAAGGAGGGCAAGGACACGCCGGACTTGGAGGGCTCGCCTTCCTTCGACGGCGCAGGCGGAGGCGCCATCACCGCAGGCTTTCGGGACGGAGGCGCCGCATTGACTTGATCTGCATATTGCTTGAGCAAGGGCACGGGGTCGAGCGCCAGATACTCCGCGTAGAGCCGGATGAAGCCCTTCGCATACGTGGGCGCCGCCATACTTTTAAAATCGTCCCGCTCCAATGCCTCGATGTGCTGGACTTTCATGCGCGTGGCCCCCGCCGCCTGGGACGGGGTCACGTTTTTCTTCAACCGCGCTTCTTTAAAGATCTGTCCGATGGTCGGCATTTTATGGGGGCTCCGTCAGTTCGTTCGTATTCTGGGGTATTTCCCCATCCAGATCGATCAGTATTTCACGGGGATCGGAACCTTGCGCCGGACCGACGACGCCCCGCTCCTCAAGCACGTCCATCAACCGGGCGGCGCGCGTGTACCCGATCCGCAGACGGCGCTGCAAAGAGGACGTCGATGCCCGGTGGGTCTGGCGGATGATCTCCATGGCCTGGCTGATCAACTCGTCGTCCTCCTCCATCTCCGGCAACTCGGGGACCTTGCTCTCGATCTTGTCCTTGATGGTCGTCTCGTACTGCGGCCGGCCCTGCTTCTTGATAAATTCGACGATCTGATTAATTTCCTGGTCGGTCGTCATGGTCCCCTGGGCGCGCACCAGCTTGCTGCTGCCGGGAGGCAGGAAGAGCATGTCTCCCTTGCCGAGCAACTTATCGGCGCCATTGGCGTCGAGAATCGTCCGGCTATCGGTCTTTTGAGCCACTTGGAAGGCGATACGGGCCGGGAAGTTGGCCTTGATGGTGCCCGTAATGACGTTCACCGAAGGCCGCTGCGTGGCCAGAATCATGTGAATGCCCACCGCGCGGGACAACTGGGCCAGGCGGGCGATGGAGTTCTCGATGTCCGCCTGGGCGACCAGCATGAGATCGGCCAACTCGTCGACCACGATGACAATATACGGCACGCGCGCGGGCGGCTGCTCCTCCTGCTCCACCGGCGGCATTTCTCCGTTTTCGAACAATTCGGGTTGTTGCACGATCGGACGGCTGTTATACCCCTTGATATTCCGCACGCCGACCTTGGCAAATAATTTGTAGCGGCGTTCCATTTCGTTGATGGCCCACCGCAGGCCGATGGCCACTTTCTTGGAATCGGTGATCACCGGCACGACCAAATGCGGCATGTGATTGTAGGCCGAGAACTCGACGATCTTCGGATCGATCAGCATCAGCCGCAATTCGTCGGGCGTACGGGCCATCAGCAGACCGGTCAAAATCGAATTCATGCAGACGGTTTTTCCGGAGCCGGTCGATCCGGCCACCAGCATATGGGGCATTTCGGCCAGATCGGCTACCAAGACGCGCCCGCCCACATCCTTGCCGAGCGCCAGCGGCAGGGCCGCCTTGCCCGATTTCCACAGGTCGCTCTCGATGATTTCGCGCATGTAGACCAAGGTGGTTTTGGGGTTCGGCACTTCGATGCCCACCACGCCCTTGCCCGGGATCGGGGCCTGCACCCGCACGCTTTCGGCTTTCATGGCCAGTGCAATGTTGTTGCTCAATCCCGAAATCTTTTCCAGGCGAACGCCCGGCGCGGGCAACAACTCGAAACGCGTCACCACGGGGCCGCGCTCGACATTGGTCACCTCCACCTCAATGCCGAATTCCGCCATCGTTTCCTTAAGGATGCGAGCGCTGGAAGTAAAATCGCCTTTGATTTCGCGATCCTTTGCTGCCGGCAGTTCCTCCAGGAGACTCAACGGGGGCAGGATGTACTCCGAGGGTTTCCCCAACAGATTGAGCACCTCGGCCATGGGCGATGAAGGCTCGGGCACAGGCGGTTTGGGTTTGGGCTTGCGGGGAGGCGGAGGGGGCTCATCCTTGACTTCCTCAACGACCGGCTCCGGCTCCGGCACAGGAACCGGCTCGGGCTCCGGTTCCAGGGTTTTGGCAAAAAGCTTCGACTTCAACGAAGACAGTTTTGAGATGGGATCGGGCGTCGGCTCGTCGCGAGGCGCCGACTTTTCCTGCTCCTTCATCACTTCTTCCAGCCGGCGGCGGCGTTTGGCAATTTCCTTTTCTTCCTTCTCGATCTGGGTCTTCAGATCGCGGCGCGCAGCCAAAGCAATCTCCAGCCGGACGCACAGCTTCGACCAGAGTTCGCCCAGATAATGAAAAACGGCCACCGGGCGCACATCCAGCAGCAACACCCATCCCACCACCAGGATAGAGGCGGCCACAATCCCCGCCCCCATGACGCCCATCAGGTCCATCAGCAGGCCTTGTCCCAATACGCGCCCCAACAAGCCGCCCGGGCTATCGATATTAAGCTGCAAGGCCAAACGCCCCCAAAACTCGGGTTGAAGCTCCAGCAGGCAGACGAGGGATAGCAGGATCATAAACATCCACAACGCCTTGGGCCAAATCCGTCCTTCCCGCTTGAAGATCAGCATCAGCCCCAGCACGGCCAGCAACAGCGGCATCAAATAGGCGCCAATGCCCAGCAGCACAAAAAGTCCAAACGCCGCCCAGGCGCCCAGCGGTCCGATAAAATTTATGGCCGGATCGTTCGGCGGCGTCTGATTCAGCCCGATATCCTCGGCATGATACGACGCCAAGCTCAGCAGCAATAGAATCCATAACGCCTGAAACAGGATTCCCCACGCCTCTCTCCAACCGGTTCGAATAATCTCTTTTTTGACTGCCATCGGTGAACAATAGCAACGGGAGGGCTTCTCAGGCAAGCGCTCCGTGGGAGGAAACAGCAATTGTAATGATGACTCAAGACGCATCCATCCCTATCTCCATTTAAATCGAACTCGACACGTAAGTATAAAACAAACATCATCGGTTTGGTGTAAGGTAGGAAGAGGAAAGGACTTTACCATGATTAAAAGCATTCTCGTTTGCACAGACGGTTCTGCTCACGGCACAGCGGCATGCGATTTCGGCATTCATCTGACTCAAAAACTGCAGGGACAACTTTCTTCGCTGCACGTCCTGGATTCACGCATGCTGGAAGGGCCGTTGATGTCGGACATTTCCGGCTGGGTCGGCGCCCAACCGTTCGGCCATCAGCTTGAGCAATTTCGCAACTTGCTCCAGCAGCGGGGCGAATCGATCGTTCAGGCCGCCGGCGAACGCGCCGCGGCCGCCGGCGTCGCCATGACTACTCAAATGAAAATGGGGCATCCGGTTCATGTGATCCTGGAAGAAGAAGCCCACACGGAGTTGATCATCCTGGGGCAAAAAGGCGAGCACGCGGATTTCATCGGCGACATGATGGGTTCCACCGTCGAAAATGTCGTACGCAGTTCCATCAAGCCCTGCCTGGTCACGCCGGCCGAATTCAAGCCCTTCACGAAGATCCTGGCAGCGTTCGACGGCAGCGGGCATGCCAGCCGAGCCCTGCACGAAGCCATTGAAATGTCGTTGGGGCTTTCGATTCCCTTGTCCATTTTGACCGTTGCCGAAGACAAGGATTTCGACAAGGCCAACCAAATCACCAAGGACGGCTTAAAGCTTGCGCAAGCGCACAACTGCCCGGCCACACATCTCGTGGCCAAAGGGCCTCCGTACGCGGCCATCCTGGAAATCGCCGAAAAGCATCGTTTCGATCTCGTCGTCACCGGCGCCTACGGTCACAGCCGCATCCGGGAAATGATCCTCGGCAGCACCACCACGCAATTGATCCGGGATGCCGAGATTCCCATCATGCTGGTGCGCTGAGGGCGGCGGGGGAAAGAGTAATCTCCATTTCAGTGAAAATCCGCGGCAAACGACTTGCCTTGCTGTTCGAAGGCGAGGCCTACGTGGCCGGCGATTACTTCGACCCAACTTTTTTCGTCGCTGGAAAACGGTTGTCCGCCCATGCGGCCTACCATGTATAATCCAATGGGATGGCGTTCGCAAAGGATGGGCGCCAGCATGACGTATTCCAGCTTCAGCATCTGGATGAAATCCTGCCGCGGCAGAATCCGTTCGGCCTTCGCGGCAATACTGACCGCCTCGCTTGCTTTCATGCACTTGACCGCCAGGCATTCCTCATCGGCCATGCTAAACTTGAAATCCGACGCGTGAACCAATGCATTATGGCCGGCATACAACCGTCCGATCACAAACCGCCGGTTCTTGTCGTAAAAAGCCGTAAAAACGCATTCCGGCCCCAGACATCGATAAAGAGCTTCCTGTGCAATCATCAAAATGTCGTTGATCCCGGCCCTCTTCTGCACGCCGATCATCAACTCCGAAAAGAACTGTCCAATCATGACGCGCGGATCGACCTTTTCGAGTATGGCTTCGGAGGCCTGGAAGCCCATCGTCAGACTGGCGGCGACTTCCGCGGAACTGACTTTGCCCCACTCGGCAATCTTCGTCATCATCTCGACGTCCTGTCGCGTCAGGTTAAAAAAGCGAGAGAGATTGTCGTCGGCCTCGAAGGTGGTTTCCAAAAAACGGTGCATCGAAATATCGTCTAGCTTCAACAGGGCCTTCACCCGTTTCTCGGCCTCCGTCATGGGATCCGCTCCGGACGGCTTGTTGCCGAAGAGCATGTCCGAAATATCGCCCGCGAGGATAATCATCGTGTTCTGTTCGTTGAGCGCCCCGTCCACATCGCGGATGGTTTTCTTCATGCTGTCGGGCAGGTTCCAGCACTCGAGGATCTCGCGGGTCACGACGGAATACCGGATGCCGAACACCTTTTCGCAGGCCTTGTTGACATCCAGCCGATCCTTCATCATCAGCTTTTCCATCTCCTGATACCGCTCGGGAAAACTGTTGGCCAGCAGCAGGCGGGGCAACTGGTGAAGCAGCCCGCCCACAAAGATTTCCTCCGGATTCGAATAACGCGACTGCCGGGCCAGACTCATCGCCACCGTCCCGGTAAAATAAGAGCACACAAATAACCGATACAACTCCCGGCTGCGGGCATTCTCCCGGCTCTTCTTGAAAATCGACAATCCCAACGCCAGTTGCTGGACCTTCTCGAAACCCAGCAGGATGACCGCGAAGGAAACCGTCTTGATCGGGGCGCGCGTACGGTAGGCAGCCGAGTTGGCCAGCGCGAGCACCGCCGACGTCAACGCCGCATCCCGCAGAATAATGGCCGTCAGTTCGGCGGTCTGGGTTTGCTCTTTGTTGTCGGCCAGATGGCACAACGCCGCCACATTTTGATCCAGCGCCGGCAACTGCCCCTTCCGCCGCATCTCGCCGATCAATTCCACGATTTTCGGATCGCTCTCCATGCCCTCAACCTTTCCCCGGCCGACTTGAAGCGTTGCCGGATTTTATGCAGTGCAGAGTACCCACCCCGCCGCCAGCTGGCAAGTCGCGACGAAAATTTGGGATTCGCCCAAATTCATTGTGATAACAGGCCCATGGCGGACGAATCACTCCGACAACAGTTCCTGAATGTCTTCCCAGTTCAGCGCGCTCATGACTTGTTCGTCGGATTCGAGGGTGGCGTCGATAACGGCTTTTTTGCGCTTCTGCATGGCCAGGACGCGCTCCTCGATGGTGTCGCGGGTGATGAGTTTGACGCTGTAGACGGTGCGCTTCTGGCCGATGCGGTAGGCGCGGTCGGTGGCCTGGTTTTCGACGGCGGGGTTCCACCATGGATCGAAATGCACCACCATGTCGGCGCCGGTGAGATTCAAGCCGGTGCCGCCGGCTTTCAGGCTGATCAGGAAGAGCGGGATCGATTGATTCGAGTTGAATTCATGGACGATCTTCATGCGGTCCTTGGTGCTGCCGTCGAGATAGCAGTAGGCAATCTGGCGGCTTTCCAATTCCTGGCGCAGGATGGTCAGCATGGACACGAACTGGCTGAACACCAGCACGCGATGCCCGGCGTCGAGGGCTTCGTCCATGAGTTCGAAGAACAATTCCATTTTCCCGGAAGGCATCTTGCTTTGCAGGCCCGGCAGCTTGAGCAGGTCGAGATGGCAGCACGTCTGCCGCAGCCGCAGGAGCGTTTTGAGGATCTCCATCCGGCACTGCGAGAAACCTTTTTCCGCGACCATATCGCCGATGTGCCGCCGCGAGGCTTCGAGGAGTTCGAGGTACACGCGCTTCTGATCGGCCGTCAGCGCGCAACTGGCGACGCGCTCGATCTTCGGGGGCAGCTCCTTGGCGACATCCTTCTTCAAACGCCGCAACAGGAACGGGTGCAGCTTGCGCCGCAATTTGATCTGGGCGGCCTCGCCTTCCGCGCCGCCTTGCGAAATGGGGAGTTCGTAATGCTGCCGAAAGACGTCGTGCGAGCCGAGGTAGTCCTGCATCAAAAAATTCATGATGGACCAGAGATCCGAGACGCTGTTTTCCACCGGAGTGCCGGTGAGAACCAACCGGTTGAACCCCCGAAGCCGCTTGGCGGCCATGGAATTTTGGGTGGAGCGATTCTTGATGTGCTGCGCCTCGTCCAGGGCTACAACGGCAAATTCGCGGGCCACATATTGCTCGATATCGCGACGCATGAGCGCGTAGGAGGTGATGACCAGATCGGCCTTGTCCATGGAGGCCCATTTTTCGTGGCGGTCGCTGCCGGTCACGGTCAGAACTTTCATCGAGGGCACAAATTTCGCGGCTTCCTCCGCCCAGTTTTCGACCAGGCTGGTGGGGCAGACGATCAGGGACGGCCGCCCGCGCGCCTGGGGATGCTGCCGTTCGAGTTGCAGCCAGGCGAGCGTTTGGAGGGTTTTGCCCAAGCCCATTTCGTCGGCGAGAATGCCGCAAAAGGCCCCGGCTTCCAGGAAGCGCAACCAGTTGACGCCTTCCTTCTGGTAGGACCGCAAAATGGAATTCAGCGGCTCCGGCAGGGTCACCGGCTGCAGGCTGAGGGTGCGGTTCTGATGCTCCGCTACGGAACTCCAGGCGGGCGTGGCCTCGACGTCGATGCCGTCGAGCGCGTCCAGGGAAGATTTGACGTAGGAGGCATAAATCCGGCTCATCCGGAAACTGCCGGGGCGGCTCCCCTCCCCGCTGGCGCAATCCGAGAACACGTCGCTCATGGAGCGGATGGCGCCGGCGTCGAGCAGCAGCGTGCGCTCGCCGACTTCGAGGTACGAATCGCCTTTGCGCAAGGCGCGCTGAATCTCGGCAGCGGATAAACTGCCGCCGTGGCCGTCGTCAAAGTCGAAATTGACTTCGAACCATTCTCCGTTGGCATGATCGGTGACATGAACGACGGGGGTGGCAAAATCCACGGTTTCCATGAAGGGGTTGATTTTCCCGTCCAGCTCGACCTTCCATCCCTGCCGCCGGATGGCCGGCAAGGCGCTGCCCAGAAAATTCAGGACTTCGCGGCATCCCACGATGGGCTCCAGGCCGTCGCCGATTTCCCCCTGGAAGCCGAAGGTCTCCAACCGCTGCAAGGCGGCTTTTTCGTGCTCCGGATTTCGCACGGTGTACCGCAGCAGATCGGCCGGATCGGGATGCGCGAAATGGCCGCGCGGATCGGTCTTCCCGGCGACCAGGGAGGCGCCGCCGTAATCGGCATAAAGGACCGCCGCCAGGGAGGCGGGGCTGCCCCGCACGGCCAGCCGGTAGGTCGGGCGCTCGGGTTCGATGGCGAAAAGATCCATCGTGATGTCGCTCTCCACCTGGATATGCTGGGCCAGCAGCGGCAGTTCCGTTTGCAGAAAGCGGGGCACGGAATCGCGGGCAATGACCACCGGCTGATCGTAGATGGAACGCAAGGGATCGGGCAGGATGTTGGCCAACGGCCAGAGCTGCCGGGCGCCATACACCCAGCCGCTACGGCCGGCGGTGACGTAAAATGGGAACTCCCCGGGTTTCATGAACGGCAGTTCAGTGTGCGCAATCAAAATCAATTCCCCGTTTTCCCGGTCCATGTCCATGCGGAGCAAGGTAGTCATCTTGGGAGCGTTGATGGTGATCGGCTCGGAGTGGCCGGCTTCGTACAGGGGTTTCCCCATCATCAGCTCGAGCAGATTGATGAAATCCGTCGCATGAATTTCCATCCGGCTTTTGGCCGGGCCTTCGGAAATATCCTCGAGCACAAACAAAATGGATTCGTCTTTTTTGGACAGGCCCAACTGCACATTGGCCGGCGGTTGATCGATGGGCAGGGTGCGATTCTGCACGTGCAGGCCGCACAGGATCGGAATCATGCCGGCCCGGCTGCGCTCCTGCCAGCCGGCGTCCAGAGCGATGCGCAATTCCGCCGGCATGGTCCCGAGGGTTCCCAGCGGGGCTCGCCGCAGATAAAGGGATTCGTTGACTTGCGACAGGCGGGCGGCCCGGCGGGCTTCCTCCCGCTGCTTTCGCTCCCGGTCGGGATCGGAAGCTCTCCGCAGCAAGGCCATGGCCAGCGCAATGACATGGGAGCAGACCACCCCTCGTTCCGTGCTGTCGCGACAGGGGCAGCGATTCTCGCACGCCCCGTCCGGCAGAATTTTTGCGGAGGTTCGAATGACCCGGTTACCCCAGGAAAGCGACCCGCGTATGATGGGCAGCTCGATTTCGGCCTCTTGCACCACGCCCCGCTCGAACAAGGTCTGCCCATCCCGAAACGTGGTCGCCCCCGCCCAGTCCATCAAGTTTTTCTGCGTAAATGGAAGCACTTCAAATCCTCTCAGGTCAGCTCCGTATCCAACAGCCAAACCCGTTCCTCCGTGGGTTTCACCCGGGCCGCCGGATAACGATCCTGCACTTGCTCTAACCTTTCGAGAATCGATTCCACAATCAAGCGTTTTTCGTTCACGACCACTAAAAAAAGTGCGGAACGGGCGTTATTGATCAACGGGAGAGCCATCGTAAGCCGGGGCCAGGCCGGGTCGCCCACCGCTTCCGGCACGGCGCAGACGTATTTCTCTTTTTCCTGCAAAAGGGGATGCATCGGGAACAAGGAAGCCGTGTGGCCATCCCGTCCCACGCCCATCAGCAGGACATCGAATACGGGTCTTCCGTTGATGGAAGACAAGGGTACATGGGCCATGATGTTCTTTTCGTAGTTGTCGGCGGCTTGCGCCAGGGGCAGGCCGGTCATCATGGGAAATACTTGTGCCGGAGGAATCGGCACGCGATCCAGCAGCGCTTGGCGGATCATGGCATAGTTGCTGTCGGGATGAGTATCCGGCACGGCCCTTTCGTCCACCAGGTAAATCCACGTCTTGTCCCAGGCAATCCGACGTCGCCAGGGTTCCGTGGCCAGCAATTCATAAAGGCCGCGAGGCGTCCGCCCGCCCGATAAGGCCATAAAAAAGCCTCCGTCCCGCGTCACAGACCGATCCGCCGCCGCCACGATATATTCGGCAGCTGTTTCGTTGAGATCCTGCATCGCGTTGAAGCGCTGAACAATGGTTCGCATGACACTCTCCTTTTCGCTTTATAAAGCCGCCTGGCGGGAACGGCAACCCGGGCATACGTAGGGACAGCGGGCATCGAAGGCTTCCTCCGACAACACCCGCCACTTCCGGCCATCCTGCTCGATCAATTGAGTCGCCGCTTCGGGCCCCCAACTGCCCGACGGATACAGCGGCGGCGGTCCCACGGCGGCCGAATGGCGCCAATAGTCGACCAGGGGGGTGAAGACCTTCCACGACACCTCCATCAAATCGTGCCGGGTATATAGGGTTTGATCGCCGTTCATGACATCCAGCAGCAACTGCTCGTACGCTTCCGGCAGGGATACTTTGTATTTCTGCCGATAACAAAAATCCATCGTCACAGGCGCCGTACAAATTTTCGGCCCCGGCCTTTTGGCGTGCAAAATAAGAGAGAAACATTCCTCCGGCTGGATATTGAAGACCAGGACATTGGGCTCCATCCTATTCGGCTGAAACGGACTGAACATCGAATGCGGCGGATTCTTAAAATAGACGGCGACCTCGCTGATCTTCTTGTGCAGGCGCTTCCCGCAACGCAGATAAAAAGGCACTCCCTGCCAGCGGGGATTCTCCACCAGCAATTTCATGGCGGCAAACGTCTCGATGGTGGACTTGGGATTGACGCCCTTCTCCTGCCGATAGCCGGGCACTTGACGTCCGTCCAGGGCGCCGGGACCGTACTGGCCGCGAACGACCCACCCCTCCAAATTGCCGGGAAAAGGATGCACGGCCTTCATGAATTTGAGCTTCTCGTCATGAATGGCGGCGGCATCGAAAATCGTGGGGGGCTCCATGCCCACCAAGGCCATGACCTGGAAGATATGATTTTGAAACATATCCGGCACCACGCCCACCCCCTCGTAGTACCCGCCGCGGCCCTCCACCCCCAACGTCTCCGCCACCGCAATTTGAACGTGGTCGATGAACTGGCGATTCCACAGCGGCTCGAAGATGGCGTTGGCAAACCGGAACATGAGAATATTCTGGACCGTCTCCTTGCCCATGTAGTGATCGATCCGGTAGATCTGTTTTTCGTCGAGTACCGCCCCAATTTCCCGATCCAGCGTACGGGCCGATTCCAGGTTGAAGCCGAAAGGCTTTTCCACCACCACGCGGGTCCAAATGCCCGATGCCGGAGGATGCACCAGTCCCGTTTTTCCAAGCATCGTCACGATCGGACCATAAACAGCCGGCGGGGTGGAAAGGTAATACAGGCAGTGTCCGCCAATGTTGAAGGCCGCATCCAAGGCGTTCAGCTTGTCACGGAGGGTACTGAAATCGGTCGAGTCGTCATAGGCGCCCGAAACATAATCGCAGGCCTTTAAAAATGTTTCCAATTGGGCATCCGTCGCGTCGGGGAAGCGTCTTCGAATGGAATCCCTTGTTTTTTTCCGGAACGCGTCGCCTTCCAGATTGGTACGGCCAAACCCCAGCACGAAAAAGCGAATCGGCATCAAATGCCGGATATAGAGGCTGAAAAGCGAAGGCAGCAGTTTGCGGTGCGTCAAATCCCCGGAGGCGCCGAAAATGACCAGTCCACAAGGCGCGGGACGCACATCGCGACAGAAATCGTCGACTGGGGTTTTCATCGCTTCCATGGCCTACCCTTTCCTGGCTGAAAGCCTGTTCCTTCATCACTATACACGGAGGTTCGGCGAATTGCCTTCACATACCTCCGCAAAATATCGTGCGACATCGTTCCCTCAATCATTTTTGCTTCACCGGTTGTCGCCATCGCTTCTGTAGGTTAAATTACTTCAGAAATCTAATAAACTCAAAGCCTGTCAACTCAATGAACAGGCGCCGGTTTGCCGGCCGTATTAACGAGGGAGGTTGCCATGTCGTCTCAAGCGGATATCGGCCTGATAGGATTGGCCGTCATGGGCGAAAACCTGGTTTTGAACATGGCGCATCACGGCTTTACGGTGGCGGTGTTCAACCGCACCGTCTCCAAGGTGGATGCGTTCCTGGCCGGCAAAGCAAAAGGAGAATCCATCGTTGGGGCGCACAGCCTGCCTGAATTCGTCGCCAGCCTTAAGCGACCGCGGCGCGTCATGCTGATGGTCAAGGCCGGCGAGGCGGTCGACGATTTTATCGGCCAATTGACCCCGCTGTTGGAGCCGGGCGACATGATCATCGACGGCGGCAACTCGTACTTTCGCGATACGAACCGGCGAACTAAGCAAGTGGCGCAAAAAGGCTTGCTCTTTATCGGCACGGGGGTTTCAGGGGGCGAAGAAGGGGCCTTGAAAGGCCCCAGCATCATGCCCGGCGGCCATGAAGCGGCCTGGCCTCATGTGCAGCCCATCTTTCAGTCCATTGCCGCCCAGGTGGATGGCACGCCCTGCTGCGAATGGGTGGGCCCCGAGGGCGCCGGACATTTCGTGAAAATGGTGCACAACGGCATCGAGTACGGCGATATGCAGCTTATCGCCGAAGTCTACGACCTGCTGCGCAAGGTACTCGGCATGCAGCCGCCCGAACTCCACGAGGTCTTTACCGAATGGAACCGCGGCGACCTGGATTCCTACTTAATTGAAATCACCTCCCGCATTTTCATGCAAAAAGATCCGGCCACCGGCCAGTATCTGGTCGACGTCATTCTCGACGCCGCCGAGCAAAAGGGCACCGGGAAATGGACCACGGAGGAAGCCCTGGACCTGGGCGTGCCGGTCACCATGATCACGGAGGCGGTCTTTGCGCGCATCGCGTCAGCCCAAAAGGACGAGCGCGTCGCGGCGTCGGATGTCCTGAGAGGCCCCCGCGTCCATTTCTCGGGCAACCGAAAGGCTTTCGTCGAAACCCTCCGCCAGGCGCTCTACCTCGCCAAAATATGTTCCTACGCGCAAGGCTTCGCGCTGCTGAACCAAGCCGCTGCCGAGTACAAATGGCCGCTGAATTTCGGCTCCATCGCCATGCTCTGGCGGGGCGGGTGCATCATCCGGGCGCGCTTCCTGCACCGCATCAAGGACGCCTTCGACCGGAATCCCCGCCTGAACAATCTGCTGCTGGATTCGTACTTCCGGAAGATCGTCACCGGCCGCCAGAACAATCTGCGGCGAGTCGTCGCGCAAGCCGCCCGCTACGGCATTCCCGTCCCGGTCTTCGGATCGGCGCTCGCCTACTACGACAGCTATCGCAGCCATCAACTGCCCGCCAACCTAATCCAGGCCCAACGCGATTTCTTCGGCGCCCACACCTACGAACGCATCGACAAACCCCGAGGGGAATTCTTTCATACCGAGTGGGGAGGGAATAGTAGTCAGTGATCAGTAATCAGTAATCAGTGATCAGTAATCAGTGATCAGTGATCAGTAATCAGTGATCAGTGATCAGTAATCAGTGATCAGTGATCAGTGATCAGTGTTTAGTGCTTTTATCTTCTTTACTGACTACTGATTACTGATCACTGATTACTATCCCCTCCTCCCTCTCCCTATCGAAACAACCCCTCGAAGGTTTTCTTCAAGCTCTCGCCGGCGGCTTCCAAGTCGCCATCGTTATCTTTCAGAATCTTGTCGAGATGGTTGACCAGATTGGGAAGTTCCCGCACCGCGATCTCGGCGGCCACCAAGCCGGCCACTTGCTGGAGGCTGGTGACGTCGTCGAACGTGCGGTCGATCTTCAGGTCGTAGGTTTTGACTTCCGGCGTGGCCTGGCCTTCCACGTAGCGATGCATATTCACGCGGCCCAACTTCAAAACCAGGCGATCGATTTGAAGACTTCTCGGCGCTTTGGATTCCTCAGGCTCGGAACTTTTTTCTTCCGTTGAAGGTTCCGACTTCTCTTCCGCTCCGGCTGAACCGGCCTGGCGCAGGCGATCCAAATTCGATTCCCCATCCTCCTTCACCACCATCACCGCCGTGGGAATATCGAGGACCACCTCTCGTAGATGCAGCCGGTCGCCAAACAAGGATTTGAAATCGTACCGCACGTGAATTCGCCGGATATCGAACGCGGTCTTCTCCGGAAAATCCTCCGGATTGAGCAAGGCGACCTGCTCGATATCGAACGTCGGACGAAACAGCCCGACCTGCACCGTACCAACGTCCAACTGAAAGTCCGTAGCCTGTTCCACGGCCCGGATCGCCATTTTTCTCACCACCATGTTGCGAGCCGCCACTGCGGCTATCACGGCCAAAACGACTAACGCCAGAATCCATTTGAATAATTTCATGCCATGCTCCCGATTAATGGGGACCTTCTAGCCGAATTTGGCGAATAAGACAACCTCCTTCCTGTCTTGCTCGCCTGCCCTATCTATGAGACAAAGGTTTTCGGATAGGGCAACCGACGTCCCGGGGTTGACGCGGCATTAAATTGGCAAAACCAAAAAGAGACCCTCGATGAAAAAACGCATACTGTTTGTGGACGACGAACCCAGTATCCTCGAAATGCTCCGCCACATGCTGCGCAGCATGCTTGCCGAATGGGACATGTCCTTCGCCCGAAGCGGCCAGGAAGCCCTGACCCTGATGGCCTCCGAACCGTTCGATGTGATCGTCTCCGATGTACGCATGCCCGGCATGGACGGAGCGGAACTCCTGAACAAAGTGAAAGCGGACTACCCCAAGACCGTTCGCTTCGTTTTTTCGAGCGAATCCGACCGGGATGTGGTTTACCGGCTGATCGGCTCGACGCATCAATTCCTTCTCAAACCCAACGATCTTTCCCTGATCAAGGATACGATCGCCCGTGCTTTTTCGTTGAAGGAAATCCTTTCGAAAGACAGTCTCGAAAATATGGTGTCGCAGATTAAAACGCTGCCCAGCGTGCCCGAGCTCTATTACGAGGTGGTCCGGGAGCTGCAATCCCCCTACCCCTCCATCGAACGCGTGGGCGCCCTGATCGGCCAGGACATCGCCATGAGCGCCAAACTGCTCCAGATGATCAACTCCGCCTTCTTCGGGCTTCGCCAGCGCATCTCGAATCCCATGCAAGCCGCCAGCCTGCTCGGACTCGACATCCTCAAATCGTTGGTCTTGGTGGTGCACGTTTTCACCGAGCAGGACGGCCTTTCGATGGAAGGCTTTTCGCTCAAGGCCTTGTGGACGCACAGCCTGTCGGTGGCGATCGGTTCGCAGGAAATCGCCCTCCAGCAAAACATCGAGAAGAAAGCGACGGAAGACGCCTTCATTGCAGGGCTCTTCCACGATCTCGGCAAACTGGTGCTGATGGTCAATCTCGCCCAGCCCTACAGCCGCGCGCTCGCGCTGGCCCGCGAAAAGCACCTGCCCCTGACGCAAATGGAAAAAGAAATCCTGGGCGCCAGCCATGCGGAAGTGGGCGCTTATCTGCTCGGACTATGGGGCTTTTCCGAACCGTTGATCGAGGCCTGCGCCTTCCATCATCAACCCAGCTTATGCAAGACCGCCTGCTTCGGCCCGCTGACTACCGTTCATGTCGCGAACGTCTTCGACTATGAGGCTCATCCGAAGGAAAGCAGCGAAGCCCCCATCAAGCTCGACATGGATTATATAAACAAGTTGAAGCTGGCCGACCGCATTCCCTACTGGCGGAACGGATCGAGCAAGGCGAAGTAAGTTCTCCCCGTACCCCAAAGGTGGCCCGGCTTCTCCCTGCCCGCAACGCTTCGCGTAGCGATGCGCAG
Source organism: Lentisphaerae bacterium GWF2_57_35 (assembly GCA_001804865.1). Lineage (GTDB taxonomy): Bacteria > Verrucomicrobiota > Kiritimatiellia > CAIQIC01 > GWF2-57-35 > GWF2-57-35. The sequence goes on from MHBK01000036.1 coordinate 77,295, forward strand.
GCGGACGAAGGACGGGCTTCCATTCCGCTATTTCGCCAGCAGGAAAATCACCGCCATCAGAACAATCCGATACCAGCCAAACGCGCTCAAGGTGTGATGGCTGACATAACGAATCAAGACGCGTACCGCGATCCACGCCGACACAAACGAAACCACGAGCCCGGTCGCAAAAAGAGGAATGTCTGCCGCCGTCAGGTTCGACAAGTTATCCAGCAAATCGAAAAGGCCGGCCGCCACCAGCACCGGCGCGGCGGCAAAAAAGGAATACTCCGTGGCGGATTTCCGGTCCACGCCCACCAACATGGCGCCCAGGATGGTGGAGGACGATCGCGACATCCCCGGCCACAGCGCCAGACATTGGAAAAAACCGATCGCCAGCGCTTGTTTCCAACCCATCCGATCCAGCGTCGTTTGCTGTTTGCCGGAAAAGAACCGTTCCGTCACCAGAATCCAGAGCCCGCCTACCCCCAACCCCAGGGCCACCGTGGTCACATTGAACAAGTGCTCCTTGATGAAACGGTGCAGGAGAAAGCCTATAATAAAGGCTGGCGCGGTGGTCAAACCCAGCAGAAACAAACCCTGGAAGCCGGCAAACCCCTCCTTACGCCTCCAATCGAGCAACCCCACAAACCGCTGCCGATACAATAAAAGAATCGCCAGAATCGCGCCGATTTGAATGAACACCTCAAACGTGTCGTTGATCTGGAATTTCAACAGGCTTTTGGCCAGGATCAAATGCCCCGTCGAGGAAACCGGAATAAACTCCGTCAGCCCTTCCACCATCCCCATAACCATCGCTTTGATTTGATCCATATATTTTTCCGCTGTAAAAAACGCGCCCCAAGCTAGCAAAACCAAGCCCGGCGTAAAGCTCTTTATAACTTCCAAATCCTTCCCTGCACAATAACTGCAACGACACTTGAAGAATATACCGTATTTTCTTATCGTGTCCGTGCTGTATCACGAAAACCATGAACAGATCCATTTCACAAATTACGGCCATTGCAAGCCTGACGGCGCTGGAAGCGATCCGGCAGCCGGTCTTCTTGCTGGTGGCCACGACCTGCGTGCTGGGCATCGGCCTGATGCCGATCTTGATTACGCATACGCTCGGCGAAGCCCAGAAGCTTGTGCTCGATAGCGCCCTGGCCCTCTATTTTGTCTGCGGCCTCATTCTCGGCGGTTATGCAGCCTGCTCCACCCTCACCCGGGAAATCCGCCAGGGCACCGTGGCGACCGTGCTCAGCAAACCGGTCAACCGAGGCCTGTTCTTTGTGTCGAAGTTTCTGGGCATTGGCGCAGTCATGCTGGTCTTTTCCCTGAACGCCACCCTGGCCACGCTGCTGAGCACACGGACCGCCGCAGAAGATTTTATGATGGATTGGCGGTCCGGCGGCCCCCTGCTGGCCGCTCCGTTGCTGGCCTACGGTTTTGCCGGGCTCCGGAATTTTATCACGCGAAAGCCGTTTGCCTCGGGCGCGTTTGCCGCCATGACCGTATGCATGGCGCTGGCCTTCCTGGCTTCAGGCTGGGTGGATGAGCACGGCCATCGCACCGCCTTCGGAGCTCACGTCCCCTGGCAGGTCCTGCCGGCCGGAGCCCTGATCGCCATGGCCATCCTGGTTCTTGCCGCCCTGGCGGTCAGCCTGGCCTCCCGGCTGGACACCCTTCCCAACCTCTCGCTCTGCACCGTCGTTTTTCTCGTGGGCTTGATGTCGGATTATCTGTTTGGCCGCCATGCCGCAGACCACGCATTCGCCGCCCTCCTATACCGCCTTATCCCCAACTGGCAGCATTTCTGGGTCGTCGATGCGCTGCACAACGGTTATCCGATTCCCTGGGCGTATGTGACATGGGTAGGCTCCTATGCCCTGCTTTTCGTGAGCGGCATCCTGGGCCTGGGAATGTTCGCGTTTCAAAAGACGGACGTGTCGTAAGCTTTTTGGAAGGAAGTCGATCATGGTGACAGAGAATAGTTCATCGCCGGAGCAAGTCATCGCAGCGGATCAACTGATCAAGACGTTTCGCGATTTCTGGCATCGGCCGCGCGTCCAGGCAGTCCGAGGCATTTCCTTCGAGGTGCGACGGGGCGAGGTGTTCGGCTTGCTCGGTCCCAACGGCTCGGGCAAGAGTACGACGCTAAAAATGATCCTGGGACTCCTGCATCCGTCCAGCGGCGCCCTGAACGTGCTGGGGCATTCGCCGCGCGACGTCAAGACCAAGGCCCGCATGGGCTATCTGCCGGAAGAATCCTACATCTATCCCTACCTGACTCCCAAGGAAACCCTGGATTTCTACGGGCGGTTGTTCGACCTGGATCGTTCGGAACGCCGCCGCCGCATGGAAGAACTGCTCGACATGATCGGCCTTTCGCATGCACGGCATCGCGCCGTCGGCGAATTCTCCAAGGGCATGGCCCGCCGCGTGGGACTCGCTCAAGCTCTGATCAACGATCCGGATTTGATCGTGCTCGACGAGCCGACCTCCGGCCTCGATCCCCAAGGCTGCCGCCAGATCAAGGACCTGATCCTCACTCTCGCCCGCCGCGGAAAAACCGTCCTGCTCTCCTCCCATCTGCTCGCGGATGTCGAGGATGTCTGCGACCGCATTGCCATTCTGTACAACGGCCGCATCCAGGCGCAGGGCGCCATTCGAAATCTTCTGGAGCAACAAGACCTCCACCGGTTTACCATTCCGGATATCCCGGCCCCGCAAATGCAAAAATTGCTGGTCGCCTTGCGGGAAGTGCTCGGGCGCGAACCGGAACTCGACCACCCGCGGCGCAATCTGGAACAGTATTTCATCGACGTGATCGAACAGGCCAAGCAAAGCGCGCCCGATCCCTCCGGCGTTACGCCGTCCGGACGCGTGGCCGAATATTTATCTTCGGAAACCAACCCGCAGCCGCCTTCATGAAACGCATCCTGGCCATCGCATCCATAGCCGTTCGCAACGCCATCCGTTCCAAGGTGGTGTTGATCCTGCTGGCGTTTCTGTTGCTCGCGATTCTGGGGTTGCCCCTGACGATCAAGGACGACGGCACCGTCGCCGGACGCGTCCGGCTGGTCCTGAGCTATACGCTGGGCGCCGCCGAATTTATCCTGGCCTTGGCCACCCTGTGGGCCGGCTGTTCGGCCATCTCGAACGAAATCGACGAAAAGCAAATTCACCTCATCGTGACCAAGCCCGTCCGCCACGCCCAGATCTGGCTCGGCAAATGGCTGGGCCTCATGTTCGTCAACGCCGCGCTGCTGCTGGTCGCCGGCGTCGCCGCCTACGCCTTGTTGCTCTGGAGCCTGCGGCCGGAACGCCTGAGCGACAGCGACCGGAAAATTCTTGCGGAACAAATCCTGATCGCGAGGAAACCCTGCGAAGTCGATACGATCGATGTGGCGCCCCAGGCCCGCCGGGAATTGGAAAGCCGCCAGGCACAAGGCCAGATTCCAGCCAACGTGCCGCCCGATGTCGCTTATCAAGCCATCCACCAAACGCTGCTCAGCCAAGCCTACATAATTCCCCCGGGACAAAAACACACCTGGACGTTTCACCTGCCCAATACGCATCAAGAAGAGCACCCGCTCCTCGTCCGGTTTCGTTTTTCGTCCTCCATGATCGGGCCTGCGCCGACCCACGTCCGCTGGCTCGCCGGACCGCCGTCTCAGCCGGATCGCTTTCGCCTGGAGCAGGAAAACATCCCTGGCCCCTTATACACGCTGACCATCCCCCATCAAGTGCCGGACCGCGGACAACCCTTTTTGCTGACCTATGAAAACATCCACCCCGAGCCCGTCACCATCGTGTTCCATCCGCAAGATGGCCTGCAACTGCTCGCCTATGCCGGGAGTTTCGCAACCAATTATGTCCGCGCGCTGCTGATCGTCCTTTTCCATTTGGGCCTGCTGACAGCCTTGGGCGTCACGGCCGGCAGCTTGTTTTCGATGCCGGTCGCCTCCTTCGTATCGATCTTTGTCCTCATTTTGTTGGGCATGAGCCGACTCATCCAAGGCATCGCCACCCAAACGACCCTCCTGGCGCCGGTCGGGGAATCGGGCCAAGCCCCTCACCTGTGGATCATCCTGCTGCGCGCGATTTACAAAGGTCTCTACGCGGCCATTCATCCCCTGCAAGCCGTAGAAGATCCGTTGCAAATGATCTCGACCGGCATCTGCGTCCCCTGGTCCATGGTGGCCTCTGTGTTTGGAATGAAAATTTTGCTCTATACCGGCGCCCTCGCCTTGCTGGGCGTGTGCGTCTTGAACCGCCGGGAAATCGCATTGCCGGGATCGCATTAACGAGGTGAATGCTTTGAAACGATGGAGTTCCATGCTGTTGTTGGGGTTTAGCCTGCTAATGTTGCTGGCCGCCGGAGGACTGCATCCGCGCCTGCTGGCCTTGCGGCAGGAGTACCGGCTGAACCAGGCCGCGCCGCTCGAAAATTCGCCGCCGCTCGTCGCCTTCACCACCGTCGCCCTCGGCGGCTTCCGCGGCATTCTGGCCGACCTGCTCTGGATTCGCGCCTCCACCTTGCAGGAAGAAGGCCGCTATTTCGAATTGGTCCAACTCTCCGACTGGATCACCAAACTCGAACCGCGCTTTACCACCGTTTGGGCCTATCAAGCCTGGAACATGACCTATAACATCAGCGTCCTTTTCAACAACCCCGAAGACCGCTGGCGCTGGGTGCGGCAAGGCATAGCGCTCCTCCGCGACGAAGGCCTGAAATACAATCCCGGGGATACGCATCTCTTCCGCGAGCTGGGCTGGCTCTTTCAACACAAGATCGGCATGGACTACGATCAGGCGCAACTCTACTACAAAAAAGCCTGGGCCGCCGAAATGACCCGTCTTTTCCAGCTTGGAACGAACCCCTCGCCCCACCTTGATTTCGCGAGCTTGTCCGCCGAAACCGTCCAGCGCATGAAACAGGATTATCGGCTCGATCCGAACTTGATGGAAAAACTGGACCGGGAATATGGCCCCTTCGATTGGCGGCTGGCCCAAGCGCACGCCCTTTATTGGGCTTGCAGCGGCAAACCCTACGCCACCGGCTTCGAAGCCATCGCCACCGACCGCATGATCCTCCAATGCCTGGCCGAAGCCGTGAAATCCGGACGACTCATCGAAGATCCCGCCCGGGACCTTTTCGTCATGGCGCCGCAACTGAACCTGCTCCCCCAAGCCCTCAAGGCCTACCGGGAAACCAATACCCGTTACGCCGCCGAAAAAACCTTTGCCACCGCCTATCAGAACTTCCTGCAAGGCGCCATTCTGCTTTTATACACCTGCAACCAAAACGCGGAAGCCCTCGATCTATATCGCCGCGTTCAGTCCGAATTTCCCGATGAACTCAGCGGCAACTTCGACCAAGACATTGTAAGTCTCTTCGCCGGAACCCGAGAGACGCTCTCCCCCGAGAACGCCACAGCCGTCGTCAATGAAGCCCTTCAACAAAGCCTTAAATGGGAAGCGCAAGGCGATCCCGAACAAGCGCGAGGCTTCGCCCAACTAGCTCAACTGTGCTGGACCGTATTCAACGCCCAACATCCCTTGCCGCCTCTTACCGGAGCACAGACGTTCTAGCCCGCATTTCTCACAATGCCCCGCAGCCTGCGGCTGCGGGGCATTGTGAGAAGAAAAAATGTGTCCGGTGAGTGCATTTCTGACGTTAGGGCCGATTTGGGGCACACCACCCTCAACCCCCATTGTTTTTCCGGTGCCGGGGACAGCACGCCTTAGGTCACGACGATTCCATGAACGGTTGCCTCAGGTTCGCGAACGCCTGCGCGAAAACCGCCTGGCTCGGGCACCCGCTCGCCAAGTGGATCAACCTCGTCACCGGGTCCGTCACCGGGTCGGACCTCAGCAAGTCAAAAGCCGTCAACAGCTTATCTTAACTTATACCCCTAAAAAGACTGTTATACTTACATTCCGCACTTTTTGAAGGCGATTAAGGAGGAATTATTTTGGCTAAGTTCCCGTCCAGAAGCGTAGTTCACTTAGCGCGAGCAACTCCAGCACGGATCGGTGCACCGGCTTGAGGACATCCCGAAACTCTTGGAAGTCGCCCTGTGGGTCTTCAATTCGGTAGGTGGAAAGACCGGCAAAGGTTTTCAGGACTTGGGAGGTGGTGGGGTGCGGCGCGTCACGATCCTCCGGGTACAACTTCAAAGGCTCGCGCTTTTGTTGGCTCAAGGCTTGGCGCAGTTGGCGTTCCAGCAGGGCTTGGGCCATCAGGGCGACAAAGAAGATAAACAAATTGGCTTCGACCCGTTGGACTTTCTTAAACAACAAGGGAGCGACGCCATGGACATGCTTGAGCTGTTCGAAGCGTTTTTCCAATCGCGGCTGATATTTCCAAGCTTTCAGGACCTCGACCGGCTCAAGCGCCGGATTCGTGCAAAGCAAAGGGAAAAGGCCGTCTACGCGACGCTCCGCTTTCAGCGCTTGAGGGTTTTGTTGCCACTCCAGATGGTAATGGGCTTTCTGCCGGATTCGATAGCGGGCTTTTTCTCCAGGGGGACGGCCTCTTGGGCGCAAGCGCACCCGATTATAGCGAGTCGCCAGGCGCACGTTTATGAAGGGCTCTACCTGATACTTATCCAAGATGGCCTGAACGGCTTTTTGAATCGGCGCCTGCCGGCTGAGCCGAGGCGTGTTGAGTTTGGGGGCCAACTGCGCGAGCGCTTTTTCCGCTTGGCGCAAGTGTTCCTGGCGGGCGGCCTGGTCGCGATGGCGTTTTTCGCTGGAAAGGAACCAGTAGAGGGGATAGCGCCCGGGGAAGAGTTCGTAGCGCCCGGTAAAGAGGGAAAAGTACTCCGTGACGGATTCTTCATTAGGCTTGGGCCTTCGCCAAACAAGCTTTTTGCCGAGGGGGCCGGCGCGAAGCCGCTGGATGAACTCGCGCACGGGGGTGAGGTTGCCGGGCACGATTGTGAGGGCTTGGCCTCCTTGAGCCACGATGTGAGCCAACTGGTCTTGCGTGCAGAGCTTGCAGTCGGCCACATAGAGAAATTGGGCGCTGCCATGCAAGTCGCGCAGATCGTTCCAGGTGTCGATATGGGTGGTCGAGTCGTTGCGGTTGCCCGGATAGACATGATAATGGATGGGCGCCGCCCCGTCGGCCGAAAGGCTCAAGGTAAAGAGCAGTTGCTTCAGATCCGGCCGATGATCCTTGCTGTAACCCCGACGCAGTTCCACTCCGGTCTTGGTGCGTCCGGGGATGTGCCCGCAGGCTTTGATCGAGGTGCTGTCATTGTGAATCTGGTCAAATCGGATCCCAAAGTTTCGAAGAGCGGAGAGCGCCACGCGGGTTTGCAGAGAGGCCCGGTCCGCCTCGTAGAGTTGATCGAGGGCCCGTCCAAACCGATCGTCCGTAAAGCGCATGGAAACATCGCAAGGCAGATCCAGCGAGCGCAAATCCAAGGAAGCGACCCACTCGCTCAATTCGTAGAGCGGGTCTTTGCTTAACGCCAGGTTCAGCACCAGCAACAGCAGCGCATTCACCGAATGCTCCGCGGCAATAAAGTCCGATAGGCTTGCCGATCCCGTGAAAACTTCAAAAGAAAAGCCCGATCATGGCAGCGATGCGTGACATGATACAGCCCCCAGGTTGGATGTGTCGATTCGCCCTTGGCATGAAGAAGACTCTACCTCCATGAATCCTCTTTGCATAGCTCGTTTTTCAACCCCAAAAATCGATCCATACGATCCTTTTTACCCCTGTAAATGTAAGTATCACATTAAAAGTTAATGACTTACCGAGGTCCGACCCGACTCACCCGCCAAAACCCGACTCACCCCAAACCTCCCCCCGCCCCCTTCGAGGAAAAAAGGGTCACATCCCGCCGAGAGAGTCGCCGGTTTGCCCCGGCGACTCCGTGCTATCAGGGCAGAACCACTTTCACCCGGTAGAACCTACGGATGGTCGAGTTGGTGTCCGACAGGGTCATATGGGCGTTGGTCCCCGTCACGCTGCTCATAGCTGGAATATTGTTCCAACCGCTGCCCAGCAAATCGTCGCGATATTGCAGGGTATAGACGCGCGAGGTCGAGGCTTCGAAGGACGCCTCCCAATTCAGGCCGAGAGGAGCCAATTCCACCCCCAGGAACGATTGGGAATTGTTCGGGTCGGAATCGGCGATCCATTCCTCATAGTTGTCCACCAAGTCGCCATCCGAATCGCTGCCGGCCAGCCCGTTCGTTCTTCCGCCGAAATGGAGAGTTTCCCACCAGTTGGGAATGCCGTCGCCATCCATGTCCCAGGAAACGCGGACAACGCTGATCGAATCCGACGATACGGCGCCCAACCGATTGCTGATCGAGAAGGCGATTTCATTGGTTCCGATTCCCAAGACAATGTCGGAAATGCTCCAGGCGGGTCCGCACGGGAACGAACCGTGCGCGCCGGTCAACGAATTCGACCACGAAACGTAGGTCGTGCCGCCGGCATTGTTGGTCCCCTCGATGCACAGGCTCATATCCTCGAATTCGACTTCCGTTTGCGAGGTCTGCACATGAATCTCGGGCGTCTGGGTGTCGAGCCCGTAGCGAACGATCATGACGCTGTCCGACACGGCGATGCCGGCGGCATTGGTGGCCGTCACGACGACCGCATTGGTCCCCACCGCCAGCGAAACGCCCGAGACCGTCCAGGGTTCCGATGAGGCAAAGGCGCCCACCGCTCCATTGGCGCCATTGCTCCAACTCATGCTTCCAACCACATGGGCGTTAATCCGTCCGCCCAGCGTATACTGGTCGACGTCGTAAATCACTTCGGCCGCCGCATTGGTCATATCGACCACCGGATAGCCGTGATCCTGGTAAACAAAGGCCGTTGAGGGCGACCAGGCGCTCTGGAACCGGCTTTCCGACAAGACGCGCATCCGCCACACATAAGCGCCGGTTTGCAGGTTCGGAATCGTTTGCCGAATGGTCGATACCCCGTCGCCGACCGAAGCCGAATCCACCCAACCGCTGTCCCAGTTGAACACGCCGCCCGCCAGGTCATTGGTCGAGCGGGCTACCTGAATTCGATAGGCATCCTGACCGTAACGAACAAACGCCTGTGTATTCAGCATGACCGCGTTCTGTTCGCCGGACACCCCCGCGTTGCCCAACACAAGATCCAGGCGACTATCGCCGTTGAGGTCGCCCAAGGCGCAGGCATACGAACCGTTTTCCGCGGCGGTCAACTGGACTCGCGTCCAAGCGGCCGGGTTTTCCCCATTGTTCAGGTAGAGGCTGCTGGCGCCCTGGAATTCCGCGGCCGCCACATCCGGCTGGCCGTCGCCGTTCACGTCGCCCACCTTGACGTCCAGGGTGGCCGAGCTGCGCGCGGCGCCCAGATTCTGACGAATCCATCCGCTGGGCGCGGCGCCGTCGTTCCACAGCACATAATCCTGCTCGTTCTCGTTGCCGACGACCACATCGAGCCGTCCGTCGCCGTTCAAATCGCCCAACGCCAGGGCCGTGGTGGCATCTGAAAGACCGTCGCCGAGCGATTCGCGCGTCCAGGTATCGGGGCTCGCGCCATTGTTGATCAGGACGTGATTCTGAGCGCCGTAGTTGCCGGCCACAACATCCGGCAAACCGTCGCCGGTCACATCGCCGACGACCACGCTCCTCGTGTCATACGTCACCGCCGCTCCCAGCGATACGCGCGTCCAGGCATCCGGGCTTCCACCGTTATTGAGCAGCACCACCGACTCGGAACCGCTATTCCCGATAATCGCCTCCGGCAGACCGTCGCCGGTGAGATCGCCCACGGCAATGGCTCTCGAATCGTCAGCCGTTTCAGGACCGAGATTCAAGCGCGTCCAGGTGTTGGGCGCTTGCCCGTTGTTGAGCCGGATCAGATTCTGGCCATAGTTGGCGGCCATCGCGTCGGGGCGCCCGTCGCCGTTGACGTCGGCCACGGCCTGCGCATGGGTCGCGTCCGAAAAAGCGCTGCCGATATTCACCCGGCTCCAGGAAGCGGGCGCCGCGCCGTTATTAACGAGGACGTAATTCTTGGCATCGTAGTTGCCGACGACCACGTCCGGCAGCCCGTCTCCCGTCAGATCCGCGATATCGACGTCAAAGGTCATATCCGCAAGACTGTCGCCGAGCGTAGCGAAAGCCAGCGACGAAACGCTGCCGGTGTTCAGCGCATCGGCAAAGTTCCAGGAGAAGGAAGGTCTCGCTTCGCCGAGGGTAGCCGGCAACCACTGACGGCAAACCTGAAGGCCCGTGACAAATACCGCGCCCGTAGGATAGGCTCCGGGATCTTCGGGCAAAACTCCTGCGTGCGTGACGGAAAGAGTTCCGCTTGCGCTGACGTTTCCGAAGGTATCTTCCGCCCAGACGGCCATTGTCTGCGACTGCCCTGCCGCCACGGGCAAGGAAGACTGCCAGGCCATGTACTTGGAGCCGGCGGGCGCCAGGCTTTCGCCGGTCTGGCCGGTCGCCAGATTCCGCCAAAGAATCCTGGCAATGCCCACATTGTCCGTAACCGAACCGGAGACGAACAGCGCATCGCCGTAGACGGTCTGACCGGAAAGGGAAGAATCCAACGTCAGGGCCGGCGGCGCCAGATCGTAACAACCGATCACGACGGAATCGCCTATGTCGATGCCCAACCGGGTCGGGCACCAAACGCGAATCGTATTATCCGTCTGTATCGCCAGTTCACAAGCAATGACGCCCTCCGCGGGCCACCGATTGGTCTCGGGAAGCAAACTCACCCAGCCGGCCGCTCCGGTCGCCTCGTTGGTCCAATAAACGCGTTCGCCGGCCAGACTCTGTTGGCTGACGACGCCAAACAACTCTGCCGTCCTGGCCGAGGTCGTGTAATCGCCGTAAGTGCGCATCCGGCGAGCGGGCGCCGGCTCTTCGTCAAACGCCAACGGCGCAATTTCAATGGCCGGCGCCTGATCGACCAACGCGATAACGTGTCTTTGCGTGGTCGCCACGCCCGTACCGACGGCGGTGAAGGTCAGTTCGTTGTCGCCGACCGCCAGCGAGACGTTTTGCGTCCACAGGCCATCGACCACAAGGCTTCCATTTCCGCCATTCGAGATGTTGGTCCACGCCACCGAGGAGACGTTCCACGAGGCCCATCCGGACACCGAACAGGGAGAGTTCGCGACATACGCATGAGGCAGCCCCGGAGGCGCTGTAATGCACAAATACGCCTCGTCGCCGGAAACATCGTACCGTTGCGGCGCCGACCAGCCGCTCTGGTTCCCGCTGCTGGAAAACGCCTTCACCCGCCAATAATACGAGCCGGCCTGCGGACATACGAAACCCTGACGGATGGTCGAAAGACCATTCCCGACCTCCGCTGATTCCACCACGCCGCTGTCCCAGAGCAGATTGCCGGCGGTCAGCTCGGCCGACGATGCCGCCACCTGAATATGGTATCCCGCCTGGGTATACGGCGCCACGGCGGCGTTGTTCAGCAAGGCATAGGTTTTAGCCCTGTTGGCCATAACCAGATCGTTGCGTCCATCGCCATTCACATCCCCTACCGCCAGATCGCCCCACGTCGAGACTCGCGGCAAGTCTGTGTACAACCAGGTATCCGGGCTCATGCCGTTATTGATAAAGGCGCGCGGCAAATGTCCGGAAGGACCTGCAATCACCGCATCCGGCAACCCATCGCCGTTCAAGTCGCCGACCGCCAAATCCGTGGTCTGCCGAAGACCAGGAAGGCCCAGCGTGATCCGAGGCCAGAGATCCGGCGTTTCGCCGGTGTTCACCAGCACGTAATTCTGGGCCCCGGCATAATCCGCCGTGTTCGCCACCAACACATCGGGACGACCGTCGCCCGTCAGATCCCGGGCCAGCACTTCCATGGTGCTGTCCGACAACGGAGAGCCCAGTTGATAGCGCGTCCAGGTTTCCGGCGCGCCTCCGTTATTGATCGCCACGCTGTTCGGAATGTCGAAGCTCCCGATGATCGCATCCGGACGGCTGTCGCCATTCATATCGGCCACATCCACGGACATCGCCAGCTCACCCGACGGATCGGGCAGTACGCTGCCCAGCGGCCGTTGAGGCCAGGTATCCGGACGGTCGCCATTGTTGACCAGCAGAAGGTTCTGCTGCTGCCAGCAAACGGCCACGATATCCGGGCGGCCATCGCCGGTCATATCCGCCACCTTCAGGTCGGAAAGTCCATTGATGACGTCCACGCTCAGATTCATCCGGCTCCAGGTGTCAGGCGCCGAGCCGTTGTTGAGCAGGACATAGGACCATGTATAATTTCCGTTGGCCACGATCACATCCGGGCGGCCATCCCCGGACACATCGGCAATAGCCACTGACTTGGTCCAATCGATCATTGCACTGCCGAGCGGCAGCCGGGTCCATTGTTCCGGCGACAACCCATTATTGAGATAGACGAGGTTTTGCCCATTCTGCAGGCCGATGACCGCATCGGGACGTCCATCGCCATTCAAATCGCCTATCGCCATGCAGACGTTGTCCGCCCAGTATCCTTGCGCTACTTCATGCTCCACAAAAGCCATCTGGAAACCGGTGTTGAACCCATCGCCAAACTTCCAACCGAACACCGGCTGCGAATTCGCCACTTGGGCCGGCGCAAGACGTCCATCGACCCGGAAGTCGGAAACAAAAACCAAGCCGGTCGGGGAAGCGCCGAGCGCGCCGGGCGCCGCATCCAAGAGGTAAACCACGCTGACTACATCCGTCGCGCTGGAGTTGCCAAAGGCATCCACCGCCCAAACGCGAATATCGTGCGCGCCGGGATCCAGCGTCAACACCGGCGTACGCCACGAACCATTCGTCTGGCCGGGCGCCCAATTGATTTGCATCATGCCGGCGGCCGGCGCCGTCGAATCGCGCCACATGACGGCCGCCACGGCTCCGTTGTCTTGCGCCCATCCGCCAAGCGCCACATGGTTGGAATAGATAGTCGTTTGGTCGGAATCCGGTTGTGTAATCGACAATTCCGGCGCCGCGGCGTCGTAACAACCGATGACGATCTCGTCCTCCGCGGGAATGCCGAATTGAGTGTTGCACCAAACCCGGATTTCGTTGTCGGCCTGGGGCGTCAAAACCAGATACAGATCGCCCTCCACCGGCCAACGGGCCTGGCTGCCGCTTCGGGATAATGCGCCAAAAGCTCCGCTCGTCCGATTGCTCCAGTAGACCGTGTTTTCGAGAAGCTCGAACGGGCCCGTCAGGCTGCCCCACAGCCTTACCTGGCGGCTGGCCGACACGTGATCGGCCCCGCCGCCCGGACCTTCGATGCTCAAGACCGGAGGCGTATCTACCAGCACCAACGACAACTGTTGCGTCACGACCTCGCTCGCGGATTGCGCGGTGAAGACCAGTCGATTCGTACCGGACGCGGTTGAAATCGTCTGCGTCCAGAGGCCGGAAACGGGACCTTCGAACGAAGCGCCCGAGTCCAGGTTTGTCCAGGCCAGGGTTGCATTCGGTTTGGAAACCCAGCCCGCCACATCGCAGGAAGCGCCGACGACGTACGCCTGCGGTTGGGCTGGATCGCGAATCGTCAGATACAAGCCGTTGGTCGGAATCTCGTAGAGCGCAGGAGTCGTCCAATCGCTTTGGAAGCCGCTGGAAGAAAATACTTTCACGCGCCACCAATAAGCGCCGGCTTCGATGCACGGCGCGCCCTGGGCGACGCCGGTGAATCCATCTCCGCTCAGGGGCGATTCCACCACTCCGCTATCCCAGTAGAAATTGCCGCTGGCAAGATCGGCTTCCGTGCGCGCCACTTGGAGGCGATAGGCCTGTTGACTCTCGGGCATGACCGCCGCGTCATTGAGGAAAACATAATCGTAGCCGTCGTTGGCCAGGCAAACTTCCGGGCGGCCATCGCCGGTCAAATCCCCGACGGCCAGACCCTTGCTCCAACTGGTCCCCTCCGAGCCGACCGCTACGGCCGGCCAGCTCGTCACATCGCCCCCATTGTTCAACAGCGCTGCCGCGCCCGCCACGACCAAATCCAGCAATCCATCGCCGTTGATGTCGGCGGAACGAATGCCCCAGGCGGCCATAAAAGCCCCGTCCGCCAGATCGTCGCAAGTCCAGGTCGAGGGGCTCGCGCCGTTGTTCAATAGAACATGAAGATGATTTTGATCCCCCAGGATCACGTCGAGCCGCCCGTCGCCGTTGACGTCGAGGGCATGCAGGCACGTCGAGTTGCCGCTGACGACGGGTCCCAACCGGACGCGCGCCCAGGTATCCGGACTGCCGCCATTGTTCACCAGGACGTAATTCTGCTGCCCGTAATTGGCCGCGGCGACATCGGGGAGTCCATCGCCCGTCAGGTCCGCTATGACGGCATCGAAGGTGTAGTCGCTCAATTCGCCGCCCAAATTCACCCGAGGCCAACTCTCGAAATCGAGCCCGGTGTTGAACAGCACGTAATTCTGGCCATCGTTGGCCTCCACCACATCCGGGCGTCCGTCGCCATTCAAATCGCCGACGTCCACTCCTTGGGTGGACTCCCCGTACGGCGGCCCCAGTTCCCGGCGCGTCCAGGTCTCCGGGCTGGCGCCGTTATCGATAAACACACTGTTGCCCGCCACGATATCCGGGCGTCCATCGCCGGTCAGATCCGTTATTTCCAAATCGCACGTACCGCCCCCGCCCGCCAGACCGACACTCGGCCAATTGGAGGGATCGTTGCCTTGATTCAAAACAACCAGTGTTTGAGAGCCGCCAATCGCAAGATCGGGACGTCCGTCGTTGTTCAGATCGCCGATGGAAATCGCCCGGGAATCCCGATACTCCATCACTCCCGGCGTCCTGCGCGACATGCCCGCCAGGCTTCCCTGGTTGACTGCATCGCCGAAGTTCCAACTGTATTTCGGCGCAATATCGAGCCCAAGCGCCGGGCAAGCCAGACCGTTCACCTTAAGATTTGTCGCGCGTACAGCGCCCGTCGGATACGAACCCAGCTCGACCAAACCGCCTTCGACATACGTGACGACCAGCCGGCTCGTCGCGCTGCCGTTGCCGAAATCGTCCGTTGCCCAGACATCGATATCTTGGGCGCCCGGCAACAGTTCCACCGCCGGCACGTTCCACCACCCGCTGGTCTGGTCATACGCCCAGGAAAGATTCACAACGCCTTCTGCGCCGGTTGCACGATTGACCCAGGCCACGCTCGCCGCCCGGCCATTGTCGACCGCCCAACCGGACAACGCCATTCGATTGCTGCACACCGGAATGGCGCCGCTTCCCCCACCCTGCTCGATGGAGACCGACGGCGCCGCGGCATCGTAGCAGCCAACCGTCATCTGCGCCTCGGCGGTCCAGCCCAGGATGGTGTCGCACCACACCCGCAGGCGGTTATTCGCATTTGCTTGCAAGGCCACGCTGCTGGAGACGACCCATTCGCTTTGGCCGCTGATCAGCGTAATGGAGCCGCCTACCCCGGCCGTTTCGTTCGACCAGCGCACCTCATTGCCCAACAATTCGTAGGGCGGCTGCAGTTCGCCGCGAAACTCGACGCGTTGCAGCGCCGTGGTATAGCTCACGCCTGAATTCGGCGCCAGAATTGCGATCGCAGGAATAGCCGTCATGTAGACCACGCTGAAAATCTGAGTGACCGCCAAGCCGCCCGCTTCGGACGCCGTAAACGCCACGTCGTTGCTGCCCGATGCAAGAACAACATTTTGCGTCCAGCGGCCCACTGGCGCAAAGCTGCCGTAAGCGCCGTTGGCCGCATTCGTCCAATCGACCTGCGCGACATTCCACGAGGCCCACCCGCTTACGGGACAAGGGCTATTGGTCACATAGGCCGGATAGGAGGGCGAAGGATTTTCCAGGGAAAGATAAATCTCGCCCGCCAGGATCGAGTACTGGAACGCCTCCGTCCAATCGCTCTGATATCCGC
Organism: Lentisphaerae bacterium GWF2_57_35; assembly: GCA_001804865.1. Taxonomy (GTDB): domain Bacteria; phylum Verrucomicrobiota; class Kiritimatiellia; order CAIQIC01; family GWF2-57-35; genus GWF2-57-35. The sequence goes on from MHBK01000036.1 coordinate 93,169, forward strand.
TCTCCGAAAATGCCTTCAAACGCCAGTAATAATTGCCTGCCGCCGGACAATCCACGCCCTGTTCGATGGACCCGATGCCGTCGCCCATCTCCTGCGAGGCCGCCACGCCACTATCCCAAACATACGGCCCCGCAACGAAGTCGTCGGTCGACGCGACCACTTGAATCCGATAACCGGACTGCACAAAGCGCATGTTGCCCGCCGCATTCATGAGCGCGTAGTTTTGTTGATTACGTCCTTCGTGGAAGGCAGAGGCATAATTAGCCACGACCACATCCAACCGGCCATCCCGATCCAGATCGCCGACCGCCAGATCGTGCGTGCAGTCGTCGAGACTGCTCCCCAGCAAGGCCGCGGACCACGCCTCCGGACTTCCGGCATTGTTGATATAGACGCGATTCTCGCCCAAAATTTCAGTGCCGTGCTCCGCCACAGGATATCGGCCATCCAGGATATCCAGTCGCCCGTCGCCCGTCAGATCGGCCAGGAGAATCTTGTAATGCTGCCCGTTGCTGTCTGCCAGCGCCGTGCGCTGCCACGTGTCCGGAGTTCCGCCATTGTTGAGAAGCGCACAAATGGGCGCGGTAAAGCCTGCGATCACGACATCCAGCAACCCGTCGCCATTCAGGTCGCCCAGTCCGACGCTGGTCGTACTCTCGTTCTCGGCGTCGCCCAGATTCACGCGATTCCAGGTATCCGGGCTGCCGCCGTTATTGACCAACACAAAACTGCGGCTTAAGTAGTTGCCGACGATCACATCGGGCCGGCCATCTCCGGTTACATCGCCCGTTGCCACATCGTAGGTCCAGTCGTTCGTGTCGGAACCCAGCGAAACGCGACTCCAGGTTTCGGGGCTATTTCCGTTGTTCACCAGGACATAATTTTGATAGCCGTTATTTCCCACCACCACGTCGGGCCGTCCGTCACCGGTAAGATCGTCGATCGCAACGGCGCTCGTGTCGTCGCCCAGCGGGCTGCCGAGCAGTAACCGCTGCCAGGTCGTGGCCAATCGGCCCCGATTGATCAGGACATAGTTCTGACCTTGATTGCCGACCACCACGTCGGGACGCCCATCGCCGGTGAGATCCCCGATGGCCGCATCCATGCTGTAGTCATCCAGGTCGGAGCCCAACTTTGTCCGCGGCCAGGCATCCACGCTGCCTTCGCCGCCAAACAGGATGCAGTTCTGAGATCCGTCGGGCCCCCACGGCAATCCGGCATTGGCCAGCACCACGTCCAACCAGCCATCCTCATCCAAATCGCCCAAGGCTACGCCGGCCGTGTAATCTTCCTGCGCCGCACCCAGATTGACCCGCGCCAGTTGCCCCGGGTCCATGCGGTTCAGTTCGTCGCCGAATTTCCAACTGAACGAAGGCCGTGGATCGTCAAGCAAAACCGGCGGAAAACGATTGTTCGCCCTGGCGTCCGTAACGCTCACGAGACCCGTCGAGTAAGCGGCCGGATCTGGAGGGAGACCGCCGACGTCGAAGGTTAGAATCATGCTTTGCGTAGAACTCGAATTTCCAAAAGCGTCCACCGCCCACACCAGGAATTCCTGGGCGCCCGGCGCCAGGGTTATCGCGGCAACCTGCCAGACCCCGGTCCCGCCGGACGACGAACGACTTAATGCCACCTCGCACAACGAACCCGCCGTCGCGTTGCTGCACACAACAGACTGCACCAAGCCGTTGTCGGACGCCGTCCCGGCCAGTCCGATGACGTTCGTATAAATCGTCAGATCGTTTCCGCCGTTGGGCCAGGCAATGCTCGCTTGCGGCGCCTCGTAATCGAAGCAGCCCACCACGATTTCGTCGTCGATCGTTTCTCCGGTGATCGCCTCGCACCACACCCGGATGCGGTTGTCGGCTTGTTTCATCAGCTCGACCGAGACGACCCCTGAACCGGGCCATTGCGTGGCGCCGGCGGAGATGGGGCACATCCCATAGACGCCGGTCGCCTCGTTGCTCCACATCAAGGAAGGAACGAGATAATCGGCGGAGGCTTCAAAGGCCCCGGAGAACGACACGGCAGCGGCCGTTGTGGTAAAGCTCTGACCGTCTTCCGGGGTGCGTATCGACAGAATCGGCAGACCCGGCACACGAACGATGTCCAATGCTCGGACCAAGGTTTCCTCGCCTGCATGCGCAGCAAACGTGACGCTATTGTGGCCCTCGGCCAGCGCAACGGTCTGCGTCCAGCTTCCATTCGCGGCAAAAGTTCCGTTACCGCCCGTGGCTTGGTTTGTCCAATCCACGGAACCGATTCCCCACGACGCCCATCCGGACACGTCGCACGAAACGCCGCTCACATATCCCGTCGGCGGAGTCGGCCTTTCCACGACAAAGAACGCTTCGCCGGTTGGAATCTCATACTGTTGAGGAACGGTCCAGTCGCTCTGGAATCCGCTGACGGAGAAAACCTTCACATGCCAATAGTAAACGCCGCCATTGGTAAACGCCGCCGCCTGCATAACCGACGATTGCCCGTTGCCGATTTCAGTCGAAGGAACAACCCCGCTGTCCCATGCCAGATTTCCGGCGCTCCAGTCGCTGGATGTTTTGGCCACTTGAATGCGGTAGGCCGCTTGGACCAGGCAGGAGGTGGAGGCGTTCATCCAAACGTAATTGCGATTGCCGTAACCCGACATGCCATTGCCCGTCACATAATCCAGGCGGCCATCGCCGTTGAAATCCGCCACGGCCAGGCTGTAGGTATATTCCGTGCCGACCGCCAGAGCCGGCCAGGTATCCGGACGACCGCCGTTGTTCAACAAAATGCGATTGACCGACGAGGCCGGGCCGTCGTAGTCGGTTCCAAGGATCAGGTCCAACAAGCCATCGCCGTTCATGTCGCCCATCGCGATGCTGTGCGCCTGATATTGCGCGCCGGCGCCCGGCACGGCAATCCGCTCCCAGGAAGAAGGATCGCCCGATCCATTATTGACCAGCACATACGGAGGCTGGGAAACATGATTGGCCGCCGCCGCATCGATCAACCCATCGCCCGTCACGTCCCCGAGCGCCAAGGCATACGTCGAGTCGGACAACGCGCTGCCTAAATTGACTCTCGTCCACGTATCGGCGCTGCCCCCGTTGTTCACGAGCACGTAATTTTGAGCGCCCGCGTTGCCGACGGCCACGTCCGGCAAGCCGTCGCCGGTTAAATCGGCCGCCTTCACGCTCATCGTCGCGTCGGACAACGCACTGCCTAAATTGACTCTCGTCCAGGTATCGGCGCTGCCCCCGTTGTTCGTCAGCACGTAATTCTGGCCGCCCGAATTGCCGACCACCACGTCCAACAGACCGTCGCCGTTTACATCCGTCGCATCCAGGCTGCAGGTGGCATCGCTCAGTGCCGACCCGAGATTCACCCGCGCCCAGGATTCCGGACTGCCGCCGTTGTTGACGACCAGATAGTTTTGCTGGTTGAAGTTTCCAACCACGACATCGGCCAGACCATCGCCCGTGACATCCGCCACGACCACGGCGCGCGTCGCATCGGCGAGCCAACTGCCCAGCGGATATCGCGGCCACGAGGCGGGGCTGCCGCCATTGTTGACAATGACGAAATTCTGCGTGGTGGCGATGGCGGCGCTATTGCCTACCACCACATCCACCCGGCCATCGCCGTTTACGTCGCCCGCGGCAACCGCCAGCGTATGATCGCCCAGCAAGGGACTGCCCAAATCGTTAAACTGGAAAGCCGGCGTTTGGCCCCCGTTTAAGGCGTCGCCGAATCCCCAACTGAATTTCGGCTGCCGGTCGCCCAGCGTAACGGGCGCCGAAAGATTATCGGCTTTCAGCTCGACCGCCCAGACCGCCCCGGTCAGGAAAGAATCGAAATCCGCGGGCACGCCCGTGTCCTGCCAGGACAAGACGATATCCTGCGGAACACTGACATGCCCTTGATTATCCACCGCCCAAACGAGGCACGTCTCCGCGCCATCGCCGGAGAGCGTAATGCCGGAAATCGTCCAAGAGGATGCCGCGCTTCCGTCTATGGCCGCCAGTCCGCCCACACCGGTCGAAAGATTTGTCCAGCAGACCTGCTGCAATCCAAAGCCCGCCGTTGCCTCACCTGCGAGAACAACGCGATTGGTGTGCAACACCACGTCCGATCCGCCGTTGGGCCGAGTAATGGCCACGGAGGGAGCATCATAGTAAACAACATGGAGCTCCTGCGTCGCCGCCAACCCGCCCGCGGCCTCCGCCGTGAATCGAACGATGTTGTCGCCTTCCACCACTCCGACGTCTTGAGTCCAAATCGAAGCCAGGCTGACCGAGCCCCCGCTCAGAGTCGTCAGATTGGACCAAACCAAATCGGAGGCATACGAAGAGACGGCGCCCACCACTCGCACCTGGCTATTGGTCGTATAAGCGATCGCGGGAGGTTCCACCGGTTCCCACACGCCCAGATAAACCTGTCCCGCGGCCAGGTCGTACTGCTTCGGCGCCGACCATTCGCCTTGATAGCCGCTGGTCGAAAAGAGCTTGATGCGCCAGAAATAGGAGCCTACATCGACTGAAGGCAAGCCCTGACGCACGGTCGACACTCCATCCCCCGCATCGGAGGCCAGGACAATTCCGCTGTCCCAGACCTGGTTTTCAACGCTCCAATCGCCCTCGACGCGCGAAACTTGAATGCGATAGGCGCGTTGAATAAACGGCATCGAGGCCGCGGTATTGCGCAACACATGCACCGAGGCGTTGAAACCACAGAACACGATGTCGCAACGTCCATCCAAATCCACGTCGCCCGTTTTCACCCGCCCGTTGATCAGTTGCGTATCCAGCACAACCACCCTCGACCACGAGCCAAAGTCGGAACCGTTGTTCAACAGCGCAAAGGACTCCATGCCGCCGGCGCCGTATCCGTGAAAATCGGCAAACACCGCATCGAGACGCCCATCGCCGTTCACGTCGGCCAGAGCCGCATCCAGCGGTCCATAGGCCTGATCCGGCCCCAGTTCGCGGCGCGTCCAGGCGTCCGGACTCCCGCCGTTGTTGATCAGGGCATAAATCTGCTCGCCGCTGTTACCGACGACCACATCCGGCAGGCCGTCTCCGTCGAGATCGCCCACCGCCAGGGACGTCGTGTTGTCGGCCAAGACCGACCCGAGATTCACGCGCGACCAGGTATCCGGGCTGCCGCCATTGTTCACGAGAACATAATTCTGGCCGGGGGCGTTGGCGACCACGACATCCGTCCGGGCATCGCCGTTCACATCGCCGGCGGCGATGGACGTGGTCGCATCGGACAACGCGCTGCCCAGATCGACCCGTGACCAGGTTTCGGGGCTGCCGCCGTTGTTCAAAAGAACTGCGTTCTGTTGGCCCGTATTGCCCACCACGACATCCAATCGCCCGTCGCCATCGATATCGGCCACGGCCAGGGAACTGGAAGAATCGCTGAACGCGCTGCCGAGATTCACGCGCGCCCACGTGCTCGGGCTGCCGCCGTTGTTGATCGCCACATAATTTTGCGCGCCGCACGCCAGGACCACGTCCAGCCGCCCATCGCCGGTCAGATCGCCCAAGGCCACGCGGTTTACCGTCACGTGCGCTGCGCTCGTCAGGCGGACGCTCGACCAGGAAATGGGATCGCCGCCGTTATTGATCAGCACCCAATCGAAACAGCCGGGATGGACATGCTGCTGAACGGCGACCAGATCCGGACGTCCATCGCCCGTCACATCGCCCATCGCCACATCGCTGTTAAACCCGAAGTTGACGGCTTGCGCCGCCAGGCTGGAAAGAGACCCATTGTTCATGGAATCCCCAAACCGCCAACTGTATTTGGGCGCCATGTCCGCGAGCGACGTAGGCGGCCAGCGGCGGTCCACTTGCAGATCGCACACGCTCACGTCTCCCGTGGGATAGCTTTCCAAGGCAGACGGAACCTGGGCCGGAATAAGGCTTCCCGTGCCGGAATAGTAGCCGTTGTTTTCGGTAAAAATGTAATAGTAATGAGGCGTATTCGTATCGAGGCCTTCGTCGCGGAAAGGCGGATTCGCCCCTTGATAGACGCAGATTCCCAAGCCCGCATAATTGCTGCCCACCACGTAAGACGTTCCATTCACAGGCAACGACAGCTCCTGTTGCGTCTCCACGGCGAATTCCATCTCGTATACATCCGACGCCCAGCCGCCGGTAATCTGGGAATAGATGACCCTGATTTCACGGGTGCGATAGGTTTGTCCAAAATCGTCCTGGTTCCAGTTGTAGGCGCTGTCCTTCTCGGCGACGACTTCGATCCAATCGCCCGGCACGGAACGGTCGCCCCCATCGCTCAACACCCACACCTTGTGGCGTAAGATGCAGTTCCAATAGTTGCTGTGGTTTTTCCATCGCACGCCGCTTACATTCTGGGGCTGATCGAATTGAACGCCAAAAAAGGCATACGGAAAATCGGGATGAGCCTGCACTTCGTCCATGTTGCACGAGGTCAATTCATTCCCGTCGTAAACAGCCGAGATGGAGTGGCCCCAATTGGGCGTGCCCACCGCCGCACCCGCCGGCTGGCCCCAGGCCACGCTGGACATGGAACCGTCGAAGCGAAAGATAACGGCGTTATGGCCGCCGACGTCGAAACCGACATTCACTTCATGCTCGCCCACAAACCAGGCCTGTGCGTTATTCGGAGCCGCAAGAGGAAGCACGGTCCAGCGATTCGTCGTGGAAAGCGGCGTATTCGTCCCCCCCCAGGTTCCCCAAGAGGAACTGGGCGGATAATAAGGGGCGCCTCCGTTGGAAAACTTGGCCGCCACATAATAGTTGCCGGCCGGCGCAGAGCCCAGCACGCCGCGGAATTCGTAATAGGAGCCGTTATCCACCAGGCTCCAATCGTCCATCGTCCGCCAGGTCCAGGTTTCGTCGTCCGCGTCCGACGTCAGGCCATAACCAATCTGCCGAACCGCCGGCACGCCGTTCTGCGCCGAATGGCGGACGTACATGCGACGCGGGTTTTCCTCCCCCACGTCGGTGGACCCCATCTCTCCGCCATCGATCCACATGATCGCGCACCGCACGGCGGAATCGACGGCGTTGCTGTCGGCCTCGAAACGAAATACCGTTCCGATGTCCTGGGCGCCGCCCCGCAAGGTGCTGCCGTACATGAAGCCGTCCACCTCTTGCAGATCGCCCAACGGTTCGCCGCCCAGCGGCCAGTTATAACGATTCGTATAAGCATCGCCGATGGAGAAAAGCGCGCCGCGCGAGCCGGCCCCGCCATAACGCGACAAGCCGAAGAGCTTGGAATCGAAACGCAACAGACTGCCGACCGGCGCGGCGCCGTCGTCCGCTTCGCCGGTAAATTGATGCGTGTACCCGAAATTTTGTCCGTCGATCCGCACGCAATAAGCAACCCCGGCCTTATGCCAGCCGCCCAGCGCCATGCCGTGCAGATACTCGCCGTCCTTGGTCAGCGTTCCGAAGGGAGTATTCCCTCCTCCGGTTTCGTTGTCGAATTCATGTAGATTCCGATAATTCGAGCCGTCGGCCTCGATGGCAAAAACCACGCCGGCATCGTTCGTTCCGCCCTGCGCGGTCACGCCGTAGAGCGTCGTTCCGTCGAGTAGAAAATTTCCGGACGGATGCTTTCCGTCGCCAAAGCCGCCGGCAAACGAATGCAGGTTCTGAAAACCCGAGCCGTTTACATCGATGCGGAATATCATGCCCAGCTTGGAAGCGCCGCCGTAGTAGGTCATGCCGTACAATACGTTCGAGGCCTCGATCAAGCCGCCCAACGGCATCGCGCCGTCCGCAGCGAGTTCGTCGTCGAACTCGTGCTGCACCGCAAAGCCGGAGCCGTCGACCGCCAGACGGAAAAGCACTCCGGCATTATGAGCGCCGCCGCGCGGGCACAGGCCATAAAGAAAGCCCTCGTCATGCGTCAGACCGCCGCACGGATATTTGCCGTCGTAGCCGCCGAACGAATGGATGACGGCATAGTTCGAGCCGTCGCTCGAGAGGCGGTAGATCACGCCTTGATTGTTCGTTCCGCCCAGTTGCGTCATGCCGTAGAGGACCCCGCCCACCGGAATCGGCGACTCCATGGGCCAACGACCGCCTTCGGACCCGCCGGCAAATTCATGAAGACTCGAAAAATCGCTCATTGCAGCCAGCGCCCCCGTAGCAAGCCCCAACGCCAGCGCCGAACACACTGCACTCCGTAATCTAAATTTCCTGGTCATGAACAGCTCTCCTTGTCGAACGGCATTAATGCAAATAGGTTCCCGTGCAGGTTCTGAAATTGTCCAGCAACACATCGTAAGGGTCAAAGCCCCCCGTCTGCGGCCCGTATTCGATTACGACGCGGCCGATATCGCTCCAGTTGCCGGTCCAGACCGCCCATGTGGTCGCATCGTCGTCGATAAAGGTTTCCGTCGCGTAGAATTTGTCCTTGGAGAATAGAATGGGATCTTCCCAGGCGCCGGCGTCGACCGGCATCCAAAGAGTCTTGGCCGTCGCCGCCGAACTGCCGCCCGCAAACACCGCGATGCGTATCCGCGCCCCGATCGTGCCGGTCGACAGGAATCCGGGCGTCCGCCGCGCGCAAAGGGAGAACCCTGTGCACTCGGCAAAATCGGTCTCGGTGACGCCCATGCCATACGGCGCCACCAGGAATCCGGCCACCCAGTCGGGGTTGCTCAAGGAACAGCCAATCTGCGCGGCTTTCGCGCCCTCGACGCGATTCGTCACATAGATCGCCGAAAAGCCGCTGGACCACGTGGTGATCCAGCCGTCGTCGGTTTGCACCGTCCCCGCAAACGCAGCGTTGTCGAACTTGATGTTGTTGGCCGAATAGGGAGGAACGGCGCTGTTCTCGGAGCGCGCCTGTACGCGCGCCGCCACGGCCCCGACCGGCGCCGTACGCCAGCCGGTCGTGAACGTCTTGAACCCCGGATAGGTCAGCCCGGCCGTCACGTTGGTCGTCGAGACGCTAATCACGGCAGAGGCGGCATTCAACCAAACGATGTCCAGGTAAACCTTGCCGGTGTAATTGGCCGAGCCGGGTTCCGCCTGAATGTCGAACTTGTACGCTTCACCCGCCGTGATGGCCCCCATGGACGTCTGCTGGCTGATGCTTCCCGCGGAAGACGAATTCCCATTCCAATGGGCCATATTGATCATGCCGTCGCCCCAGGGGGCGTATTCGGCGAGTCCGGAAAGGGTCCAGCCGGCCGCCGAACCGGCAAACAGGCCGTTCGCGATCAGCCCCCCGAAGCCTTCCAGGCTCAGGGTATTGAATTTATTGTAGACCGAATGAGCGGCGTACTGGACGTCGCCGCCGAAGAAAGCCAGGTCGTCCACAAACACTTCGTTGGTCTGGTTGTTGATCTTGGACCCGAACTTGAATTGAATGGCGTTCACACGCTTCAAGGCGTCTTCGAGCAGCACCGCTTCTCCGCCGCCCCACCCTTCGCGGTAGAAATCGGCCAAGGGGATGTAATAGCGCTTCCAACCGCCGGCCGGGGAGTGACTGAGGGGATAAATGTAGTCGTCGTAATTGGTAATCGACAGGGACTTCAGCACGATGTCGATCTTCGTTCCGTTGCCCTTCATCCAGAACGAAACCCCCTTGACGCCGGTGGTCGCGCTGATATCCGTGCAGGCGTTCGGCACGCTGTCGTCCAAGGGCGTGATCTTGGTCATAATGCCGCCAAACATTTTGTCGCTTATGCCGCTGGGTCCCTGGCGCAGGACGCCCGAACCTTGCATGGATTGCGTGGAGTTGGCGTTGGCGTGCTCGGTCGAAGCCGTTATGTCGACCACGGACGTATTGTTATTGTCGTTGTCGTTGTACGAGCACCACACGCCGCCGAAATAATTAAACGCAAAAGCGCCATTTTCCACGTGATCGATTGGCCGGCAATAGCCGTAGCTTTGAGACCCGATCGTGATCGCCGCGGATCGACTGGCCGAGGAAACCGTAATGTCGCAGCCTTCGGAAAATCCGATTTCGCTCTTGGCCGCCCGACTGAACGCCGCCAAACGGAACTGCCCGATAAAAATCCGGCTGTCCGGCGACGTTTCTTCCAGCACAATCTGAATGGGATCGACGTCGTTGTACGGATCGCCGCCGTAAACGTCGGTGGAGGCCACCTCGGCCAGCACAAAATCCCGCTCCGTAGCATTCCCGCCGGCGGAACAAACCATCTTTACATAAACATCCAGGCAGTTGCTGGCCACTCCGGACAATTCCTTCGTCATGGCTTCATCGGAATACAGCTTCAGGCTGTCGGCGGCCAAGGTCGGGATGACCTTGATGGAGACTTGGGCCGGATTCCGGCTCTTGACGCCGTGATTGTCCGTGACGTACAGCTCATAAACATAAGTTCCGACGGCGGGCGGCGTAAACACCACCGAAGCCGTGTTCGTCGCGGAAAGACCAACGGACGGTCTCCACTCGTAAGCAACAATCGAACCATCCGGGTCATAGCTTCCGGAACCGTCCAACTGAACGGTCTCGACCATTCCGATGAGACGTTCGCTTTGCGAAACCGCGGCCACCGGATATCGATTCCCCTGGCTGTTGACGGTTTCGATCCGGATGTTGTCGATCCAAAGCTGACCCTTCTTGTCGTCGTAGCCCACCCACGGACAAAACTCGATTTGGCGGATGCGGGAGAAGTCGAGACTGACCAGGCTTCCATCCTGGCCGCCCGGATACACCCAGTTGAAAAACGCGCTGTCCAAGGGAATGGACAGGGTCTGCCAGAATCCATCTTCGATCTCCATGACTTCGTTGTAGGTGTTGATGCCGACATTGGGCTTGCCGATCTTTCCATCGTCATCCGTAATCACCATCAGCAACTTGGTCTTCGTAAAACCGACGCCCTCGGTCTTCGACTTGATGTCGATCTTCAAAATGTAGTCGGCCAGATCGCCACCGGTCGGAACCCAGACCTCCGGAGGGCCGGGCGGATCGGAAACATGACCGTAGGAGCCGAACGCGCCATACAGTTTGCCGTTCACGTTGTCGCCCGCCGACCGATCGAAATCCACCTTCATGGAAGCGAGCCCGCCGAAGCTGGATTTCTCCGCATAGTCCATCGCGAACGTGTAAATATACGGAGCATTGCGGTCTTCCGGATTGCCGTGGATGTCATAGAACCCGATCGAATACGGCTCCTCCGCATACCAGGTGTGCGCCAGCGAACCGGTGTCGGCGTCGAATATCCGCGTTTCGCCTTCCGCCTCGCCGGGGATCACTTCCATCGTGACCCGTACCTGGGCCACGCCTTCCGACGTCGTGACCGTTACACAGGCGGTATGAACGCCGATCGCGAAGCTTCCGCGATTGGTCACGGTCAGAAAGAACCGATCGGTCACATCGACGTCGCCGGACGCCGGCCCCGCCATCGTCAGCCAGTCGGACGATTCCGTCGCGCTCCAGGTCGTGCCGCCCTTGCGATTATTCGTCACTTTGACGGCATAGGAATAATTCGTCACCCCATCAGAAACTTCCACTCCGGTCTGATACGGACCAAAATCGATGGTTGAAGGATAAACATTCAAGCAAGTCGCCGGCGCTTCTTCCGCGGAAGGATTGGGCGTGCCGTAGAATTGGAACAGATAAACGGACAACGGTTCGAACTCATAGGAGAACGAATCGCCCGCCACCGTTACGCTGCCGGTGGCCATATGCACAATGAACGGATCGTACCGGCCATACCGCAGAACTTTTTTCACGCCGGTAATGTTGAAGTTGCTGACCGTCATCATGGCATTCGAATACGATTGCCCTTCGATAAATGCGCCGGGATTCTCCTCGGCCCACCAGGGCGAATATTGTCCCTTGTAGTGAGCCGCCACGGTCAACACCGTCGCGGACGTATCCAAACCGGCATACACGCTGAACATATTGTTGTCGGACGACGCGGCAGGAATCGCCTTGTCCCGGAAATGCTGGCTCATCAGCTTGAAGGCCCAGTATTTCGGATTGGGATTTCCATGCTCGTCGAACATCGCTTGCTTCGCTGAATCCGCGGCATGATGATAGCCCCCCCCCGATTGATCCGGCTCCCCGATGTACCAGTTGCACGCCAGTTGAACCCCTTCGCGGGCGAATACGCCCAGATAATCGACCTGGCCCAGCGCCGAAATCTGCTGCTCTTCCGGATGCCCCTGCCAATAGAAAAAATCGTACTCCGACAACGACATCTGCAAGGAAGGACCGTAATGATCGATGATGTCCTGAAAGCGCCGTAGAATCATCGTCTTCGTTCCGCTGCTGCCGGTTTCCTTGTCGTAGCTCGCATAATCCGGATCCCACAAATCGCGAGTTTCCTGGACGGCCACGGCATCCTGGTCGGCATTCATGTACCGATGGAAATCGAGATACGTGCAAACCGACGTTCCATGCGCCGCCTCGTAGGCCGCCATGCGCTTCGCAAACTGGCACATCGTGCGCATGTCGTTAAACTCGCCCGTCTTCTCGTTCTTCTCCCACCCCACCACGTCGGGACTGCCCGCGCGTTCCGGGAAGATCCTCGGATTCCATTGATTCACCGGAGAAGACATCGCATACCAGCCGTCTTCATCCTCGTGATCGCCGGGGTAGACGCGCTTGGCCGGGCAGTACGGCGAGTAGTCGGTCGACCAGTACAACCACCAGTTGGCCGGCGTCGGGCCCAAAATTACACTCGCCGGATTCGCCGCGCGGATCGCTTCCGCCACTCCGATAAACCTTGAAAAAAAGGCGTCGTACCCGATGTCTTCGTTGTAAATCTGATCCCCATGAGCGCCGTCGTTGTAGGAATACTTCTCCCCGTTGCTCCGTTCGCCCTGATAGCCTTCCAATTTCCAGGCAATGAACGGCTCGTTGCCCACGCCCCAAATCACCACATTGGAGCCCGCGGCCGCCACCCAGTCCGTCACCTCTTCAAAACTTTGCTCGTGATTATAATCCGCATCCCCGACATCCGAGGCGACATGCCCGAAAACCGAAGCTTGCAGAAAAGGCTCCGCCTGCAAATCGTCCTGCACCCATTCGACAAACGACTCCCAACTGGTCGGCACGTACTGATTCGTCTTCGAAATCACATTGTACATGCGGTTGTTGAGATAATTGTAGCGCTCCAGATTCGTCGCCCCATAGCGCACCACCGTCACGCCCGCATTGGTCAACCACGGCTCGCAAAGCTTGAGATAATAGTGCTGGCACCAATTCGCGATGTTCACGCCATAAATGCGGGGGTTGATCGTCTTCCACGCGTTGGACTGCGCATCTATCGTAAGCGTCGCCGCCTGCCCCGAAAAAAGAAATCCGCCGCTTAAACCGATAAACAGACCCATCGCCTTAACCATTTTTCTCATACATTTGCCTCCGAGTACAAATTGCGGACCTCAAAATTCGACGATGTATGGATAGGTACCAATCTGAAGTCTTGATGTCAAAACATTATCGGGAGCGCTCCCGCTTATTTTATCTTGCTTTTCCGCGTATTTTAGCAAGCGTTTAGGGAGCAATCCCTCTTCAAAACCCTCCGCCCATCAAGGAGTTTCGAAGGTAAAACTACATTGTTTGCCGGGTTGTCTATTCTCCATTTCACTGCCGCAGAAACAGGCGCATGGGAATAAACTGGTCAGTGACTGCTGGAGGCTCTGGCTGCGATGACGAGCAAGAAGGCCCGCCCTCCCATGAAGAGCCTCTCGTCAACGCAATTCTTATCCTATCTTACTCATAATCGTAATCCTAATCTTAATCATAATCTTCATTTTCTTATTCAGAAGGAGATTACGATTAAGATTATGATTACGATTATGAGTAGAAATCAGAACGACATCCTACCGGCATTCAAACGAGTCATCATTCCTTATCCGTGGGACGCTTTGCCATCCGTGGGGCTCCTTCTTCTCCTAAAAGAGTTGCCCCACGGATGGCAAAGCGTCCCACGGATCGACAAGTCTATGACTTAAGGGTCATGCAATTGTCCAAAAGTGGACCCGAAGTCAGCCATTGTAATGCGGCAACGAATAGGATAAGCAACCCATAAAGACGCCGATGGAACGGCTCTTTATTCGTTGCCCAATCCGAAAAGATCTAAAATATTCTGGAGGGTTCCGCTCGGGTGCATCCCGACACAGCCGCAACAGCGGACGCTGAGCGCCTTCTTTTCCCCATACAACCTGCGGTCGAGTCAGGATGCTCCCGTTCCGCTGACAGGAACCGGCTTCTTTCGGTCGCGACGGAGCGCGCCCCTCCAAAACACAAGTCTTCTTGCAGCCGCAACCCTTTGCGGCGATTCGCATCCGCAGAAACAAACCGGATCTTCAGACTGCTGCTGGAACCGGCCGGCTTGCGAGCCAGCTTTTGATCTTCTCGGAATTCTTCCTATCGAAGTTATAGCCGAGTTTCCCCACGGGATGATTGAACACCAGCTTCCAGGCCTTCGCTTCCGGTTTCGCGATAGCGCTGCGGATAGCCTCCGTCGATCCTACAAAGGCGCGCAGGAGATCGTTTTGAATGAAGAAGGCTTGGCCGTCCATGAGTTGGACTCTGCATTTGCGGTCTGCGGTTTGAACGAGCAGCGGTTCGTCCTTCAGCTTCTTTTTCAAAAGAGTTTTGCAGACTTGTTTGGCGGCTTCGATCTTCCCCGGGTCGATGGAGGCAATCTCTTCGCGCAGATGTCCCAGTTTCCGGTAATAGTTTCCAATGACGCCGGCGATGATCAGAGGGAAAATCAGTCCCCGAGGCTCAAAGGTTCCGACCTCGATCTGATTCAAAACAGCGATGCCCACATTCCAGACAAACAGAAGAACGGAGACAATCGTTTCCGTCAGGAGCACGCCCAGCGACGGATTTCGGAGAGCCTGAACCCCGGTCCCCAGCATGAGCACGCCCAGGATCAAGATGCCCACATTGATAATCGTCGCCTGAATGGCGACAACCCCAAAAACGATATTGAACACGCCCCAAACGATCCCCCCAATGCCAATGTTCCGGATCAGCTTCCGGGCGCAAATTACCATCAACATTTTGTTCTCAGCCGAATCAAACCATGGATCGTGATTCATTTTTTATCGCTCCTTTTTTCCATTCTTCGTTGCAGTTTTCCTCATAAGAGTTACGTCTGCCTAAACATCCGGGAATAAGTTTTCCAACCATTGGAAAAATTCCAACCGCTTTTTCCAATCATTGGAAAACTTTTTAGCGGAGGAAGCAACGTTAAGCTGGTCACGACGCATGGTAGCGAAATTTAACGTCGAGACTCGACCCCAATGGCCCCGCATATGTCTATTCCCTAATTCCTCGCGCGCCTTGACCGTTTTTCAAGCGGCGTCCGCGCGGGTTGAAAATATGGTCCGAGGTGTTGTCGGAAACTTCAGTTTCTCAGTTCTTCCAGGTTGCCAAACAGGGCGTTGCCCAAGGCCGCTTCCGCCTCCATGACGGACTTCATCTCGTCCGCGCAGGCCTCCGAGCAGATCATGAACATGAAATCCTTTCCATAGGCTTTGGCCGGGGAGCCTGTAGCGGTGACCATGCAAATCACTTCCTTGGGAACCGTGGCCAAGGAAATCAGAATGGCTGACCCCTCGTACTCGGTCAGATCGACGCCCGGTCGCTTCCTGCCGCCGAATCCGAAGACCGGCATGTCGTCCTTGATTCTTTTTCCGCACCACGAACACCGTCCGAGTGCTTTTTTGTCTGACACGCGCTTTGCCTTCATCTCGTCACTCCTTCTGGTTTCCAACGTTATAAATCTCCGGCGGCGTTTATTTCCAATTCCCCCGCAGCCGCCCTGTTACATGATGGATCGCCCCCAGATATTCGATTCTCAGTTTTCGAGCCCTGAAGGGCATCCATCATGAACAGCCGAAGTGGCTATCTTTTATTTTAATGGCTGACCTCGCGACTTCCGGAAGCCGAACGCCTATCCCACATCTCCGATGCGAAGGTTTAGGCTTCGCGCAAAACCATCGAGTCCTGGAAAGAGGGACGCGTCAGTGATGTTCATCTTCCGGAGATGAGAAATGAGCGAAATGTGTTCAGATCGCGGGATCGTAATCCTGATGACCTCCACCTTTGGTACAGCAGCCTTAAGCTCTTCCATGTTATCAATAGTGCTTATGGCCTTCGAGGTCATGTCCAGTCCTGCGCATAGGTTGTCCATGAACGAGAGCTTAAGATTCAATGGGCACAGAAAGATGCCTTGTTGTGCGATCAGCCGCTGGTTAAGGTACTGCGGCTTGCCGCACACAACAGCAAACCGGTCGTCCTCCTCGTAACGATCAGGCCAATCGATGGAGTTGTTCACCAAACGCCTGGAAACATCCTCCTCTGATAGTTGCTCCGTCGAGTTTTTGAAAAGAGATCGGGTACGCTCACGTAAGGGCGCGGTGGCGATTGCCCAGATCGCGGCATCAGAATCCGGTAAGTCTCGAATCGCGAAATAGAGCGCTACGTAGAACGATTCGGTGAAATCCACCATGCGCGTCTTACATCCGTGATGCTGAAGCAAGGCCAGCCATGAGAACGCGTCCATTTCGTTCGTAACAGCTTCTTCAATTGTGGAGCGTGCCGACCTAATCCGCGCAAGAGCGAATCCCTCGAAGCCGCACTGAATGCTGTTTTCAAGCCATCCTGTAGGACCAGGACGATAACGTCGGCTGACTTCCCTTTCGAGCGACGAAGCAATGGGCCACTCAACATCAGCTTGACCACGAAACGCCCATCCGGTACCTAGCAGATCTGCGAGATCCATGACATCAGATGGGAGCACAAGGCTGAAGGTCGTTAATACATTGTTTTCTTTTCGCATCACCGCCGCCCCTTTATGTCATCATCCTCTCCCCAGATGCGGACGAGGGTGGCTTGAATCTTTTGCTCGAAGCGAGTGATCAGTTCGCGGTTGGCGGCCACCAGCGCTTGCTCGGATTCGATCTCCTCCACGAGCTCGCGCTGTGTGGCGAGGGGCGGGAGGGGGATTTCGGTCTCGAACAACTGCGAGCGGTTGATCTTCGGAATGCTGGCTCGCTCGTAAAAACCGCGAATACTGTCGTTGAACTTGTCCGAAAGCATGAACGTAGCGAGATAGGTGATTAGCACCTTGGCCGTTTCTGGAAGCAGCGGATACATATCGGAACTGCAATATCCCTGCAAGTCAACGACTGTGAGCTTGTTGAGGTAAGGCCGAATCTTACTATAGAGCAGACGCTGACCAGTGAATCCATACACCGGGCCGTTTACACGCTGGCGCTCCGCCGTCTCAGTCTTCAGAAGCTTTCCTGTGTTCGACTCGATGCTGTCGGCACCGAAATATGGAAGCGAGAAGTCCACGTCTGTCGTGATCGCTCCTCCGATCGAACAGATGTCGCCGAGCTTCACCAATGGCCAGTCGGGGTGGATGGGGATGTGGGGGCGGTAGTGGTCGAGGACGGCGCGGGCGCCGTTGATGACTTCCTGGTAGCCCTCGATCTCCGCCACGATCTCCTTCTGCACCTCCAGTGGTGGCAGGGGGATTTGGAGTTCGGCGAACGATGACCAGCCGATGCGCGGAAGCTGCGCGCCCTTGAGTTGCCCCATGACGGCGTCGTTGAATCGGGCGCTGCGGAAGATGTATGCATAGAGCGCGGGGGCAGTCGTTCCTTCGATGGCCTCGATGACAAAGATGTCGGTCGAGCATATGCCTTTGCGGTCTGCGAGCCAGACCTTGTTCAAATTGGGCCGGAGTTTTCCGTAGAGGATGTCGCGAGGCTTGAAGATGTTCTTCAGGCTTTTGATGTCGGCGGGGTTCTCCGTGACCACGTTGCCCTCAATTTCGCCAGTGTTCTGCGTGATGTTTTCTAGGCCAATATAGGCGACCGGTCCTTTGAGCGACTCGGGAAGCACGGACTGGTCTCCCCTTCGGAAGACCTCTCCCAGCGGAACGAAAGGCCATGATGACACGGAAACAGTCCCTTCCCGATACCGCTCGCCGCTGAGGTTGTAGTCGCCATTCGCGGCGATTTTTTCTTTCGGCACAATCAACCCGTGGGCGGGTTGATTGCCCTCCCCCCCGCCTCTCCCAAAGGGAGAGGAGCCGGAGCGGAGAGCCAGGAGGTAGGCGGCGAGTTCGGCTTTCACCTGAGGCAAATCGTTTTTCTCGATGGCGCGGCGCTGGGCGCCGAGGCCGAAGCCGTCGTTCTCGACCTTGAAGAAGGCGAGAGTGTCGCTCTGCTTGGCCAGGGATTTGTCCAGAATGAGGATGCTGGTCTTCACCCCGGAGTAGGGATTGAAGCAACCCGCCGGGAGAGAGACGACGGCGACGAGGGAGTCTTCGACGAGCATTTTCCGCAGGTCTTTGTAGGCGGTCTGGCTCTGGAAGATGATGCCTTCAGGGACGATGATGGCGGCACGCCCGTTGGGCGTGAGGTGCTCGACCATGTAGTCCACAAAGAGGACTTCGCTGCGCTTGGCCTGGATAGAGAAACGCTTGTGGGGCTTGATGCCGCCTTTCGGGGACATGAAGGGCGGGTTGGCGAGGATGACGTCGGCGAATTCGTTCCAGCGTTCTTCGGAGGTGAGGGTGTCGTATTCGTAGATGTGGGGATCGGTGAAGCCGTGGAGGTAGAGGTTCACCAGCGAGAGGCGCACCATGTCGGGCGAGATGTCGTAGCCCTTGAAGTTCTTGGCGAGGCGGCCTTTTTCATCGGGAGTGAGGGGATTTCCGATTTTTGATTGTGGATTTTGGATTGGGGAATTGCCGCTCTCCGACTTCTCCAATCCACAATCATCAATCGAAAATCCACAATTCATCTTCAGGATGTGCTTGTAGGCTGAAATCAAAAAACCGGCGGTGCCGCAGGCGGGGTCGAGGATGGTTTCGTGTTTCTGCGGGGCGATGACCTCGACCATGAAATCGATGATATGGCGCGGGGTGCGGAACTGGCCGGCATCGCCCTGCGAGCCGAGAACGGAGAGCAGATACTCGAAGGCGTCGCCGAGGCGCTCGGAATGGTCGTAGCTGAACTCGTCGATAATCTTGAGGAAGGCCCTGAGCGTCTCGGGGTCTCGGTAAGGGAGGTAGGCGTTCTTGAAAATGTCGCGGAAGAGCGGCGGGATGCCGGGGTTTTCGGGCATCTTGGAAATGCCCTCGCCGTAGAGGCCAAGCATTTCGTGTCCGCCGAGACTTCGATCCATGAGTTTGGCCCAGCCGTAGCGGGCAAATTTGCCGGTGAAGAACTTCCTCTTGCCGCCGAACTCCTCGGACTCGGCGTCCATGTCGTCCATGAACTTGTAAATCAGGGCGATGGTGATCTGCTCGACCTGGGATTTGGGATCGGGGACTTTGCCGACGAGGATGTCGCGGGCGGTGTCGATGCGGCGCTTGGTATCGGTGTCTAACATATTTTTGATTGTGGATTTTTGATTGTGGATTGACGATTGAAATAGATTTACGATTTGGGATCGTTTGCCTTCGCTGTTCGCCCGGAGGCGGTGAAGATGGCGGTGAGTTCGTCGGCCTCTCGATGGAGGGGAGAAACAAGATCAGGGTTAAGGAGACCGCCCTCCATGATTAGCTCCAACCAGAAGGCGGATTCGTCAGCTTCCTCGGCGACGGTGCCGATTTTGGCGACGAATTCGGCCTTTGATCGTCCACGACATGCCGCCCGGTAATTGGCGCCCACAGAAGTGCCGCTGCGAACCAATTGATTCCCGATGGCCCGTCCCGCCGTCGTTTTCGGCAACGCATCCACCAGCTTGAAAATCCGCAACCCGAATTGCTTGGTTCTCAGCTTCAGCGCATCTTCATTCATCTCCATCATCTCCTTAATCCACAATCTAAAATCCACAATCTAAAATCACCTAAGCCTCTTCATGGATGTGCTTGTGAGCAGGGAACGCATTTGCGTGATGGCGATCTGGTTCAGTCGGAGCAAACGCTCCGGCTGGGGTAACTCCTGACGGATCAGCACGGAGTTGAGACTTTCCAGGTTGCTGAGGACTACCAGTTGCTCCAGGGTCGCCTGATCGCGAATATTGCCTTCCGCGTCGGGATTTGCATCCCGCCACTGCTTGGCGGTTTTTCCGAACAGGGCGACATTGAGCATGTCCGCCTCATTGGCATAGACGATGGCCGCCTGGGCTTTGGTGATCGCGGCGGGAAGCAGGGATTCCTTGATGGCATCGGTGTGAATCCGGTAGTTGACCTTGGCCAGGGTGCGCTGGAGGTTCCATTCGAGTTTAAGACGGTCGTTCTCATCGTCTTTGAGCCGTTGGAACTCCTTGATTAGGTACAGCTTGAATTCAACGGATATCCAGGAGGCAAACTCGAACGCGATGTCTTTGTGGGCGAAGGTTCCGCCATACCGTCCCGATCGGGAAACGATGCCGATTGCATGGGTGGTTTGGATCCACTGGGTTGGTGTAAGCACAAAACTGTTCAGCCCGGCCCGATTTCTAAACCCCTCGAATTCGAGGGGTTTAAAATTCACATTGTTAAGGGTTTCCCATATTCCGAGGAATTCAATGGTGTTGCGATTGCGCATCCAGTTCTGGATGACATGGTCGGAGCGATTCGGCTCTCTGTGCTTGGCGATATCGGTGATGGAGATGTAGTCCTGTTCCCGATGGCCCACGACTGTGATATTCGTTCCCTTGACGTTGACAATGGCTTTCTGTGGTCTGGTCATGAAATCTCCTATGCCACAAACTGGTTCAGTGAAACGTAATCCTTGATGTATTCGGGCACCAGCGTCCGGTACTTCTCCGGCACGGCGCGGAAATCGCGGGTGGAGAACATGGGGTTGGTCGCCAAATCGGTGAATTGCCTGCTATCGATGATGTGGCGTATCTGGTCGCTGGTGATATAGGCCTTGAAGTAGGTCTTGATGGCCGGGATGGCGGCGGGCGGCTCAGGCACACGGTCGGCAACGAACTTGGCGAACTCTTCTTCCAGCAACTCATCCTTGGACTTGAAGCGCGGGATGAGGCCGAAGACCTTTTCGAGAATCTCGCGCAGGGTGATGCGGCGATCCACGGCGGCGGCTTTGCGCAGTTTATCGAGCGTGTAATACTCCTCGGGTTTGTCGAAGACTTCGCGGTTGATGTAGTCAATGACGCGGTCCCACTGGCCGGCGTCGACGGCGGAGGCCACGGTGTCGTTGGCGCGGATCACGTCTTCGAACTTCTCGAAGAACATGCGATCGATTTTCATGCCCTCGTAACCGATGGTCTCTTCCTTGACCATCGCGAGAATGTCGGCGCCGAGATGCTCATACGTGCCGCCCGCGACCACCGGGCCGTGGCCCCCTCCCCCTTCGTCGCCGCTCTTGCCTTTGGGCGGCGGGAGCTTCAGCACTTCGTCGTAGTTGAAGTCCTCCTCGAAGTATTCGCAGTTGGCGAAGAAGTCGAAGAGCTTGAAGGAGGCCTTTATGGGCTTCTGGACGCCTTCCTTGAGGCTGTCGTCGAAAAGCACGTCGCGGAAGTCGTGCTTGCGGGTGCCGCGACCCTTGATCTGGATGAAGTCGGTCGGCGAGAAGATGGGACGGAAGAGGCCGAGGTTGAGGATGTCGGTGCAGTCGTAGCCGGTTGTCATCATGCCGACGGTGACGCAGATGCGAGCCTTGCTGGTCTTGTAGGCGGGGTTGAAGTTGCCCGAGCCGAGTAGATTGTTGTTGCTGAAGTTGATGGTAAACTGCTGGGCGTCGGGGATCTGGGAGGTTACCTGGACGGCGAAGTCGGACTGGTACTTGCCGGGGAACATGCGGTCGGCCATCTGGTTAAGAATCTGCGCCAGTTTGGCGGCGTGATTCTGGCTGACGGCAAAGATGATGGACTTGCCGATTTCGCCGCTGACAGGGTCGCGCAGGGCATTCTCCAAAAAAGTCTTGCAGAGGAGCTGATTGGTGGCGTCGGCGAAGAACCGCTTTTCGAATTCGCGTTGTTTGAAGGCCTGTTGCTGATCCTCGCCGGAATCATCGGTGAATGTGACGACGAAGCCTTCATCTGACAGGAGTTGGGTGGTGATCCCGGTGCGGGCGTCCACGACCGTTGGGTTGATCAGGTAGCCCTCCTTTACGCCATCGAGCAAGGAATAGCGGAAGGTCGGTTGGCTGTTCTCGCAGCCGAAGGTGCGGTAGGTGTCGAGGAGCAGGCGGCGTTCGGCCTCGCGCGGGTCGCGGGCGCCGGGTTTTGAGCTGTCGAACCGACGGAGGTAGTCGCGCGGCGTGGCGGTGAGGCCCAGCTTGTAGCCGATAAAATAATCGAACACGGCGCGGGCGTTGCCGCCGATGGAGCGATGCGCTTCATCGGAGATGACGAGATCGAAATCGGTCGGCGAGAAGAGCTTCTGGTACTTGTTGTTGAAAAGCAGGGATTGCACGGTGGTGACGACAATATCCGCTCGACGCAAGTCATCCCGGTTCTCCTTGTAGATCACGGTCTGGTAGTCGGCGGAGAGAACCGCAGCGAAAGCTTTCTTGGCCTGATCCTCCAGTTCGAGGCGATCCACCAGAAAGAGGACGCGCTGGACATTGCCGGAACGGAGGAAAAGTTTGATGACGGCGGCGGCGGTCAGGGTTTTGCCGGTGCCGGTGGCCATCTCGAACAGGAAGCGATCTTTGCCGTCGCCAACCGCAAGGGAAAAGGGGTCGGTCCCGGCATACGTGCAAACGACGCATAGCAGGCAATATTGCACATATACCGGGACTGACCCTTTTGCTGCTGTTGCACATATGCCGGGACTGACCCTTTTGCTGCTGACCCTTTTGCGTAACAGTTTAGCCCATTTCGGAGGTGAATAGCTTCGTTGCGAGCGAATTCTGGAATTTTCTTTGTTTTTTATATTGCTTTTCTCGGGTG
>MHBK01000037.1 GCA_001804865.1 Lentisphaerae bacterium GWF2_57_35
GGCCCCCAATGGCCGGGCTCTCTCATCCCGGAGGGGTTCGCACCTCCACAGCGCACGAGGGTCGCGCTCCGTCGCGACCGGAAGAAGAAGGTTCCGAATTGAACGGAATGAATCTGCGGCCGTGTCGAGATGAGCCCCGCGCGCGTCACGCAACAAACGGTTTTTTCTTTTACCGACCGGTTGTTTTCATCATACTCCACTGATAGTTTAAAACTGGAACAGGAATTTACAGCGGACGTTTTGGAGCGTCGCTTACTAAAAAGGGAAGAACAAACAACATTTGGAGGCCGGCAGATTGTGACGAAACCCCAGCAGCAGGCGGCGAATCAAGTCTTGCGGTTGAAGGCCCTCGATTATATCAACGATGGCGTCATGATCGTCGACGATCAAGGGGTTATCGTTTATGTCGATCCGTCCATGCATCGAATGCTCCGACTCCCGTCGGATGTTCCCGTAAAGTCTCCGTCCGAACTGGATTCGATCATCCGATTCGAGGGGCAACTTTCGTTTGGGGAAGTGCTGGATCGAGCCGCGCTCAACGGCCAGTGGTCCGGCGAGGGCTCCTGCCGGATGAACGACAATCATGCGATTCTGTTGGATGTGCGCGTGCAGTCGCTGACCGGCGGCGATGGCGAAAAGCTGGGTTCGCTCGTTGTGGCGCGCGACGTTACCCGCGAACGGTCGATGGAAAAGCAGGTCATTCTTTCCCAGCAGATGGAGCTGGTCGAAAACTTCATCGGCAGCATTGCCCACGAGTTCAAGAACCTGCTCACCGTGCTCATGGCTTATGCAACGCTGCTCAAGGACAACGCCAAGGGCCTGCCCTGTGAAGAAGACGCGGATAAAATCCTGGAAACCGCGCAAAAAGCCAACGAGCTGACCACCCGCATGATGGCCGTGACCCGCCCCACGCCGCCGCGGATGGAAAATCTCGATGTGTTTATGGTGCTCAACGATCTGGTGGCCATTCTGCGAAAGACTCTGCCGCTCAATATCGAAGTGATCTCGCCGGAAGCCAAAACGTTGCCCCGCGTCTATTGCGATCCTTCCGTGCTTTATCGAGCGCTGCTCAACCTGTGCCTGAATGCGCGCGACGCCATGCCTAACGGCGGAAAACTGACCATCGAAATCGATTGGATATGCCTCGAAAAAGAGGATCTGGTCCAGTGGCCGGACCGTCTGCCGGGCGTGTACATGATTCTGGCCGTGACGGACACAGGCACGGGCATTCCCTCCGATATCAAGGACCACATCTTCGAGCCGTTTTTCACCACGAAAAAAGGCGGTACCGGGCTGGGGTTGAGCGTGGTCCAGCATACGCTCAAGGTCATGGGCGGTTGGATCACCGCAGCGTCGCAGATCGGCAAGGGCGCCTGCTTCCGGGTGTATCTGCCGGCCTCGCAGCAGGAAGGCATTTTCATCCGGGAAGACAACGAAGCCGGTGAACCGGCGCTCGGAACGGAAAGCCTCCTGGCCGTGGACGACGATCCCGTGACCCTGAGCATGATTCAGCGGTTCCTTCAAAAATCGGGTTTCAATATATGGGCGGTTTCCAACGGCGAGGAAGCCATCCGGGTGTACCGGCAGCATGCCGACGAGATCCGGCTGGTCTTGCTTGATGTCGTGATGCCCGGCATGAACGGCGAAGAGCTTTATCGGGAACTGCGCAAGATCCGCCCGCAAGTGCCGATCTTGCTCATGTCCGGTTTTCCACTTGAAACCGCGGAAAAGCTCATCCAGGAATCCAGCGCGCCCTTCCTGGCCAAACCCTTCAGCCGTGTGCATTTGACCCGTGAAATTCGTCGCGTGCTGGATGCGTCGTCAACGGCCTGACGCCGGGCCGCCTTTATGGAAATCTTTTTCATTTTCCTTCCGTCGCTTTCCAGCTAAGTTATGCGCGGGATGAAACAGGGAACTTTCATAGCTATAATATTTTGGGCCGGGGTTTGCGGGCTGGCGTTCGCGCAAGGCATGGCCGAAACTCCCGGGGAAATTATCGTGGCGCCCCATCGCATCCCCGCTTGCTCGCTGACGCCGCCGTATGAGCAAAAAGGTTTCTTCTCGCAAGGCTCCCGGCTGGAAGTCGTCGGAAAAGGCGCCAACAACATGATCCATGTCCGGTTACGCACGCCGGATGGCCGGTCCATCGAAGCTTTGTGCCAAAGAGAAGCCCTCGCCTCGTCCGCCCGGCCAAAGGAAGCGGTCGCCGCCGGCAACCCCGTTTGGTTTGAAGATTCCGCCGGGCACCAACAGGCCGTCGAGTTGCAGTCCAAGAGCGATGAGCCCCTGCTCATCTTCTTCCATGCGGATTGGAACGACGAATGCCAGTTTTTGTGGAAGGAGTTGCTCGACAACCAGGATTTCAAAAACGGCGCGAAGAACATCGTCAAATTGAAGATCAATCCGGAACACGGCCAGGACGAGGGGCAACTGGCCCGGCGGTACAAGCTCCGGAAATATCCCACGACCCTGGTCGTCGACAAACCCAACGCCAAACCGCGGCACATCGAATTGTTCTATTGGTCGTTCGGACGGATGAAAACGCCCCCCATTGAATATGCCCTGGGCTCGGTGTTGGGCACGGAAACCAATCGAAAACCCTGGGCCGCCAAAGCGGATGAACCGTGAGGCGGCGTTCCCCTTTCTGGAGTCCATTCCTATGATCGAACAATTTGGTTTGTATGTAATTTTGACGGACCCGGCCGCAGGATATGAAACCTGCGCACGGGCGGCGGTGGACGAGGGCATTCGGTATCTTCAGTTGCGCATGAAGAACCAGCCTTGCAACACGGTTCTCGTCATGGCCGAAAAAATCAGGGCGATCACCCTCGACACCCCTACCCGGTTCATCATGAATGACGACGTGGAGATCGCCGCCGCCGTCGATGCGGATGGAGTTCATCTGGGGCAAAACGATTTGCCGTTGGATGCGGCCAAAACACAGTGGCCTCTTCCCGGAAAATACTTTGGGCTTTCCACGCATAGCCTGGAGCAAGCGCGGGCTGCCTGGGCCTTGGAGCCGGATTATATCGGCGTCGGCCCCGTGTTTCCGACCCCCACCAAGGCCATTCCGGATCCCGTGCTGGGACTCGAAAACCTGGCGGCCATTGTTAGGCAGAGTCCGGTGACATCGGTGGCCATCGGCGGCATCGACGAACGAAATCTGCCCCTGGTTCTTGAAAAAGGCGCCGTCAATTTCTCCGCCGTGCGGGCGGTGGGGGGCTCTACGGAACCCGCTCGCGCCATGCGGCGGCTGATGGATATCTGGCGTGCGTTTTCACAGGAAAGGTAGGGCGGCCGCTCCCTACCCAAATTCTGGGGGGTTGCGCTCCGTCGCAACCTCATCATTCAAGGCTGGGATCGGGCGCGATGGCTCGGACTTGCAGCGGCGCCGAAGCCTCGTTTTCCTTCTTCCAGGCATCGACGTTGCCGACGGCATATTTGGATTGATCGATGACCTTTCCTTCTGCATCGAGCAATTCCACGCAATAGGCTTTGACCATCGCGTCGCCCAGTTTGTCGATGTCGATATCGTAGCGCCACATCACGTCGGAATAGGAACCGCCCCGCACGAAGCTAAGCAGCGATTGCCCGTTGCGCAACGATCCAAAATAGCGTTTGCCTTTGTTGTCGACGACTTCCACATACAAGGCAGTCTCGGTCTTGTGGCTGTGGGTCACTTGCCGGGATTCCACCCTGAATCGGTAAACCCGATGGCCCTCGCCATCGCGGATTTTGGTTTTCTTGCACTGGGAAATCTTGGCGGACACTTTTGCCGCCGAGGCCGGCGAAACGACGAACGAAAGACCCACCAGCAACACGACTGCCCACGACACGTACCCCAAGCGACTCGTTTTCAAAGTTCCTCCTTATTTATTCCGCCGGTTCACAGAACCGGCCTACAAAATTCAGTTCGCTATTCAGCGGATTCGATTTGATCCCCAATGCGGATGTATTTAACGTTGTCGGCGGCCAGATCGTCAATCAATTCTCCCGTGTTAAATGCTGGCTGAGCCAGACCATGACAAATGTGACCACATGTATTTTTAAAGGAGTACGCACGAGCCCGTACGAGATGCCTTCCTGATCTCATCGAATGAAGCTGGAGTCCACAGCCAACCATTCTTTTTGTCGACGGCGGTCGTTGCAAGAAAACGTTGCTATTAGTATGATTTAAATGGTTGCTCGAAATAGGGTCAAGAATCTGGGAGGGGAGTAAATCCTTTGTTAAAAAAAGTAAGCCCTCTGGCCGATTATCGTCTTCTCCTGACATTTGAAGGCGGCGAAAAACGTGTATTTGACGTAACTCCGTGGTTGAATAAAGGAATATTTCGCGCCTTGCGAGATGATGCTTTGTTTCAAACGGCGAAGCGTAGTTTCGATACCGTTGAATGGGGTAATGGAGCCGATCTTTGCCCTGAAATCCTTTACGCCAAAAGTCAACCGTTTGTCGCCAAAAAGCATATGGCGGTTGCCGAAGAACGCCCAAAATATGACTCTAAACGCGCGCAGAAAACGGGAAAAAAGTGATGGGTTAGGCTTAATCCTTTCTCTAGGCAAACCGACCCGTATTTCTCGCGCGAGGGTCATGAATTCCAGTATCCGTGGGGCCAATCTTCTTCTTTGCCAGGAAGGGGGCGAAACAAAGGGCGAATGTTTCACCCCACGGCGCGCAGCGTGGCTTGGACTGCCGCTTCGACGATGCGGGCGCGGGCGACGCGGCGGGCGATGGAGGGGTGGCTGTGCAGGCAGAATTCGATCCAGGCGGCGGGATTCCGGTCGGCCAGATTTTGAGCGGCCAGTTTTTCGAGGGCGCTGACGAGCGGCGTCGCGGCCTTTAGCGTTCGCACGGCATATTCGTCGGCCGCGTATTCCCGCCGCCGGGAATAGAAGTTGCCGAGGGGCATGCTGATCAGGGAAAAGAGAAACAGGCTGAAGACAAAGATGGGAAACGAGCCGATGTCGCCAATGTGCTGAAAGCCGAACCGGAGCACCAGCGCCTGCAAAACCAGGTGCGCGACGTAGAAGCCCGCGGCCGCCAGGAAGGCGCCGACGACCATCAGCCGCCACATGTCGCGGTTCTTGTAATGACCGACCTCGTGGGCGAGCACGGCGATGATCTCGTCCTGGCTGTAGCCTTTCAGCATCGTGTCGCCCAGGATGATCCGGCGCGTGCGGCCCAGACCCGCCAGCGCGGCATTGGCCGTGACGGTCTTTTCGTCCAGCCCCCAACGAAAAACGCCGAGTACTTTCAATCCGGCGCTTTGGACGAAGCCCTGGACCGCTTCCGTGAGTTCGGAGTCCTGCAAAGGCTCGAACTTGTGGAAAAGCGGCATGATGACGACCGGGGCGATCGACGAAAGCACCACGGCAAACAGGACGTAACTAAGCGTGGCTCCGATCCACCAGTAGTTCGGCATCCAGCGCAGAAGCGCGTAGACCACCTCGAAAAAGATCAAGGCCAGCGCCAGTTCGAAGACCAGCGACTTGAAGAAATCTCCCATCCAGCTTTCCAGGCTTTGTTTCGAAAGCTCGAAGTGACGTTCAACCATGTAATCGGAATAGAGACTCAGCGGAAACATCAACGCGGCAAAGCCGAAGATGGTGATCAGCGTGTAGAAGCCGTTGACCACCGACCAGAGCCAGGGATGGCTGAAGCGGCTGCTCAGGCCGGCCGCCAGTTGGGCGGAAGCGCCGCTGAACAGATAGACGGCCAGGGCCAGCAACGTCAGCACGATGCGGACGATGAAAAGCCGGTTGTGTATGGATTCGTATTCCCGGGCTTTTTTGCCGGTCGACTCCCCGGGTGAGGAGGAAGTATTGATTTCGGAGGACATGGTATCCATTAAAGACTGGTCAAACCCAGCATGGCCAGCAACCGGTCGAGGTCGTCGTTCGAATAGAAATCGACTTCGATCGTTCCCTTAGCCTTTTTGCCGTTTGCCAGCGTTTTACAGGGGGTGAGGCGTACGCTCGTACCCAGGTGTTGGTGCAGTTGTTCGGTCATGTATTGAAGGTGGCTGTCCGGAATGTCCGACTTTTCGCCGCGCGGCTTCTTTGCCGGGCGCTTGAGGTTGGCCACAATCCGTTCCAGCGTGCGGACGGACAGTTGTTCGGCCAATACGCGGGCGGCGAGCAATTCCTGTTCGCGCGGGATATCGACGCCGAGCAGCACCTTGGCATGGCCCGGCGAAACTTTTTGTTCGGCCACCAGCCGCTTGACGCTGTCGGGCAGATCGAGGAGGCGTAACGCATTGGCGATCGTCGCCCGGCCCTTCCCCACCCGTTGAGCCACGTGCTCCTGCGTCATCTCGAATTTTTCCATGAGCAGCTTGTAGCCTTCGGCTTCCTCGATGAGATTCAGGTCCTCGCGCTGGAGATTTTCGATCAGGGCCAGCTCGAGGGCTTCCCGGTCGGTGACGTCCATCACCATGACGGGCACATCCTTGAGTTCCGCGTTCTGCGCGGCCCGGAAGCGGCGTTCGCCGGCAATCAACTCGTAGGTCTCGCCCACTTGGCGGACCATCAGGGGTTGCAGGATGCCCCGTTCCTGTACCGAGCGGGTCAAATCGTCGAGGGCCTCGGCCGCGAATTCGCGGCGCGGCTGCCAGGGGCTCTTGCGGATTTTTTCGATGGGAATGCGGGTGATGCCGTCCTTTTTTCCGGACGCCTCGGGCGCCGGCGTTTCGACGGCCGGCGGCGTATCTTTGATCAACGCGCCGAGTCCCCGTCCCAGTCCTGTGTGTTTTGCTGCCATATCGCTGTAGAGTTAGCGCGAAGCCGGAAAAAATCAATCCTTATTCGTCGAAACATCCTACAGCAAGTCGACCGGCCGGCCGGCTTCGAAGGCCTGGGAGATGGCGGAGGCTTTCTCCCGAGTCGAGTAATCCGGATAGTTGGGTTCGCTGCCGATGCCCTTGGCGGCAAGCAGGCGGGCGATTTGCAGGCGCGTTTGTTGGGCGCCGTCGACCGATTCGCCCAGCAACCGCATGCACTCCTGCGCCGAATGAAATCCCATGCCGTTGTTGGCCGCTACGTAATCCCACTTGAATTGCGCATGGCGCAAGGTCTTGCGCGGTGCGGCCAGGTCCGCGTCCGGAATCCCGGCCTGCATGGCGGCGGCCATGTCGAAATGCGCCTTGACCAGTGCGTTTTCGGCGGCCAGCCGGGCTTCGTAAACCTTGGTCTGGATTCCCTCCACGCGCTGTTCGATTTCCTTTTCGCTCCAGCGATGGCAGACGGCGCAGCTATTGGCGATGTTGAGCAGCGGGCTTTGCACGTGATGATCGGTGAATTTCACGCCGCCTTCGGTGCGATAGGGCATGTGGCAATCCGCGCAGGCTACTCCGCGATAGGCGTGGATGCCCGAAGAATAGGTTTCGTAATCCGGATGTTGCGCTTTGACGATCGGCGTTTTGGAAACGGCGTGGACATAATCGGTGAAGTCGATTTCGTCGTAATAGCGGAGCATGTCGTCCGCCCGCAGGCCGTTTTTCCACGGGAAGGTCAGGTAGCGTATGTCCTTGAAGTAATATTCCACATGGCATTGGGCGCACACCAGCGAGCGCATTTGCTGGTGGGTCGCTTCGTCGATGTTCATCCCGCGCGCCGCAAAGGCTTCCCGCAGGGCCGGCCGCGTGATGCGCAGGTTCATCGTAGCCGGGTCATGGCAATCCTGGCAACCGATGGGATGGGTGATTTCGCCGATGAAATCGGAGAACAGGCGATCAGAGAAGCCTTTCACGCCCAGTTCGGCCATCTTGCGGGGGACCTCCGTGCTTTTGCAGGTCCAACAGGTGGCGACGGTTTTATCGTTGATTCGCTTCGTGGAGGCGATGTCTTTTACGGAATAGTAATGTCCTCTGGCTTGTTGGTATTGAATGCTGAAGGGATACCCCGAAAATAGAATGACCTGCCGGGGATCTTCTTGCAGGTAGTCCCGCGGAAATGCTCCGCCGAACTTCGTGCGGGTGGCGTCGTTGCGGGTTTGCAGATACGTTTCGTATTCCCGCGGATAGTTCCGGCCCCAGACCGCGTTGTCCGGCTCCCAGGTTGCGATCGGCTGGAGCACCAGGGAGGGACGCGTGGTTTCCCAGCGCCGCTCCATGATCGATATGGCGAGCATGCTCAGCAAAACGACAATCCCGGCCGAAAGGAAAAAAATGACCGGGCCCACCCATCGCGGCGTTTTATTCGGCGTAAGTTCCTGATTATTCATCGCTATTCTCCTTTGATAAATGCTTCATCCAGTCCAGCCCGGCGGACGGCAGTTGGGGCCGGTGCGCAAAAGGCGAGGCCGACAGACTAATGACGGCGCCATGCGCTCCATCGTGGCAATCCCAGCATTTGCGTTCGGTGGAGTCAGCCAGCCGGATCATCTGGAATTGCTGGTAGTGACAACGCACGCAATTGCCCTGCACGACATGAACGGCCGCAGGCGATAGTTCCAAAACTTGCGGCTCCAGCCGGAAGGTAAACACATAGGAATGCTTCATCCCGTCGTAGGCCTTGAAGGCCATTTTGGCCACAAAATTATCGTGCGGCAGATGGCAATCCACGCAGAGGGCAACCGGTCCATGACTGCCCTGCCGCCAGGTGGCATAGGCGCTGTTCATGACGTGGCAGTTGATGCACACCTCCGGGGCGTCGGACAGATAGGAAGGCATGCGCGAGATGCGGACGATGACCGCCCCCAAGCCAATGGCAACCCCCAGCAGAACAAAAACGCCAATGCGCCAAAAGATCGGCAAAGGCGTAAGTAAACACCAATTGAGTAAAAAATGTCTATTCCACTTGAACCCCATGCCATTTAATATACGCATAAATGGATGTTCGCCAATGCCAATTGAAAACGATGAACATGAAAGCATTCCAGCATAATCTGTTGCGATGGTCGTTAATCGGCATTTTTGGGCTCGCGGCGATAGCCGTGGCCGGTGCGTTTCTCGGCGCAGAACGGGCGAAGTTGTTCTTCCATTCGCCGCTCATGACGGCGATATGGTTTTTTCTGCTGCTCTGTTTGTTGGCGGGTTTAGTGTTCTCGGCAAGGGTCCGCAGGCGGCCGGCGTCATGGGCCATGCATCTGGGATGCCTGCTGATTCTCGCGGGATCGATGTGGAATTCCTCGGACGTTCATCGGTGGCGGGTCTCGTTCGGGCTCGACGCCGGGCCGTACTCCGGGTTTATGCGGTTGAAGCCCGGGGAAACGTCGGACCGGCTTGCCGACGCCTCCCTGTCGCGGTTCGTCGGCCCATTGCCCTTTTCGATTCGGTTGGACGATTTTCGAATCGAACATTATCCCCTGGAAACCGATCCGTGGGTGTTGGGCGCCGGCATAACCGTCCCATCCCGGCAAGGGATGGCCTGGGTTATCCAGCCCCTGAAATGCGAAACCGGCCAGGTAGTGAACCTGCCGTATGGCGACATCCGAATGCGCATGCTCAGCCGGTCCCCCCGCGAGCCTTCCTCAACCAGTCCCGTGATCGAAATGCAGTTGATTCGCGGCGCCGATGCGGTGAGGCGGACGCTCGGAGGCGACCCGGGCCGCTCGTTTTATCAATTGCCGTTGTCGCCCCTTTTCCCGGAGGGCGTTTTCAGCAACCGCTCCGCCAGCGTGCTGCTGTCGCGCCAGGAGCCGCCGGTGCGCGATTATGTCAGCCGGGTGACCGTGATGAAGGATGCAAAGGCTGTTCTTCAGCGGGCGATCGAGGTCAACCAGCCCCTGCATTACGGCGGTTATCACATTTACCAGCATTCCTGCGATGGGCAGACTCAGCGCTACACGATTCTATATGCCGTGAAGGACTCGGGCGTTTCACTGGCGTTGGCCGGGTTTGTTTTGCTTGGGTTGGGCGCAGCCGTGCAGTTCTGGCTTCAGCCCCGGCGCCCAAAAAACGGAGGTGCGTCATGACCCTTCAGGCGACCACTCTGGGCTGGCTGATTTATCTGGGCATGGCGTTTTACCTGCTGGCCTTTGTCCTGTTCAAGGCGCATCGACCGAAAGCTGGAACCTGGACTTATGCGGCCGGTTTTATCGCGGCATGGGCGGCCGTGGGCTTTCGCGGGTGGCATGCGGGACATCCCCCCTTGCAGAACATGTTCGAGGTTTTCCTGATCCTCGGCGCGCTGTTTTTTCCGTTGAGCGTGTTTTGCCGGCGGGTGCTTAATATCGGCGGCGAATGGATCGATCCTCTTCTGGGGTTCGTTGTCTTGTGGCCGGCCGGATTCGTTTTCGACCCCCAGCTCAAGCCCCTGCCCCCGGCGCTTCAGAGCCCTCTGTTCGTTCCCCATGTCATGGCCTATATGCTTTCGTATATCTTCATGGCCAAGGCGGCGGTTCAAGCGGCGGCCCGATTGGCCGGCGGCCCGGCGGCCGAGCCTGGTTTTCCGGATCGCGACGAGGCGATTTACCGGCTGATCGGCGTCGGATTTCCATTCATGACCCTGGGTTTGCTCCTGGGCGCCTGGTGGGGAAAGCTGGCTTGGGGCGACTACTGGAATTGGGACCCCAAGGAGCTTTGGTCGTTGGCCGCCTGGCTGGTTTATGCCGGCTATTTCCATTTTCGCGCCTTGCCGAATGGACGGACCTATGGGCGGGCCGGAGCGGTGCTTGCCCTCGTGGGCTTTACGGGTGTCGTCCTGACGTTGCTGTGGGTCAATCTGGCCGGCCGTTTTTCCGGACTGCACAGTTATGCCATGCCCTGATTTCGCGTCAGCTTGCTGCACCGGCAACGGCTTCCTTGATCGTCTGCATGAAATCCGGCTTTCGCGCAAAGCGAGCCAGCCCGGCCAGCGTTTTCAAGTGGAGATCCGGGGGCCGTTCGGTTGGGCTGAGCAGAATTAAAAGGTAGGTCGCAGGTTGATCGAAGCCCTCGAAGGCAAAGCCGGATTCGCTGACGCCCAGGAAGATTGTGGGTTCCGAGACTTCCCCTACGTGACTGTGGAGCAGCGCCATGCCGGCCGCCAACTCGACAGGGGGCATGTCGCAAAGCACGGAATTCAGGGCGTTCCATGCGGGCGATGCCGGCGCAAACATCGTTTCCAACAGCAGACGGATGGCGTCTTGTGCTTCGAATCCTTCCAGGTCGAACAAGATCCGGCTGGGCGCCAGGCCTTTAGGCAGTGCGCCGGACGGAGCCTCCTCGATCTTCTCCTCCGAAAAATCGGAAGGATAGACAACGAGCAGGCTGGTTTGAGGATGGGCGCGGCTGATCCGGCCGGGCAAGGTGACCAGGCTGGGCTGCCAGGCCGTTCGGGCGCGGCGCGCGCTGAATAGGACCATGATGTCGCCTTCCTGGAGCGTGGAGCTCAAGGCCGGCATCAAATCGTTCCAAACCGACAGCGGCTGCCGGGTCACCGCGACGGTTGCCGGGATCCCTTTCAGGCCTTTTGCCTCTTGGGCGGAACGATCCACGTAGAGCAGGTGCAGACGAGCCCCCATTTGAACGACCAGGCGCCCCAGATTGTTGATCGCCGTGGCGAATCCGGCTTGCCGTTCGGTCATCGGGGGGAGGATCAGAACTATGCGCCGGGTTGTATTCAACGGATGCTCAATCCGGCTAACCACGACCATCTGCAGGCTCTGTTCCAGAATTTGATCGAACAGGGTATGGAACACCATGCGAAGCGAATCGCTGCGCCCATTCCAGCCGATAACCAGCATCGAAATACGAAATTCCTTCATCACATGCAGAATTCCGCCGGCAACATTCACCGCGATGCGCGTCAACGGCAGGACGGGCGCCTCCGCCGCCACAATACGCGCGGTGGCCGCGCCCAACAGTTTTTCGCCGAACGCCACCCGCTCGTCGACGTCCACTCCGTCCTGCGCCACATACAACGGATAGATGGGCTCGGAGGCCGCTTGGGGCCGCAGCATCAGGGCCAAATCCAGCAACCCCGGCAACGTATCCGGATGACTGACCGGCACCAGCGTCCGGCCGGTATTTTCGACGTCCGTCTCCGGGCGTTCCGGCGTTGCCTGCAAGGAGATGAGACGGCCATACTTTTCGGTCAGCCAGCCTCCGACCAGATTGGTGACCAGCACCATCAGGATGGCGCCGTTCAAAACCGCTTCGGTAAACAAGCCGATGCGATGGCCCACCAGCACGATGGCCAGCGGGGCGGCGGCTTGATTGACGCATAGGCCCAGCAGCAGCATGCTGGCGTTTCGCGTATATCGCAGCAGCTTGCCCGAAAGGCGGGCGGCCGACCACTTGACCAGCAGCACCATCCCGATCATGAAAATAAAAACCATCCAGACGGAGAATCCGGAAAAAAGAATTTTCAAATCGATCCGCATGCCGACGGAAATAAGGAAGAACGGGATGAATAAAGCCTGGCCAACGAATTGCAGGCGGTTCATCAAGGGGCTATGCCCGGGAATAAGACGGCTGAGAGCCACCCCGGCCAGGAAGGCCCCAACGATCGGCTCCACGCCGGCCAGGCGGGCGCCAAAAGCCGTGAGAAATACGGCAGCGAGGATAAAAACAAACTCGGAGGCGCCGTCGGGAGATGTAAGACGAAAGAATCGAAATCCAATGCGGGGCAGCGCCCAGAGCGTTAGGAAAACAAGAAGAACCAGCGAAAGAACCTGGCGAATCCAGAAAAAAGCGGTAAGGGAGCCCTGCATCCAGTTGACCATGACGGAAAGCGCCAGCAGCGCCAGCGTATCGGTAAGAATCGTGCCGCCAATCGCGGCGGTGACCACCTGATGTTTGGCCAGACCGAGGCGGCTGACGATCGGAAAAGTCATCAGGGTGTTGGTGGCGAACAAACTCGACAACAGAATGGCCGAAGGCCATGAAAACCCCAGCAGCAGTCTGCCCCCCGCCGTACCCAGCACAAGCGCCAGCAAAAAGGCGGCAAAGCCGTAGATCAAGCTCGGCTTGGGATGACGGATGAATTCGTTGAGATTGATTTCGAGCCCGGTCAGGAACATCAAGTAAACCAAGCCGACGGCGCCCAGCAGCTCAAAGATCTTGTCGTGTTGAAGCAGTCCCAAGGCGTGGGGACCCGCCAGCAGGCCTGCCAGGATCAATCCGATAATCGACGGCAGTCGAATCCGCGTGGAAACCAAGGGCGCGATCAGCATAATCAGCATTACTGTGGCAAAAATCAGCACCGGATCATGAACAAGAGTCGATAGGGGCGCCATAAGGTCTCCATGCGGTTATATTAACCTGCCCGAGAGCGTCTGCAACAAAAGAAAAAGGGCTCAGCAAGCTGAGCCCTTTCCTCGATACTCTGTAGATACGAATTACACGCCGACTTGGAAGCGCGTGAACCGGCGGATCGACAAATCGTCGCCGAGTTCCTTGCTTTTAGCGGCTAGCAATTCGGTCACCGTCTGCTCGGGATCTTTCACAAAGCCTTGTTCGACGAGGCAGACCTGCGAATAGAACTTCTCCAGCTTGCCGAGAACGATCTTCTCGACAATATTCGCCGGCTTGCCCTCGACCTGCTTGGCGTAGATTTCCTTCTCCGCCTGGATGACCGCTTCGGGCACTTCGGTGCGGACCAGGTAGCCGGGATTGCACGCCGCGATGTGGAGGGTAATGTCCTTCACAAGCGCCCGGAAGGCTTCGGTCTTGACCGTTTCAGCTTTGCCGCAGCCGACTTCAACCAGCACGCCGACCTTGCCGCCCAGGTGAATGTAGCTCGCGGCCGTCCCGCTGCCTTGCACTTGATAGCGGATCGAACGG
This sequence comes from Lentisphaerae bacterium GWF2_57_35, assembly GCA_001804865.1. Lineage (GTDB taxonomy): Bacteria > Verrucomicrobiota > Kiritimatiellia > CAIQIC01 > GWF2-57-35 > GWF2-57-35. Next base: position 13,704 of record MHBK01000037.1, read on the forward strand.
CGAACGATGATGTTCTCGCCGATTTCCGCGATCTTGGCCACGACTTCCGCTTGTACGGCTTCGGCCAGGTCGCCTTGCACGCTCTTGGCCTTTTCGACGATCGTTCCAACAAAGGCTTGGAAGATTTCGTTCTTGGCCACGAAGTCGGTTTCGCAGTTCACTTCCACCATCACGCCGAGCTGGCCGCCCTGCTCGACTTCCGCGGCCACCAGACCCTGATTGGCCGTGCGGGAGGCCTTCTTTCCGGCAATCGCCATGCCGCGTTCCCGCAGCAATTTGACCGCCGCCGTCTTGTCGCCATTGGCTTCGACGAGCGCTTTCTTGCACTCCATCATGCCAACGCCGGTTTCTTCCCGTAATTCTTTGACTAGGCTTGCACTGATTTCAGCCATGGAAAAATTCCTTCCTTAAAACAGTTCGTAGATTATTCCGCCTTGGGAGCTTCGTCCGCGGGAGCCGCCGCTACGGGAGCCGCAGGCGCTTCTGCTGCCGGTGCGACTTCTTCCTTCTGGGGAGCGGCGGGCTTCTTGGCCGCTACTTCCATTTTTTTGGCTTTATCGCGGGCGTCGTTCTTGGCTTTGCGGGCCGCCATGTCGCGGGCTTTGCGTTCCTCGTCGGCCGCCTTGGCCTTGGCCGCAGCTTCCGCGTCCGCCGCGGCGCGTTTGCGGGCGTCTTCAGCAGCGACCTTGGCGTATTCGGCCGTGGCTTGCTGGATGGTCGAGCCAATCGTATCCGCAATCAGCTTGATGGCGCGGATGGCGTCATCGTTGCCGGGAATCGGGTAATCGATCGGATCGGGATCGCAATTGGTATCGACAATAGCCACGACGGGGATCTTCAACCGGTTGGCTTCCGCCACCGCGATGGCTTCCCGGTTGATGTCCACCACGAACATCGCGCCCGGGAGGTGTTCCATGTTGGCAATGCCGCTCAAATTAAAGTGCAGCTTCTGCTGCTCGCGGCGAAGCTTGGAGACTTCCTTCTTCGACATCGAAGCGAAGGTGCCGTCCGTTTCGTATTTCTCCAGCATGCGCATCCGGGCTACGCTCTTGCGAATGGTCTGGCTGTTGGTCAGCGTGCCGCCCAGCCAACGGTTGACCACATAAGGCTGCTCCAGCCTATCGGACAGCTCCTTCAAAGGCTCTTGCGCCTGCTTCTTGGTGCCGACAAACAGAATCTTGCGGCCGCGAGCCACCGTGTCATAAATGAACTGGCGCGCGTCCGTCAGCAATTTCACGCTTTGAGTAAGGTCGATGATGTAAATCCCGCCGCGCTGAGCGAAGATATAGCGCTTCATCTTGGGATTCCACCGCTTGGTCTGATGACCGAAGTGAAGACCTGCTTCGAGCAAGTCCTGTACCGATACGTCCGAACGAACTGTAGTTTTAGCTTCCACTGTATCCTCCAACTGTTGTCCCGGGGCTTTATGCCGCCGGAAAATCCGCTTTGGATCCGGCCGAGGCGCCGAACCACTCGCTTCCGTTCCGCTAAAAAGCGAAACTGGGCGGGACTATAACAGCGCGGGTCGAAGTTGCAAGGAGTTTTTTGGATGCGGTCTTTTTCCTGGGTGCATCCCGACACGGCCGCAATAAACACGTACCTGGGAATAAACTGGCCCGTGGCGGCTGGAGACGAGGCCACATGGCCCGCTGCCGGGGCGAGGTCGCCTCGGCTCCACAGAAAACAACTACCGCAATGGAACCCATGTCCAGTTTACTGGCATGGGGTGGCTGTCGCTTGGCCCTTCGACCCGCTCAGGCCGGGCGCAGGGGCAAAACGGGGACGCGTCAGCTTGGTTCAGCCGGACCTGTCCGGCGTAGTCCCGCTACGGGACGAAGCCGGAAGGCGGCGCAGGTCGGGCAGGACTTTTGTCCGCCCGGCCTGAGCGGATCGAAGGGCCAAGCGGGACTTGCCTTGGAGCTCTAACCCACCCTTACAAAATCAGCATACAATCCCCGTAACTGTAGAACCGGTACTTCTCCCGGACCGCCTCCTCATAAGCCTTCAGGATCAACTCGCGGCCGGCTAGCGCAGAGATCATCATCAGCAAGGTGGATTTCGGCAGGTGGAAGTTCGTCAACATAACATCCACCACCCGGAATTCGTAGGGCGGATGGATAAAAAGCTTTGTACGCCCGTCGCCCGCCGCGAGAAGACCGCCCTCCCCGACCGCCGATTCCAACGTCCGAACGCTCGTACTGCCCACCGCCATGACGCGCCCCCCGGCAGCACGGGCTTGCTCAATGGCCCGAACGGTTTCCGGCAGCACCTGATACCGCTCGCTCTCCATCTCGTGATCTTCCAAGTTGTCCACGCTGACCGGCCGAAAAGTTCCCGGCCCAACGTGCAAGGTCACCGTGGCGCGCCGGACGCCCAGCAGCTCCAAGCGGGCCAGGACTTCCGGCGTGAAATGCAACCCGGCCGTCGGCGCCGCCACGGCGCCGGGTTCCCGGGCAAAAACGGTCTGATATCGCGTGCGATCCGCTTCCGTCTGCTCCGCGGGAGCCTGTTTGCGGGCAATGTAAGGAGGCAGCGGCGTAATCCCATCCTTTTCCAGCACGTCCAGGAAAGGCCGATCGCTTTCAATCCGCAGCAATACCCGGCCCATCACCCCATCCTCCAGCAAAACGGCCTTCGTCCGGCTTTCCCCCAGGTAAATCGTAGATCCCACCGCCGGCCGGCGATGAGTCCGCAGCAGCGCCGCCCAAATCCCCGGCGCCGTCTCTTCCAGCATGAGCAACTCCACCTTGCCGCCCGTCCCCTCTTTGCGGGCAAACACTCGCGCCGGAATCACGCGCGTATCGTTCACCACCATCAAGTCCCCCGCCCGCAGATACCCAGGCAAATCGCTGAAACACCGATGCTCCAATCGTCCCGTTTCCCGGTGCAGCACCAACATGCGCGACTGATCCCTCTGAACCGAAGGCTCTTGCGCAATCAATTCCTGCGGCAAATGATAATCGAAATCTTCTGTCTTCATGCTATGGGTTCGTCGTTTCGTCGTTGTAGGCCGGGTCTGTGACCTGGCACGACAAATTACTATATCTCCCTCTTAATCATAATCTTAATCGTAATCTTAATCTTAATCTCCTTCTGGATAAAATAATGAAGATTATGAGTAAGAATCAGAACGTCATCCTACCGAAATACACTCTAAGAAAATGATCCATTCCATGTGTTGTTAAATCATATGTACAATTGCTGCCATCTTCCCCGTCTACTGTTGACGTATTCTTTCAAACTGTGTTATTTATACGACTGATTTTCATGTCGAATCAGTAAAAATGTGGTTAAGCTAATAAATAACGGCGTTCGACGAACACGGAAACAGGAGAAAATTGATATGAGTATGCTTTGGCGCCAGTATCGTAAACGTGCCTTCACCTTGATCGAATTGCTCGTAGTTATCGCTATCATCGCCCTGCTGGCTGCCATCCTGACTCCTGCCATTAGCAAAGCCTTGGTTCGAGGTCGGCTGACGCAAGCCGTCGGCAATGGAACAGGGTTGTACAAGTTGATGTTTTCCGCTGAATTGGACAATCCCATGCAACTTAAAGCCAAAGGAAACGCAGATTGGCCGAAATCGGCGGATTGGCCCAGTGGAGATTCCTCAGCCTTTTTCGCAGCCATTGTAACCAACACAGTTTTTGGCGGGGCTATTTCGTACAACTTCTTTGCTTTGTCGGGTATTGAAGCAGCGCAAACGGAAGCTGAGTTCTTGGATGGCAAGATTCGTAACGCATGGTGCATCGCTTTGGATGTGTCCGATACAATGCCGGCATCTACGCCTACTATTTTTACACAAAACATAAAACTCAATGGCAATGCTCTTAATCAATTTGTTGGAATTGTCGATACCGTGCCCTTTGGAAAAAGAGGTTCGGTCGTCGTTCAACGCGGTGGCGGTGCTCTTATTCTGGATGAAAATACGGCTTTGGGAACCAACTTCAATGCCACCGGACAAGCCAATACATCGTTGTATCCGAAGAACAGCGTAACCAGCACCTTGACGCCGTAATTTCTAATTTAACGTCAAGCTGGGAAAGGCCGGGAACACGTTCCCGGCCTTTTGCTTTTTATCCTTTTCTTGAGCAAGCATGGGTTTACGGCGTATAGTGCGAGGCAAGGAGATGTGTTATGTGTGGAATTGTCGGATATGTCGGATCGCGCGAGGCCGTTCCGCTGTTAATGGCGGGGCTGACCAATCTGGAATACCGCGGCTATGACTCGGCGGGCATCGCGGCCTTTGATGGAACCGGACTGATTGTTCAAAAGTGCGTCGGACGGCTTTCCGCGCTCGGCGAACGGCTGAAGAACGAGCCGGTCGAAGGCCGGGTCGGCATCGGCCATACGCGTTGGGCTACCCACGGGGAACCTTCCGAAATCAATTCCCATCCGCATCTCGACTGTACGGGGCGGATCGCCGTGGTCCACAACGGCATCATCGAGAATTACCAGGAACTCCGCGCCGCCCTGGAAGCGAAGGGGCATCAATTCATTTCGCAGACCGACACGGAAGTCATCCCCCACCTGATCGAAGCCGCGTTGTCCGACGGCGCGAAATCGTTCGAAGAAGCGCTGCAAACCGCCTTGAAGCTGGCCCGCGGAGCTTATGCGCTGGGCATTCTCTTCAAGGATCAGCCCGACCGCTTCTATGCCGCGCGCCACGGCAGTCCCCTGGTCGTCGGCGTCGGAAAAGGCGAGCAATTCATCGCCAGCGACGTGCCGGCCATTGTCAGCCAGACCCGGGACGTGATCTACCTCAACGACGGCGAGATCGCGACGCTAACCCCCGACGGAGTCCGCGTTACCAATCTGGACGGCCAGGAAGTCAAACACGAGATCGTCACCGTCACCCTGCGCGCCGAATCGGTCGAACGCGCCGGTTTCGAAACGTTCATGCTGAAAGAAATTCACGAACAACCGCGCGTGCTCCGTAATTTGTTGGACAAGCATGTTTCGCCTGACAGTTCGGTCCTCATGCCCGGCTTTGGGCTCAGCCCGCAGTACTTCAAGAAACTGAACCGCGTCATGATCGTGTCATGCGGCACGGCTTATCACGCAGGCATGTACGGCAAGTTGTTGCTCGAAAACCTCACCCGCATCGCCGTAGAAACGGATCTGGGCAGCGAATTCCGTTACCGCGATCCCAAGATCGATCCCGGCACGCTCATCGTGGCCGTCTCGCAATCGGGCGAAACCGCCGACACCCTCGCCTCCGTTCGCATGGCCAAAAGCTGGGGCTGCAAAACCCTCTCGATCTGCAACGTCCCCGGCAGCACCCTCGTCCGCGTAAGCGACGCGGTCTTTTTCACCGATGCCGGCCCGGAAATCGGCGTGGCCTCCACCAAGGCCTATACCGCCCAATTGATGGCCTTTGGCCTGCTGGCGATCCACATCGGCTTGTCCCGCGGCGAAATCTCCGAGAAGGACGCCCAAACCTTGCTTCGCGACTTACAAGCCATTCCCGATGCCATTCACTACGTCTTGAGACGAAAAGACTCCATCCGGGCGATTGCCGACAAACATCACGACGGTCCCAGCTCGCTTTACCTCGGGCGCAGATTCAACTATCCGACCGCCCTCGAAGGCGCGCTGAAAAACAAGGAAATCTCCTACCAGCACGCCGAAGGCTACGCCGCCGGCGAAATGAAACACGGCCCCATTGCGCTCATTAACGAATATCTGCCCGTGGTTTGCATCTGCACCAAAACGCGCGACGAGGTCTACGAAAAGATGATCTCCAACGTCAAGGAAGTCGAAGCGCGCCACGGCAAGATCATCGCCATCGCCACCGACGGCGACACCGCCTTCGATCGACTGGCCGAAGACATCGTCTTCGTTCCCCCCACCCGCGACGAATTCTCCCCCCTGGTCAACGTCGTCGCCCTCCAACTCCTCGCCTACTACGCCGCTCAAGCCCGCGGAACCGACATTGACAAACCGCGGAATCTCGCTAAAAGCGTTACGGTGGAATGAAGAAGGGGAAGAGAGAGAAGAAGAAGTGATCAGTGATCAGTAATCAGTTATGGTGGGAGGGGAAATGAGTGAATTACAGCATGCAAAGAGTTACCGCGATTTGATGGTTTATCAAACTTCACGGCAAGCAGCTCGAGAAATTTACGAGCTTTCCAAATCGTTTCCTCGCGAAGAAATGTTTTCGCTTACCGATCAAATCCGGCGCTCATCGCGTTCGGTCGGCGCACAAATCGCTGAGGCTTGGGCCAAACGACGCTATATTCGCCATTTCATCAGCAAATTAACCGATGCCGATGGAGAGCAACTGGAAACGCAACATTGGATTGAATGCGCTCTGGATTGCACCCTGATCGATCAAAAGCAGGCATTCGAAGTACTGTCCAAAGTAGCCGAAGTCGGTCGAATGCTGAATTCAATGATTGCAAAAGCCGACCTTTTCTGCAAGGAAGACCCCCAATGTGTTCGAGAAGATACAGCCGAGTATGACACTGATTACTGATTACTGATTACTGATTACTGATTACTGATTACTGATTACTGATTACTGATTACTGATTACTGATTACTGATTACTGATTACTGATTACTGATTACTGATTACTGATTACTGATTACTGATTACTGATTACTGATTACTGATTACCCTCATGGCCAGATTTATAATAAACGGACAAAAACGCCTCAGCGGCACGATCCGCCCCGTGGGCAACAAAAACGCGGTGCTTCCCATGCTCGCGGCTTCGGTACTCACCGACGAACCGCTGATCCTGGAAAACGTCCCGCACATTCTCGACGTACAGGTCATGCTCGAATTACTGGTCTCCCTGGGCGTGGAAGTCACGCAAAAGGATCACACCGTCACCTTGCGCGCCCGGAACATCCGCAAGCGGCGCTTAAGCGAAGACTTGTGCAGCCGCGTACGCACCTCGATCCTGCTGGCCGGTCCGCTGACCGCCCGTCACGGCCGCGCCACCATTTTTCCGCCCGGCGGCGACGTGATCGGACGCCGGCGGCTCGACTCGCACTTCTACGGTCTGCGTTCGCTGGGCATCCATGTGAAATTCGGCCAGTCGTACGAATTTCAACGCAAGCAACTGCGCGGCGCGAACATCCTCCTCGACGAAGCCAGCGTCACCGCCACGGAGAACATCGTCATGGCCGCCGTCCTGGCGGAAGGCGAGACCACGATCTTCAACGCCGCCTGCGAACCGCATGTCCAGGATCTCTGCGCCATGCTCGTGAAAATGGGCGCCCGCATCCAGGGCTCCGGCACAAATCTCATCCGGATCGAAGGCGTCTCCCAGCTTGGCGGCGCGCATCACGTCGTCGGCCCGGATCACATTGAAGTGGGCAGTTTCATCGCCGCCGCCGCCGCCACCGGCGGCGAGTTGACCGTGCAAGGCATTCCCGAACCCTTGACCATGGAAGTCATTGGAAAAGCGTTTCAGAAGCTGGGCGTCAACTGGTCCATTGAAAACGGAACGCTCCATCTCCCGCCCAAGCAAAAGCTGCGCGTCAAACGCGACCTCGGCGCCGCGAGCCCCAAAATAGAAGACGGCGCCTGGCCGGCGTTTCCGTCGGACTTGATGAGCGTGGCCCTGGTGTTGGCCACCCAGGTCAAAGGCAGCATCCTGTTTTTCGAAAAAATGTTCGAGAGCCGCATGTACTTCGTCGACCGCATCATCGAAATGGGCGGCCATATATTGCAATGCGACCCGCACCGCGTACATATCGACGGCCCCTCGCGCCTGCACGGCTCCCACTTGGCCAGCCCCGACATCCGCGCCGGCATGGCCCTCGTCATCGCCGCCCTTTGCGCCCGCGGCCAAAGCGTCATCGAATCCGCCCACGTCGTCGACCGCGGCTACGAACGCATCGACGAACGCCTCCGCGACCTCGGCGCCGACATCACCCGCGAGGAGTAGCTTCTTCCTCTTTGGAGCCGGGGCGACTCCGCCCCGGTCTTTTATACACAAGTCCTCTTTCACGTAGAGCTGGCCAAGAAGGATCGCCGGCCGCTATGAATCGAGCGACCACTCTCCCGAGGACGCCCCACCCACCCATCACACTCAGAAAGACCGTTGCGCGCTAAGCGTAACTCGATAGTCGGGGGCTTCATCGTTCAATCCCACTCCGCCGCCAAGACCCAGCACGGTCAACGGATCGAGCTGCTGCCGGACGCCGGCTTCCAGTAAGCTTATCGCCTCATCGCCTTCCCGCTCCCGTTCCCGAAGCACGTCCACGATGACGATCGTATCGGCGCCGGGACGAAAACTATACCCCGCCGTCAACGCGTACAAATGATCGCGCTCATCCTCCTGAGGTCGCGCGTTATAGGTGTAAGCGGCATTCAGGTGCACCCGACTGAAGGACTCAGGTTCGACCGTCTTCGTCAGAATCAATTTAACGGTCGGGTCCACGCCATGACTGCCTTCTCCGGTGGGCAACGCGAGTTCTCCCTCCAAAGCCGTCGCCGGCGCCATCACCGATTCCTGGTTGAAATTATACAACGCGCCCAAGTTCAGATCGCCGCTGTGCTTATCGTCATCGCCGGTATAAAAGGGCGCATGCACTTGGACTTCCGTATTCCGCCATACCCCGTATTCCAGCATCGGTTGAAACATCAGCCGGTCCTCATCTCCCGTATCCAGCTTCTCGTATCTTACGAGGCCTTGAATTTCATAATTTAGATAAGCCGTCGCAAAAGCATCTTCCACGGAGACGGGCTGGTCTTCTTCAAGATTCGAGTGATCGGCCGCCCAGACGACGGAAGCGGCGAAACCCACGGCGGCGAATAGGCAGGAACCCATGAACTTTTGGAGGATTTCCTTTTTCATGATTCACCTCCTGCGCGGACTTGCCGTGACGGTTCGGGTTCCTGCTGCATGGGATAGGGCTCCACAGGCGGCAGATTTTGGTATTTTTTCTGCCATCCTTTCAGCATCATGTCCACCATCGGAGCGGACGTGCGTCCGGGCTCCGCGGAGCCGGGCGCCATCTCCATGTCCGGCATGAGTTGCATCAACGCGTCGTGCAGCGAGCCGGGAATTTCGCCTTCTTCCAATCCCGGCGACAGCTTCATCCGAAACTGGGCCCACAAACGGTCCTCCATATCCTTGTCCATCCCCTTAGGCATCATCATGGGCATCATCTCGTGCATCATCTCCTCCATTATCCGGTTCATCTCGCCTTCATAGCCTTTCATCCACTCGTCATAACTCCGGGGATCCTGCTCGGGATGAGGAAGCGAAAAGAGCCGGGCATATCGCTCGTCGCCTTGCTGGTAGCTCATGGCATTCACCACACGGTACAGTTCCGCTCGCTTTTGGTCCTCCGTCCATCCTTCATAAGCCAGAATGTCGTAAACGATCCCGTGCAGCATGTGAAGATTGTCGAAGATGTTGGCCGACTCCGGGGACAACCGGGCGTAACGCGGCATAAGTTCACGGCTCAGCAACATGCGCCGGGGCGGATCGCTAAGAACCTGCTCCAGCAGCGTGCGATCCACCTCCTTGACCAGGCGCTGCTGTTCGTCGCCGTTTCCGGCGATCATCATCGCTTCGTATATGACCGGATGCCACCAGTGCGCCACAAAAGCGAACCGGGCGGAGCGGGGATAGTAATTGCGATAATACCCAAAATACGGCTTCATCATCACCGCGGCCCGCCGCATGGTGATATCCAGCGGGGCCACGCTGCGCGCCACTTCGTTCATTCGAAGGTAATAATCGACCGCCTGTGCCGTGCGTTCGCCTTTCCGGTCCCACGTAATGCCCCGATCCGAAAGAATATCGTAGGTTTGTTCGTGATGAATATGCGTCCAATCGATCGCCCGGTAAACGCGCCAGGCCAGCATCGCCGTGTAGGGCCCATACAGTTCCATGGTCGGCTCCGTCCGGGCTTTCTGGTTGACGGTGAACGACCGCACGTTCTCGTCGAACCAAGCATCGATCTTTTCGTGCTCCGACAACGGGGTCAACTGCAACACATCATGCTGCTTGGCGTGGTAATAATGAAACGCGGAGGCATAACGATAGGCTGCATTATGGCGGTAGAAGAATGCCGTGTTATGCATCCGTTGCGGATGCGATACCTCATCGCGTTGCTCCCAACCAAGAGCGCTGCGCGTCAATACAAAGACGCCAACCAAAAACACGTAGTTCCGACAAATTCTGACGTGAGCTGATTTCATGGGCTAATCGTCCTCCCTGTTCGCTTGTTCAGGGAAAGACTAACCAAAAAATCAAAAGACCCCATCCACTCAACCCCGATTTTCATTTGCTAAAAACCTGAGGAAAATTCCGGCAAAACCAAGGGAACGATCAGCTCTTCATCTCTGGAGCCTGCCTGCCATCCTGTCTTTTATACATAGATCCTATGGATCTATCGTTTGCAAAAAACGCGATCTCAAATATTTTTGGAGGGTTCCGCTCTGTCGGAACCTTCTTTTCCGGTCGCGACGGAGCGCGACCCTCCAAAAGGCAAATCTACCGTCAATAAATTATCGTTTCACATAAAAAGACCGTACGGTAGCTCGTTCCATATCGAGACTCACACTTCGCGAAGCGTGAGCCTTATCTTTTACGGATGGCAACGCGGTCCCACGGATAAAGAGTATTCAGAAGGGTCATCGTTATCCAGCCTCTTTCCCGTCGACCAGAATGACTTATATCGAAACCTTTTCGTTTCAAAAAATTGTGAGGAATAAATACCGCCCTCCTCCGACATAAATATGTGAATTCGCGCATAAGGATTAACACATGCTAGCAAATCATACTGGTCGTCTTGCCGCGGTGCTGTTGGGATTCCTGTCCTTGGGAAGCCAGGGAGAAGAACCGCTATTTAAGATTTACAATCCCGGAACGGAAGACATCGTCCAGTATGAAAAGTACGGAGTGTTCAGGAATGTGGGCACGGCGCAGTTTACGTACATTCTCCGCGATAGCGCGGGTCTGGCGAAGGCTTCGGGAGAAGGCCTTCAGAGCAAGGTAAACCCAGGTCGTTTGGAGTTGTCGCATCGACACCGGCAACGGCGAATGGCAGATGTTTGTGGAAAACAAGCCCTACTTCATCTACGGCATGAGCTATTCGCCCACCAAAATCGGAACCGTGCCGTGGGAATATAACTGCGGTGGGGCGATGGAAACACCACTGAGGAAATGGATGCTTTCGAAGTCTGGCTGAAGGAGCAAGGGCAGGAAAAGGAGGCGCAAAGCGAAAAAACGACGGAATAGAACTTGTGCGCGGAAAAATCACGTGAACAAAACATAAAAGGAGTAAGTTATCATGTCAAAGGTTAGGATGGGTTTGAGTGGTTTCTTTTCGGCCGCCATGTTCATGGCGGGTGTGGCGATGGCTCAAGAAGGAATAGCGCCTTCGAGCGAGGTGATAGCGGGTCCGGTGGGCATGAAAGTCAGCCTCCCCTGCAAAGTGCATGGCGACTGCGAAGACGAAGGCGAACCGCCGTTCATTGCCTCCGGCTGGATGGGCAACGCGGAGGCCATCGAATACGACGACTGCTGGAAGGAAAATCCCCACAACGGCGAAAGCTGCATCAAGGTGGCGTTCAGCGATCCGAAGAGCTGGGGCGGCATCGTCTGGCAGAATCCCGCCAACAACTGGGGCGATGACGAAGGCGGCGTGGATCTGAACGGCGCCAAGAAGCTTACGTTCTGGGCTCGCGGCGACAAGGGCGGGGAAATGGTCGAGTTCAAAATGGGCATCATTGCCAAGAACAAGCCGTATTGGGATACCGGCAAAGCCAGCCTGGGCAAGGTCAAACTCGAGACCGCCTGGAAACAGTATACAATCCCCCTCGAAGGCAAGAATCTTTCCCGTGTTCTCTCGGGCTTTGTCTTTGC
>MHBK01000038.1 GCA_001804865.1 Lentisphaerae bacterium GWF2_57_35
AGAAGAGCCTCTATGCCACGGGCAGTCCTCTCTACGGCTATTCCGAAGCCGATCCAATCTGGCTCGCCGAACGCGCCAACTACGCCACCGGCTCTCCGGTTTATGCGGAAGCCGACCCGCTATGGAACGCCCAGAAATCCAGCTACGCCACCGGAACCCCTCTCTACGGCTTCACCGAAGCCGATCCCGTCTGGGCGACCGAGAAGAGCCTCTATGCCACGGGCAGTCCTCTCTACGGCTATTCCGAAGCCGATCCAATCTGGCTCGCCGAACGCGCCAACTACGCCACCGGCTCTCCGGTTTATGCGGAAGCCGACCCGCTATGGAACGCCCAGAAATCCAGCTACGCCACCGGAACCCCTCTCTACGGCTTCACCGAAGCCGATCCCGTCTGGGCGACCGAGAAGAGCCTCTATGCCACGGGCAGTCCTCTCTACGGCTATTCCGAAGCCGATCCAATCTGGCTCGCCGAACGCGCCAACTACGCCACCGGCTCTCCCGTATATATTGAATCGGATCCGGTGTGGCTGGCTGACAAATCCAACTACGCCACAGGAACGCCCATCTACGCGGAGAGCGATCCTGCATTTTCTGCCAGCGTCGCTTCGGACATCACCATGAGCCAAACACAAGAATGGTCGCAGGCCTATGCCCGGGGCGACCACGCGACCAATGGCTATATCACCGGCCAAAGCGCCTCGAACAGTTTCGTCCGCGTAACAGGAGGAACCTTAAGCGGCAACCTGATCGTCGCCGGCCAGTTGATTGTATCCGGCACAACCGCCATCGCGCTGGCCGATCAAATCGCCTCTCCGCAAATAGGCGCGCTGATTTATACCAACGGCTATCTCCAAGTCTACAACGGCTCGCAATGGGTCAACGTCAACACCTTCTCCGAATAAGGAACCGCTGACCATGAGCCTTCCACCTTTTCTTCATCAGCGCGATGTAGCCGCCGGCGTAAGCCGGTGGCTTCCCTTCAGGGATAGCATTTGTCCAACGATTGGAAAAATTGCCGTCTCCATTTTCCTCGCCGCCGCCTTGAATGCCCCCGCCGCCAAAGTTCCACCACAGGATGCAGCCGAGGTTCCACCATTCAATCATCCTTTGCGCGTAGTAAAAATATCCGCTTCGACCTCCACCCTCGTGCAACTGAGCGGCCAATGGCTCGACCCGGTCTCGGAACGCGATCGAGAAGGCCGCGCAGCCGACTTAAGCGCGTCTCAGGCTCCTGTGAGCGACTCGCTTCGTCTTATTCAATTGAACGAACCGCTCAACGACGCCATTGCCGGACAACTGCGCGCCGCCGGCGTGAAAGTGCTCGGCTTCATTCCGGAAAACACGTTGATCGTGGAGTTGCAGGAATCACGCATAACGGCCGCCCGAAACCTTCAACAAGTGCGCTGGCTGGGAAATTACGCGCCGGAATATCGATTCTCGGAACGCTTGAACAAAGCGATGCGGCGGCCGGCCCGGCCGGGCTACGAGCGCGAATTCAATGTCCGGATATTTCTGGCGCCCGGTTACGACGCCATGCAAACGTTGACCTCCGCACGCGCATTGGGCGGCGCGGATTATATTGGCCATACGGCTTCCGGCGCCATCTTGGAGGCCAAGGTACGGGGCTCCCAACTAATGGATCTGGCCGCCTTGCCCGGCGTGGCGGGCCTGGATTACGCGCCCCAGCCGCATAGTATGAACAACGTGGCGGCCGATATCGTTTTAACACGCCCGGTCTGGACCCAGTTCGGTTACTTCGGCAGCAACGAAACCGTGGCCGTGGCCGACAGCGGCTTGGATGTGTGCAGTAACAGCACCGACCAACTGCAGGGCGAGTTTCGCGACGGCGCCGGCAATGCGCGCGTGGTTTTTCTGCAAGACTACTCCGGCGACGGAGCACACGACCCCATCTCAGGCCACGGCACGCATGTGGCCGGCTCCGTGCTCGGAAACGGCTTTTACTCCGGGGCCGACCCTGCCACACATACCTATCCGGCCACAAGTTATGCCGGCAGCGCGCCCGAAGCGCGGCTGGTCTTTCAAGCTTTGGGCCGCAGCACCAACTCCTCGGCCATCTATCCCCCCACCAATCTCAACATGATGTTTCAAGCCGCCTACACCAATGGCGCGCGCATCCATCAAAACAGTTGGGGCTCCGACGCCGACGGAGCCTACGAAGCCCAGACACGCGAAGTGGATGAGTTCACCTTCAACAATCCGGAAATGCTCGTGTGCTATTCTGCCGGCAATGCCGGAGTGGACGGCAACTCCGATGGCGTGGTCGATCTGGGCTCCATCGGCAGCCCGGGCAGCGCCAAGAATTGCCTCACCGTCGGGGCCTCGGAAAACGATCGATCCACCTTCACCATGACCTACGGCAGCGGTTGGCCGGCCGACTTTCCCGCCGACCCGATCGCCTCCGATCGCGTCGCGAACCAAACCAATGGCATGGCGGCCTTTTCCAGCCGGGGGCCCTGCGCCGACGGACGCATCAAGCCGGACCTCGTCGCGCCCGGCGCCTACATCGCCTCGGCCCGATCGCATGCCATCCCCTCCGCTTCGAACATCCTGTGGGGCATCGTCTCCGGCAACACCAACTACAATTGGAGCGGCGGCACCAGCATGTCGTCGCCGCTGGTATCCGGCGCCGCCGCCGTCTTGCGCGAATATTTGCGGCTCCAGCGGGGCCTGACCAATCCGCCGGCTGCCTTGATGAAGGCCATCCTGCTCAACGGAACCATCGACATGAGCCCCGGCCAGTACGGCACAGGAGCCGCCCGCGAGACCACCAACGCCCCGAACTGCGTTGAAGGCTGGGGCCGGCTGGCCTTGAGTCCTCTTTTCACAGGGTCCTCCTCGTACGAAATGCGCTACGTCAACGGCGCACTCCAGCCCTTCACCAACGAGGCGGCCTTCAGCACGAACATGATCGTGCACGACAGCAATCTGCCGTTGCGCGTTCACCTGGCCTGGACCGACTTCCCCGGCTCCTGGAAAACGTTCGACACCAATTTCTCCACGACCGCGGGTGGAGGCCTCGTGAACGATCTCGACCTGATCCTCGTCGCGCCCGACGGCAGCCCGCAATGGCCGCAGGAGCGCGACACTCGCGTGGGACTCTATTACTACACCAACAACAGCCGCCTTAGTTGGTTCAACAACGCCGAGTTTTCCCAGGCGGAACTTTGTCGAGCCCCGGAACTGCCGTTGACGCTGACCCATATCCAGCAAATCGCCTACGACACCAACACCCTCGGCGGCGACATCGCCACGTTTGTCTGGGCGGGCAGCGATACCGGCGGCGCGCCTCGCGCCGTGCTCTTTGCGCAAACCAATACCGTCCCCGCCGGCGGAGGCATCTGGCATCTGGATGTCCCCATGAACATCGTCATCACCACCCGCTATTTCTTCGTCGGCTCGAAGCAAATCACCGGCAGCCGCATCCGGCAGCCCCGGGACTCCGGCGGCAAATCCACGCGCACCGCCTACTCGTCGGGCGGCGCCTGGACCTCTCCGGACAACTACGGCGATCTTTGGATTCACGTCTTCGGCACAGCCCTGACCAACGACCACGTCAACACCGTCGAAGGCATCTTCGTCGATCGACCCGCCACAGGCGCGTGGACGCTCGCCGTTTCGGCCGCCCACCTCTCCCACGCGCCGGTAACTTGGGGTGTGGCCTATTCCGGCGGCCTGAAACCCGCCAGCAATTCCCCGCCGGCCGCTCCCATCCTTCATTCGCCTGCGAACTGTCCCGACTACCTGAACGACGGCCTGATCGATAACGACGATTTTGCGCTGTACGGCCGCACGCTCAATCCCAGTCCTCGTTTAATCTGGCATGCACCTCTCGACCCCGATGGCGAAAATCTCCATTTTCAAATTTATTGCGATACAACCAACGCCTCGCTCCTCGCAGCCAATTCGAGCAACAGCGTAGCCGGATTTGAATATTTCGATGGAACATCCTGGGGAAGTTTTCCGCCGACCGGCGCGCCCGGCGACAACAGCAACGGCAAAATCCGCTTTAAACCCGCAGCTCCCCTGCCGACAGGAACCAGCTATTACTGGCGCGTCACCGCACACGACAGCGAAATGACCAGTCTGTCCTCCTCCACCAACCGCTTTGTGATCGGCCTCCGCACCTGGACCGATCCCAACCTTCCCCCCCTCACAACCCTTATCCGAAAAATCTACCTCGACGAACTGCGCGAAGAAGCCAACTACGCCCGCGCCTGCCGCGTCTTGCCCACCAACCACTGGGAAGCCATCACCCCCCATCAAACCCCCATCCGCGCCGGCTACTTCACCAACCTCTACCTGACCATCGCCGAAACCACCAATCTGACCGGAGAAACCGTCGCCCCCTACCCCTCCATCACTCCAAAAATCACTCCCGTCGGCACCAACTTCATCCACCAACTTCGAAAAACGCTGGAAGGAATCTGAACGGGCCCCTTGCCGAAAGAAGGTGGCCCGGCTTCTCCGAAGACGGGCTTTCCCAGCCAGCCTTTGAAAGGCATAACAAACGCAGGCTGACAGAGTCGGCCCTGGGTGCGTCCCGATCCGGCGGGATATCTACCTTTCTTTGCTGTGGGTAGGGCGCTCACTCCGCTGAGCGCCTTCTTTTCCCATACGACCTGCGGCCGTGTCGAGATGCACCCCACGCGAATAGACTCGGAAATCGGAAATCGACAAGCCGCATTATAATTCATAATGTTCGAAAACAACTTAGCGGAAACAAACAAGACCGCTCTTCAAGAGCCGATCGTTGGATATCACAAAAAAGGAACGCACATGACTCAAGAACAGATTCTTCAATTCATCAATTCAAATCCGGCGTGTCATTTAGCCACGGTTGAGGGAGATCAACCACGGGTTCGCGGCATGCTCGCGTACAGGGCTGACTCGTCGGGCCTGATTTTCCATACAGGGAAAGCGAAGGCTCTTGCCAAACAGATTCTGCTGAACAAACACGTGGAAGTTTGTTTCAACAGCCCCGACACTCAGATTCGAGTTGCAGGTCTTGCGGAGATCGTTGAGGATCTCGACCTGAAAAAAGAAATTGTCGAAGCACGCCCCTTTATGAAGCCTTGGATCGAAAAACACGGGTATGACTTGTTTATCGTGTTTCGGTTGACCCAGTGCCAAGCCGCCGTGTGGACCATGGCAACCAACTTTGAGCCCACTCGCTATCAAAAAATTTGTTAAGGCTACGGAACCGCTCCGATCGGATCGCCCCGGTCGCTATTAGATGCGAAAGGATACAGAATGAGAAAGCTAGCCGCGTTGTTGGTGCTTTGCTGGTGTGGAAATGTTCAAGCCGCAAATGTGCTGAGAATCTATAACGATGTCCCCTCTTCCGTAACGGCGCCTTCCAATGTCTTCATCCAATTGCAGTACGCCGCGGCCTCCATCAAACCGGCGCTGACAAATTTTGAAGTGGTCTATCCGTTCACAACCACAACGAACGTCTGGACGTTGATCGTCACCAACATCACCGCCGGCAATCTGAGATACGGATTGGATCCCTCGCATACAATGGAAGCCTACTCGAAGACCGGCGCACCGGATGTGCATAAGATGTATAACGGGTTGTTCGAATTCAGCCTGTTGACCGGCGATGTGGGCTATTGGGACATTTCCAATGTGGACTGGGTCGGCATGCTGTGCGGCGTACGCTGCATTACGGGCGGACATCCCCATGCCACATGGCAGATCGGATACAACAAAAAGTCCTCCGAGCTGATCGGCATGATCACCAATCTGTACCAATTCGATGCGGCCCAGGCCGCGAATGTGATGATGACTTCCAATGTCTGGTCGAACACCTGGATCAAGCTGATGGCGCCCAACATCCAACACGACGAATACGCTTACTCCCCGAGCGGGAAATCCAATTTGGTGGACTACATGTATCGCCTGCAATCCAATGGCGTGCCGATCGTCCTCAAAGCCAACCGCCCTTCGAACGACCCGGCCCACTTTAACGGCCCCAATCCGATCCACTGGACCAACCGGATTGCCGCCTTGAACAATAATCCAGCGGTCTTCATCGGACGTTTTCATAGCGCCACGCAGCTCATGGTAAATCCGATGCTTCCAGGTCCTGGACAAACCAACCAAATAGTGCTGGTCCTCACGAACGATGCGTGCAAAACCGAAATCTACTACTCCGTCGACGGCGTCAATCCCGCCACCATCTATCGAAACGATAGCGATGCCGGCCTGTGGGTGCGATATTGCACGGATACCAACGCCAACACCTGGGTATGGTTAATGACCAATCGACATCTAAACTGCGTTTCCACCACAAATCCTTCGCTGTTCGAAGACTGGATCGCCAGCCTGGCCAACAAGCTCTGCTATTCGCTGAATGCAGGGCTGATACCGACCAATTCCAATCCGACGCAGGTCTTTACCTTCAGCGGCGACGCGGCGCTGGTGCACTCGGAAACGAATACCTGGCAGTCGCCGCCCTATCAAGTGAATATGTACAACAACACCATCGTACAGAACTCCGACTCGTACGGCATGGGCTATTCGGATGGCAATCCCTTCGGAGGCGAAAAGGTGGTCGTTCAAACCAAAAACGACGGAGCGGTGGTCGAGCTCCATCTGCTCGCTCCCGATGCCGATCCCAGCGAGTACTATTCAGGAAATGCCGGCGGCTTTCACACCATTACCGCCACGGCAGGCGCCAACGGAACCATGACCCCCGCCGGCGCCGTCAGCGTAGGGTCCGGCAGCAACCAGGCGTTTGTCATCGTCGCCTCCAACTTCTATCGGATCGCCGCCGTGACCACCAACTCGGCGCCGATCGCTCACGCATTCGGAAATAACGACGTCATCTATACGCAAACCTGGCAGAACGTACAGGCCGACGGCGCCATCGCCTCCACATTTACCGCCCAGCTCGTAACCAATACCCCCGTGTCCGTGCCCAAAACCTGGTTGCACCAGTATTATCCCACGACCAATGACTACGAAAATGCCTCGCTCAGCGATACGGATGACGATCGGATGGAAGCGTGGCAGGAATACGTCGCCGGCACGAACCCCACCAACGCCCTCTCCGTGTTCGCGCTGCAAACCCTGAACCCCGGCGAAAGCTCCAACTATGCCATCACAGTAGCCACCGAACCCCAACGCGATTACACGATTTATTTTTCGGACGGGCTGACGGGAAATACCGCCTGGAACGGATTTGCCAGCCCCCTGGTCGGAAAATGGTCCGAGACCAGCGAGGTTTCAACCTCTCACACCTTCACCGACGACTACTCCGCCAATACGACCGGCGGCGAGCCCACCAACGGATTCAGAGCCTATGGCGTAGGCGTAACCGTTCCCGCTCCCTAGACTGACGTTCGGAATGATTTGGAGACGGGGCCGACTGGCCCCGTTCGTTCATATCCGGAGCAAGGTCGTCTGCCTCTTACACACAAATTTTATGGACGCTTGTTCGCCCAAAAAATCATGACTTCAAAGATTTTGCAGGGTTCCGCTCTGTCGGAATCTTCTTCTTCCGGTCGCGACGGAGCGCGACCCTCCAAAAAACAAATTTTCTTGTAGCGGCGATCCTGCAGTTTGAGCCTGCGTTGGGGGCTGAACCGAAATATACTCTTAGGCGCTTCCTATTCGTTGGAAACTTTCTTTATCCGTGTGAATCTGTGTTTATCTGTGGTTGTTCTTCTTTGCGGCCTTTGCCCGGATGGAAAAGAAGATCGCCGCACGGGCGTGCGGCGATTTACTTCCTCTTTCAAATCGGCAATCTCTTTACCGGTTTCTGATGGCCTTCACCATGGCCGGCACGACTTCGAACAAGTCGCCGACGATACCGTAATCGGCGATCTTGAAAATCGGCGCGTCGGGGTCTTTGTTGATGGCGACGATGGTATCCGAGGAGTTCATGCCAACCAGATGTTGAATGGCTCCGGAGATGCCGCAGGCGATGTAGATTTTCGGGCGGACGGTTTTGCCCGTCTGGCCGACTTGGTGATAGGACGAAATCCAGCCCGCATCGACCGCTGCGCGCGAGGCGCCAACCGCTGCGTTGAGTTCGTTGGCCAGTTCCTCGATCACTTTGAAATTCTCGGGCTTGCCCAGGCCGCGGCCGCCGGACACAATGATGTCGGCTTCGGTCAGGTTGACCTGGTTCTGCATTTCGTGCAGCACTTCCAGCACCTTGGCGCGGCAATCCTTAATGACCGCTTTTTCCTCGATTACTTGGCCGGTACGACCCTGATGAGGCACGGGCTTCTTAAAGACTTTGTGACGAACCGTGGCCATCTGCGGACGATAATCAGGGCAAATGATCGTCGCCATAATGTTGCCGCCGAAGGCCGGGCGGGTCTGCAACAGAAGCCGCTTATCCGTATCGACGCCCAGCTCCGTGCAATCGGCCGTCAAACCGGTCTTGATGCGCACCGCGACGCGGGCGACAAAGGCTCGGCCAATGCTGGTGGCGCCGGCCAGGACCGCTTCGGGTTTGTACTTGTTGATAAGATCCGAGAAAACGTCCGTATAAGGCTCGGTGTTGTATTCGGCCAGGCCGGGATCGTCCACGTAATAGACTTTGTCGGCGCCGTGCTCGAACAAGGCGGACGCCTTGTCCTTCATTTGATGTCCCATCAACACGGCGGAGAGCTCCACGCCGAGTTCGTCGGCCAGCTCGCGGCCCTTGCCGAGGAGTTCGTAGGCGACATCCTGGATCACCCCACCCCGCTGTTCGGCGAACACCCAGAGTCCCTTGTAATCGCCCAGGTTGGCAACCGGCTTGGCGCGTTGTTCTTCTTCGACCTTCAGCGCATCGAATTTGCAGGTCGACACGCAGGCGCCGCACACCGTGCAGGCCGCGCTGACGGTAACGAGCTTCTTAAACTTGCTGTGGGGCTTATTCAGCTTTTCACGAGACTCCACGACCAACGCCCCGAAGGGACAGGCCTGGATGCAAAGTCCGCAACCCGCACATTTTTCTTCTGTAATTTTCAAGGCCATGTTGATTCCACCTGCCGTTAAATGATTTTTCTTTCCCGGAGCTTCGACACCAGAACGTCCGCCATTTCCTGGGGCTCGCCGCCTTCAATCTTCATGCCGCCCATTTTCGCGGGCGGGGAGAAAATCTTGACCACGCGGGTCGGAGAGCCCTTCAAACCGACCTTTTCCGGATCGGCATTAATGGCCGCCGCCGTCAGCATTTTGATCTCGGCCTTCTTGGCGCGCATGCGGCCCTTCAGGGAGGCCATGCGGGGCACGTTCATCTCCTTAAGGACGGTGATGACGGCAGGCATGGGGACTTCCATCCGTTCGTAGCCATCCTCGAACACCCGCTCCACTTTGACCTTGTCGCCTTCGACTTCAAGTTTACGGACATAGGTGATGACGGGCAGATCCAGCATCTCGGCCACTCCGGGACCTACCTGAGCGGTGTCCCCGTCGATGGCCTGCTTGCCGAACAGGATCAGGTCGGCCTTCTCAAGGTTGCGGATGGCTTGGGCGATGGCGTACGACGTCGCCCAGGTATCGGAGCCGGCAAAGGCGCGATCGCAGAGCAGGACCACGTCGTCGACGCCGCGCGAAAGGGCTTCGCGAAGCGCGGCTTCGGCCTGCGGAGGCCCCATGGTCAGCACCGTGACCTTGCAGCCGGTCTTGTCTTTCAGGACCAGCGCGGCCTCGAGCGCGTTTTCGTCGAAAGGATTGATGATCGATTCCACGCCGTCGCGAATGAGGGTGTTGGTCTCGGGATTGATCTTCACCTCAGTCGTATTCGGCACCTGCTTGATACACACCACTACATGCACGTCGATACCCTTTCCTTATGCGGGCCGCGCCCGCAATCCGATTTGCAATTTATGGATGGCAGGCTCTTTCGTCCTGCCTTGTAGAACTACGCATTATTTTACCGACGCGTATTCCTTCACCAGCGACAGTCCGATGACTTCGCGCTGAATCTGGTTGGTGCCCTCGTAAATCTGGAGGATCTTGGCGTCGCGCATCATTTTTTCGACCGGATATTCGCGCATGTAGCCGTAACCGCCGAGGACTTGGACGGCGTCGGTGGTCACGCTCATGGCGACATCGGTCGCATACAGCTTGCACATGGCGGAGAGCTTGGAAATGTCCTTGGCGCCGGAGTCGAAGGTGCGGGCCACGGCATAGACCAGCGCACGCGCCGATTCGACCTTGGTGGCCATATCGGCCAGCATCCATTGCAGACCCTGATTGGCAATGACGGGCCGGCCGAACTGAATGCGCTCGCGGGCGTAGCTGCAGGCTTCATCGAGCGCGCCCTGCGCCAGGCCCACGCCCTGGGCGGCAATGCCCGGACGGGAGACGTCGAAGGTCTTCATGGCGATGATGAAACCCATGCCCTCGCGGCCGAGCAGGTTTTCCTTCGGCACTTCGCAGTTTTCGAAAATCAGTTCCCGCGTGGCGGAGGCGCGAATGCCCAGCTTGTTTTCCTTCTTGCCGAAGGAGAAGCCCGGCATGCCCTTTTCGAGCACGAAGCAGGACACGCCGCGCGCGCCTTTGTTCTTGTTCGTCACGGCCAGCACGGAATAAATATCCGCTTCGCCGCCGTTGGTGATCCATTGCTTGGTGCCGTTGAGGATGTACTTGTCGCCTTTGAGGACCGCGGTGGTCTGGATGCCGCCGGCGTCGCTGCCGGCATTGGGCTCCGTCAGGGCGAAGGCCGCGAGCTTTTCGCCCTTGGCCAGCGGCGTGAGATACTTCTTCTTCTGTTCGTCCGAGCCGCCGATGATGATCGGGTCGGCGCCGAGCGCATTGGCGGCATAGGAGACGGAAACGCCGATGCAAACGCGGCTGAGCTCCTCGATGGCGATCAAAAAGTCCATCATGCTTTCGGCGCCAAAGCCGCCGTACTCAGAAGGAATGTACAGCCCCATGAGATCCATGCGGCCCAGTTCGTTCAGTAATTCGCGCGGAAAGATTTCCTTTTCGTCCAACTCGGCGCGGACTGGTTTGACCCGTTCCTGAGCAAACTCCCGAACCATATCCCGAATTTCCAACTGGGTCTCTGTCAGGCCATAATTCATTTCCGCCATTTGCCGTCTCCTTAATTATTGCTTCGCGTCAAATCCAGGGACGCCGCGCGTCCCTTTCCAGCCTTTACTTTCCGGTAACAAAAAAGCAGCGCACACTGTAGTCAACGCCACGAAAAGGGTCAAGAAGGGATCGGGAGAATCAGTAAAGAAGGATCGGGATTGGGGAGCATGAGCAGTAATCAGTTATCAGTGATCAGTAATCAGTGATCAGTTTGAAGCATGTTGGGAGCTGTCAGGGTTTGGAAGGATCGGGCGGGGAAGCAGTTCCTTCATTTGTCGTCCTGGCGGTCTCTTCGATCTTTGCTTCGTCAGGGGCGGGTTTCAGGAGGCTGTCCAGCGCGGCGAAGGGAGAAAAGATGGAGGGAGCAAGCTGGATTTCACCGCCCGAACCGCCGGAGTGGCCTGCCATCAAGTATTTTTCATGCTCGTGGTCATGGCAATACATGCACAACAATTCCCAGTTGCTGCCGTCGGGCGGGTTGTTGTCGTGATTGTGATCCTTGTGATGCACCGTCAATTCGCGCAGCCGTTTGCCGTCGAACTCGCGCCCACAACTCGCGCACAGGTGCGGAAACATCTGAAGCGCCCGCTCCCGATAACTCTTCTGCCGGGTTTCCACATCGCGCCGCAGCTCGCCCAAGACCCGGGCTTGTTCTTCAGGGCTCAAAGACTTTTTCTTGGATGTCATGGTTCACCTTTCTAATACCTATTCGCTTGTACGTTTATCGCGAATTTCCGTCAAGCCCATCATGGGGCGCTTGACACTACCGCCCAACAACGGCGCCGGCCAGCACCAGCCAAGCGGTGTTAAGCCGCCGTCAAAACAGCAAGACAACGGCTCCCCCCGCCAACCCCACGGTCAGCGAATCAACCAAGGAAGGAAACCCGCGGCCAGAAACTTTTGTTTGAGAGAGGCCCAACATGTCCAGGAACTCATCGGGAGTCAGCCAACGGCGCCTCTGCACGAATTCCTGCTCCATCATGGCAATGTGCGCCGCTGGCCCGCCAAAGGCGGTGGCCCCCAGCCGAAGAAAAACCTTCGCCAGTTCGACGAGGACTTTTTCGTTTGACGCGCGCTCTTCCGACAGGTGCATTTTAGTGGTGTTTGATAAAGCGAAGAGGACGGCGAGGCCGCCGTCCCTCCCAATATCGGCTTTCGATTAGTATGCATATAAGCGGGATGGTCAACGGTCCACATCGTTCAGAAGAAAATCGATGCTGCCCAGGATGGCCGGCAAATCGGCTACCGAAGCGCCGAGGCTGAGGTACGACATCATTTGAACATGGGGAAAGGACGGCGTGCGAATTCGTGCCCGGTACGCCATCGTGCCCCCGTCGCTGATCAAATAATATCCGTTGCTTCCTTTGGCGGTTTCAATGCCGTGAAAGGCTTCGCCGGCTGGAATTACCGGGCCCCAGCCCACACTGAGGAACTGGGAGATCAAGGTCTCGACGTCTTGCAAGGTCCGGGCTTTCAGCGGCGGCGTGGAAATCGGATGATCCGTCATGCAAGGCCCCGCCGGCATGTTATCGAGGCATTGATGAATGAGGTACAGGCTTTGCCGCATTTCTTCGATCCTCACGCGGCTGCGGGCATAGCCATCGCCCTCCGTCGCCGTCGGGATTTCGAAGTCAAATTGATCGTAGCCCGAATAGGGCCGCGCCTTGCGGAAATCCCACGCATACCCGCAGGCGCGCAAGCCCGGTCCCGTAACGCCCCAATCGAGGGCGTCATCCAAGGTATAACGGCCCACCCCCTTGGTGCGCATTTTGAAGAGGCCGTGATTCATGAGCAAGCTGTCATATTCCCCCAAACGGGGGGTCATGTAGGTCAGAAACTCCCAGACCAGGGCGTCCCATCTCGGCGGCAGATCCTGGGAAAGCCCTCCGATCCGAAACCAGCGCGAATGCAGCCGGGCGCCGGCCAGTTGCTCGACCAGATCGGAAATCCGTTCGCGATCCTTGACGATATTGCATAGAGGCAAGGTCCCTCCCATATCGCCGACGAAAGAACCCAGCCAATCCAGGTGGCTGGCTATGCGGAATAATTCGCACATCAGGATGCGAATGACCTGAACGCGCTCCGGCGTTTCGATGCCGGCCAGTTTTTCGACCGCCAGCAGATACGCCAGATTGTTGGCCATGCCGCTCGCATAATCGATGCGGTCGGTATAGGGAATGTAGCCATGCCACGATTGGCTTTCGCCCATTTTCTCCGCGCCCCGGTGATGAAATCCGATTTCCGGCGCCGCCGCGATAATGGTTTCTCCATCTACTTGCACGGCGAGACGGAAAAGACCATGTACGCCCGCCTGAGGAGACCCCAGATGAAGCATCATGAACTCGTTGTGTTCCCCCGTACGCTTAAAGCCCCAGTCCTCCGGACGAAACAAAAAGGAAGCCCTGTCGCTCCCCGATTCTTCTTCAGGCCATTCCATCGGATCCAGGTCGCATGCCCGGGCGGGATGATCTTTGCGCAGCGGGTGCCCCACCCACCCGTCCGGAAGCAAAAGCCGGCTCAGGCTAGGATGAGCTTCGACTTGAATGCCGAACAGGTCCCACATTTCTCGTTCGTACCAGTTCGCTCCCGGCCACAGATCCGTAACGCTCCGAACCGAAAGTCGTTCCTGCCGCAACGGCACTTTCAGGCGTACATCTTCATTGCGCTCAAACGACATCAAATGATAGACCACCGAAAAATCGCAAGCCGGTTGTCCTTTCCGGTGTATGCGTTCGCGCTCGTCGATGGCCGTCAGATCGTACAGCATGCGATACGGCGCACGGGCTTCGGTCTTCAAATAGAGCAATACGGGACGCACATTCTCGGCGTCCACCCAGAGCGTTGGAATTCCGTCGATGGTTTCCTGTTCCTGCTGGTCAATCGTACGCAGATGGGTACGCAATTCATCGGCAATGTGAGATCGTTTATTCATCGCGTCAGCCCCGATCCGGTATGAGATATGCAAAACCGCGCGCTTCGAGCTTGCTGCAAATCCCTTTGCTCCGGGCTCGGTCCCCGGCGAAGGCCCCGGGGTCCCATCATCCAACCGAGCGGACGTTTCTCCTCGCCTTGGAATTCCGCAAGGGCTGCCAGGCCCTCCTTGAGCGCATCGAGGCTCGGAGGACAGCCCGGCACGTAGAGATCGACCGGCAGAATCCGATCGATGCCTTGGACCACGCTGTAGATGTCGTACATCCCGCCGGAATTGGCGCAGGTTCCCAGGGAGATAACCCAGCGGGAATTTTTCATTTGTTCGTAAAGTCGCCGAAGCAAGGGAGCCATCTTGAGACTGACTGTGCCGGCGATCGCCATGCTGTCGGCATCCTGCGGCGATACGCGGGCGATATCCGATTCCAGGCACACAGCCCCGTGCTGCACCGGCTCATCCGCTTTCATTTCCGCATAGCAGCAGGACAGCCCAAACCGAAATGGCCACCCTGCCTTTTGCCGGTTCCACGCGACCCAATCCTGAAGCCTTCCCAGCAACACGTTTTGCGACAAGACGTCTTCGGCCGACAACATTCCATTTCGAATCCCAGTTCCCATTGAGGCTGGCGCTACAATCTCTTTCATTCTCCCCCCCGTTTCAGCTCACGCAGAAGCCGCTCGATCCATTCCGTTCTTTTGTCATGCAGCGGCCATCGTTTGTTTGTAGACTGTCCTGATTTCTGTACCATACGAACGCCCAACGCCATATCGGGCAGCCTCTCACTTTTGCACTCGTAAAACCTGATGACGCCAAAGGGGTGGGGCCGCCGCCTATCGTCGGCGCTTAAGGAGCTATCCAGACCGGAACGCCGCTTCATGCATTTCGCCTCTTCAACTCAGGCGACGCCCGATGTTTTGCCCGGACCGACCAACATAAGCTGGTGTGTCGATGGCAATGGAGATACGAGCAAACAACGCCGACCCGATGGAGGAATTGAAACATGACGACGCAAACCGAACACCGAATCAACGGCATCGATATGGACCTACTGCAAAAAACCGTCGCAGATATCGAACAAGATCCGGAGCTTGGGAAATGCAAATTCAGGGCGCGCAACAAATGGATGGAAGCCGCCCATAACCGTACGGCGATCGCCGGCTTCTTCGGCGCCCGCCAGGAAATTCCGCACAAGCAACGCTTCGAACTGCACGCGGACGAACCGGTCCTTCTCGCCGGGCAGGATGAGG
Organism: Lentisphaerae bacterium GWF2_57_35; assembly: GCA_001804865.1. GTDB lineage: Bacteria > Verrucomicrobiota > Kiritimatiellia > CAIQIC01 > GWF2-57-35 > GWF2-57-35. The sequence continues at coordinate 15,241 of MHBK01000038.1, forward strand.
CCCCCAATCCGGTCGAGCATCTGCTCAACGCCCTGGCGGCCTGTTTGACCACCACCTTGGTGGCGCATGCCGCCGTACGCGGCATTCACATCGAAGAATTGGAATCCGACCTGGAGGGAGACATCGATCTGCGCGGGTTCTTCGGTTTGGCCGACGACGTCCCGAAAGGCTACACCAACATCCGCGTGACCTTTAGAATAAAATCCGACGAACACAACCTGGATCGGCTGAAAAAGCTGACGGAATTTTCCCCCGTCTTCAACACCGTCACGCAAGGCGCAAAGGTCGATGTCCGGATCGAATCCAAATGAGTCGTTGAAAAAAAAGAAAGGCCGCGAACAAGTTCGCGGCCCTTCAAATAAACAACATCGCTAATTATTTCTTGCCGAGAATCGCATCCTTGGCAACTTTAGCAACGCGGAACTTCAAAACCTTCTTAGCAGGAATCTTGATCGTTTCGCCGGTGGCAGGATTACGCCCCATGCGGGCCTTTCGGTTAACCAGAACCAACTTGCCGAGCCCAGGAACCGTGAAGGCATCCTTGGCGCCTTTATAGGCCATCGCGACGAGCGCTTCGATGGCAATCCCCGCCTGCTTCTTTGTGATTTCGGCCTTCTCAGCCACACCCGCAATGATCTGACTCTTCGTCATCGGCTTACCCATAGTGCAACTCTCCTTTCAGTAAGTTGAAGACCAACCGTTGGCCTTTGTTGGGTCATGAATATCCTGCAAAATCAGTGGGTTGGCAATACCGAATCACGGTTTTTCTTAGATTTTTTTATGGTCATCCCCATCCCGCCCTTGCCCATACGGAAGAAATCGAAGGATCAGTTGAATTTGTTTCCGAGTTTGTGCTATGAAAGCGGCCATCGAACCCAAGAGGAAAAGCATGAAAAAAATATGGTTGGCGTGGTTGTTGATCGCGGCAGGCGTTCATTCCGTTTCCGGCGAGCCGGAACCCATCGTGCTGCAAGGCCGCACAACCGCCGCCGGCCCAGTCAGCGAATCGCTCGCCCATGAAGGCGCGGCGGCGGCGCAGCGCTCGGCGCAATGGCTCCTGGCCAAACAAAACCCCGATGGATATTGGTCGAACAAGGACTTTCCCGCGCTAACCGCATTGCCGTTGTGGGCGCTGGTCAAGGCCGGAGGCACGGAGACCGGCGCCATCGGCCGCGCGGTGCAGTACATCCTGTCCTGCACGCACGACGACGGCTCCATCTGGCGCGAGCCGGCGGTCCGGCAAAAGGGCGGCGGACTCGCGAACTACAATACGGCCCTCTGCATGGTTGCCCTGCATGCCGTTGGAAAACCGGAGCTGGTTCCCGTAATCCAAAAAGCCCGCCGCTTCATTGCCGCGTCGCAACATTTGGGCGACGACCTTTACCGCGGCGGCATGGGCTACGATCCCGACACCGGCCGGCCCTACGCCGATTTGTCCAACTCCTACATTTCCTACGAAGCCATGCGCCTGACCGAAAACGTCGAGGACCTTCGCCGGAGCGGAGATCCCAAAGCCGATCTCGACTGGAAGGCCGCGCAACAATTCATCCAGCGCGTCCAGAATCTTCCCGGCAGCAACGATCAGCCGTGGGCCGACGACTCGCCGGATCAAAAAGGCGGCTTCGCCTACAAGCCGGACAGCAGCCAAGCCGGAGCCTTCACCAACGAAGACGGCACGATCCGTTTCCGCTCGTACGCCAGCATGACTTACGCCGGCCTGCTCAGCTTCATTTATGCCCAGACCGATAAAACCGATCCCCGCGTCGCCTCCGCCTTCGACTGGGCCTCCCGGCATTGGTCCCTCGACGAAAATCCCGGCATGGGGCAGCAAGGCCTGTACTATTTTTACAACGTGCTTTCGAAAGCCCTTGCCCTTTACGGCCAGGACATCCTGAGCGTCCAGGACGGCCGCACCCTGCACTGGCGCGAAGAACTCGTCAAAAAACTCGTCAGCGTACAAAAAATCGAGCCCGATGGAACCGGCTATTGGGTGAACCCCGAAGGCCGCTGGTGGGAAGCCGACCCGGTGCTCGTCACCTCCTATTCGCTGCTGGCTTTGGAAATCGCCCTCCAACGGTGATGGGCCCCACGGAAAATGAGTATTCAGAAGGCTCAAAAAGCCGAAGAGTCCGTCTTTCCAACCATTGGAAAACCGCCCGTCAGCCAAAACACGCAGAACGGTCATGCGTCCCGTCGGAAAAACTTCGCCGGATTGGCCTTGCCGAAAACAGGCTTTCAGGGGTACTCTGTTAGCTAGAAAATCTGTTATCGTCCGTTGAGGGGAAACTGTGAAAAAAGCGAAAACAATCGGCTTAACGATTCTAGCCGTTCTTCTCGTTGCAGGAGCGGGAACAGGTTACATGACTTTTCGCGCCTACCGGGCCGTTCGAGTCGCCAACGATTTCCGGGAGCAAGTCCGTTACTTGATCGAAAACGGCGGCACCATTGGCGAAGCCCCTGCCACCGAAACCTTTTCCACGGATTATCTGGAAGCCATCTTCGGCGACAATCCCGACTTGTTGGACCAGCTCAAGACGATCGTCAGCAAAGGCCTGTCCGATGAACCCACCTTGAATCTGGGTGAAGTAAGCGCCATGATCGTCACCTACAACAAAAGCGCAGAAGACAAAGTCGATAATGTCGTGGCGCATGCAGTCGGAGGCTTCCCACTCGGCAAAATGAAAATGGGCTTCCATCGCGACGGCTATTTTGCCAGACAAATCGATCGCAATTTGTGGAACATGGGCAATGTCGTGATCAGCTTCCTGGGACGCGACATGGTGCTTTTTGCCGAAGACGAGGTGGCCCAAACCCAGCACGAACTCCTCGAATCCATTTTCTCGGGCGACATCAGCCTTTTGGTGAAAGGTCTGGAAAAGCCCATGTTCTTTACGGCCGTGTTCCCTGACCCGAAACGCATTGTTCCCTCTCAACTCAGGGGACACATTCAGGCGGTTGTCATCAAGGGTTCGCTGGGTTTCCAAAAAGGACACTTCGAAACCCTGCTGTTGTGCCCAAACCAAAAATCGGCGGCCTATGTGCATGCCATTGTGAGCGACATGAAAAAGATGGCCGATCTCGGCCTGAAGACCCGCTGGGGCGGCGCCGTGGTTCAAACGGCATGGGGGCCCATGGTCGGCAGCTGGTGGGCTTACGAAATGGTTCGAACGCTGGAAGAAACCAAACTCGAAACCGAAGAGATCCTTGTTCGTATAAAAACCGAATTCGGACGAGTCATGGTAAACGTCTGCCTGAAAAGCATCGAACGCATGAGCCGCGATCTGGCCGCGCTCAAAGGCACCTTCGAGGATCGACTCGATCCGCGCGTCGTCGATGCGCGTCTGAAAACTCAAAAACCGCTCCACTATTGGAGCGAACCCCACCAATGGGGTCCCGATTGGCCAATTCCTCCCCCCGCCAACACCAACGAACAGGCGGTGATGCCGGAACTCGGAACGACCAACGTTCCTGTGACCACTGCACAAGTACAGCCATCGGCGCCGACAACTCCTTGATGTATGCCCCCCTGCCCTGCCTTTTACACATAATTCTTAAGGACCTATCGTTCGCCATAAAGGATCTCAAAGATTTTGGAGGGTTCCGCTCTGCTGGAACCTTCTTCTTCCGGTCGCGACGGAGCGCGGCCCTCCCTCCAGAGTACAAATCGTCTTGCATCTGCAACTCTTTGCGGTGATCTTTCTTGACCCAACTCTACATGAAGAAGGATTTGCGTATAAATAGACAGCCCCCTTGCCTCTGTGGCAGGACCTGCCGCATTCTTCATCGGAATACGTTCGATGGGTAGCTTATGCGATAAACTCTTTACAAAAGATTGCCATTATTCCGATGGTTTTCTACACTGCGGCGCATAAATTCGTGCCGTTCTGTCGCATATAGGGCGGTTATTTCGGCGATCCGACAAGAGAAGATATCGATGTGTTCACTGCACAACCGGATATATTTTTTGGGAGCAAGCCAAGGAAGCCATTGGGCTCTTGCCTTTGCGCTCCTATTTTCCTTGTTCCGGATCGATATCGCCCCAGCCAAGGAATTCACGGTCATTCAAATATCCGATGAAAAAATGTACAATAGGGAACCGGTCATTGGAGAAACAGGGTTGGCGGCTTGGTCGGCGTATGTCAACAACGATAAAGGCGAAGTGGGTTCCGAGATTTATGTCTACACCAACGGAACGCCTTCCTCGATCACACAAGGGCAGGTCGGCGCCCCCAAATCCAACATCAAACCGGAAATTCAAAGCAACATTGTCGTCTGGTCGGGAACGTTCCAAGGTCTTGGCGACAGCGATGTTGACTGGGTATTGCGCGAAGTGCCTGAAGATAACAGCCCTGTGAAGGAATTGGATGCCACATACAATATTCGCATCGACAAAGATGGGAAACAGGTATTTGAAAAAAGCAGTTCAGTTTCGTCGTCTGAAAATACCAATGGACTGACGGCAGAGGCCTCCGGCTCAACAAATGCGCCAGCGGCTTCAACTAACGAAATCCCGGCTCCGCAAGACACAAGCCGGCGCACTCCCAGCGGCGACGCAGAAATTTGCCGATGGGATTCTGATCTGGCGATTGAATTCAAACGCCTTTCCCACGACGCCCGCAACGACTTGGCTCCCAGCGTTTGGGGCCAGCTTGTGTCATGGCAAAAAGCCAAGGGCTGGCCTTTTGGATGGGAAATCATGATCTGGAATGACGGAGTCCAGCAGCAACTGACCACGAATTATTATTATGACATGGCCCCGAAAGTTCATAAAGACCGAGTCGTCTGGTACGGATGGGATGGCCATGATTTCGAGATTTATCTGTACGACACTCTGGGCGGCGTTTCCCAAATCACCAGTAATCAATATGACGACGTCTCGCCGGTCATTTGGGGCGACACGCTGGCCTGGGAAGGATATGCCGGCGTCGATGCCGATGTTTTCATCTGGAAAGAAGGAAAAATCCAGAAGGTCAGCGACAACATTGAAGACGATCTTAATCCCAGAGTCTGGAACGGACAGGTGGTCTGGCAGGGTTTCGACGGCGACGATTTCGAGATTTATCTCTACGACGGAGTCAAGACCATCAAACTAACCAGCAATACCTACGACGACGTCAATCCCCATATCCAGGACGACCTCATCTGTTGGATGGGATACTTCGACAATTGGGATTCGGAAATTTTTGTCTGGGACGGCGGCCCCCAAGCTATCCGACTGACCGATAACGAGTTCGAAGAACGAGATCCGAGAACCGGCAAAGGCATGGTGGTCTGGCAATCGGACCAGCAGGGCAAATCCCTCATCTATTTGGCCTCTCCAAAAAACTAAAACTAATGGTCGATTGACAAAGTAAGTTAGCCTTTGGCGGAGTAAGTGAGCCTGGGGT
>MHBK01000039.1 GCA_001804865.1 Lentisphaerae bacterium GWF2_57_35
GCCGCATAAATCCGCTGCATGCTGTAGATATTGGTCTCGCCCACGCTTCGGGCCGTCAGGATGGCCCGGTTGGTCACAAACTCGTTGGGCCGCAGAGATTGAGCCACGGCAATCTCGAAGCCAAACGCAACGCTCTCGCCGGCCTCCAGGCTGTTGGTCCCGGCCGGCGAGTTGGTATCGGAAAGAATCCGCACGGAGTTGCCCAGCACCTCCCAGACATAGCCTGTCGGCACGGTCACGTTGGCCAGCGTTCCGATGTCGAAATGCGCCGTGGCCAGCAGGTCGCTCACTACCAGCCCATAAGCCGTGGCATTGCCGGTGTTGGTCACAAATAGCCCTACGGTTACGATATCGCCGGCGTCCACATTCGTCGGCGACATGCTTTTCGAAATCGCCAATTGCGGCTCCACAACATAGGTCCGAACCACGCCGCTGGTCACCGGCGGCAAGGTGTTTCCATTAAAGGTCACCGTCGCCACATTGGTCTGCACCGTCCGAGGTATGCCCATGCCGCGGTTCTGATTGGTTTCGAGCACCAGGCAGTCGAGCAACAGATGGAAGGTGTTGTTGTTGGTATCGCCATCCGCGTCGGTCACGACGTTGGTGAACGTGAAGGTCATCGCCTGGCCCATCGGCGCGAGCAAACCGGCTCCCGCCGGGCTCTCCGTAAATCCGCCCGGATTGCCCATGTACCCGTTGGTATCCACTCGGGCGGATGCTCGAGCATAGGCCAGACCGTTGGTCGCGACTCGGTCGATAACGGAGAGATTCGTCGCCGTGCCTTCCGGCAAGGTCACGGCAATCCGGTAGGTGATCACCTCGCCGACTTGCACGTTGGTCGTGAGCGAGTCGGGCGGCACGTTAGTTTCGCTGGTGGCAAAAAGGTCCTTCGCCAGACTAAAGTTCTTGCCGCGAATGACTACCGTATTGGTTCTCGTGTAGCCCCGTTGCATGCCGTAAACATTGGTTTCCGCCAGGCTGCGGGCCGTCAGGAACACTCGATTGGTCACCAACGCATTGGGCCGCAAGGATTGAGCCAAGGCCACTTGGAAGCTGAATGCAACGCTCTCCCCGGCCTCCAGGCTGTTGGTGCCGGTCGGAGAGTTGGTATCCGAAAGAATCCGCACGGAGTTGCCCAGCACTTCCCAGACATAGCCCGTCGGCACGGTCACGTTGGCCAACGTTCCGATGTCGAAATGCGCCGTGGCCAGCAGGTCGCTCACGACCAGGCCGTAAGCTGTGGCGTTGCCGGTGTTGGTCACGAACAATCCCACGGTCACGACGTCGCCCGCGTCCACATTGGTCGGCGAGATGCCTTTCGAGATTGCCAGTTGCGGCTCCACGACATACGTCCGGACCACGCCGCTGGTCGCGGGGACCGATGGATTTCCGAAATACGTGATGAACCCTTTGTTGGTCTGCACGGCTGCGGTAGGCGCGCCGACATTGATGTTCGTATTCAAGACCACCGTATCGACCAGCAGCACAAAGCTGTTCGAACTCGTGCCGGACTTCGCGGTCGCAACGGTGTCGCCCAGGAACGTATTGGTGAAGACCAAGCCCCCGGCGGCCACGCCCGATCCGGCCGGCGTTACCGTCAACGTGCCGATCGTGCCCTCGAATCCGTTGGTATTCAGTCGCGCGGATCCGTGCACCAGCCCCAAGCCCGGCGGCAACGTATCGACGACCGTCAGATTGGTCATGGTGCTCTCAGGCAGCGTCAGGGTCAGGGCATAGGTCACCACCTCGCCGACTTGCACGTTGGTCGCGACGGCATCCGGCGGCACGTTCGTCTCGCTGGTGGCGAAGAGCGCCTTGGCAAGCGACAGATTGGATACCTGGAAGGACGCCGTGTTGGTCGCCCCATTGCCGCGCGATGGAATGCCTCCCGGCGGAAGCTGTTGCAGCCCGCCGTCCAGCGCGATCATCGTATTGGTATAAACCTTGTTCGGTTCGACCGTTTGGGCAACGTTGATGCTGAAGATGTTGGTCACGGTCGAACCCGGGGCCAGTTGCACGTCGCTCAGGCTATAGAAGTAATGCGTCAACCCGCCGGCGCCGGCCACATTCGAAACAGCCCACCCGGCCGGAATGGCCACGGAACCGATGCTGCCATTGTCATAAATTTGCGCATCCAGATAATCCGACACATTCACGTTGTAGGCGCTGCCCAAGGCCGCATCGCGATTGGAAACCACCAGACTGATGGTGAGAAGATCCCCGGCATCGGCCAACGTCGGCGTCAGGACTTTGGTCACCCGGATATCCGGCTCTACAATCCGATACATCGGCCCATCGGCCGACAGCGTGCGGAACGAATCCTGGGCGCCGGCGCCGTTGCGGTTGGTGTACGCGCCGGGTTGAATGCCATCGTTGATCGCTTCATCGAGAATTACGTTTTCCAGATTCAGAATGAAGTAGTCGTTGTTCGTGTCGCCGTCCGCGGCATTGGTCATCGGCGGGAAGGCAAAGGCCACATCCAAACCCGAGCCGTCCGTGGTCAACGAATGATCCGGCGTGGGATCCGAATCGGTAATGACCAGCCCTTCCGCCGCATTGGTCGCCACCTTCAAGCCGCCGGGCGGCACAGTAATATAGTATCCCAGGCCGGCATAACTCACGCCCGCATTGGTATTGCCCCCTACCCAATCCATGCCGGGGGGAATGAAATCCGTCGCCACCAGATCTTCGATCACGCCCTGCGGTACATCCACGCGAACGGCGTAGATCATGCGTTGGCCTATCGTGAACGCGTTGGTCGCGCCATCCAGCAGATTCGTTTGCGACGAGGTCACAAACGTCTTGCTGACGGCGACGATCGGTGCGGACGCAATGGCATACGTGCTCGTGGAGAAATAGTCGTTGATGCCGCCCGACCCATTCCGTGCGTTCCCGCCCGTATCCACACCCGGCAAGGAAGTCCACGTCACGCGCGACGTATTGATCAGCGTGCCGCCGACCAGTTGATTGGTCACCAAGGCGGGATAAACGAATTCCAGCGTTTCGTTTAAGGCCATACTGATCAGCGCCGGATTGTTGGTGAAGCAGATTAGAATCGTCCGGCTGTCCTGAATCAATTCGCTCTCGACCGCTTCGTCGATGGCCCCGTTATCGTTGTTGTCGAGGCCATCCGCGCCCAAATCCATGCCGGCAAACGTCAGGCCCGAGGGCAATTCGTCGCTGAAGACCAGATTATACGCATTCGTCGTGCTTGCGCCGGTGTGCACAATGAGGTTCGTAAAATAGACCGTCTGACCCGACTGGACGCCATCGACGCCGCCGGTCTTGGACAGGTTCAACACCGGCTCCCGCAACGTGACCTGGGCCTGCGCGGTCGGCAGCTCGTTGGTGAATCCCAACACCTCGAAGAGACAGCCGGCATCGTTTGTAATCGTCACGCCATCCTGATTATCGAGCCGGTTGCTGACCACTACCGGCAAGTCGATCGTTACGGAGGACGGCGTACTGGCATCGACGATTTGCGGTTGAATGGTAAAGACTCCCGTGTCGGGATCGTAGACCGCATTGGTGATGGCGCCGCCGTAGACCTGGTTCGTCGGCGTCCCGAAGGCCATTTGGACCGGCAGGCTTTCCACCATGAAAATATTACTGAACACGCTGCCGTAGAAGGTCGCCTCAAAACGGTAGTACAGGTTCTCGCCGATGCGGGCGGTGCGCTCCGTCGTCCCGGCCGAGGGCAATTCGTCCACGCTCCGGACGGTCTTGGAAAAGCTGTTGCCGATCACGCTGCTCAGATCCTGATCGAATCCATAGTACTGGCCGTTGACCGCTTGAACGACAACGCCCGTCATCGTATTGGCCAGCGGCGCTTCGCCCAGGGTGTTGGTGAAAATGCATTGGGCGATAATTCGGGAGTCGTGGCAGTCGCCGACGATTTCGGAGAGCACCGTCAGGGTGCCCGCGGTTTCCCGGGCGGTGGCGCGGAAGGTCATGGTCACTTCGTCGTTCACCGGATCCATGATCACCCCGGGCAGATCCACCAACACGTTGGTGTCGCCCTGCTGTTCGTAGACCAGCACGCCTGTACCGCTCTGGACAATATTGCTGGCGATCAGGGCCAGGTTGGTCCAGGCCGATCCGAAGCGAACGCGGATATGGAGATTCTCGGCATTGCCGCGCTGGGCATTATTGCGCACGATCAGATTGAACAACACCACTTGCCCATTGGTGATGGTGGCGCAATCCGGTTGGAGGGCTATTTCCGGGTCGACCTGATCCGGATATATCTGCACGGAGCCGGAGATATTATTGGTGGCCCCGCAAACCGAACTGTATTTCATGGTGGAAATCGACGTCGCCAGAACGGGCGGCGGCGGATCGGGATCGTTGAAATCGCGATCCAGCGGATTGGCCGTGCAGTCGAGATTGTTGCCGTCGCTGATCAGGACATAATTGACGACATAGCCCTCCTCAAAACCCAGTTCCAGGGTGGCCGGATCGCCGTCGTGATTGTAAAGGCCCACGGCGCCGCTGCTGTTGGTGGTGGTCAGATCGAGAATCGCCTCGGAGCCCACCGGCGTGCCGGTCATAGTCAGCTTGGCATCGGCGGCATAAAACGCGCCGGTGATGGCGGCGGAGGCGTACAAATAGCCTTGGGGCGCCTTTTCGTGCAGAACCAGCCCGACGGATGTCGCGCCGAGGTTGGTCACGCTGACGGACTTGGGACCCGTACAGCTATTCAGGGCCATGTTCATCCGGCTTGAAAGCTGAGGGAAGTACGGCGCCGTGCGCAGGCCATGCGAGGCCGCCGCGCTGAAGCAGCGGTCGACATCCGAACAACCGTACTCAACAGCCGACTGCGTCGACAAATCCGTCGCACAACCGACCACCCGGCTGGTGATCAGGACAATGATCTCCGGAGCGCCCACCTGATAAGGCGCGCCGCCGACGCCGGCGGTCAGGGTCGCCGTATTCCAGGTCAGCACGGCGCCGAGCGGGCCGGTCTGGCTGTCGGGCGCAGGCGAGGCGCCTTCGAAGGTCACATTGGTCGGCAAGGTAACCGTCAATTCCATGGCATTCACCGGGGCTTCGGAACTCGCCGTGTGCTCCATTTGAACGCGGTAAACGATCGGATCGTTGGGGTCGCGCACCAACTGCCCGCCGGTGAACGACAATCCGTTGGGGCTGGCCTCCATGACGATGTTGAGATTCGGTTTGCGGAGCGACGCATTCACAAGCGCGGTCTGGCTCGTGTTGGTTCGTCCGCAGATATCGGTGTATTCCGCCAGCAGGTGGAAACGTCCGTCGCTGAAGGCGCTCGCGCATTCGATGGGGAAATCGAACAGGATGGTTACCGTCTGCGTAGGTTGCAGCGTGGCCAGGGGCGGAATGAGCGTGTCGTTCCAAATCAAAGGATCGCCCAGGGTTCCCGCCCCGCTGGGATTGCCGACCACGACATTCGTGACATCCATAAATACATATCTCGAGCTGTCGGCCATATAAGTAATACCGGTAGGCAGCACCAGTTTCGCGTGGACGTCGATCAAATCCACCAGCCCGGCATTCCGAACGCTATACTCCGCCGTGCTGTTCGAACACACGACAAGATTGACCGGGAAATCGAGGCGCGTGACCAACTGGCCGGACGCGGTCACAAATTCAGCCCGTTCCTCGACGGTCACTTGGCAGGCCGCCGCTTTGCAGCCATGACTCGCTCTTGAGCCCAGCGAGTTTTCGCCGCAGGTGCTCACATGATTGGTCACCCAAATCGCGAAGGTCCCATTCGGCCGGAGATCGTCGGCAAAGCCGTCGCCATCCAGATCTTCCAGATCCCCCAGCGGGTTGTTCGTGGGGAAAGAACCCCAGACGACATTGGTCAAGGTGACCAGCGTCGGCGCCGCGCCGGCCGCTCCGAACAGGATGTTGGACGGCAACGACATTTCAACGCCTACATTGTAGGACACGCCGGCGCCGGCATTGAACACGTCGATGCGCGTGACATATTGCGTGCTGGTCAGGAACGTATATTGCGGCTGCAATTCGTTTTGCAGATCGCCCGCGAATAACGGCGGAAGACTGTTGGTAACCGACGCCGCTCCTCGCACGCGGGGCGTTTCGCCGACGTGGCAGCGCGTGTTGTACGCCGCCCGCGCGGCGTGCTTCTCGTTGGCATACGACGCGCACGAGCCGCGCACGTTAAAGGAAATCGTCCCCGCTCCGTTGGAGGCCAGACCGCCCAGCTCCCAGGTTAGCACTCCATCCTGAATGGTCGGATCGCCGGCGGCGATCGGATTGTCGTTGAGATCCTTCATGCCGGTGAATATCGTCGTGTTGGTTATGTAATCGTAGGAGAACAAACCGTCGTTGTCCTCGTCCAAGTCTACCGACACCTGCACGTCATAGGTGGGAAAATGGCCGGGCGTTGCGCCGCCGGCCTCCGGGCTTAACAGGTTGGTCAGGGCGACATTCAGCGTGGAGATGCCGCAGGCGCTGTTGTTGGTCAGGCTCGATAAGCTCATGGCCAGGATGCCCTCGCCCTGATTCCAACCGGCCCACGTCCCCCGTCCGCCGCAGGCGCCCAGCGTCAACCACGAGTAGTCGATGATATGCCCGATATTGGTGTTCGCAACGGCCCAAACCACCGTCAGCGAATTGGTCACTTTGGAGGGATTATCGAATACGCTGTTCGACAAACCGACAAGATCCAGGACCAGTTGCGGAGAGACCTGCGTAAACCCGACGTAAGGCGTGACATTGGAGCCGTCGGCATACACGGCAACCATGTTGCTGTCGACCGTCCCCCGGCCCAGATCGCTGTGGAACGATGCTCCGTTCCAATCGTTCGAAGGAACCGCTCCGCTGAAAGTGAAGTCCTGCGTGATCAGCACGGGGCTGCAAGCCTCGGCCAGCGACGGCGAGACATATTTCGCGCTGCCGTAGGAGCACCCGCCCGTACCGCAGCGGCTGGGATAAAAACTCACGGGATAACTTTGCCCGGAACCGGATACATCCCTTATGCAACCCAGGCAGTTGCTGAACGCGGGCGCCGTCAACACATTGGCCAGCAGACTGTCGGGCGCATTGCATTGATCTTCTGCCGGTGCGGTGATGACGAGATCGAAGTGCGTCGTTACGACGCCGCTGCCCGACAGATTCAGGCTCCAGGTGATGTTCGTGCCGTCATTCACGCCGGCCTGATCGATGTTGGCCACGCCCAGCAGATTGCTGGGATCGCGAGGGTACGTGTCGACGATCGTAATGGCCGTGTTGTCGAAATTCGAATAGGCAAAGACAATCGCGACCGAGGTCGTCGGTTGATTCCCGGAAATGGAACCTGGAATAATCTTATAAATGGAAGCCCCGGGTTCGTTGGCCACTTGAAAACTCGTGGCCATCGACAAGGCTGAAAATCCGTTGCCGCACAAATCCTCGTAACTGCTTTCGAAGAAGAGCTGCTGGATGCCGGTGGGGACCGGACAACTGCCGCTCGGCTTGAGCGTTACGACAATATTGGTCTCGCTGCCCGGTTCCAAGTCGCCCACCCAAACGGCATTGCTGACCGCCACGGCGGAACCCGTCAGGGCAAATCCGTTGGGCAGCGTATACAACAAAGCAATATTGCGGGCGGGCCCTGCATCCGGAGGATTGGTCAGGACAATCGAAATCTCCGAACCCGTGCAATACGAAATCGCCATCGGTTCGGCCGGAGCGATCTGACCGCTCAAACGCGGCTTTTCCGTGATAAAATCGATGGTCGCCCGCGCGGTGCCTTCGCTAATCGCCGTATCCCCGCAGGTTCCGTTGGGGGCCACCGTCAGCCCCGAACACCCCCAGGAGGCGTCGGCGTCGTTATACAACTCTGAGCAGGCGATCACCTGTGCGGTGACCGTAATGGATATTTGCTCGCCCGGCGCCAGGTTGGTCAGTGCAGGAAATACGGTCTGATCCCAGGTCACCGATTGGCCAATGACGCCGTTGGTCGGAGGTACGCTGAAGCCCAGGAACTGAATGCCCGGCCCGATGGCATCGCGTACAACCACGTTCGGCGCATGTCCAAAGCCTTCGTTTTTAACCGTTACATCCCAGGTGAAGGCATCGTGGTACCGGCGCGATTGCAGGACCGGCGATTTGCGCACCACCAACGCGGGCGTCTGAGGATTCAGCAGCATCGACAGGCTGTTGGTGGAAGGCGCGGCTTCCGGCGGTTGCTGAAAGACCGTGGAGCACCTCAGCGTTCCCGGCGAGGCCGAGCACGGCATTTCCAAGGAGAAGACAATTTCAATAACGTCCCCGGCATTGATGCCGCTGCGGATTACCCCCTGCCCCGGATCGGGAATCGCGCGATCCAGCCAGTCGTTGCGCGTACCGCTGTCCTCGTTGGCGGGCTGCCGCGCCATGGAATGGCCGCTCGTGCTGACCAGATACACCGGCAGATTCATGAAGTTGGTCGACAAGCCGTAGGACACGGCATCGACGATATTGCTTCCCTCATCGCACAAGGCCAGGCCGTCCATGTAATAATTCAATCCGTTCCCAATGCCGTTCGTGGCGTCATCGACGATTCCGAAAAGCTGGTTGGAATAGCCCGGATACATTTGCAGAAACCGATTCGTATCGGCGGCTACCACCACAAATTCGCCAGGTTGAAGAGAGATGGGCGGCAAGGAATCGTACTGCCCCGGCAAAGCGTCCCGGACAACCCAATTGCTGATGGCAATCGCTCCGGGGGTCGGATTGAAAATCTCGAACCACTGATACAGCCGCGCCACATCGAAATCGAGCGAATTGGTCGCCCAGTAAAAGACTTCCGACAAGACCAGATGATTTACCCCGCCCGTGCTGGTGGCCGTCGAGAAATCCCAGGAGAGCGCTGTTCCGCCGCTCCCGATCGCCGGATCGGCCGCTGCATTGGTCAAAACAGTTCCATTCGGCAACGATATGCGCGAGGCCCCGGGCACATAGACGTATTCGGCGCTGGGCAACAGGTTGGTCACCAGCAACCCGCTCAAGGTGACGCCGCTGTTAACCAAACGATTCGTCACCACTGCCGTATCGCATAACGACAGGTTGGAGGAGGTGGAAAGTGAAATGGTCATCTGCGCGGACGAAACGATCGGAATAACGACCCATGCAAGCAGCAGACAAGTTGCACGAGCCCCAAAACGGCTTTCCCCTCGAAACATAGGCACACAACCTCCTCAGTTTTCAGAAAAGAATTGAAGCTTGCTTCGATTCTACTTTCGTTGAAACGAATGACAAGCTTGATGGACAACTGAATGCCCGTTAATTACGAATGCATTTATGTTATCGCAATGACCGCCAATTCACGGCCATTGGTTCTATAACCTCTAACAGACAACCCGTATAGACTCGGGGAAGCGATCGATCGTATATTTACACCGCACGACATCCAAATCCGAATTTCTCCGACGATTTGGATAATTGGATCGAAAAACCCTATTTTTGCCCTATCCGAAAACCGACCTGCTCACTATATATACAGCATTGTTTTTCCGATTGGCTGTAATTCATGAATAGATGTATTTCGATCGGCCCCGTTTTTTCCGCGAGAAATCTGGCTTATCTGGTTTTGTCGGCAGGGATTGCTTTGGCCATTCCACGGCTTGCAATTTCAGAGGAAGTCCGCGGCCCCGTCCTTCAACAGGAGCCTACCGTCCATCTAACGGAGCACTTTCGAGTGGTTCACGAGCAACCCGGCGAATGGGCCGACGCTTTGGGCGAAACCTTGGAAACGCTGAGAGTCCGCTTTTACGACGAACTGGCCTGGCTGGGCGCCAGAAGCCGGACCAGCCGCAGCACCAAATCCCGGCTCCAATGGGTGTGTCTCAATCGCGGCGACCGGGGCATAAGCCGCTCGCCCGAGTTCGAATTCAGCGCCGCTTATGAAACCCGGACTCATTCCGTTCGCTTGTTTTGGACGGCCTCGGAATCCGTGGAACAGGAATTCGGCGTTCGCGGGGTTAATGCGTTCCAGCCCGCCTATAGCGGCGGCAGCGGCGCCCAGGAATCGCCCCCGCCCCGGCATCTGTTTGTGCGCATCAGCCATGAGGTTGCCCATCAACTGGCGTTCGACTGCGGGTTGCAGGAGCGGGGCGTCATGTATCCGTTATGGGTTTCGGAGGGACTGGCCACGGGGTTCGAGTCGCCGCGCCCTGAACAGGTGGATTTTCTGGGGCCCAATGCCTCCCGACTCCAAAGACTGCAAGAGCTGCAGACCCGCAACGGATTAACCGCTCTGGACGAATTTGTGACGATCGTGGATACGACGAGCCTCGATCGGTCGGAGCAGGAAGACTTTTATGCGCAGGCCTGGTCGTTTTTCCGCTTTCTAGGCCAACAACACGGTCGCGCATTGAAAAAATATCTCAAACAGATGGCCCGGCTGCCGATGGGACATCGCAGCAAAGAGAGCCTGCGGGAGGAAATGACCGCGGCATTCGGCTCGTTGGATAAACTTGAAGCAGAGTGGCGAACCTGGCTGACGGCCCAAGGAAATCCTTTGGCCGCAGATGGATTAACCTCTTCGCATCAAGATAAAAAAGGGGCGCCGATATCCGGCGCCCCGCAAGGTTAGAACCCTATTCGTTGCCGATTGGTTATTGTCCTTCCGGCATATCTTTATCCATGGAACGGGATGGCATACCCGATTTGGATTTTTCCTTCATGGGCTTCATGGAAGGGGTTTCGCCTTCGCCACGGAATCCATAGGTGGTCCAATACGGTTGCTGATTGAATTGTTTGTATACCCGTTCGCCAAAGGACCGGCTGGACAAATTCGGCATGTTGTCGCGGTCATAGGCCAGAGCCTGTAGCGTGGAGTTATCGGCGTTAATGGTCGCCACTCGGCCCTGGGGTTCCACTTGAATCGAACTCCACGGCAGCGCTACATATTTTCCTTCCGCATCCGGAATGTCTTCGATCTCGACCAACGCATACAGGATTCGGCCCTGATTCGAGTCCAGCACCAGATCCTGCACTTCGCCGATATTCTGGTTTTGTTGGTTATGAGTGTCCAACCCAATGATCTTGCTGGCGTGCCGGATCGCACCTTGTTGTTCCTGCATACCGGCGCGTTGAGCGCTTCTTTCGTTCCAGCTCCTGTAGCCGGAAGACTCGCGCGTAAAGTAATCGCGCATATTGGTCATCCAACTTGGATCGGCCGTTTCCGCCTTGCTGGCATCGTAAGTCGGAACGTTCTTCATCGACTCCTTCGATATATCCAGAATCATCGTTCGTCCGCTCATTTCCGTATGGAATGACTGCAAGGGTACGGCAATTTGTTTTTCGCCAATACCGACAAATCCGCCGTAGCTGACTACCGTGTACAAGATGTCTCCATTCGTATTGAGCACGATGTCTTCCACCTTGCCAAGCTTTTCGCCTTCATTATTACGGACTTCAGAACCAATCACCCGACTGGCCCTGACCACGCCTTCCAAATCGCCTTCGCTCTGCATGCCCGTCGTTCCGGACATTTTAGCCGAGGGCGTACGGGCTTTCGAGACGCCTTCCGCGGCTTGCAAACTGGCGGCGACTGCTGTAAAGACTGCTATGCTTAATGATAGTGCTGTTTTATTCATGATAATCTCCTTCTGATTTTAGTTAATCGACCCTTTTGCCCCGTGACGATTTTTCGCTTCCTGCATGTTCTTATTTCAGCCCTCCCTTTCCGCAATGCTTGCTCATTGACCTCGCCTCGCAGGTTTCATTGAGTCCCCTCGGCTCCTATTTGCTGACAGGATTGATAAACAGACCGATAGCCAAATCGTTGAGGCTGCGAATACGGACATCTAATTCACAGCCTCATGGTTCAATTATTCATCCAAGGAATTGGTCTCTCGTACGGAACCTCGTCCCCGGGATTGCTTGGCGCGTTTATTAATGCCCGAGGAGAACAAACCGCCGGTCGCCAGCCGGGTCAGCTTCTCGTCGGCATCCTTTTCGCTTTCCAAATTTTTGCCCAGCAAATCCTTCACCTCTTCGTCGTCCAATTGATCGGCGATAGCGCAAAGGGTTCCATAGGTGGAAATCTCATAGTGCTCCACCTTCTGGGCGGCGGCGATCAAGGCCGCATCCTTGACCGCGGGATCGCCCGGTTCGCTGACGATTTGCCTCCCTTCACGGAGAATCCCCGCCATGCCTTCACAGGTTTTACCATTCGCTGGAACTCCCAAAATATGCAGAACTTGCTCAAGCCGTTGAACTTGTTCTTCTGTTTCTTGAAGATGTTCGTTAAAGCCTTCCTTCAGGTCTTGGGAACTAGCCGCTGCAGCCATTTCCGGCAAAGCCTGCAACAACTGGGTCTCGGCACTGTAAATATCCCTGATTTCTTCCACCAGCAGATCGTCTATGGTATTCAAGCTCATGCTTGTTCTCCTTCCATTCATTCATGCCAGCTTCGATGCGCATAGGATTCATTTCTCTCAACATGGCCCACCATCTATCGTCCCTGTCGGATGAAACTACATCCACCTTCTATGGTCATATGACGCCCATGCCAATAGGCGGCAGTATTCTTTTTCACATGCCTTTCTCGCATTTCGTTTCATAAGCCAGATGGGAGTTCTGCCCTCCGCTAAACATGTTATTTTAAATGCTTAACGTCTACCTATCGAATAAAGCACGGATTGGGGTCCTGAGATATAGGGGAGCTCCTTATTTATGCCTTCTTCAACCCTTAAGGCCGTGGCTTGAAGCATGTTTTTTCCTACCTGCGCATTTCTTTGAAGGAGTACGCGCGAGTTGAGAGGGTCGGCGGTGCGGAGTAGACAAAGACGGCTGGGACTGTTTACTATGGGCTTCCATGCGAAGGATCGACAACAAAACCGCGCTTAAAATCATCTATTGGAATGCCGTGGCGGCCATTCTACTGGTGAGTCTTTCCGCAATTTCGCTGCTCCACCGCATCCACCGGTTCGACCGCCTGATCGTCGAAACGAGCCGTCGATTCGACGTAGATCCGAGGCTGGTTTCGGCCCTGATCTGGAGAGAGAGCCGCTTCGATCCGAATTGTGTTGGAACACATCAGGAAGTCGGATTGATGCAGATTACGGAGGCGGCAGCCCGCGAATGGGCCGATACGTACGATGTTTCCAATTTCAAGCGAACCGATTTATTCGATCCGTCTACCAACATCCAGGCGGGCACATGGTATCTTGCGCGGGCGATCCGGCGCTGGTCGGATCGGCCCGATCCGCTGCCCTTTGCATTGGCGGAATACAATGCAGGTCGTTCGAACGCTCAACGTTGGGCTGCCGAAAGCGGCGCCAGTGCAAAACGGTTTATGGAAGCCGTTACCTATCCCTCCACCCGCAAATACATCACGACCATCCTCACCCGTTATCGCGGCGGCGTATAGGCGGGAACGAAAAGGCGACCCGGCCTCTTCGAAGACAGGCGCTTTCTTTTCCGGAAGTCGCGTTGCGGGCAGGAAGAACGCGGCCCACCCTGAAGGTTCAGCTCTTGAGACCAGGCTTAGATTCCCTGAATTGCAGCTCATAGAGATATTTATAATGCCCGCCGCCCGCCAGCAACGTTTGATGAGCCCCCTGCTCCACGATCGAACCTTGGTCGAGCACGAGAATGACATCGGAATGAATGACCGTCGAAAGCCGATGAGCAATGGCAAAAACCGTACGCCCCTGCATCAGTTCGTCCAATGCCGCCTGAACCTGGCGCTCCGATTCGGTATCCAGCGCGCTGGTCGCCTCGTCGAGAATCAGGATGGGCGGATTACGTAAAATGGCGCGGGCAATGGCGAGTCGCTGGCATTGGCCTCCCGATAACCTCATGCCCCGTTCGCCGATAAACGTGTCGTAGCCCTCCGGCATCTGCAGGATGAAGTCGTGCGCATGCGCCTTTTTTGCCGCTGCAATGACGGCGTCGCGCGAAGCATCCGTATGCCCGTACGCAATGTTGTTGGCCACCGTATCGTTGAAGAGGATCGTCTCCTGAGTCACGATCCCAATCATGGAGCGCAAAGATTTTAACGTGAAAGACCGGATATCCTTTCCATTAATCAATACCCGCCCGTCGCTGACGTCATAAAACCGCGGCAACAGGCTCACCATCGTGCTCTTGCCCGCTCCCGACCCGCCCACCAGCGCTACATGCTTGCCGGACTTTACACTGAAACATACGTCCTTCAAAACGGGCTTGTCCTCGTAAGCGAAGGAAACATGCTCAAACGACAGCTCCTGGACCGGCTCGTTGAACTCCACCGCGCCAACCGTTTCACAAACCGTGACCGGTTCGTCCAACAACTCGAAAATCCGGTCGGCCGCCGCCGAGCTTTGCTGAATCGAAAGATGGATCTTGCTGAGCTTTTTGACGGGTTCGTACAGCGCCACCAACGCTCCGGCAAACACGACGAACTGACTGATAGTTACGGAACTTTTCATGTTGTAGAGCAGGAAAATCGAGGCGCCGATGGAAGAAATGGCCACAATGATGGGTTCCACGGCCGCTTGAGCCTTCGTCACCCGCATGATCCGGCTGAAGACGGCGCGGCATCGCTCGTTAAAGCGCTCCATTTCGTAGTCTTCCATTCCGAACGCCTTGACGATCCGCACGCCCGTCGTCGTCTCCTGCAAAATGGACACCAAATCCGCCACCTTTTGCTGGCCTTCGCGGGCATAGCGGCGCACGCGCCGCCCAAACAGGGCCACCGGAACGATGCAGACGGGGAACAACAGCAAGCCGACCAAAGCTAAGCGCCAGTCGTTCCAGATCATGATCGCCACCACCGCCATCAAGGCAAAGGGTTGCTTGGCCAGATCGGCCAGCACCGTCGACACGGCACGTTCGACCATCATCGAATCGTTCACCACGCGCGAGATAACCTCGCCGGTTTTATTGCGCTGGAAAAACCCCAGGGACAAGTCCTGTAAATGCGCAAACGTCGAGGTGCGCAGATCCATGACCACGCGATTGCCGATCCAATTGATCATGTAGGTGCACAGGTAGTCGCCGACGCCGCGCAGAATCGCAAATACGGGCAGCACAGCCGCAATCGCAATCTTGGCGGACCACGGCAACGGCTCTTTCGATTCGAACACCATTTCGAACATCTTGCTCACGCCCGCAAACATGCCCGCCAGCGAGCCGCCGAACAATATGCCAAAAACCAAGCCTACCGCCAGACGCGCGCGATACGGCCTAACGTAGCGGATCAATCGCTTATAGGTCTTCCAATCGTTGACGGTTACTTTCGCTTTGCTCATTTGTAATCCATTTTAAAACTTTCGCCTTTCAGGGCGGACGCTGAAATTTCATCGAATCGCGGCCCTATTGTTACTCTCCGCGACGCTCCAGATATCGTTCGACCTCGAGCGATGCCGCACAGCCCGTTCCCGCCGCCGTCACGGCCTGCCGATAGTCCGGATCCTGCACATCGCCGGCGGCAAAAACCCCTTCGACGGACGTCAGGGTATTGCGCGCCACGATGTAGCCCCGTTCGTCCAATTCTAACTGGCCCTTGAAAATCTTTGTGTTCGGCCGATGTCCGATCGCCAGGAACAAGCCGTTCACAGCCAGCTCGGATACGGCATTCGTTTTGACGTTTCTCAGTTGCAGCCCGGTCACTTTGTTCTGCGCCACATCGCGCACTTCCTGAACGACCGTGTTCCAAATCACTTCGATCTTCGGATTGCCAAGAGCGCGGTCGGCCATGATTTTCGATGCGCGAAATTCGTCGCGGCGATGGATCAAATGCACCTTCGAGGCAAAGCGAGTCAGGAAAAGAGCTTCTTCCATGGCCGTGTCGCCTCCGCCCACTACGGCCACCGGAACGTTTTTGTAAAAAGCGCCGTCGCAGGTGGCGCAAGCGGAAACGCCGCGTCCCATCAGTTTCTGCTCCGACTCGATGCCCATGTATTGGGCGGAAGCCCCGGTGGCAACAATCAGCGTCAGCGTTTCAAACGATTCCCCGCTGTCGAGCGTCACCTTGAACGGCTGCCGGCTCAAATCCACCGCCGCGGCCAAACCGGAGACAAACCGCGTGCCGAAGCGGGCCGCCTGCTGTTTCATCCGTTCCATCAGTTCAAAACCGGAGATGGCCTCGGGAAACCCAGGGTAGTTCTCAATCTCCGTCGTCGTCGTCAACTGCCCGCCGGGCTGATTCCCTTCCACAACTACCGGGGAAAGATTCGCGCGCGCCGCATAGACCGCCGCCGTATACCCCGCCGGCCCTGTACCTAAAATGACCACTTTTTCCATAATTTTTCCATCCAATGATTCGTCGTAAAGCACGCCTAGAATACATGAAGCCACGCAGATTACAAATGCTAGGTTTTGGAGGGCGCTATTCCTCCGCTTGCATTGAACCGCCTCAACCCGTTAGTCTAGGAGGCATACAGAAGGAGAGATCGTCACTATGCCTGAACCCGATATGCTGAAAGAGTTGTTTCGAAAGCAGGACGAGTTGAACCGCCGTATCGGCGTCGATTGCGCGAATCTTTCGGAAGAAGATCAGCAGAAATGGATTCTCAATTATTGCCGGGCCATGTCGCAGGAATTGGCCGAACTGACCGACAGCGTCCCCTGGAAGTGGTGGGCCAAATATCAAACTTTCGACAAGCAAAATGCCCGCGTCGAAGTCGTGGATCTGCTCCATTTCCTGATTTCGCTCGCCCAAGTTCTAGGCATGTCGGCGGAGGACTTCTTCAATATTTACGTCCAAAAGCATCAAGTAAACCAAAAACGCCAGGATTCCGGCTATAGTATTAAGGACGAGAACGATAATCGACAGATTGGAAATTAACGGGCATGTTCAAACGCGTGAAATCATATTATAACGGCCTTCGCAACCCCTTCATCCGGTTGCTCTGCGGATTTCTCGCGGTCGTGTTCCTGTTTTCGGTCGCCTGTTCCGTCCGGGCGGAGGACAGCGATCAACTTCTAAACCAGCTCATCCGAAACAAGCAACCCGGTTTCGTCTACGATTTTGCCGACGTGGTATCCGCCGGCGATCGCAACGCCATTTCCCTGCTGCTCAACGACCTCGAAGCCCGCTCCAGTGCGCAGATTAAAATCGTCACCCTACCCTCCCTTGAAGGCGGCGAAATCCGCGATTTCGCCAATCGCCTGTACGAAGGCTGGGGCATCGGCCAAAAAGGCAAGGACAACGGCGCTTTGATGCTGATGGCCCAGAAGGAGCGCAAAATTTGGATCGAAGTCGGCTATGGGCTGGAAGGCGCTCTGCCCGACGCAAAAACAGGCCGCATCCTCGATGAATACGTCATGCCCTCTTTCCGGCAAAACAACGTTTCGGGAGGACTTCTCAAAGGCGCTCAAGCCCTGGCGGCGACCGTGGCCCAGGAATACGGCGTCAAGCTGGAGGGTACGCCCCCGCCGGTTTCAGGCTACGAGGGCAAAGGCCGGGGCCGCTTCAGCTTTCTTCACTTGCTGTTCCTGATTTTCCTGATCGTGATGTTCATCCGACACCCCTCCCTGTTCTTTCTATTTCTAGGCATGGCGTTGAGCGGAGGCCGTTCCTCCGGCGGTGGATTCGGAGGCGGAGGCTTTCGCGGCGGCGGGTTTGGAGGCGGCATGTCGGGCGGCGGCGGCGCGGGACGGAGTTGGTAGCAGCACGGTCTATGGAGGGGATTATGACGATTGAAACGTTCATCGAAAAACTTAAAGAGGCCTGTCCGGCGGGCTTGCTATCGGTGGTCCTATATGGCTCCGCCGCGGCCGGCGATCATCTGCCAAAAAAATCCGACCTTAACATTCTCGTTCTTTTGGCTGACTTGAAACTCCAACGGCTTAAAGCGCTGGCGCCCGTGGCCGCAGCTTGGGATCGAGCCGGGCACCCGGCCCCTCTGCTTTTCACGCCCGGGCAACTGCGCCAATCCGCCGATGTATTCCCCATTGAATTGCTCGACATGCAGGATGCGCATCGAATTCTGGTGGGAGAAGATCTCATCGGCGCCATCGAGGTGCACCGAAACAATTTACGGCTTCAAATCGAGCATGAACTCAAAGGCCAGCACATTCAATTGCGCCGCGAGTATCTCCTCACGCGCGGCAAGGCGGGCGCCGTCGTCCGACTGATGGTCGAATCCCTGTCCACCTTCATGGTCCTTTTCCGGGCCGCCCTGCGCCTCTATCAGCCGGCCGTACCCCTCCAAAAAATGGAAGCGCTTAAGGCGTTGACGGCATTCATCCCTTTCCGCCTGGACGTTTTCCAAACCCTTCAAGCGGTGAAAGCTGGAGAACAATCGCGCCGGGGACTTCCAGTGGATGAACTTTTTAGTGGTTACCTTGAAAGTATTGAGCTAGTAATAAACGCAGTCGATTCATTCGACACATCAGGAGGTTAAGATTATGAAGGGTCTATTGGTTGGTTTATTGATTGTTGCGGTTATTGTCGGCGGCATTTTCTTCATGGGGATGGGCATGAAGAATCAATTCGTCCAGCTCGACGAAAACGCGAATGCGGCCTGGGCCAATGTGGATACGGTTCTTCAACGACGCTACGATTTGATCCCCAATCTCGTCAACACGGTCAAGGGGTTTGCCGCTCAGGAAAAAGGCGTGCTGGAGGAAGTGACCCGGCTGCGCAGCCAGTGGGGCGAAGCCAAAACCGTCGACCAACGGGCAGAAGCCGCCACCCAAATGGAAGGCGCCTTGGGCCGCCTGATGGTCGTGGTGGAACGCTATCCCGACCTGAAATCCAACCAGAACTTCCTCGCCCTCCAGGACGAATTGGCCGGCACGGAAAATCGCATTTCCGTCGAGCGGCGCCGCTACAACGACGCCATACGCGAATACAATACCGCCATCCGAAGATTTCCGGCGTCGATCTTTGCAGGCTTTTTTGACTTCAACCGCCGCAACCCCTTTGAAGCCGGCGATGCCGCCCGCGTAGCGCCTACCGTGCAGTTCTAAGCGCCTACTGTCTTTAGAACAATAAACTACCGACGGAACCCCATGTCAGCCGGCCCTGAGCTGGTATGGGGTTTCCGGCATGCGACAAGCGGGACTTACGCTGGAGATGAAGATTAGGATGGAACGGCTCTTTAGTCGTTGCCAAATCCGAAAAGATCTCAAAGATTTTGGAGGGTTCCGCTCGGTCAGAACCATCTTCTTTCGGTCGCGACGGAGCGCGCCCCTCCAAAAAACAAGTCTTCTTGCAGCGGCAGGCGATCCTTCTTGGCCCAGCTCTACATGAAGGAGGATTTGCGTATAAAAGACAGCCCTTTACCGCCAGCTGCGAAAGCCACCGGCGCAGATCCTAGTACATCAACTCCTCGACAGATTTCGGCTCGCAAAAACGCGCCAGTTGCCAGCCCCACTGCCGATACGTCTTTTCCGTCTTCCAAGCCAGATGCTCCTTAAACGCCTCGACCGTCGCCTTCTTCCGGGCCTCCCATAACCAATATCGAAACTTCAAAACCGCTTCGCGATATTCCGCCTGAAGTTTAACCGGCGCCGTGCCCTTCAAGACCTTCTCCCACCCCTCGAATTCCACAATCAACTCGTCCATATCTCCCTCCGAAGTAGTCTTTATACAAATAGTCCTTACCCAGCTGCCATCTCATCACACAAAGACTACTCAGCCCGCAAGGCTTAAAGTGAACGTTCGCTCCCAAACAGTTGGCGGCAAACCCTTTTTCTCCAAGCCCCCACCCCTGTTCCGTTCGTTAGCCGCAGGGGCAAAACACAAAAACGCCCGTTGCATAAAGACTACTTCAAGACAGTTGATCAAAATGGCTGTCTTTACGCTTCTGCTCGCTCAACACCTAAAGACTACTTCGCCCGCCAGGCTCGTCAGCGAGCCGATGCTTATAAATAGTTGACGCCAAGCCGTTTCACTCTTGACCCGCCTCGACGCCCTCCGGTACCCTCAGGGGCGAAACATGATAAAGCGGCCGTTGC
>MHBK01000040.1:0-19679 GCA_001804865.1 Lentisphaerae bacterium GWF2_57_35
GGTCCCGTTCAGGAATTCGAGCAACAGGGCGCCGTAAGAAGAACCGGTCAGCCGTTCCGTGGAGGGATTGTAAATGTAGCCTTCGTAAACATAGGTGAGGCCGGTAACGGCGGGTACCGCCTGCGCCATCAGGTTGTTCGGATAGGTAATGGCCAACGCTTGAGGGCCTTCATATTTTACCGTCTGTTGGATGTAACCGGCATTGGTACCCCCGGCCCAGGACCAGCCGGGCATTAAATCCAATTGATCCAGTTCCCAGGCGTTGCCGGTCAAGCCGTCGTCGAAACCCGGATTGGAGATCACGCCGCAGACCGTCGCCGACGAAGCCACCATCGCCTGATTGAAATCGTCAAAGTAAACGGAACCGCTATAGGCCGGGTCCGGCCCAACCACCGCGCACATCGTCCGGCCCAGAACGGTTCCGGGAGGAGCAATACCTTCCGCGTGGGAGAGCATCCATTCGTCGGGCGTTCCGTTACGATCCAGCTTGGCGCCTTCATAGGTGGCCAAAATGCCGTTCGTCGCATCAAGAAATTGGAGAAGCACCAGTGCGACGGCATTCGTGGAGCCAAGCATATCGTCGCTGGGAGTTAACATATAACCTTCGGTCATGTAGCGAGCGCCTGCGGTCGCATCCCAAGTCTGCCCCAAAAGAGTTTCCGTCCAGTAGATCCGCAAGGCAAAACGTCCGTGCCGTGCATTGTTCGTTACGCCCCCATCGAATCCAAAACCGGTCCAATAAGGAATGTGATTCAAATCGCCAACGGGCTGAACTTCGAAATCCGGATTCTTGAGGGCTCCGGCTTGCGTGGCGGAGGACACAAACATCCGCATGTCGTCGAAATACACATAGCCATTGGTCGTAGGATCGCCCAGACCTTGATACACGCAGAGACTCCGGCCTGTCACCGTACCGGCCGGCGCCAGTGCGGGACCGGTACCAAAGGCAGTCCAATTAGTAGGACCGTTGGGGCCAAAATGGATCGCCTCCACATTCGCACCGATCCGAAGGCCTTCGATGTCGTAGAACTGCATGATCACGGCGGCAAATCCGTTCACGGGACGAAACGAATTGGCGCCAGCTTCAGTCCGCATCCAACCTTCGGCTTCGTAAACCATACCGGACGTGGCCGGCCAGAATTGGGTCAGGATTTTGCTGCCGGCTCCAAAGGCGTTTGCGCGGGCATAATGCGTACCCCCGTGAGCTTCGGCAGGATCTTGGAGCAAAGTTCCGTGCGCTGTGCTGGGACTCGCCCAGTAAGCGACATTGGTTCCCCACCCGCTGTTGACCACTCCGTTTTCAAATCCGGGATTGGTCAAGTTGTTGGATTGCCCTAACGACCAGCCTGCAGACAAGCAAACCCACAGAAACACCAACAACAGAACATTTCGCGGGCATGCAGCCGCACCGATGCGACAGACAGAACTGCTCTTCATAATCACTCCCCTTGTGTTTAAAGATCAGAACCATAATATGTGCAGCTAGATGTATACTAGGTTTATATAATAAGCAAGCGGAAAAATGAAAAAAACTCCGTTCTCCTTCCCTCGAAACGTTCAGGAGATGAAGCCTACGATACGAATTGCAAATGGCCGCAATTCCGATATTTTGGAGTGTGGAGATGAATATGACCGCTAAAACGATATTCGAAGACCTGAAAACCCGCCTGAGCCAAGTCGTGCCGGAAGTGGAATTGAAGTACAAAGCCGAGTTAGCCGAGGAAATCCTGTGCCTTAAAAAGGAGCGCAATGCGGTCATCCTTGCGCATAACTATATGGAGCCGGCGCTTTACTTCTCGGTTCCGGATTTTCGAGGCGATTCCCTGGAACTGAGTCGAAAAGCGGCGACGGCCAGCGCGGACATCATCATCTTTTGCGGCGTGCGATTCATGGCGGAGACCGCCAAGATTCTCAACCCGACCAAGACCGTACTGCTGCCGGCCAAAAAAGCCGGCTGTTCGCTGGCGGAAAGCATCACCGCCGACGACGTCCGAAGCCTTAAAGCGGAATTTCCGGGCCTTCCGGTAGTGACCTACGTCAATACGTATGCCGATGTGAAAGCCGAATCGGACATTTGCTGCACTTCCGGCAATGCAGTCAAAGTGGTTCAATCGCTAAAGTCCGACACCGTCATTTTCCTGCCGGACGAGTACCTGGCCTCCAACGTGGCGCGTGAAACCGGCAAGACCATCGTCTTTCCTCGCAAAGACAAGGACGCCGGCAAAGCGGTTTATCAGATGATCGGCTGGTCCGGAAAATGCGAGGTGCACGAGCGTTTTACGGTTGCGGACATTGAAAATGCGCGGCGTCAATTTCCCGATGTAATCGTCATGGCGCATCCGGAATGCAGCCCCGCAGTGGTTGCGGCCTCCGATTTTTCGGGCAGTACGACGGCGATGGTCCGTTATGTGGCCGAATCGAAATCCAAGCGCTATCTTCTGCTGACCGAATGCAGCATGGGCGACAACATTGCCGCCGAAAATCCGGACAAGGAAATGCTGCGCATCTGCAGCATCCGCTGCCCGCACATGAATGAAATCACCCTGGAAGATACGCTGGAATCGCTCAAGCAAACCCGCTACGTGATCGAAGTTCCCGAAGACATCCGCAAGAAAGCATACCGAGCCGTGCAACGCATGATTGAAATTGGGTGAGCGGAAAAATTGAAGGGAGCCCGGCTTTTCCGAAGACGGGCTTTCCTGAGCCGCGTTGCGGAGAACGCGGCCCACCTATAAAAAGCTACCAGCGTTCCCGATGAACGATCAGTTCGAGCGGGACGCGATTTTTAGGCGCGCCGGCCTCCTTCGGAAAACCCATCGGAGTAAAGGCCACCACTTCGATGCCCTGAGGCAACTGAAGAGCTTCCCGAAGCTTGTCGTTTTGGAAGGCGCCGATCCAGCAAGTCCCCAACCCCAGGTCCGTTGCGCACAAGGTCATGTGATCCATCGCAATGGCGCCATCCACCCAGGCATAGTTCACGCCATCCCGGCGCGTCCAAGCCTTGGCCGTCTCTACGCAGACCAGGATAATCACTGGAGCGTTCAAGCACCAGTCCTTGCTGTACGCTTCGGCCAGGCGCTTCCGGCTTTCAGCCTCGGTCAGCACCAGAAAATGCCACGGCTGCCGATTGCACGCCGAGGGGGCTAACCGTCCGGCCTCCAGCACTTGATCGACCAGCTCGGTTGGAACCGGAGTAGGCTCATAGGACCGAATACTCGCACGCTTCGCCGCCAAATCCAGAAATCGCATAAGACCTCATTTCTCCTTTTTCTTACTCAGACCCGTTCTCATCCTCGTCTTCTCGCCGTCGCGATCGAGCATGAGCTTCAGTATGAACAACCCTTACAGCTTCGTGGCCGTAAAAGTCCCCGTGTACTGCCCCTGCCCCGCCGGCTCCGTGGTCTGGCCGTCGATCGAGCCGAAAATGCGCCCATCCACAATATTGCCGCTAAAAAAGATCTCGCCGACCCGATTTGTGTCCGGCTCGTTCACGCTCGCCACCAACACAAAGGAACTGCCGTTGAGCCGGCCTTCCAACGATGTTCCGGCATACAGCGAATCGCTGCGCACGACGCCGCTGCCATCGATCACAATGCGCGCATCGTTACGAGAACACGAGGGCGCCCCCCCCGCCAGCGCGAAGCAGATGGTCTCCGATCCGGCATAGGTCCCCGCCTTGTCCGTGTCAGGGTTGTCGCCCCCGCCGGAAGATCCGCTGCCAGCCAGATAAACCGCGCCGCCGATCACGGCGGCCGCGCCAACCCCGATCAAACCCACCGTTAAAGCCGTGCTCATCTTACCGCTCTTCTCAGGCTGGCTGGGCCCCACTTGAGCGGGAGCCGCCGCCGGAGCGGCCGGCGGTTGATACGTGCGAGGCGGTTCCACCCCACGGGCGTCCTTGACCGGCACGGCATACCAATCCGTTTCCGCCGTGTTTTCGGCCCGATCCACTGCTTCGATGTAGTAGGAAATCTCGTTCACCGACCCCAGCAAATGCGACGGAACGGATCCATAGTAAACCGACGCCCCGGAGTTCTGCATCACGACCTTGAACGGTGCGGCATCCTTGGAGAGCGTGTAATACAAATTGACCGTTTTTACCTCCGCCAAACCCGGCGTCACTTTCGCGATAATCGAAAGAGGCTGGCCCCGGACGGCCACGGGCACCGAATCATGCGAAATAACCGGCGGCTTGCCGGCCGGCTCCTGCGCCCAGCCAAAGCGGCAAAAGGCCAGCACGCCCATCATCGTTAAAACCGCATAGGCGGTAATTTTCACGCATCAACTCCTCATCTCACAACTGTTTTTTACGTATCGCTTATGATTAAAATTAAGAATGCTGAAATAATAACGGGAACCCAACGCATTATCAACTGGCGACTGGAAAAATTCCCGCGCGAGCGCGGCACTTCAACAGGCTGACTCATTCGCTGCGCAGGGCCTCCGCCGGGGCAATGTTCGCGGCCATGCCGGCCGGCCAATAGGCAAAGAGCACCCCCAGCAACATGGCGGCCAGCAAAGGGACGGCGGCGCTTTTCCAATCGAGCAAAATTGGAAGACCCGCTGATTCGGCGCCAAGCAGCAAGCCGACGTGGGCAATGGCAATTCCCAACAGCGCGGCAGAGGACGTCACCAGGCAGGCTTCGGTCACGAAAAGAGCTGCAATATCCTTCCGGGAGGCGCCGAGAGCCCTGCGCAGGCCGATTTCCAGCACGCGATCCTTCACATTGGCCACCATAAGGCTCATGAGGGTCGTGCCGCCTAAAATAAGGCTCAACAGCGTTACGCTCCCCGCCGTGAGTCGGATGCTTCGCTGGAGTCGGCGCACGTTGCCCAGCAACGTCTCCGGCGTAACCCACGAAAGGAAGGCCTCCCGGCTTTTACGGGTCAGCAGCAGCCGCTGCGTGCGCAAAACCAGACGATTCATCCGTTCGGCATCCGGCACTCGGACATAGACGACATCCACGCGGTCTCCGTCGTCGGAGCCGGCCGACCAGGCCGGAGGGATGGTGTCGGGAATATAAACCTCCCGCCGGCCGCCGGACAGTGCCGGTTCGGACCCGGCCGCCACACCTTGATCCGTGCTTTGCAGAATGCCCACCACCTTGAAACGGACATCGCTCAACGCAATTAAATCGCCGGTTTTCCACCGAAAGGCTTTCGCAGCCGCTTCCGTAATCACGGCATGTCGCTCTCTCCGGGCGACATCCCCGGCATCGAGAAAACGGCCTTGAAGCATCGTCCATTGCCGAATCGCGGCCAGCCGTTCGTCGGTCGCCAGCACGCCGACCGCTTGGTCATGGCCCAGCGGTTTCACCTCGTATCGGCGCACTTTCGAGACGCCGCACTCGGGACAGTTGGCTTGCAGCAACTGCACATCGCGCTCTCGCAGGGCCTCCCCGGTACGCCGATCGGACGACGAGACGACGGCAAACACATTGAAACCCAACTCGCGAACGAGATGGGTCGAACGCTGCTCCAGCCCGTTAAGCACCGCCACCAGCACCGTCAGCGAAACGCTGCCCACCGCCACCGCCAGGAACGACAACAAAGTCCGCCCCGGCTGCGAGCGCACCCCTTCCCAGATGTCGCGCCAGAGATCGTGAAGATATTGGAGTGGTTGAGCGATGGAGTGATGGAGTATTGGAATTCGCTTTTTCATCCTCTTTACTTGCTTTTCTGCAATGCGCCGCCTCGACACACCAAATGCCGCGAGCAGTAGTTCAACAGCTCTTCATTATGGGTGACCAGCAGCATGGTGAGACCCTCGGCATTCAAGCGTTTAAAACAATCCATCACCCTAAGCGTCGATTCGCGGTCCAGATTTCCGGTTGGCTCGTCCGCCACCAAAAAGCGCGGAGGCAATGCCACCGCCCGGGCGATCGCCACCCGCTGCATCTCGCCGCTGGACAGCAGGCGCGCCGGCTGATCGACTTTGGACTCCAGGCCCATCGCACGCAGGGCTTCAAGGGAACGGGTCCGGGCCTCGTCGGGATCGTGATCGAGATAACGAAAGCGAAACAAGACGTTTTCCAGCACGGTACGATGCGGCAACAGGCAAAACTTCTGAAACACCATTCCGACCCGATATTTCCGATGCCGGCACAGCCAGGCTTCATCCTTCGAAGACACATCGTCCCCGTCGAATACCACAGCGCCTTTCGAGGGCCGGCTCAGCAGGGCCGCCAGCATCAACAGCGTTGTTTTTCCGGACCCCGAAGGACCTGTGATCGCCAGGAAATCGCCCGCCTTCACCTCCAGGTCGGTCGGCTGCAGAACCCTGACCGGGCCGGTTGGAGTCGGAAACGACTTCTCGACCGCCTTCATTTCCAGGATGGGCAAGGAGGCGTTCATTCCACCACAACCCGATCGCCGGGCTTCAGTCCGTCCAGCACTTCATAGTGCAGGTCGTTGCCCATGCCCACATGAACAACCCGATCCTCCTGGGCAGAACCTTTCAGGACGCGACACCGGGACACGCCCCCCTCCCAGCGCACCGCTTGCCGCGGCGCCTGCACGGCCTTCTCCTTGTGGAAAGACAGGATGGCCACCGTCACCGACATGCCGGAACGCAAGCGCTCGTCCACGCGGTTCAAGCCCACCTTCACATGAAAGAATTTCTGCCACGACGGTTTTTCGAGCATGGTCTGGGCCATGGTTCCCACGGACTCGACAGAGCCCTCGACCTGCAAATCGGGATAGGCCAGCGGCGTAATCACGGCAGGAAATCCCGGGGCGACTCGCGACATTTCCGATTCGGGCACATTGCAATGGGCCACCAGATTGCCCATGTCCGGAATCGCCATGAAGGGCTGATTGCGATAAATCGAATCGCCGACGCGCGCGGTCCGATATTCCCCGCCCACATGCACCATCGTATACGCCGCCAAGCCGGAGGTCGGCGCCCGGATGGTGCAGTCCTGGATTTCCTGGCGGGCCAACGCCAGAGCCTGTTCTGCGGAGGCCAGCTTCGCTTGGGCTCCTTCCACGGCCATGGGATGAAGGTATTTCTTCATCAGGCCGATTTGCGTCTCCAGATGCTCCAACTTTCCCTTGAATTGCGCGACCTTCGCGTCCTGTTGCTTCAGTTCTTGTTCTGAAACCAAATCCTCGTCGACCAATTTCCGGCTATCCTCCAAGTACTGCCGCTCCGTTTCGTAATTGGCCTGGGCTTCCGAAATCTGAATTTCCAAATCCCGCAACTGCAGCGGCAGTTGGGCGTTGTTCAAGCTTTCGAATTCCGACTTGGCCAGCGTAAAATCTGCCTCCAGCTTCACCAGGTCGCGCTCGGTCCTGGACGAATCGAACTTTGCGAGAACATCCCCTTCCTTCACGCGCGTGCCCTCGGAAACCAGCTCCACCAA
Source organism: Lentisphaerae bacterium GWF2_57_35 (assembly GCA_001804865.1). Classification (GTDB taxonomy): domain Bacteria; phylum Verrucomicrobiota; class Kiritimatiellia; order CAIQIC01; family GWF2-57-35; genus GWF2-57-35. The sequence continues at coordinate 7,365 of MHBK01000040.1, forward strand.
GGCAGCGGCGCCGCCCATCTTCGACATGATGGTGCGCACGGTCCGGGATTCGATCTTGCCGTCAAAATACGACCAGACCTCCATCGGCCCTTCTGAAACAACAGCCGTTTTTCCGGCGGCCTCCCGGGCGTCTTTGCACGAAAAGCAAACGGCCATCGCCCATCCAGCGACAAAAACACCCACAACGATCTTCAATAGTCTCTTCATGATTGATCCAGGAAAACGGATTTTAGTTCGGGCGGATATTCCATCAACGTGCCCATCACCCTCAACAAGCGATAACCTGTCACGGAGGCTTCGGTCTGCGCCCGGAGATATTCCCGCTCAGCTTTCAGATATTCGTCTTCGGAATCGCTGACAGCAAAATTATCGCCGCGCCCCATTTCGAACATCCGCTTCGCGAGTTTGAGGCGGTTCTGAGCCAGGTTCAGATTTCGCTCGGCGATCAAAATGTCGGCCCGGGCGCGGTCATAGGCCAGCTTTTGCTGATACACCTGGCGGCGGACCAGGCTTTCGGCATCCTGTATGTTTTCGATGGCCGTCTGTTCGTCCAGCATCGACTGCCGGTACGCCGTTTTTTCCTGGCGCATCGGCAGATCGGTTTGTGCGCGCACGCCGACGAACCATTCGTCGTCGCGCAGACGAAACGCATCTTCGACCCGGGCGCCGTCGCCCACCTGTCCGTAACGCGTAACGAGCCGGACATCCGGCAGCAGGCGCCGGCGCGCAATGCGCACACCGCGCTGCACGTCCCTATAATCGTCGAGCACTTGGGCATAATCCATCCGGTTGGACAAGGCCGCCGTCACGGCCGCATCGAGATCCGGAACGGAAATGCTCACCAGCGGCGTGGCCGCCAGCGTGAAGGTGTTGGTCAGGGGCAGGCCCAGCAAATCCGCAAAATCCTGCTGCGTGGAGAGCCATTGTTCGCGGCTGTTTTGATATCGGGACGAGGCCTGTCCGACCTGCAATTCGACCCGCAGCGTATCCACCTTGCTGGCACGGCCCTGCTTCTCCCGGGCCTGGGTGAGCCGGATCAGCTTGGTCAGCCGTTGAACCGATTTCTCATCGGCTTCCAATTGCAACGCCAACCGTTGAATGTCTTCGTACGACTGGGCCACCTGAACGATCAAATCGGTCTTGCGCAAATCCAGCATCCGGCGCGAAGCTCGAACCCCGCTTTCCGAAAGGCGAATGCCCTCTTCATTGATCAGGGTTCCCGCATTTCGAAAGAGGGGTTGTTCAACGTTCAGGTTTAACTCGCCCCGGTTGTAGTCGTCCAAACCGGGCACACGGCTTTCGATTACGTTGCCGTTCAGTTGGACCTGGGTGCCCCAGCCATACTTCTTCAGCACGCTGAGGCCGTATTCCAAGCGGTCCTGCTCGGAGCCCAACCCGCCGAATCCGGTCGGGCGCAACGTCCAGGCAAATTCCGAACGCGCGCCCTCCTCGGACAAACGGCTCGATTCGACGGCAATGGCCAGCTTGATCAGCTCGCGGTTCTGCGTCAGCGCCAGATCGATCGCGCGGGGCAAATCGATTGGCATCTGTCCGGAAACCCTTTGAACCCACGACAGGAACAACAAACCGCCTATGACCATCCATCCATGAATCTTTACGCTCACACGCCCCTATTTACATGCCCGGTAGCGCCGAATCAACTCATTCGTCGAGCTGTCATGATTCAAGGCCGGCTCCTCGACGGACGCCAGCTCGGGCAGGATGCGGCCGGCGAGAGCCTTACCCAACTCGACGCCCCACTGATCGAAGGAATAAATATCCCAAATAATTCCCTGAACGAAGATCTTGTGCTCGTACATCGCCACAATCTGGCCAAAGACGGCCGGCGTCAGCTCCTGGGCCATGATGGTGTTCGTCGGGCGATTGCCCTCGAAAGTCTTAAACGCCGCCAACTCCGCGGGAACGCCCTCTTTCACGACCTCGTCCGCGGTCTTTCCAAACGCCAGCGCCTCGGTTTGCGCAAAGAAGTTGGACATCAATTTATCGTGGTGATCGCTCAGCTTATTGTGCGACTGGCAGAATCCGATGAAATCGCAGGGGATCAGCTTGGTCCCCTGATGGATCAACTGATAAAAGGCGTGCTGGCCGTTCGTGCCCGGTTCGCCCCAGATGACGGGACCCGTCTGATAATTCACCGGCTTGCCGCGACGCGTCACGGATTTGCCGTTGCTTTCCATATCCGCCTGCTGCAGATACGCCGCCAAACGGCTCAAATATTGGTCGTACGGCAGAATAGCCTGCGTTTCCGCTTCGAAGAAATTGTTGTACCAAATGCCCAACAAAGCCAGCAGCACCGGCATATTCTGCTCGAACGGAGCCTCTGCGAAATGCCGGTCCATGGCGTGATAGCCGTCCAGCAAGGCAAAATAATTCTCGGAGCCGATGGCGATCATGAGGGACAAACCGATCGCCGAGCACAGGGAATAACGGCCCCCCACCCAATCCCAGAACTCGAACATGTTGGTCGTATCGATGCCAAAGGCGGACACCTTGGCGGCATTTGTCGATACCGCTACAAAATGTTTACGCACGGCCGCCGGATCGCCCAGCTTCTGCAAGCACCAAGTCTTGGCCGACTCCGCATTGGTCATCGTTTCCTGCGTGGTGAAGGTCTTCGACGAAATGATGAACAAAGTCTCTTCGGGATCGAGATCGCGCGTGGCTTCGGCGATATGGGTTCCATCGACGTTGGACACGAACCGTACCGTCAGATTCCGGTCGCTGTACGGCTTCAAGGCCTCATAGGCCATGACCGGGCCCAGATCGGAGCCGCCGATGCCGATGTTCACGATGTTCTTCATTCGCTTTCCGGTATGCCCAGTCCACTCGCCCGAGCGGACGCGTTGGGAGAAGTCGGCCATCTTCGAGAGCACCGCATTGACCTGCGGCATCACATCCTTGCCCTCGACGAGAATCGGACGATTCGAGCGGTTGCGCAGCGCAATGTGAAGAACGGCTCGGTTTTCGGTCTTGTTGATTTTCTTGCCGCTAAACATATCGTCGATCGCTTGCCGCAAATCTACCCGTTCGCACAGCGCCAGCAGAAGCTGCCGGGTTTCCGCGGAGATCCGGTTCTTGGAATAATCCAGATATAAATCCCCGGCTTCCATGGAAAACGTACGTCCGCGATGGGCGTCCTCTGCGAACAGCGACCGCATAGGAACGTCTTTCATCGCCTCAAAATGTTTTTTCAGGTTTTTCCACTCGGGGGTGTTTTTCAGTTGTATGTGTCTCTGTGCCATATCGTCCTCACTTGTATTTAGTATTAGGAATCCCCATTTTCCGGATTCGAACAGGATCGCCTCGCTTGATCTCCAAACAAACGGCAGCGCTTTCGCCGGCCATAGAAATCTCGAGGCGATCGGACGAACCTATCAAAGCGACCGGCTGGCCCGGCGGGACTTCTGCGTAGGTCGTACAAAGGCCTACTATCTCACAGGAACCCGCCCGGATCAAATACGATGTACAGCCCAACTCTGCCAAGGGTGCATCTTGACATTGCCGCAACATCGGAGAGGGGCTCTTCGTCGTGGGTAGGGCGGCCACTCCGCTGGCCGCCTCTTCGGACGCGAGCGGAGTCGCGTCCCTACCTGTATTTTCCATGGAAATATGCAGCAGTGATGGACACCCCTCTTCCAACATGTTCCGCGTAATGTTCGTGATGAGATTGCCGAAACGATCCACATGAACGACCGAACCGACCACGCCATCTGAAGTCGCTTGAGGCAACGGCAGCTCCAGGGAAATCCATCGTTCAACCGGATCGCTTAGTTCCGAAACCTTGACGTCCCCTTTCGCCAGCAACGCCGCCGCCCAAGCCAAGACGTCCCGCCCATGAAAGGTCGAAGAAACCGGGCCGGGCCGGTGAACCTCCCCGCGAAGCGCCGAAACACGGCTGGTCTTTGCATCTCGAAGCACAAAGGCGAGCACCCCATTGTCCGGCGCCAGGAAAACATGCCCGTCAACTTCCGCCAGAAGATTCCGGCGCGAGTTTCCCACTCCCGCAACATGAATCGTGCCCGCCGGATAGAAAGACCAATACTGACTCAGCACCCAGGCCCCAGCCATGCTATCGGCAAACGGGATCTCATGGCAGGCATCGACGATTTGCGCCTCCGGCGCCGAAGATAAGATCACGCCCTTGACCTCCGCCACATAGCTGTCGGCCCGGCCAAAGTCGGTCATCAAGGTTATGATGGCTCGATCGCTCCTCATGATCGCCCCCATGCCCTGCCGGGCAGATCTGCATCAATCCTAGGATCGCCCTTTGCGGGATTTGACCCACTCCCGGATGGCATCGCGGGTCTTTTTCCAACGATTGGAATCCGAGCGTAGATCCATGAAAACATCGTACAAGCCGAAGTACATGTCGGAGAATTTTTCCAAGCCCTGCATTCGCTCCTGAAAGCGGCTGATGGGATCGAGATGATCCTCGCTTTGGGGAACGGTCAAGCCGCGCAAGACGAATTCGTCGGCGTCGAGCGTCACCTTCCAATTCTCTTCCCCGATGGCAAACGTCACTTTCGCGGACTTGAGCTTTTTGCCGCTGAGCAGGCAGGTGCGCGCTTCGGCGCTGTTGACCGGCTCGCCTTGGCGGAGCACGCTGATATGAGCGCCGTTTCCTTCGTGGACAAAGGTCAGGGGTCCTTCAATCAGCACATGGACCTGGCCCTGCTCCTCCAGATAAATCGTGCCTTCCTGGGCCTCGGCCACAAACCATAGCCAGGTCAGGAACTCGCGGCCCGGCTGGGACTCCATCTCGTTGTCCTCCAGATCCGGAGTAAAGCTCGTGCCGGACCAGTCGCGGGCATCCACCTTCTTGCGTTCGGCGGCCGCGGTTTCGGGGGTGAGCGGAAAAACATTGAAGCCGAGCGTGGAGCCTAGCGAAGAGGCAAACTGGTCGGACTGTTTCGCGGAAAGGGCCGACGCATAGAGATACCGGCTTTCCGGACGGCAGATAAACGGCATGGCCTTCAACTGCGGCGGCATGGAAGGAAGGAGGCGTTCGTGCACCGACTTGCGGATTTCCGCCCGCTGCTGGCTCTTCAAGAACGGCTTGTCCTCCGCCGCCATCACGGCCAATTCTTCCATCCGGCACTCGGCGCGCAACAGGCTCTGCGGCACCTTCTTTTCGGCCAGGCGCAAAGAAAGGCGAAGATATCCGCCGTAATAAGCGGTCTCTTCCGTAATGTTCCGGTCCAGCAAATGCCGCCCCGTCACCCACCCTTTCACTTCTCCCTCGGCAATGGTCTCCAACGGCGGCGCCGCATCCTTCGCAAACCGTTCGACAACGTCTTCCGGCAATTTTCTCGGCATGGTGAACATGCGACAACTGATCGACCCGCTTTCAAAAGCCATGATGTAAATCCTTTGAATGAACTGTTGATTTCGATTTTTCGACCGCAGCCGAAAAGGAGCGCTAATTTGCCATCTCAGACGCCGCCCGTCCATATTGTTTTCGCATCGGTCCTGCAAAAAACATCGTCTCCGTATGCTTCAGCCCCATGATCACACTTTGCAAAGTGTGATCATGGGCCATCCCGTAACGAGTTGGCCTTGAGATGTCTTTTTTGCGTTTTCTCCTGCGATGAACTTGACAGTTTTCCCCTTTATTGCTGCTATGGCACCCAATTAAGAAAGCGTTGGCCGATACACATGGAATCCTGGAAAAATCAGAAAAGCCGAACCTTGTCCGAACCGGTCTCCATTCTTCTGCCGGTCTGCAACGAGGCGGAGGGGATCGAAAGCATCATCGCGGAATTTGTCGAGGTGGTTTACCGGCATGTTCCCGAAGGCTCGGAGTTTTTAATCAACGAGGGCGGCAGCACGGACGGCACCAAGGAGATTCTCCGGGAACTGAACAAGCGCTGGCCGTTCCTGAACATCGACTACAAGGAAAAGAAGGAAGGCTTTGCCAAAGCCGCCATCCAATTGTATCGCAGGTCATCGTGTCCCCTGCTCTTTTTTGCCGATTCGGACGGCCAGTGCGTGGCCTCGGAATTTTGGAAGCTGGCCGGCCTGATCCAGGATCATGACTTTGTGCTGGGCGTGAAGAAAATCCATTACGATCCATTTGTTCGCCGCGTGGCATCCCGAAATTTCAACGCCATTTCCCGCCTGCTGTTCGGCTTCCAGTTCCGCGACATCAATTTCGGATTCCGGCTCTCCCGCCGCGAGGCGCTCTTGAAAACCTTGGACCGCGCGCATTACATGCCCACGCTGCTCAACGCCGAGCTGACCATCCTGGCCTACTGTATGGGCTACCGGCTTTGCGAAATCCAGGTGCATCATCGTCCCCGCATCTACGGCATGAGCCGGGGTCTGGTGCCGAACAGCGTGCCCAGCGAGTCCTGGAGAGCCTTCAAGGCATTGATCGGTCTCTGGCGGGAAGCCTCCCGCCTGAAAGCGGCCGCGGCTCAACGCACCGGAAGCTGATCCTTGCGCTGGAAGACCATCATGCGGTAGCGCAGGGTTTGATTCGGACCGCGAGGGTCCTGGGGAATTTCCTGGACCGGCGCATAGTTTTTCTCCAACCGTTCATACAGGAATCCGCTCGAATCTTCCAACGGCACGCCAATGATCACCAGGTCGAAAGGATCCTGGGCATAGAACTTCCGGATGTTATCGGAGCGGTTAATGAGGCCAACATTCGTCACCGGGGGCTTACCCACCAGGACATTCATGAACCCATGATTGTTGTAAAAGGTCTTTTTGCCCGGCGTAGCCAGGATGTCGAGCACCCGTTGAAAACGCGCATCGTCCTCCGGGGTGATGATCGCCGCCGATACGCTGTGAAAAAGCGCCGCACATTGGATCGCGAGCAGGGAAAGCAGCAACGCGCTTCCAAGCTGTTTATCCTGCCAAAACCGCTGCAAGAACCACACGCCGCAAGCTATGAGCAACGCATAAAAGAAAATCGCCTGGGTGGGCCCCGAGCCGTATTTCAGCCGCGTAATGGTGCCCACGACGGCGGCAGCGCCCAGAAACACAAAAAACGGGTCCAGCCATTTCTTGATGTGAAATCCGTTATAGGCCACAAATCCGGCCAGCATCACGGCAAAGAAGATGCCGAAGCGTCCGAGGTATTCAGGGAACAGCACCGGATTCCAGAACCACTCCCATCGCAACGGGTCGTGCCCGTGGGAGAAAAGCATGGGCACAAAACTGGAGTCGGGCTGCCGGATAAAATAAAGCGCTGTCCCCCCCACCAAGAGCGCCCCCAGCAAAGACGCCGCCGCGCCTTTTCGCAAATCTCGGATGAGGAAGTAAAACAAGCCGGCCAGGAGATAGCCTAATCCCGTGTGTTTGGACCAATAGCAGGCGAACAGGGAGAAGGTCGATAACACCACCGTGCTCCACTTCAGCGTCGGGTCCCGCAGGATCAGAAAGACGGCCAGTAGGGCGAAGAACGTGTGGAGGAGGTTGGCATCGAGATAAACGTACCAGTGGGACTGTACGTCGATTCCGCACAACAACCCGACCGCTACCCAAGCCAGCCAGCGGTCTTTGGTGAGCTGGAAGACGATCTTCCAGAACACCACGAAGGCCAGCAGCGCGAACACCGCGATCACGAACCGCATGGCGCGAATATCGTAGCCCCAAAGCCGTCCGAACCAACCGGCAAGCTGGAAGGTCATCGGCGTATAATGCAAGGGTTGGACGTTGATCTCATAACCGCCAAACAGCCGCTCTCCCTGTCCGGCCTGATAGGCAAACTGTGCGTGAAGACATTCGGCGCTGTTGAGGATGGCCTTGTGCGTCAGTTGATTCACCATCACGTAACCCGCGATCAGCATGTGAGCCAGGGCCAGCAACAAAACCAGGGTTTTGGCTATTTTATTCATGAACGTTCCTTGCGCTTCTTGTTTAGGACCCCGCGGGGCGGCGTTTCACTTCAATCGACTCGATCAACAACGGAATTTGCGTTCGCTCCCACAGGGCGTCGGAAAGGGTCAGGGGATTGTCGCCGGGTTTCAAAACCATGGGATTCAGCTCCACGCTCATCATTCGGTTGGCTTGAAACTCGTGATATTGGGTCGGATCGACATAGACCCGCTTCGCCCCGTTCAACGCCACGCCCTTCAGCGTCACGGCGGCCTGGATTTCGTTTTCGGTGCAATTGACGATGTTCAGAACCGCCCGGCCGGGCAGTACGCGCCAGTCCCGAAAGTCACCCTGGATCTGCCGCCAGAGCTTGGTGTAACTCCAGCCAGGGCCGTACCAGACCACAAAAGGCGAACCCTTGCGGCGCGCGCGGGCCACGACATCCGACAATTCGTTGTAATAAACGTCCACGACCAGCCGGTTGGTATTCGCGGCATAATAATCGTTCCGCGCCCCCAGGCCGAGTTTCCGCAAGCCAATCCCCGCTTCGTTCCGCAGGGAGACATGCCGCGCAAAGTACTCTTCCGGCCAGGCCCACGGCCCCACGGCAGGCACATCCCAATAAGTCTTGGCAACCTGCATGTAGGCGGCGTCAGGATATTTCTCCAGGAATTCGATGGCCGTGTCGCGCCAGCGGGCTTTCACGAATGTATCCACCGGCTCGTTAGGAACCGTGAACGTGAAGATCACATTCGTGCTGGGATGCACTGCCAGCTCGTTCCACGGCTCGAACCAGCGGTCGACCAGTACCGGCGTCTGGCTGGGCAGGTGGGTGTTCATCCATTCCTGGATTTGCAAATATGGAGTCGGCTGGCCGGTCATGCGCGTGCACAACCAGGCGGGATAGACAGACAGCGCCAGACAGGCCGCCGGCGCCAGCAAGGCCGCGCTGCGGAAAGGTTGCCGATCAGGCAAAACTCGCTTGAACCATCCCATCAGAGCCACCCCGCCAAGGGCCAGCAACAACAAGTAGGCCGGTAAAAGGCCGATCAGGTAGCGGGGTTCAAAGAGCGCGCCGGCCTGGCTGCGCGCATAAAGAAACGAAAGGAAAACGCCGATCAACATGTAGGGAATCAGCGCATGTTCCCAGTTCTTTCGCAGGCGCGCGGCGATCCACCACAGGCCGGCGCCGCCGAAAACCGCCATGAACAAGATGCGCAAGGGCGTCCCGCCCCAGGCAAACATCGTGGCGCCCTTGACCACCAGCGTCCCCATGCTTTCCTGCGAAACGCTGAGCGCCTTCAAGGCCGCCTGCTTGAGTTCGCCGGAGGATATCTGCCGCAATTGCGACAAGCCCCAGGGCGCCAGCAAGAGAGGGAAACCCAGCATCAAATAGCCGGCCGCCAACCCCACCGGAACCCAAGCGAGCCGGCGGGAACGCACAAGGATCATGATTTCGGACAGGGCCACTACCGCCGCATAAAGTATCGCCGGGAACAAACCCGTCGGCTGGCTGTAAATCAACAAGCCAAATCCGGCCAGATTGACCAGGGCATAACCGGCCTTCTTCAGAGCCGATTCAGCTTCCGGACGCCGCCAGCGCTGAACAGCCCAAGCCGCGCCCCACAAGCCCAGGAAGGCCCCGGCCGCCATGGGCGGATAATAATAAGCCTCGCGGGTCATCTGAATATGAAAAGCATTAAGCGCCAGCATCGCCGCCAGGAACAAACCGGCGCCCGGTCCCGCAAAGCGACGCCCCACGCCATATGCAAAAAGAACGCTGAGCACGCCCCAAAGAATCGAAGGCAGGCGCAGGCTCAACAGCGTCAAGGGAAGCCCGGAAGCATCCACAAACCACTTTGTGGAGGCCATCGGAAAAGGAAATTGTCCCGACAACCCCATGATCTCCAGCCAATGCTCGAAAATTTGCGAACCGGTGATTTGCTGACCGCAAATCCGCCAGAACTCCAGCGAATCGGCGCGCAAGGCCATGGAGTCCTGTCCGGCCACGCGAAACCAAATCGCCGCGGCGACAATAACCAAAAGAGCGATCCAAACTTTTTTATCGGGTTTAAACATGATTCTCTCCCCTAACGGCGGGTTTGCGACAAACGAACACCAGAATGTCCTGCTTCAAATATTGATAAACGCTGTAGGGAAGCTCCGTCTTGCGCAGCACAGCCTGCCACAATCGATACGAGTAAAACCAGCCGGCCACGCGCGCCAGCAGATAAGGAAATCCGGTCCAGCCCGCGCCCCGATATCGGATGAGCCGCTCGATCCGAAGCCCACACTCGAGGAGAATCTGGCTCACGTTGCGATCGGCGGTAGGATAGCGGTGCGTATAATCCAGGTTCCAGAATTCGAGCCCCAAACTGAGAGCGTCGGGCACGACCAATACCAACAGCCCCTCCGGCTTCAACGCCTTGCACAATTCGTGAGCGAACTGAAAGCCATGCGTCCCATCCGCCAGGTGTTCGAAGACAAAGGAGGAATAGACGAGGTCGAAGGACTCCGGCACAACGCCATCCGGCAAGGGCGGCGCCTCCCCCACCAGCACGGGAAAATCGCGGCCCAACGTGTGCGCCATCTTTTCGTTGCGGTCGACGCCGATGTATTTCCAGCCCCGTTTTCGGCACGCCGCGGCAAACAGGCCGATTCCTACGCCCACTTCCAGCGCAGCCACCGACTCGACACGGGGAAGACTCGCGGCAATCCAATCCAGGATTCGTTCCTGGCGCTTTTCTTCCAGACGTTGCACGAAAGGTCCGTGGCCTTTCATCACTTCACTGTAGCGGTCATATAACGGCATATGAGATCCCTGAATTCCTCTACGGTTGATTTTCGCAGGTGCATACAATAGGATTCTGCCTCCTTGTTGGCAAGAAAACCATCAAACTGTTATGAATGAACGAATAAAGGTCATCAGTATCGGCGGCGGCTGGGTCGTCAACAACCGTCACATCCCATCCCTCTTAAAAAATCCGAATTTCGAGTTGATCGGCGTGGTTTCCAACGAGCCGGAACGGGCCCGCCGGACCGCCGAGAAATTCGGCATGAAGAATTACGCCACGGAAACCGATCTCTCGTCCGGCTGGCAGTCGGAAGCCGACGCGGTGGTGATTGGAACCGTGCCTCACGCGCATTACGAAATTGCCTGCTCAGCCCTGGAGCACGGCAAGCATGTGCTGACCGAGAAGCCCATGGTCATCGATCCGGCGCAAGGCCGCGACCTGCGCGACCGGGCCCTGGCCAAAAAACTGACATTGGCCGTCGTCCACAATTTCCAATTCGCGCGCGCCTCGCATCGGTTCCGGCAGGATTTCGAAAGCGGTCGCATCGGCAAGATTCAAGCCATCTACGGCGTGCAATTGTGCAATCATGCGCGCAACATCCCGGGTTGGTGCGACGAATTGCCGCTGGGGCTATTCTTCGACGAAGCCCCTCATTTCTATTACCTCTTCCGCTGGCTGGCTGGCGGCGACATCGATTTGCTGAATGCCAGCGTCTGGAAGGCGCCCGGAAAACGGAACACGCCCCGCATGGTTACCGGCGAATACCGATCGAAAGATAATTATCCCGTTTACCTGCACATCAATTTCGCCTCCAGCCTGACCGAGTGGCACGTGACCATCGTGGGCGATAAAGGAACCGCCGACATCGATGTCTGGCGGGATATTTACGTTTACCTGCCCAACGACGGAGTCCACACCGCCAAGGACATCCTTCGGACCAGTCTGTATTCCTCAGGCCAACACCTCTGGGGCGTCCTGACCGGCGGCCTGCGTTACGCCGCCGGAAAGCATCTCTACGGCAATCCGGACGTGCAGGATCGTTTTTGCCGCGCGATCCGCGGCGAGGATTCCCTGAAAGGCATGAACGCCGACGAAGGCATCCGCGTCGTGGAAATGATGCACGAGCTGATCCAGCGCGCGACGATGCATTAGAGACTATTTCAGCCAAATCCGGGGCGAAGTCGCCTGTCTTTTATACATAAATCTCAAAAAAAATTGGAGGGTTCCGCTCTGTCGGAACCTTCTTCTTTCGGTCGCGACGGAGCGCGACCCTCCAAAAAACAAGTCTTCTTGCAACTGCAACTCTTTGCGGCAATCCTTGTGGTCCCACGGATAAGAGAGTGTTTAGAGAGAACTTGCGTATAAATGACAGGCGAGATCGCCCCGGCTCCAATAAACTAAAACCATACCGCAATGGAACCCCATGTCCGCTTTAGCGGCATGGGGGTGCTATCGCTTGGCGCATGGGGTCGGGCCGAAGGCCCCAAAACGGGGGCGCGTCAGTTGGGTTCGGCTGCAAGGCGTCGCAAGCCGGGCAGGACTTTTGTCCGCCCGGCTTGCGACAACGCAGCAGACGGACCCAAATGACGCGCCCCCGTTTTGCCCCATGCGCCAAGCGGGACTTGCGGTGGAGCCCAAAACCTCCCCCTCTCCCCTCTCCCCCCCCCCCCCCCCC
>MHBK01000040.1:19686-27775 GCA_001804865.1 Lentisphaerae bacterium GWF2_57_35
CCGTTTCAGGATCTCGTCTACAATCCAAATGGAGCTGGAGACCAGGACGATGAGCAGCCAATCCATCGGAGAAAGCGGCGTCGTGCCAAACAGCATGCGGCCCCACGGCGTATGAATCGTCGCCACTTGCAGCAGAACGGCCGCACCGATTCCCCAGAGCAGCCAGCGATTGCTAAAGACGCCGATCTTAAAAATGGATTGCACATGCGACCGCGCATTGAAAGCATGGAACCATTGAAAAGCCGCCATCGTGGTAAAGGCCACGGTCTGGGCATGAGCAAAGTTGCCGGAACGCAGCTCATAGTAAAACAACCCCAACGTGCCGATTGCCATAATGGGCGTCAGAATGGCCATGCGTCGGATCAAACTCCGATTTAAAATCGGCTCGTTCCGAGCCTGGGGCGGTTGCTGGAGGACATGGCCGTGTTGCGGTTCCACGCCAAGGGGAATCGTGCAAGCCCCATCCGTTACGAGGTTGACCCATAAAATCATCACCGCCGTCAACGGCAAGTCCAAGCCGATGACCAGGGCGCCGATCAGGGTAAGCACCTCGCCCAGATTGGTCGCCAGGAGGAAAAAGATCACCCGGCGAATGTTGCTGAAGATGATCCGCCCCTCCTCCACGGCATGGACGATGGTGGCGAAATTGTCGTCGGTCAGGACCATATCGGCGGCTTCCTTGGCCACCGCCGTACCGGCGAGGCCCATGGCCACGCCGATGTCGGCCCCTTTCAGGGCGGGTGCATCGTTCACCCCGTCGCCGGTCATGGCCACGACTTGGCCTTTTTCCTTGAGCGCTTCCAATATTTTCAGCTTGTGCGCCGGCGAGACCCGTCCAAAGACGCCTGACTCCAGAGCCGCCTCCGCCAGCTCCGGCTTTTGCAGTGCATCGATGTCGTGACCGGTCAGGGCCTTCCCATCCCGGGCGATGCCCACCTGCCGGGCAATCGCCAACGCGGTTACGGCATGGTCGCCGGTAATCATGATCAGTTTGATGCCCGCCGATTGGGCATCCGCTACGGCGGCGCGGCTTTCGGCGCGGGGCGGATCGATCATCCCCCAAAATCCGGCCAACGTCAGCCCCTGCTCCAGGTCCTGAGGCGCCAATTCCGTCTGATGGCCCGGCACTTCCCGATACGCGCCCGCCATCACGCGTAAGGCCTGGGACGAATACTCCTCGTTGATTTGTTCGATCTTCTGCCTCAACGGCGCATCCAACTCCACGCGCTGGTCATTCATCAGAACATGGGAACAAAAGCCCACGATCCGATCTGCGGCGCCTTTGACGTACGCCACGCGGCGATCTCCGTTCTTCCGATGCAGGGCGGCCATGTATTTTCGGTCGCTGGAAAAAGGCAACTCCTTCACTCGCGGGAAGGCTTCTCGCAAGCGATTTTCATCCAACCCGGCTTTACGGCCCGCCACCAACAAAGCCCCTTCGCTGGGATTTCCATCTACCCTCCATTCCTGGTCCTTCGAGCTGACCCTGGCGTTATTGGCCAGCATTCCGATCTCCAGCAATTGCTGCAAGGCGGAAGGCAATGACTCCACCGGCCTTTTATCTTCGGTCTGCAAATGGCCTTCCGGGTTGTACCCTTCGCCGCTCGTTACATAAGTGGAACCACCGGCCCAGAGCTTGCGCACCGTCATCTGATTCTTGGTGATGGTGCCGGTCTTATCGGAGCAAATGACCGTGGTGGACCCCAGGGTTTCGACAGCCGGCAATCGCCGGATGATGGCATTTCGGCGAGCCATGCGACGCACGCCGAGAGCCAGCGTCACGCTAATAACGGCCGGCAGCCCCTCCGGAATGGCCGAAACGGCTACGGCCACGGCAAAGAGCAGCATATCCATGATTTGATAATCGCGGAGCAGCCCCAAAACAAAAACCACTCCCGCCAGAGCGATTCCAAGAGCGCCCAGCGCCAAGCCTAGTTTGGACATGCGTTTTTGAAGCGGAGTCTGCTCGCGTTCCGTGGAACGGACTTCCCCGGCAATACGGCCCATCTGTGTTTGCATGCCCGTCTCCACCACCACGGCCCGGCCCCGGCCGCCGGTTACATGCGTCGACATCCATACCATGTTAAGTCGATCGGCGACGGGAGCATTTTCAGGACGCACCTCGGGCTGCTTGGCAACCGGCTGCGACTCGCCGGTCAGCGCCGATTCGTCCACCTGAAGATCCTCGCTGGAAAGAATTCTGGCGTCCGCCGGGATTCGATCGCCGGTCTCCAATAGCAGAATATCGCCGGGCGTCACCTCAGCGGCTTCGATTTCCCTCCTTTCGCCGTCCCGCAAAATCCGGGCATGCGGAGCGGACATTTCGCGCAAAGCAGCCAGGGCGCCCTCGGCCCGCCATTCCTGGATGAAGCCCAGCAGGGTATTCAGGACAATCACGCCGGCAATGACGCCCGCGTCGACGTGGTGGCCGGTCGTCGAAGAAATCACGGCCGCGCCCATCAGCAAGTAGATCAACGGATTGTTGATTTGCCGCGCCAGCAAACGCCAAGCGCCGGCGCCTTCTTCTGCTTCAATGGAATTCGGGCCTATGTTTTTCAGTCGCTCCGCTGCTTGCGATGGAGACAAACCCTTGTCGGAAGTCTCTTGCTTTTTCAGCGCCTCGGAAGCTTCCATCGCATGCCAGGCGGTATCTTGAGTTGTATTCATGGGGCTCCCTTCAAAGAGCGATATCGTAAGCACCGCGCATCCGGCATCACATCGGGAAAATTCCGATGAACCCCTTCCAAATCCCTGAACACACAAACGCATCGGCAAAGGCCCTTGAAGCGGGTGCAGCTCGACACGGCCGCAACAACGGACGGCGACGGAGCGCCGTCCCTACCCTTCTTTGCCGTGGGTAGGGCATTCACTCCGCTGAGCGCCTTCTTTTTCCCCTTCAATCCGCGGCCAAGTCGAGATGCACTCCTCTTTGTTTCCAAAGGCGTGGCGGCCGGAAAAACAGGAAAACGCCGAACATCCAACATCGAACGCCGAACATCGAAGTACGTTCCTATTCCACCTTGGACGTTCGATGTTCGATGTTGGTTGTTCGATGTTTTCTTCGTTTCTCCCTCTTCGTTGGGTGCAACAACGGACGGCGACGGAGCGCCGTCCCTACCATTCTTTGCCGTGGGTAGGGCGCTCACTCCGCTGAGCGCCTTCTTTTCCCCATACGATCTGCGGCCGTGCCGAGATGCAGCCCCCTCAAGCTCTACACAAATAAAGCTTTGCGCAGGTATGTATAATTGCGCTAAGGCGTTGCGAATGAAGCTGAGTTGGAATCCAGACAATAATAAATGACACCGAAGGAGGATGGGTTGTGAAAACAAGGTTCTTCGTTCTACTGGCAGTTTGGCTAGGTTGTCTGCAGAGCGGCTATACGGGCGAACTCACCACGGCTTGGGGCGCCAATCAGAGGACTCAATTGGGATTGGGCTCCAGCTACACGCAGGATTACGTGTTGGAACCCACCCGGGTGAGAGAAGATGCCTGGCCCTATTCTTCTTTAACCAATGTGACCTTCCTCGCAGGCGGCGGCCAGCATTCGCTGGCCGTAATGGTTAACGGAACGGTCATGGCCTGGGGAAGCGGCGAATTCGGCCAATTGGGACAAGGCCTCTCCGATTTAAACGACAAGAATGCCGCCGTGCCGATTGCCGGATTGACCGGCGTGGATGAAGTGGCCGGCGGCGGCAATCATTCCATCGCGCTCCTGGCCGACAATACCCTGAAAGCCTGGGGCGACAATGCTTCGGGACAATTGGGGCTGGCGGATGTCCTTCCTCCGATTCCATTGCGCGCAACCCCCTATTCCGTGGTGGGCATAAACGATGCCCGGCAGGTTGCCTGCGGCTATAATTACACCCTCGTTCTGCTGAACAACGGTCGCGTGATGGCCTTTGGCAATAACGCCTTCAACCAACTCGGATTCGACGGCGATGTCCGGATATCCACGCCGACCTTGATCCCCGGCTTAAGCAATGTAACGGCCATTTCAGCGGGCAACGCTCATTCGGCGGCGGTCTTGGACGACGGCACGGTCAAGGTCTGGGGTCGCAACGGCTTTGGGCAACTGGGCGTGGGCAACACCAACAACTGCTTAACGCCGACAGTGGTTCCCGGCCTTTCCGGCGTATCGGATGCGGCTTGCGGCGGCTATCACACGTTGTTCCTCATGGCCGACGCGACCGTGAAAAGCTGCGGGTTGAACATCGTCGGACAACTGGGCCTGGGCGATTTCACCAACCGGGTGTGGGCCGAAACAATTTCCGGTCTCGCCGATGTCCAGCAAGTGGAAGCAGGCGCCTATTTTTCCGCAGCCCGACTCGGCGACACGTCCGTCGACGTCTGGGGCAACTATCTCTACGGCCTGTCGGAAGATCCGGACATCCTGCTCATCACGGAAAATACTCCGGAGGAAGTGTCGGGATTGCGCGGAGTATCGGCTATTTTCGCCGGCAGTTATCACATCCTTTCTCATGGCGTCGAAGTTCCGGTCCTGCACGTGCCCCTGGCCTATCTGGACTATGGATATGTGGCCGTGGGAGATCAGAAAACCCTGGCGTTTCCGGTTTCCAACATAGGCTTCGGCGACTTGCCGCTCACGGTCACGATTGACCCGCCGTTTTATGAGGGCATTCACGCCAACCCCTTGCAGGAAGACGTCCAATATTTTGTTCCCATCAGCTTCGAGCCCGTGGCGCCGGGCTTGTTCAGCAATCAAGTGACCTTTGCGGGCGGCTATCAAGACGAGATTCGTTATGTGATAGGCCATTCCTGGACGGAACATTACGCCTTGCGCTGGACGAGCGCGAGCAATGCAACCTATCGCATTGTCCAGTCGGATGCGCCGCAAGCCGGATACGACACGGTGCTGTGGGACAACCAGATCGCCACGCCCCCGACGAACGCGATTTATTGGCAGAGCATGGCGACCTTCACTAAAACGGTCATGTTTATGCGCGTCGAAGGAGACACGGGCGCGCAGCCATCCATTACTTTTCTGGGGCATGAGATAGAAGATTGAATCGGCGCAACGAGCGGTATAAGCTGCCGGTTTAATTGTTAATCTTATGCGAATATTGGCCGTCTGCAATTATCAGCCGCCGCACATGGGCGGCATCGAATATGCCGTTGAAGCGTTGAAAAAATGCTGGCTTCAGGATGGGCATGACGTCACGTGGCTGACCACCGATATCCCCCAGCGCCCCGAGCTTCACCAGCCGGGCAATATTCGCATTCAGGCCGCCAATTTTTTCGAGAAAGCCTGGCAGATCAATTCGCCCATCCCCTATCCTTGGGTGATCCCAGCCATCCGCCGCCAAATTCGAGCGCACGATGTCGTCAATATTCACAGCCTGGCGCCCGGGCTTTCCACGCTGACCCTCGCCTTGGCCGTGCGCATGGGCAAGCCCGTCGTGGCCACCCAGCATGTCGGCATCATTCCGCTGCAATACGCCTGGATGAGTTCCCTGCAGCAACATTTCATCTGCGGCATGGCCGAATGGGGATTCCGTCGCGGCATGAAACTCACCTTTGTCGGCAAGGCGGTCCGGGCCTGGTTCCTGGAACACACCCGAATTCCCGAAAACGACATCGTCATGACGCCCGCCGGCATCGATCCGCAGAATTATTACTTCGTCCCCGAGCCCGAGCGCCAGGTCTTGATCCGAAAATGGCAGTTGTCCGAAGAATCGTTGAATGTCCTTTTCGTCGGACGGTTCTACGAGAAAAAGGGGCTGCCGCTGATCCGCGACGTCGCGAAGGCCTGCCCGAACATGCGCTTTACCCTGGTGGGCAAAGGCCCCATCGATGCGTCGCAATGGAACTTGCCGAACGTTCGAATTTTGCCCTTTGTCGAGACCGCGGAACTCCGCGAGCTTTATGGCGCGCACGATCTGTTCATCATGCCGTCCTTCGGCGAAGGCTGGCCGGCGGTCGTTCCGCAAGCCATGGCCTGCGGTCTGACCTGCCTGGTCTCCCCCGAAACCTTCGAAGGCTACGGCCAGGATGCCGAACGCTTCATCGTCTGCCCGCGGGACGCCGGCTCTTTAACCCGCGAATTGCAGAGCTGGCAAACCCGCCGCCCCGAACTGCTGCACCGCCGGGAAGACCAATCCCGCTATGCCCTCGCCCAGTGGAACTGGATGAACACGGCCAGGATTTATGCGGCGATGTTCAAGAAGCTGCTTGTAACAACCGTTTCTTAGCGCGCTGCCGGCAGAGATATACGGCAGGAAGCGATGTTTTCAGATGTCGACGCCATCGGCAGAAATTGTAATTATGACTCAGAAGATGTCCGCCTATCATATTCATAATCATAATCCTAATCGTAATCTTAATCTCTCATGGTTGTATCGATGAAAACCCACCTTCCCATTCTGAAGGAACAGATTACATCTTATTAGAATGGCAATTACCGGATGCCGGAAGTGGTTCTGGAGGTGGCCCGGCTTCTCCCTGCCCGCAACGCTTCGCGTAGCGATGCGCAGGCGGGCAAAGACGGGCTTCCCTGTCAACCTTTGAAGAAAAAGACCGCAGGCATTCTTGCCTGCGATGCGCGGCCAGGAATGGCCGCGGTCCTGAAAAAAAGAACGGGGCCAGGTGGCCCCGTCTCCAGATACCGATTCACCCAATTGCCACGATTCCAACCGAAGATCCCGGCCCAATCGATCAGCAAAGCGGATGATCCGATCCTGATCCATAAGCCCGTCGGCCAAGGGATCCTCCCTCAAAAACCGCTGCACCCATCGAATATAGAAAGGAATCTTCTTTTCGGGAATCAGGGATCGATCAAGCAAGAAACCGGAAAAAGACTGCAAATCAATGCATTTCTAATGCTTACCCTCCTTAGCATTACCCCATATTGATATGCGACTGATCGTACATCGTCCTAATAGCGACCTTTTATGACTCAAATTAAGCCCAAAAACGATCCAACTCTCCCCAAATTACACTCGGTCGTATATCATCCCACTGAAGGGCTTTTACGACCAATCACTCTGCCTGTCGCGTATCGTAATATATTGTTGAAAAGATACTAACGTAGATCTACATTCTTCGCCAGAAAACAGTCGCCAACTGCAGTTTCGCGATAATTATCTCGAACTGCGACCGGTCGCTCATTAAATGTTGGAAACAGGAAATATATCGTCCAGATTCAAACGAACGAAATTGCCGCAAGCAAGCGGAATGAACTGACAGATCGCTTGAAGAGATGGACGACGAAGAGGAAAGACCAAACAATTTTCCAACCAACAGATGGAGCACTACAACTTTTCGCTGGCGCGAAAAGTTGAGGCTCATCTGAGTCGTTGGCTGCACAGAATATGAATAGAGTACCGACAATCGAAACTGAGCGATTGATCCTGAAGGGATTCACGCTGGCCGACGCAGAGGATGTGTTCGCCTATGCATCGAACCCCAATGTACTAAGGCAGACTACAGCATGCCCCCCACAGAGCCCCTCCGAAACAGAAGAGTTCGTGAGGACACTAATCGATAGCCCTCCCGGTTCCTTCGCTTGGGCCATTCGCGTGAAGTCAGCGCCAAGGGTTGTCGGCGCGATTGAATTCGACCTCGGAGACGGGCACATCGGGTCGACACACTATGCGCTGGCAGAGGAATACTGGAACAAGGGACTGATGACCGAGGCCTGTAGAGCTATCTTGGCCTGGGCATTTGATGAGCACCACAATCTTGAGGCTGTAAAGACTGACGCCATGAATGTCAACATGGGGTCGCGACGCGTCCTTGAGAAGGCTGGTTTCGAGTGCCAAGGCACGCGAGAAGATCGATGGGCAAAGTTTCACGAGTCCGTGCAACTGGCTGTATACGAGATTACCAGAAAGAAATGGGAAAGCAGCCAACCAGCGGGTGGAGCGTATTTTTTGCCCGGGGCGGGCAAAAAATCCGCTCACCCGTAACGGGGCGAAAAAGGGGTCGGGCGAAAAAGGGGTCCGCACATAGTTGCAAAAACACAACGAAGAGAAAAAAATGCTACAATGTGCGGACCCCTATGCCCCTGCAATTCAGTGCTTCGGGGCTGGGCGCTTTACCACCGCCACGTGGTCGCATCGCGGACGTTCAG
>MHBK01000041.1 GCA_001804865.1 Lentisphaerae bacterium GWF2_57_35
GAATCCATCTATAAATCTTCTTCGCGCGGACGCGCTCGTGTGAGTATAGTCAGGGGGGTGTCGTCGACTTTTTCAGCAGAATCGAATATCAACACGTGACCTGGCACTTTGCGAATATCGAACGGGACGGCGTTGTAAGGAACGTCTTGAATCGCGACGCCCTGCTGGTCATGCGCCGCGAGGAAAGCCTGGAGCAGCAGCAATTGAACGGATCGCTGACCTCCTATCTTGTCTTAAACGACATCCGGGAGGGCGATATTGTCGACTATGCTTTCACGGTTCGCGGCGCCAATCCGATCATGAACGGTCATTATGCGCGGGCCTTCATGCTTTCCTGGGGCGTTCCTGTTTCGTTCGAGCGGGTGCGCCTGATTTATCCCTCGGATAAGAAACTCCGATATCGGTTCTCCGAATATTCCAGCACCGTTACCCCTTCGGTGTTGCAGCGGGGAAGACAGATGGATTGGAGCTTGGTTCTAAAAGATATTCCGGCCATTCATCATGAAGGAAACACGCCCTCCTGGTATACGCCTTACGCGTGGGTGGAGTTTTCGGATTTCGACGATTGGGAGGAGGTTCAACGCTGGGCTCGCGAAATATACAAGGCGCCCTCCTTGGGTCAGGACCTTTTGCGGAAAGCCGGGGATTGGACCTCCGCTTATTCGAACGTCGAAGACCGCGCCTTGGCGGCCATTCGCTTTGTGCAGGACGAAGTGCGTTATCTCGGCGTGGAGTCGGGCATATTTGCCTATCAACCTTCGGCGCCTGATAAGGTCTATGCCCGGCGTTACGGCGACTGCAAAGATAAGACCTTCCTGCTGAATTCGCTCCTGCGCGCGTTGAACGTCACCAGTTATCCCGTGTTGGTAAACTCCTATTTCAGAGATCGGATTCATCAATGGCTGCCTTCGCATCGCGCCTTCGACCATGTCATATTGGCCTACGATGTCGGCGGCGGAGTGAAATTGATCGATGCCACGGCGTGCCTCCAAGGCGGCTCCTGCGCGGAAATGGCGGTTGCGAATTATCGCGTTGGGCTGCCGCTTAACGATGCGGCTTTCTCTCTTTGCCGATTGACCGAGCCTTCCGAAGAAATGGTGGGGGAGGTGTCCGTTCAGGAAACGTATCGCAGCGAGGTCTTCGGCGAAGACGTGGATTTGAAGGTGCGTTCCGTCTATACCGGCAGTTCGGCCGACCAGATTCGCCGGCAGATGGCGGCGTCGGGCATGGGGAAATTCAAGCAGGACTACATGAAGTATTATGTGCCGCAATATCCCCAAATTCGCGTGGTCGATCCGGTCGTCTGCAACGACAACCGGCAGCAGAACCGATTGACGATCGACGAACACTATGCGATTACGAATTTCTGGCGCGACGAGCCCAAGACGGGACGGTGGTATGCCGATATTCAGGGCCGGTTAATTGGCGATATGCTGGAGCTGCCTTCCGTCGCAACCCGCAACATGCCTTTGAGAATTCCCCACCCCTCGCGCCTGAGTCTGCAATCGGATTTCTTCCTTCCGTGTCCCTGGCCCATGCAGGACGATATCGGGACGATCTCGACGAAGGCCTCCAGACTGTCCTATGCGATCACGCATACCGGACAATTTGTCCGATGCGCTTACGACTATGCCACGACGCGTGATTTCATCTCGCCGGACGAAATGCCGGAATATATTCGGCAAACTTCGGAAATGAAGGATTTCCTTTATCTGCGATTCACCTCGCCGGTCGGCCAGTTGCCGTTTTGGGAGGAACTCAATTGGATGTATGTGCTGTGGAGCCTCATGGCGTTGGCGATGGCCGGTTCGGCGGCGATCGTCCTGTGGAAAAAACAGAATAGTCTGCTGCCGCCGTTGCCTCCGGCGCTTCCGGATCAGGTGCAAGGCATTGCCGGCTGGTTGGTCGTGGTTTGTTTGCTGGTCTGCCTGAAGCCGCTGATCATTGTCGCCCAATCCGTCAGTTCCATGACCTATATGCGGCTTTCCGTTTGGCATGCCTTAACGGCGCCCGGCTCCGAATCGTATCATGCGCTATGGGCGCCGCTTTTGCTCGTCGAAGATTCGATCGTCATCGCGTGCTTTGTGTTTTCTCTTCTGTCCATTCCCTTGTTTTTTTCCAAAAAACGGATGTTTCCGCGCCTTTTCGTCGCCATTTTTGTGGTAGGGGTGCTGTGGGGAATTATTTCCTCCGCCTTATTGAAGTATATGGAAGTTCCTGAGGATAACCCGCTGAGGCCGCGAATGGCGCAGGCCATCGGACAAGCGCTGGGCTCCATGATTTGGATTCTTTATGTGACGGTTTCTGTCCGCGTGAAGAATACTTTCCGCAGGTAATGGGTCTTTGTTCGGAAAGAGGCTAGAGGAAAAAGCATGGCAGACATCACGGCCGTTTTATTCGATATCGACGGAACCTTGCTGGATATGCGGGGCGCCGGGCGGAGGTCGTTTGCCCTGGCTTTGGAACATCTCTTTGGCTGGAAGGACAATCTGGACTACATCAATTTTGCCGGGAATACCGATCTGAACGTGTTGCAGCAGG
This sequence comes from Lentisphaerae bacterium GWF2_57_35, assembly GCA_001804865.1. Lineage (GTDB taxonomy): Bacteria > Verrucomicrobiota > Kiritimatiellia > CAIQIC01 > GWF2-57-35 > GWF2-57-35. The sequence goes on from MHBK01000041.1 coordinate 2,542, forward strand.
TGCTGGCGCATCGTCAGGTCCATCTGAGCGAGCAGGACATCGCCGCCTTTTTCGCCCGCGTGCCGCAGGAGTTGGAACGGGAGGCGCAAGAAGCCGAACTTGTTTTGTATCCGGGGGTGCGGCCCTTGCTGGAAACCTTGGCGGCCGACGAGCGGGCGGTGCTGGGCTTGGTCACCGGCAATATCGAAGCCTGCGCAAAAATCAAATTGCAGCAATTCGATTTGCATGGCCATTTTGTGCTGGGCGGCTACGGCGACCGGTTTTCCGACCGCACCGACATTGCTCGGCATGCCTTGGAGCTGGTGCGCGAGCGGCTTCAACCGGGGCAGCAGATCCTGCGGTGCGTCCTGGTGGGCGATACGCCGTACGACGTGGCCGCGGCCAGAAACATCGGCGCCCTGGCCGTCGGCGTCGCTACCGGGAAATTTACCCTCGCGGACCTGCAAAAAGCCGGCGCCGATCACGCGCTGGAGAATCTTTTCGACACGGCTGGCGTGATCCAGTTGTTCGGCCTTTCGACGCCGTAGGCCGGAACTGCGAGCCGGCAAAAGTCTCGATGCCTTTTGCCCGGACACGGTCTTTTTATGTGAAACGATAACTTATCGATTTGCCGGTAGATTCGTATTTTGGAGGGTCGCGCTCCGTCGCGACCGGAAGAAAAGGTTCCGACAGAGCGGAACCCTCCAGAAATCATGTGCTTGGATTGCTCGATGGCGTGCCGAATCCGTTTTGCCATCCAACAAGTTGCGGTGCACAAAAAAAAACCGTGTTCGCCCGGAAGAAAAAACACGATAGAAGTTGCAGTCCGCTGTCCCTTTTTCTTATATAAGGGTAATCATTGGTAAAACGTTTTTGTTCACGACGGACCGGAGTAAGCATGCGGAAACTGAGTTGTCGACTATTCATGGTGCAAGCGGCGCTGATTGTGTTGCTGGGTTCATCCTGCAAGCAGAACGCGACTCTCCTCCAAAGCGACGATCCCCTTCATGCGGGCTGGAATAATTATTCGCTGGGAGAATTTGATCAGGCTCAATTTTTCTTTGAACAGGCCGTGGCCGAGGCCCCGAAGGACAGCGATGCACAGCTCACCGCCCTGTACGGCTTGGCCACCACGCTGAACTTGCGCCGACCGGGCGAAGATCCTGAACGGGCTCAAGAGCTGTATCGCCGGATTCTCGACACGGCGCCGGCCAACGATCTGGCGGCGTGGAGTCTGCTGGCCCTGGCCCGCATGCAGCATCTGGTCCCCGTCGGAGACGATCCCGACTATGAGCAGGTCTACAAGGCTTACCAGGACGTCATCGATCGCTATCCCGATCGTCTGGCCGCCAAAGAGGCTTTTCTTTATTTGAATTCCATCCTGGTGGCCACGCTGAAAGAACCCGAGACGCGCCGGGCTCTGGCCTCGTTGGACGAATACGTGAAGAATCCTTCCAACACCTTCCTGGGGCCGTCCTGGTCGCTGATTGCGGTGGGGAACACCACGTTGGGGAATCAGGAGCGCCGCTTTGAAGCGGAGGTCAAGTCCCTCGAAACCACCGAGATCGATCCGACCAATCCGTTCACGGAATTTGCTTATCAGTATTGGAATCTGGCCACCATCGCGGAATTCGAATTGGGCGACTTCGACCAGGCCCGCCTGTATTACCGCAAGCTCATCGCCGAATATCCGAAAGACCAAAAGATTTATGGCGCCAAGCAGGCCCTGCAGAGAATGGATGCGATGGAAGCGAAGATTCGTGAGGAATTGAAGGAAGCAGGCAACCCGTGATGCACAAGCTGTTCGGTTTCATCAAGCAGTACTTCGCATTAATCGTCGTGTTTGCCACGTTTGCGTGGTCCGCGACGATGATTGCGGTCTATCGGAGTCAAACCACCCCGCCGGGCGCCGTGATCCTGCGGCTCGGGCACTGGCAATTGGAGGCCAGCGTGCGGGATGCGATCGACCTCATGGCCGAAGAGTATCGCAAGATCCACCCGAACGTTTTCCTGGTGCAGGACGCGATCCCGGAAGGCGTTTACGGCCAGTGGGTCAGCACGCAGCTCATGGGCGGGACGGCCCCGGACATCTTGCAGGTGGGCGCCAATCTGCCGGGCAACATCTGGCTGTCTTATTACAATCGCTACTTTGTCCCGCTGAGCCGCGAGGTTTACCGTCCCAATCCTTACAACAAGGGGACCAAGCTGGAAGACACCAAGCTGCGGCAAACCTACAAGGACGGCATGCGTACGGGGTATGTCGACGAGATGCAGGAATACATGAGCATCCCGCTATCCGTGTTCGGCGTGCGCATCTTCTACAACAAGGACCTGCTGAAAAAACTTACGGGCCTGGACGAAGCGCCCCGCAATTACCGGGACTTCCTGGCGGCCTGCCAAAAAATCGAATCCCAAACCAACGAATTCGGAAATTTCTTCGTGCCGATCGCCGCGTCCCAGTATCACGTGGCCATGTGGGAAGGCAATATGTTCGACCCGTTGACCTACGGGGCGATCCGCCGGGCCGATTTCAATCGCGACGGCAATGTGGGCAACGACGAACTCTTCGTCGCCTTCAAGACCGGCCGAATCGATTTCGACTTTCCGCCCTACGCCGCCAAATTCAAGATGATGCGCGAAGTCACCGACCACTTCCAGACGGGCTACACCGGCCTCACGCGCGACGAGGCGGTTTTCCTGTTTGCCCAGCAGAAGGCCGTGTTCATGACCACCGGCACCTGGGATGCTCGCAGCCTCCAGCAGCAGGCGCAGGGCCAGTTCGAAGTCGGCGTCATGGATTTTCCGTTGCCCACGAAGGACGATCCTTTCTACGGGCCGGTGGTGGAAGGCCCTCTCTTTGAAACGCCGGGCACGGGCTTCCGCTTCGGCATCACCCGGACCAGCCGGCATCCCGAGGTCGCGCTCGATTTCATGTTGTTCATGGCCTCGCAAAAGCAGAACGAGGAACTTAACCGCATCATCGGCTGGATCCCTTGCATTATTGACACCCAGATGGACCCCTTCCTGGAAGCCTTCGATCCGCACTTGGAAGGCGTGTACGGCGCCATGAATTTTATTTTGGGCGGCGAAACCACGACCAAGTGGGAGCAGATGCTCTCGCTGTACCGGGTCAACCAGATTTCCTACAGCGACATGGTAGCCCAATTCTCCTCGTTCTATCTCGACCGCGGCCTCAAGGATTTCCTGGAACAGCAGCGCGACTGGCGTCGCGGCATGGTTCAGAACGAGCGCTTCCTGGCCGGCATCCGCGCCAAGGCCCTGGCGGCCACCGGCGACGAGGCCGTCTCCGCGTGGGTCAAATACCGCGCCCTGACCAAGGATCGCCAGGTCTGGTCCGAACTGAACCACAGCCGCCAGCTCCAGTTGATGGAAAAAGGCCCCGACGCCAAAGCCGTCGGCCCCTACGAGTACAGCCCCGCAGTGCTGGCGAAAATCAAGGAGCGGGTTAAAAAATCCATGACGAAGTAAGAGAAAACCGAACCACGAATGAACACGAATACACACGAATGAAGACAGGGGAGACAAAAGGTATCCCAAGACATAATTCGTGTCTATTCGTGTTCATTCGTGGTTGTTCTGTGTTTTTTAAGATGGGGAATAATGTACTAACATGAATCCGAAACCGGTCAAGTGGAGTCAGATCAAGCATCACTGGGAGATTTATCTTTTCATCATCCCTACGGTGATCCTGGTGGCGTTGTTTCAGTATTATCCCGCCAGCAGCGGGATTTTTCACAGCTTCTTCCGATGGAACGGGGCGGATATTTCCGAGTTCGTGGGGTTCGGCAACTACATCGACCTGATGAAGAACACCGAGTTCTGGAATTCGTTCAAGCTGGCGTTCATCCTTGGCGGCTGGAATGTGCTCAAGATGATCCCGGCCCTTTTTGTGGCCGTGGCAATTCACCGGTGTAAGAGCGATAAGATGCAGTTTTTGTACCGGACCCTTTTTGTGGTGCCGATGGTTATCCCGGGCCTGGTCGTTGTCCTGATTTGGCGATCGTTTTTCTTTGAGGCGACCTCGGGCTATCTGAATCAGTTTATGCTCTGGTCGGGGTTGTTCGATGTCCTCGTCCGATTCGATCAATGGTTCCATTGGGGCGGCATCTTCGTGCCGGGCAAGATGCCCGCGTGGCTGGGCGACCCGCGGCTGATCGTGACGGCCTGCATCGTCTGGGGCTTTCCGTGGGTCGGGTCCTTTGCCGTGCTCACGCACCTGGCCAAATTGCAGAACATTTCCAAGGACGTTTACGAGGCCGCGGAGATCGACGGCGTGACGTGGTGGTCCAAATTCACGAAGATCGAGTTGCCGCTGATTATGGGGTCGATTTACCTGCTGCTGGTGTTCGTAATTATCGATACAGTCAAGGATGCCGGCATGATCCTGGCTTTGGCCGGCATCTTCGGCGGACCGGGCGGCAAAGCCACGGTGCCCGCCTTGTTCATGATTCGCAAAGCCTTTCTCGATCAGCAGATGGGCTACGCCTGCGCCGTGGGCATCATCCTGACCCTCGTGGTCATGATCCTTCAAAAAGTCAGCAACATGCTCATGGATTCCGGTTCCATGAACAGCGGGCAACAGCGCGTCTTTCGGTGGAGCATGATGGTGGGCGGCTGTGCTTTGTTGATTTGGAGCAAGCTCTCCGACGTGCAGAACATGGTATCGGTGGCGGTGGTGATCATCCTTCTGTCCCTGCCGTATGGAAAGTTTTTCGATTTTCTGAAACGTCTGCGGCTGCCGACGCGGGAAGCGCCCAATTATGGCGGTCCCAGCCGGGGCGACCAATACGTGGCCCGGGCCTTCGCCCGCCAGAGCACCCCTTTTTACCGGGCCTTGAGCGAGTTTGGTTCGTGGGGCCTGCGGTTCGTCAAGCACAGCTACATCTGGCTGGTGCTGGCTTTTGCCTTTCTACCGCTTTACCTGATGATCATCGTCAGCGTGAAAAACAACGAACAGTTCTATCTGGCCCCGGCCGCCATCACGAGCCCGCTGCATTGGGATAATTGGAAAACGGCCTGGGAAATGGTCACGCCGACCGTCGCCAACAGCTTGTTCATATCGACAAGTTCGACCATGGTCACCCTGGCCCTGGCGCTGTGCGGGGCGTACTTCTTTGCCCGCCTGCGGGTGCCGGCCTCGGGTTTCCTCTGGAATGCCTTGTTGCTTTTGATGATGATGCCCGCCATCGCGAACCTGGTGCCGTTGTTCATTCTGCTGCGCGACATGAACCTGCTCAATACGCTCTCGGCGCTGATCATCGTTGGCGCCTCCGGAGGGCAAATCTTCGGCATCTTCGTGCTCAGGAATTTCATCAGCGACACGCCCCAGGATCTTTTCGAGGCCGCCGAAATCGACGGCGCCAATCACTTCCAGCAGTTGAAGATGATCGTCATTCCGCTGTCCGGCCCCATCCTCGGCACCGTCGGCGTGATGCATTTCATCGGCGCGTGGAACGATTTCGTGTTGCCGTTGATCGTCATGCGCGACCACGCCCGCCTGCCGGTCATGGTGCAGTTGATCCGCATGGCCGGAGAGTATATCAAGCTTTGGGGACCGCTCATGGCCGGCTATGCCATTGCGAGTATTCCCATCATCATTCTGTTTGTCTTTTCGATGAAGCTTTTCATCAAGGGATTGACCGAGGGTGCGGTTAAGGGCTGACTTTGCTTCGCGCGTTAGCGCGATGGGGGAGGTAGGGGGGATGAAGAATCCGATGGATCGGCAGCTTGAAAAACGACTTTCTGACCGCGCGGTTGCTATTGGACGACAGGGGGAAGCGGCGGCTTTTGGAGAGCTGTTGGACCTGTTGCGCTCCTCCTCTGCTAATGCACGGCGGTTGTCGGCCTCGGCGCTGGGCAAGCTGGCCTGGATGGGGGTGGATCAGGCAGCGGCTGTGGCGGCGCTCGCGCCGGTGGCGCGCCGCGATCCTCATCCGCAAACCCGGCAATATGCGATCAAGGCGCTAAAGGCTTACGGCGCGACAGCAAAGAGTTGCCTGAGCGACTTGCGCGACATGGCTCGCAATCCATCCGAGAAAGACTACATCCAACGCGACGCGGCTGCCGCGGCGCAATTCATCGAAGAAGCGGTTCGTATTGCCGCATCAGCCGCCGAACATCATTGTCAGCGATGCAACGCACAAGTCACAGCGGATGAATATGCCCGTTCACAACAGGCGTTCCAGCGCGTGTTCTGCGATCGGTGCTTCGACGAGGTGTTTTTGGAGCGACGGAATTTCGAGACGCAAGTTGAGATCAACAAGACCATTCAGGCGCGCGACGGAACGGTGGTGCAGTCGGAGGGGGAGCGCCGCATCGCCGACTGGCTCACCGTGCAAGGGATCGCCTATCGTTACGATGCCAAGTTTCGCATCATCGCCGAGTTTCAGATCCGGCCCGATTTCTATTTGCCCGAGTTTGATGTGTATATCGAATACTGGGGCCTCGACACGCCGCAGTACAAGATGAGCATGTACAAAAAGCAGACGCTCTATCAGCAGGAAGGCAAGCGGCTGGTTTCTGTATATCCTAAAGATTTGCCCGGCCTGGATCGTCTGTTGACGGCCAAACTTCGTCGCCTGGGTTTCAACTTCTGACGTAGGCGCGCGAAGCCAAGCCAGTTTTTTCACCTTTTTCCCATTGGCAACCGGCTTGGAATGGGTGCATACTAAACGCATTGATGCGTTTAACGCAAAACCAAGCCAAATGGAGGGGCTTAAATATGAAGCGAGCTCTCAAGTTGTTTTCCCTATTGTTGATGGCGGGCATTTTGTTTTCCATGACCGGCTGCGGCGGGGCGAAAGGCGCCAAAAAGATGCGTATCGGAGTTTCCCTGCCTACGCAGCGCGACGAGCGTTGGGTGCGCGATGCCCAGCGGATGAAAGAGGCGGCGAAGGAGGCTGAGGTCGAGCTGAGGATGCAAATCTCGGACAACGACGCCTCCAAGCAAATGTCGCAATGCGAAAATCTGTTTGCGCAGGGCATCGACATCCTGATCCTGGCGCCCCACGATGCGACCAGCGCGGCGTCGATTGTCGACAAGGCCAAGCGGCTCAAGATCAAGGTGATCTCCTATGACCGTCTCGTGCTGAATTCGGACGTGGATCTTTATATTTCCTTCGACAACGTCAAGGTGGGCGAGTTGCAGGGTAAATTCCTGGTCGATCGCGTACCCAAGGGCCATTACGTCCTTTTGGGCGGCGCGCCGACCGACAACAACGCCAAGCTCTTCAAGCAGGGCGCCCTGAGCGTCATTCAACCGTTGATCGACAAGGGCGACGTCAAAGTCGTTATGGATCAATGGATTCAAGATTGGCAGCCGACCGTGGCCATGAATCTGATGCAGAACGCGCTGACGGCCAGCGGCAACAAGATCGATGCCGTGCTCGCGCCCAACGACAACACCGCCGGGGGCATCATCCAGGCGCTTTCGCAAGTCGGGCTGGCCGGAAAAATCCCGGTGACCGGCCAGGATGCCGAAGTAACGGCCGCCCAACGGATCGTTGAGGGGACGCAGTCGATGACGATTTTCAAAGATACCCGCCAACTGGCGAGCGAGGCGATCGGGGCCGCGTTGAAGATGGTCAAAGACGAGGACCCCGGCGCGACGTCCAAGATTAATAATAACAAAATCGATGTCCCGTCCATTTTGCTCACGCCCGTGATCGTGGATAAGGACAACATCGACGCGGTGTTAATCGATAGCGGTTATTTGAAGCGGGAAGACGTTTATAAGAAGTAATCAGTGATCAGTGAAGAAGTGATCAGTGAAGAAGTAATCAGTGAAGAAGTAATCAGTAAACAGTGATCAGTAAACAGTGAAGAAGTGATCAGTGAACAGTGAAGAAGTGATCAGTAAACAGCGATCAGTGAACAGTAACCAGCCAAGACAATAGCTATTCAATACTGATCACTGATCACTGATAACTGATTACTGATCACTGATAACTGATAACTGATAACTGATTACTGTTTACTGACCACTGGCCTCAATCTGCAAAACTGGAACAGCACTATGAGCGAACACATCCTCGAGATGCAGGGAATTGTGAAGGAATTCCCCGGGGTTAAGGCGCTGGACAATGTAACCTTCAGCGTACGGCCGGGGGAAGTTCACGCCCTGGTTGGGGAAAATGGCGCCGGCAAGTCGACCTTGATGAAGGTGCTTAGCGGCGTCTATCCCTTTGGAACCTATCAAGGCAAGATCCTCATCAACGGGCAGGAGCAGCCATTTCACAGCATTCGGGACAGCGAGCAGGCCGGGGTGGCGATCATTTACCAGGAGCTGGCGCTAGTCAAACAGCTCAGCATCATGGAAAACATCTGCCTGGGACACGAGACCGCGCGTCATGGCGTGATTAGCTGGGACGAAGCGCACCTGAAGGCCAAAAAGGCGCTCGACATGGTAGGCCTTTCGATCAATCCGTCGATGCCGATTCAGCATCTTGGCGTAGGCGAACAGCAGTTGGTCGAAATCGCCAAGGCGCTGGCCAAGAATGCCCGGATTCTCATCCTGGACGAGCCGACGGCGGCCCTGGCCGAAGGCGAGGCGGCGAATCTGCTGAAGATCCTCAAGAACCTGCGCGAGAAAGGCGTGACCTGCATTTACATTTCGCATCGCCTGCGCGAGGTGTTCGAGCTGGCGGATCGGATCACCATTCTGCGCGACGGACGGACCGTCGCAACGCGCAACAAAGCGGACCTCAACGAAGACAAGCTCATTTCTCTGATGGTCGGCCGCGATCTGACCAACGTTTATCCGTGGAAAAAGCGCGAAGCTGGAAAGTCGATCCTGGAAGTGAAAAGCTGGAGCGTGTACGACGCGGCCATCAACAAGACGATCGCGGATGTCAGCTTTACCGTGCGGCAGAACGAGATTCTCGGGGTGGCGGGGCTGGTGGGCGCGGGCCGGACGGAATTGGTGATGAGCCTGTTCAACATTTGGGGGCGCGTCACCGGGGGCGAAATTTTTCTGGAAGGGAGGAAGCTTTCGTTGAACAGCGCGAGCGACGCGATCCAGGCCGGAATCAGCCTGGCCTCGGAAGACCGCAAGCGCTACGGCCTGGTCTTGACCCAGGACATCCGGCGAAACACGTCTCTGGCCAGCTTGCCGCGGATTTCCAAGTATTCCGTAGTCAATGGAAACGAAGAAATTGTCGCCGCGGAGAAATACACGCACGACCTCCGGATCAAGACCCCGTCCATCGAACAAAAAACGATGAATCTCAGCGGGGGCAATCAGCAGAAGGTCGTGCTTGGCAAGTGGCTGATGACCATGCCGAAGGTTTTGATTTTGGACGAACCCACCCGGGGCATCGATGTCGGGGCCAAGGTGGAAATCTATAACATTGTCAACGAATTGGTGGATCAGGGGGTCGGCGTGATCATGATTTCGTCGGAGCTTCCGGAAATTCTCGGGATGAGCGACCGGATTCTGGTCATGCACGAAGGCCGGTTTACCGGGGAACTGATGCGGGCAGAGGCCACCCAGGAAAAGATCATGCATTATGCGACCGGCGGCAAATAACCCGGTCAGGAAAAGTTGAGGTCACTATGGATAACAAAAGCGGATTCATGCGGGATGCGTTTCAAAAGAACATCCGTCAATACACCATGCTGTTTGCGTTGGTGGCGATTTGGGTGATTTTCACGGTCTTGACCGAGGGTATTTTCATTAGGCCGGGAAACCTGTCGAACCTGTTTCTGCAGACCATGACCGTGGGGGTGGTGGCGGTCGGCATGACCTTGGTTATCGTCACCGGGAACATCGATTTGTCGGTGGGCTCGGTGGCGGCTCTGGCGGGCGCCGTGGGGGCTTATTGCCAGGTTCGGTTGGGATGGGACACGGCTCCGGCGCTGGTAGCCGCGGTGGGGTGTGGGCTCTTGATCGGGCTGTGGCACGGCTTCTGGATCGCGTATCGCATGGTGCCTTCCTTCATCGTCACGCTGGCCAGCATGTTGATCTTCCGGGGAGCGGTGTTGGGCGTGACCGGCGGAACAACGATTGCTCCTCTTTCCGAGAGTTTCAAGGCGCTTGGGCAAAGTTACCTCGATCCTATCGTGAGCGCGGCCGTTGGCATTATAGCCATTCTCTTGTTCTGTTTTTTCGATCTGCGAAGACGTTTCCGGCGGGTGAAATACAGCTTCACCGTGCCTTCATGGCCTCTGCAACTGCTGAAGCTGGCGCTGGGGGCGGCGGTCATGGCGGCGTTCTTCGGGATTTTGGTATTCAACGAAGGCGTGCCGTATTCCGTCATGCTGGTGTTGGTGCTGGCGGTGATTTTCCACTTTGTCTCCAACCACACCGTATTTGGCCGGCATCTGTATGCCATCGGCGGCAATGCGGATGCGGCCAAGCTTTCCGGCATTAACAACAAGAAACGCATTCTTCAGTTGTTCACCGTTTTTGGCGGGGTGACGGCGTTGGGCGGCTTGGTGCTGACGTCCCGCCTGAATGCGGCTACGACCTCCGCGGGGCAGGGCATGGAACTCGACGTCATCGCCGCCGTGGTGATCGGCGGAACGAGCCTGCTGGGCGGCGAGGGGACCATTCTCGGCTCGCTCGTGGGCGCCTTGATCATGGCCAGCCTCGACAACGGCATGAGCCTGCTGGACACCAACATCACCTACCAATACGTCATCAAAGGCCTGATCCTCCTGCTTGCCGTTTGGGTGGATATGGCCACGCGAAAGAAATAAACGCTGGCAGTCTTGCTTGAATTGCCGCAAAGGGTTGCTGCTCCTGCCGGAAGGCCTGTGATTTTTGTAGGGTTCCGCTCTGTCGGAACCTTTTTCTATCGGTCGCGACGGAGCTGCAGAAGTTGAGCTATCGGATGGGGCATACCCTGAGTTGGTAAATGGACTCCGATGCGGAATTTACCGTGCAGGTGTACACATTGGCCGGCGGGGTAGCCGGGATGTTCGTCATAGCCGTTATCCAGTGATTCAGCATGAGATTCGTCGAATAGGCCACGGAGTATATCCGGTTCGTCCTGCTGGGCCATTGCAGGACGAGTCCGTCGGATGCGGCGGCTTGGGCTTGATCGACGGCGAAGATCGATGAGGCATTGGTTGGAACGGTTCCTGCCCAGTATTCTTCCCAGTCCAGGGCTCCGTCGCCGTCGGCGTCTGTCGACGAATCCATGTTCGCCAGGTCCGGGTCATGCAGGGATTCCCACCAGTCGGGCATCTTGTCCGCGTCGTTGTCGGCATTTTTGAATGCACTCCACGCCTGGTCGACAAAGCTGTTCTGGCCGGCGGCAAAAACCCAAGTCGAGTTGGTGTTGGCCAGCGCGTTGGGGTGTGCGTCGCCGCCGGCGCCGCCGTATTCCTCCTTCAAGCGATTGGGATGATTCGTATGATGATCCGGGTAGGTGAGATAGTCGAACCAGTCGAATACGGCGACATTGTTAAGTTCCGGGTGCGCGGTGTTGTAGGAGGGAAGCCAATCGTTTTTTAGCCAGTCGTTGAATAGGCGGGCGCGATGAGCCTGGGCATCGGTCGTTCCGGCATAGGTCAGCGGGGGCGCGGCGATGGGTATGAACAGGATGTTTGGATTGGAGGCAAAGAGGTCTTCGAGCGTGCGGTAAATATAGCCCGTGTTAGTGTAAACGCCGCCGGCCCCGTTGGGATGGCGATATAGGGCTTTGTAGTTGGCCAAGGTTTGGGCGGCATTAAAGGGATCTCCAGGTTCGGCGCCGTCGGCGGTGATGCCGCTTATGGGATAGCAACTCTTGAACAGAATAATGCGATTCGTTCCGTTGGCGCATCCAAACGTACGAATCCCTTGAAGGTAATCGTTGAACCAGCGTATCCAGTGGTTCATGTCGGTGGCATCGCCGGGCGTCGAAGCCAGCGAATCGGGGCGCCCTGCATCGGGCGGAAGATCGGAGCCATAGGTGATGTCGTTTCGTTCGTCGATGAAATCTTTGTGGATGAGCGCCTGGTTCAAGCTGTTGGCCAGCCAGTTGGCGCCGCAGGAATGATGGATGAACAATAAATCGTCCTGGCTTGATGCCTGGGCGCTGAACTCATAGGCGCCGATATCCAAGACCTCGTCCGCGGTTCGGGGTTCGCTGGTCTGATGCTTGGCATATTGTCGGGTGACCGGGCAGGTCGTTCCCGTTCCTGCGTTTAGGCAGGCGGAGCCATTCGTGATCCGGTAGTCTTGGGCTAACGTCGAACTGTCGGCAAAGCCGGGCGCCGATCCTGCGATATGGCCTCCAAGATCGTGGATGGAGCCGTTGAGTCCACTGTGAGAATCGACCCAGCCGGATTTGAACCAGTTATGCGAGAGGTTAAGAACTCCATCGGCGTCCAGCATGGCCAGATAGGAGCCTGCGGCGGTTACATAGGCGATGTTGTTGCGGCTGTCGACGGTTTCACCGGCTGACGAGATGCGAAACAGCGTTGTGTTGCCGGTTCTTCTGGAGACGATCGTGTTGTTGAAAAAATGCAGGGTCCCTTTGCGATATATATCCTCATTGCCGCTGTCGCCCCCGTAATGAGTGATCTGGCTGTTGCCGATATCGCCGGGTTCGATCAGATAGTTGCCGTACACGTAAGTGTTCGAATAGGCGGACAGGGAAAAGAAATACTCGCTGTCCACGAGATCGAGTTGCCGGTTGCCGGCTTCAATCCAATTGTAGCGTACTACGCATCCCGCCGAGCGGTCCTTGAGATTGTTGCCGCTGCAACCGGCGCGAAGCGCTCCGAAATAGTTATACTGAAAGATGATGCCGTTGGCTTCGGTGTAATTGTTGTGCTCGTAGACGCTATTCGTGTTCCCGTTGCCGTAAAGGTAACAGCCTTCAACGAGAAGGTTGCTGGTGGCGCCTTCGGCAGCTCCTGCGAAGAGTCCGTTTCCGCAGTCATGAAGTATGCAGTTGCGGATCGTGAGGTGGTGACCTTTTTCGATATAGATGGCGGCCGAATTGTTCGCATAAGCCGTCAGGCCGTTTCGTCCGGTAAAGTAGAAAGGGGTTCGTCCATTTCGGATGTCGAGGTTCTCCACGGTGATGTAAGCGGGCTGGGCGTCTGCGGGTATGTTGGCTCCCCCGATCTTGATGACGCCGCGTTGTTCGCCCCAATAATTCAACGCGGCGGGCGTCGTGGCGCCGTTGCCGTCAATGACCGGCCGTTCGCCGAATCGATTGGGTACGCCTTTAACCACAATGGGCGCATGGGAGGCTCCCACCGCGCACAGGACCCATTTCTCTTTGTAAGGGGTATCTCTCCAATGTATTAGAACTTGATCTCCGGCGGAAAGCGACTGCCATGGGACGTTGGAAATAGAGGTGCAGGATTTGTCGGGACCCACTTCATAGACGGTGGCCGATGCGGACCCTGCACAGACCATCGACAGAAAGAACAGGAGTGTTTTTTTCATGGTTTGGCGTCTCTTTGTTTGTAAAAGACAATTATACAATGATAGTCGGCTGTAATGCTATTTCTCTTCCTGGAATTCAACGGCAACATCGCCGCAAAGGGTTGCGGCTCCTACCGGAAAGGCCTTCGATTTTTGTAGGAGCCGCACCCCGTGCGGCGATCCGGCGGTCTTTATGCAAAGCGTGACGTGAAATCCTTTTGTAGCGGAGGGAACGGCTCTTTATTCGTTTCTTCTCCGGTCTTGTTCTTCAGCGCCCAATCCATTACAAATCCCTTTCTCGCCGGACATGTGCAAAACGAAAAGGGGTCTGGCGGGCGGTTTAATTCAAGAGCGGGAATCAAAACGACGGATGCAAGTTCGTTTCGAAGAGACAACAATACAGGGATAATCGAGGGCGATGCATGAATTCCAAACTTGATCATATATTTACGTTTATCATCGAGTTGGACAAGCTCAAGGCCGTACTGCGCAAGAGCAAACCCGTCGGGCTGGATCGGTACGAGAACAGCGCCGAACATAGCTGGCAAATCTGTTTGCTGGCGTTGGCGTTGACGCGCTATGCCGAGCCGCCGGTCGATCCGATCAGGGTTGTGGAGATGCTTCTGGTTCACGACATCCCGGAAATCGATGCCGGCGACTGCCTCGTGTATGACCGCAATGCCGCAGAGCAGGAGGTCAAAGAGCGTCGCGCGGCCGCGCGTATCTTCGATTTGTTGCCCGAGCCGCAGGCGAGCATGTTTATGGCTCGTTGGGAAGAGTTTGTTGCGCGCCAGTCCCCGGAGGCGCAGTACGCTTATGCCATCGACCGGTTGATGCCGGTTGTGCAAAGCATTCACGGCCGCGGACAAAGCTGGCGCGAGCATGCCGTCCCGCTGAGCAAGGTTTTGGCGGTTAACGAGGCCATCGGAATCGCCTGCCCGCGTGTTTGGGCTCACATCAAAGCCCGTATCCTCTCCCTCAGCGCCGAAGGCGTATTCGATTTCGATGCGACCTGGCCGGCCGAACCCGTCACCCGTGACAACGTCGGTCGTCCGCCTTCTGTCTCGTAAGCCGGTGGTTTCTTTTCAGCATTATAAGGGCTGATCAAGAGCTCTCCCCCTTGACCGGAGGCTTTCTTGGAGCGAAGGTATTTGTAGATCATCGCAGCAAGGGGCGCCCAGCATGGAACTCGATCAAGAGCTCATTCGCCGCATCGTGAAGCCGCCATCGGAGCGAGGGGTCGATTATGCCTCCTTGCGCGATTTTCTCGCGGAGGGCAAATGGCAGGAGGCCGACCAGGAAACGAGCCGGCTCATGCGGGTCCTGGGCCGCAAAGAGGACGATCAGGTGCTCTGGCCTGCCGACATCGCGCAGCTTCCCGGCAAGGATCTTTGTACGATCGATTGGCTCTGGGAGATCTGTTCCAACGCGCGTTTCGGCTTCTGCGTACAGAAACGCATCTGGGAAAGCCTGGTTGACGCGTCGCGCGGATATCCCGTCAACTACGATGACCTGTGCCGCTTCGGCGATCGCGTCGGCTGGCGCCAGCAGGGGAAGTGGTTGAACTATGGCGAGCTGATCTTCAACCCGTCCGCTCCGGAGGGACATCTCCCGGCCACTGTTTTTTGGGCGCCCCGCAAGCTGTGGATGTTCGAAGGAGGGCTCAACGATTTCTTTGAACGAGCCCTGTCAAGCCAGGGCTCCGCCACGTCGGGGTATTCCCGGGAGATTTTCGACGCTTATGTGCACCGCATCGATTCCATGGCGCGAAGATATGAAATCATAAGGAAAGATAACTAGAGTGGTTTTGGTCCGACCCCTAACCCCTTCACATTCTGTTTGACGAAGGGCGCCTATTGTTGTCTTCTTGCCCCGTCGTAAGGAGATCGTTTCTAAAGAGATGGTTCAACCCAAACGGGAGGTATAGTCATGAAGAAGCTGAGCAAGGTTCTGAGAGTGTCGTGTCTGTCGCTGGGTTTTGTCGTTTTGTTTTCCGGCTCCGTCGTGGCCGGGCCGTCTATCTTTCAAAAAATGGATGGCGCGGATCAAGATGGAAAAATCACGGCCGACGAGATGAAGGCCCGCCAAGCCGAATGGTTTGCCGTCCTCGATGCGGATGGCGACGGGGTTGTGCTGGTGGAAGAAATGCAGGCCGGAAGCTTCTCCGAGATGGACGGGGCGGATCAGGACGGCCTCATTACCGAAGAAGAACTGGCCGTGTTTTTTGTCGGGCCGGAAAAATTGGAACAATACAAGGCGATCGAAGCCGGGGAATATCCCGTAAGCATCTATGTGGTCGAGGCCGTCGACCAGAATGGCGACGGCGTGGTCGTTATCGAGGAATTCGTTCCGGTGGTCAAAGCCCGCTTCCAGCAGATGGATGCGGACCAGGATGGCAAGGTCACCCAAGAAGAATTCAAGGCTTCCCGTCAACGCATGCATGAAAAACATGACGCGGACCGCGACGGACGGCTCACGATCGATGAAATGAAATAGTCCCTGTTTTGCCAAGAGGAATAAAAAAGTCGGTTCTCGTATTTATGCATTCCTTGTAAGTCTTGATCGCAACAATATTTTTTACTGCAATACGAGAACCGACCCCATTTCCTCTTCCGACCCCTTTTCCTCTCCCTGGGCGATCCGCAGGTGGGGGGAGTGGTTGAGAGGGTGGATTAGCGCTCCAGCGCAAGTCCCGCTTGCCCTTCGGCCAGCTCAGGACGGGCCGCATGGGGCAAAACGGGGACGCGTCAGTTGGGTTCGTCTGCTGCGTTGTCGCAAGCTGGGCGGACAAGAGTCCAGCCCAGCTTGCGACGCCTTGCAGCCAACCCCAACTGACGCGTCCCCGTTTTGGAGCCTTCGGCTCGACCCCATGCGCCCTGTCCTGAGCTGGCCGAAGGGCAAGCGACAGCCACCCCATGCCAGTAAAGCGTCAATTCGGGTCGGACCGCGGCAACTTGTTAGCCCTTATAGGTCTACACAAATGAGATCGCTTCCAAAACCACGTATGGAGCGATTTTTGAGCTCAAAAATTGATTCTTACCATCAGCATGTCAGAGTGGCAGAACGGGCTGCATAAGTGTCCCAGCTCCAGATTCAAGAATCGATGGCGGTGCGCGAAATCTTACAGCCGGGGATTCTTGTCAGTCGTTTTATTCGATGATTGGAAAATGGCGATTTGTAGCGAATTGATAAGACAGTGCCCTCTCTGCGTCGGGTCTCGTCGATAGGCTGTTTTTGCATGAGCGAGAGGGCTCTCTTTCGCTATCTGGCGGCCTACATGGCGTCAAGGCTGCTGGCGTTGGTGAAGCTGCCGGTTTTCATCGCGCATGAGCTGGTTTTCCGTTTGAAGGTCCTTGACCATCTGATAGAGGCCTTGGACGGCGGCCAGCGTGACGCCTTGGAGCTCGCCGCTGTCGATGGCCTTCGGTTGTCGTTCAAGGCAAAGGCGGCTTGAAAGTCTTGCGCCATCGGGCCGATGTGCCGCTGGCCATACCCCTTGTAATTCCAT
This sequence comes from Lentisphaerae bacterium GWF2_57_35, assembly GCA_001804865.1. Taxonomy (GTDB): domain Bacteria; phylum Verrucomicrobiota; class Kiritimatiellia; order CAIQIC01; family GWF2-57-35; genus GWF2-57-35. The sequence continues at coordinate 19,416 of MHBK01000041.1, forward strand.
TTGGCCAGGGGCAGTTGGCCCACTTGTTCGGCCAGCGCTGACAGCGTCGACCGGTTGTATGTTTTCTTTGAGATTCCGGTCGGAGACAATGGTCCAGCTCGCGCTGCCCGGTATCCACTGGGCGTACTGGGCGACCGCGGCATTCTGGAATTTCACCCCGCCGTTGCACCGGAAGGTGACCGTGTCGTTGCCCCACGAATGCACGGTCGTGTTCTGGCTGTCGCCCCAGACGAACGACCCGACATCATCGGCATGGGCAAACATCCCCGCGGCAAAACCATACGTGCCGGTTACGCTGCTTTGGTACCCGTTCGGGATGCAGGCGTATGACGTGTTGATTCGGTTCTGGTATCCGCCCGCGATAGTCGAATAACGTCCGGCATATCCGATGGTATGGCCTCCGCCGCCTACGATGGCGCTGTAGGCAGCGGAACCCGCCTCGATCACATTCAGATCGCCGCCGACAATGACGGCCCATTGCGCCCCAGACTGAATCACATTGCGAGCGCCGTCGCCAATGAAAGCCTTTCCGGAGGCATGTATGGAATTATTCATGCCGCCTCCGATGACCCCGCAATCCGGCATATATTCGCCCGTGCCGAACGAAGCGGAATGACGACGTTTTGGGGTCGCACTGACTCATTGTGTTTTATGGATCGAGAAAAAAGTTATCCCCGCTGGGATTCGGCTTAGCCGAAAACTCGACCATAGCCGATGAGGTCAACGCCCATACGCAGGCCTGGCGCGCTGCCGCCGGATTGAGATCGCGTTGCTTCATACCGTTGCTTCGACCACCCTGACCATCCAAGACGACGGCCAAGGCGAAGCGGAGGACGGACTTCACGGCGGCGGCTTTTTCTGCCGACGCTTCTCGCCGGCAATATGCTTTCGCGCTGGCCATTACGCATATTTTTACCCGCTCTTACTTTCCGCCGGCATTGCCGTCGGAGGGACCCTGCGAGTGGACCGCGTGCGCGGATCCGTTCCGAAAGCGGGCGACTCGTTTAAAATGATTTCCTCCGGTCCGATCACGGGCCCGGGATTTGGCGCGCAGGACTTGCCGCCGTGGTTTGGATGGTCAGTCCATATTTTTGCGTCGAGGCCGTATTAACAGCATGCTGACGAGGATGAGCGAGAGGGTGGTCGGCTCAGGAACTTGGGCCAGGATACGGAGTTCGTCCAGGTTGGCCGGGGTGCGACAATAGAGGGACACCTGATTGAAGACCGGGGCAAAGTTATTGTAGCTTGCCTGGGCCGCGGGGGGAGCGTCGTAGTTGAATGTAGTCAAGTTCGG
>MHBK01000042.1 GCA_001804865.1 Lentisphaerae bacterium GWF2_57_35
GTGCCCTGCACGGTGAAATTGTAATCCGACTCGTCCACGTCGTCGCTAAGCACATGCACCACCGCACTGCGCGAGCCCAACGCCGACGGATCGAAACGGACGGTAAAGGTCGTCTTGGCCCCCGCTGCCACGGTCGAGGCCGGACTGCTCATAACGATGAAGTCGTCGGGATTCGTTCCGTTGGTCGTCACCCCCGAAATCGTCAAGACCATTGCGCCGGAGTTGGTCACGGTGAAGGTCCGGTCCACCGTCGCCCCGGTCATTCTCACATCCCCATAATCCGTGCCGTCCGCCGCGCTCGGGGTCGCATCGCCGTCGGCGATCACCGCTCCGTTGGTTCCCAACACCGCGATCTCCGGCTCCACGCCCGTGCCTTGCACGGTGAAGTTGTAGTCCGCTTCGTCCACGTCGTCGCTTAGCACATGCACCACGGCGCTGCGCGCGCCCAAGACGGACGGATCGAACCGCACAGTGAAAGTGGTCTTGGCTCCCGCGGCCACGGTCGCACTTGGGCTACTGGTCACGATAAAGTCGCTGGGATTCGTTCCGTTGGTCGTCACACCGGAAATGGTCAGCACCATCGTCCCGGAGTTGGTCACGGTAAAGGTCCGGTCCACGGTCGCCCCGGTCACCCGGACGTCTCCGTAATCGGTGCCGTCCGCCGTGCTGGGCGTCGCATCGCCATCGGCGATCAAGACTCCGTTGGTTCCCAGCACCGCGATCTCCGGTTCTACGCCTGTGCCTTGAATCGTAAAATCATAATCCGCTTCATCGGCGTCGTCGCTTAGGACATGAAGCACCGCGCTGCGCGCGCCCAAAGCCGAAGGATCGAAGCGCACGGTAAAGGTTGTCTGGGCGCCTGCCGCCACGGTGGAAGCCGGGCCGCTGGTCACAAAGAAGTCGCCGGAATTCGTTCCATTCGTCGTCACACCCGACACGTTCAGCACGGTCGTGCCGGAGTTGGTCACCGTGAAGGTGCGATCCACCGTGGAGCCCGTCATTCGAACATCCCCGTAATCGGTTCCGTCCGCCGCATTCGGCGTCGCATCGCCGTCGGCAATCAAGACTCCGTTGGTTCCCAGCACGGCGATCTCCGGCTCCACCCCCGTGCCTTGCACGGTGAAGGTGTAATCCGACTCGTCCACGTCGTCGCTCAAAACATGCACCACGGCGCTGCGCGCGCCCAACACCGACGGATCGAACCGGACGGTTAAGGTTGTTTTCGCCCCCGCCGCCACCGTCGAGGCCGGACTGCTGACGATCATGAAGTCGCCGGGATTTGTCCCATTGGTCGTCACGCCCGAAATCGTCAACGCCATCGCCCCGGAGTTGGTCACGGTGAAGGTCCGGTCCACCGTCACATTAAACGTTCGGACCTCGCCAAAGTCCGTGCCGTCCGCCGCGCTCGGTGACGCATCGCCGGAAGCGATGACGGTCCCGTTAGTCCCCAACACGGCAATCTCGGGCTCCACGCCTGTGCCTTGGACGGTGAAGTTGTAATCGGCTTCGTCCACGTCGTCGCTCAGCACATGCAGCACGGCGCTGCGCGCGCCCAAGACAGACGGATCGAACCGGACGGTAAAGGTCGTCTTGGCCCCCGCTGCCACGGTCGAGGCCGGACTGCTCATAACGATGAAGTCGTCGGGATTCGTGCCGTTGGTCGTCACGCCGGAAATCGTCAAGGCCATCGCGCCGGAATTGGTCACGGTGAAGGTCCGGTCCACCGTCGCCCCGGTCATTCGAACATCCCCATAATCCGTGCCGTCCGCCGCGTTCGGGGTCGCATCGCCGTCGGCGATCACGGCTCCGTTGGTTCCCAACACCGCGATCTCCGGCTCCACGCCTGTGCCTTGCACGGTGAAGGTGTAGTCCGCTTCGTCCACGTCGTCGCTTAGCACATGCACCACCGCACTGCGCGAGCCCAAGGCGGACGGATCGAACCGCACGGTGAAAGTGGTCTTGGCTCCGGCCGCCACCGTCGAGGCCGGGCTGCTGGTCACGATAAAGTCGCTGGGATTCGTTCCGTTGGTCGTCACACCGGAAATGGTCAACACCATCGCGCCGGAGTTGGTCACGGTGAAGATCCGGTCCACGGTTGTGCCCGTCACCCGGACGTCTCCGTAGTCGGTTCCATCCGCCGCGTTCGGTGTCGCATCGCCGTCGGCGATCACGGCGCCGTTGGTTCCCAGCACCGCGATCTCTGGCTCCACGCCCAGACCCTGCACGGTAAAGGCATAATCCGACTCGTCTACATCGTCGCTCAAGACGTGCACCACCGCGCTACGCGCGCCCAAGACCGAGGGATCGAATCGCACGGTAAAGGTCGTCTTGGCGCCCGCCGCCACGGTCGGGGCCGGACCACTTGTAATAAGAAAATCGCTGGGATTCGTTCCGTTGGTCGTCACCCCCGAAATCGTCAAAGACATGGTCCCGGAATTGGTCACGGTAAAGATGCGGTCCACCGTCGAGCCGGTCACCCGGACGTCTCCATAATCGGTTCCGTCCGCCGTACTCGGCGTCGCATCGCCGGCAACGATCACGGCGCCGTTGGTCCCCAGCACCGCCATCTCCGGCTCCACGCCCGCGCCCTGCACGGTGAAGGTGTAATCCGCTTCATCCACGTCGTCGCTCAGCACATGCACCACCGCACTGCGCGCGCCCAAAGCGGACGGATCGAACCGCACGGTAAAGGTGGTCTTCGCTCCGGCATCCACGGTCGAGGCCGGACTGCTGGTAATAATGAAGTCGTCGGGATTTGTTCCGTTGGTCGTCACCCCCCAAATAGTCAAAGACATGGAACCGGAATTGGTCACGGTAAAGATCCGATCCACCGTGCTGCCCGTCACCCGGACGTCTCCATAATCGGTTCCGTCCGCCCCGCTCGGCGTTGCATCGCCATCGACGATCACCGCTCCGTTGGTTCCCAGCACGGCGATTTCGGGCTCCACCCCCGTGCCTTGGACGGTGAAGGTATAATCCGATTCATCCACGTCGTCGCTCAGCACATGCACCACCGCGCTGCGCATGCCCAAGGCCGAGGGATCGAACCGCACGGTGAAGGTCGTCTTCGCCCCCGCGGCCACCGTGGAGGCCGGGCCGCTCGTGACGATAAAGTCGTCGGGATCAGTCCCGTTCGTTGTCACTCCTGAAATCGTCAACGCCATAGTCCCTGAGTTCGTCACCGTAAAGACTCGATCCACCATGGCCCCCGTCATTCGGACATCCCCATAATCGGTGCCGTCCGCCCCGCTCGGCGTCGCATCGCCGGCGGCGATCAAAATTCCATTAAGCCCCAACACGGCAACTTCCGGCTCCACGCCCAAGCCCTGCACAGTGAAGGTATAATCCGATTCGTCCACATCGTCGCTCAGGACATGAACCACCGCACTGCAAGCGCCCAACACGGACGGATCGAACCGCACGGTAAAAGTCGTCTGGGCGCCTGCCGCCACCGTGGAGGCCGGGCCGCTGGTCACCACAAAATCGCCGGGATTCGTTCCGTTCGTCGTTACCCCGGAAATCGTAAGAGCCATTGCCCCGGAGTTGGTTACCGTGAAGATCCGGTCCATCGTCACGCCCGTCACCCGGACGTCGCCATAATCGGTTCCGTCCGCTCCGATTGGCGTTATATCGCCGGCAACGATTACCGCCCCATTGGTTCCCAACACGGCTATTTCCGGCTCCACGCCCGAGCCCTGCACGGTAAAGGTGTAATCCGATTCGTCCACGTCGTCGCTCAACACATGAATGACCGCGCTGCGCGCGCCCAAGGCAACAGGATCGAACCGCACGGTAAAGGTTGTCTTGGCGCCTGCCGCCACGGTCGAGGCCGGGCTGCTCGTGACAATGAAATCTCCGGGATTCGTCCCATTCGTCGTCACCCCGGAAATCGTCAACGCCATCGCTCCGGAGTTGGTTACCGTAAAGACGCGATCCACCGTGGCGCCCGTCACCCGGACATCTCCATAATCGGTTCCATCCGCCCCGCTCGGAGTCGCATCGCCGTCGGCGATCGCCGCTCCGTTGGTTCCCAGCACAACAATTTCCGGTTCCACACCTAAACCCTGTACGGTGAAGGTGTAATCCGACTCGTCCACGTCGTCGCTTAGCACATGCACCACGGCGCTGCGCGCGCCCAACACCGACGGATCGAACCGAACGGTGAAAGTCGTCTTGGCGCCTGCCGCCACCGTCGAAGCCGGACTGCTCGTGACAATGAAATCGTCGGGATTCGTCCCATTCGTCGTTACCCCGGAAATCGTCAGAACCATCGTCCCGGAGTTAGTTACAGTAAAGATGCGATCCACCGTGGCGCCCGCCACCCGGACGTCTCCATAATCTGTTCCATCCGCCCCGCTCGGAGTCGCATCGCCGTCGACGATCGCCGCTCCGTTGGTTCCCAGCACGGCGATTTCGGGCTCCACTCCCGTGCCTTGGACGGTGAAGGTATAATCCGCTTCATCCACATCGTCGTTCAGCACATGCACCACCGCGCTGCGTGCGCCCAAGGCGGACGGATCGAACCGCACGGTAAAGGTCGTCTTCGCCCCGGCGGCCACCGTGGAGGCCGGGCCGCTCGTAACGATAAAGTCATCGGGATCAGTCCCGTTCGTTGTCACTCCTGAAATCGTCAGAGCCATCGTACCGGAGTTGGTCACCGTAAAGATGCGGTCCACCGTGACGCCCGTCACCCGAACGTCTTCGTAATCCGTTCCGTCCGCCCCGTCCGGCGTTGCATCGCCGGCGGCAATCAAGGCTCCATTGGTCCCGAGCACCGCGATCTCCGGTTCCACGCCCGTGCCCTGCACAGTGAAGGTATAATCCGCTTCGTCCACATCGTCGCTCAAGACATGAATCACCGCGCTGCGAGCGCCCAACACCGCCGGATCGAACCGCACGGTGAAGGTCGTCTGGGCGCCTGCCGCCACCGTGGCGGCCGGGCCGCTTGTGATAAGAAAGTCGTCGGGATTCGTTCCATTGGTCGTCACGCCCGAAAGGGTCAGAGCCATCGTCCCGGAGTTAGTCACAGTAAAGATGCGATCCAGGGTCGCGCCCGTCATTCGGACGTCTCCGTAATCGGTTCCATCCGCCGCGTTCGGCGTCGCATCGCCAGCGGCGATCGCCGCCCCATTGGTTCCCAGCACGGCAATTTCCGGCTCCACGCCCGAGCCCTGCACGGTAAAGGTGTAATCCGACTCGTCCACGTCGTCGCTCAACACATGAATGACCGCGCTGCGCGCGCCCAAGGCAACAGGATCGAACCGCACGGTAAAGGTTGTCTTGGCGCCTGCCGCCACGGTCGAGGCCGGGCTGCCGGTTACGATAAAGTCACTGGGATTCGTCCCATTGGTCGTCACCCCGGAAATCGTCAGGGCCATCGTCCCAGAATTGGTCACCGTAAAGATGCGGTCCACGGTCGCGCCGGTCGCCCGAACGCTTCCGTAATCCGTTCCATCCGCCGTGTTCGGGGTCGCATCGCCATCGACGATCGTCGCTCCGTTGGTCCCCAGCACCGCGATTTCCGGCTCCACGCCCGTACCCTGCACAGCGAAAGTATAATCCGTTTCGTCCACGTCGTCGCTCAGCACATGCAGCACGGCGCTGCGCGCGCCCAACACCGACGGATCGAATCGCACGGTAAAGGTCGTCTTGTCTCCCGCCGCCACCGTCGGGGCCGGACCACTTGTGATATGAAAATCGCCGGGATTCGTCCCGTTGGTCGTCACTCCGGAAAGGGTCAGCACCATGGCCCCGGAATTGGTCACCGTAAAGATCCGGTCCTCGGTCGCGCCGGTCACCCGGACGTCTCCATAATCGGTTCCGTCCGCTGCGCTGGGCGTCGCATCGCCGTCGGTCACCACGGCCCCGTTGGTTCCCAGCACCGCAATCTCCGGCTCCACGCCCGCGCCCTGCACGGTAAAATTGTAATCCGACTCGTCGGCATCGTCATTGAGGACATGCACCACGGCGCTGCGAGCACCCAAGGCAGAAGGATCGAACTGCACGGTAAAGGTCGTCTTGGCGCCGACAGCGACCGTCGAGGCCGGGCCGCTGGTAATCCTAAAGTCGTCGGGATTCGTTCCGTTGGTCGTTACTCCGGAAATCGTCAGAGCCATTGTCCCGGAGTTGGTCACCGTAAAGATGCGATCCACGGTCGCGCCGGTCACTCGGACGTCTTCATAATCCGTTCCGTCCGCTCCATCCGGCGTCACATCGCCCGCGGCAATCAAAGCTTCATTGGTCCCGAGCACCGCGATCTCCGGTTCCACGCCCGTGCCTTGCACGGCAAAATCGTAATCCGCCTCGTCGGCATCGTCGTTGAGAACATGCACCACGGCGCTGCGATCGCCCAAGGCGGAAGGATCGAACTGAATGGTGAAGGTGGTCGCCACGCCGACCGCTACGCTAAAAGAAGGCCAACCCGTTACAATAAAATCGTCCGGATGAGCCCCATCGACGGTGACATCCGAAATAGACAACGCCATCGTGCCGGAATTCGTGATGTAGAAGGTGCGATTTACCGCCCCCCCATAAACCCGCGTCGAACCAAAGGCCGTTCCCGCCGCCGAACTCACGCTCGTCTCGCCGTCGACGATCGGCGCCCGATTAGTGCCAAGCACGGCAATCTCCGGTTCGACGCCGGTTCCCCGCACCCGGAAGCTGTAATCGCTTTCGGATTGGTCGTCGTTCACGATGTGAACCGTTGCAGTCCGGACGCCCGTTGCCAGCGGATCGAAGCGCAGGCTAAACGTGGTGGACTCTCCGGGAATTACGGTCGATGCCGGAGGGTCCACCAAAACAAAATCGTCGGCATGAGGTCCGCCGTTGGTAATTTCGCCGATATTCAAAGTCGCCGCGCCGGAGTTGGCAATCGTAAACTCATGGTCCCTCGTGCCGCCAAAAACCCGCACCGAGTAGAAATCCGTGCCATCGGCGGTGGACGGCGTCGTATCGCCATCCGCAACCCCGGCCCCATTGGTCCCCAACAACGCCATCTCGCAATCCGCGCCGATGCCGCGCACGCTGAAATTATAAACGCCTTCATCCGCGTCGTTATTGTTGACGGTGATCGAGCCATTCCGATTGCCGGTAGTGCTAGGGCGAAAACGAATGGTGAAGGTGGTCGTTCCATGCGACGGAATAGGCGTTCCGGGACCGTCGATCAGGATGAAGTTGCTTCGGGCGGCCCCCGCGGTGGTCACACTGCCGATCGTCAAATCCGTCGTGCCCGAATTAGTGATCGTATAGACGTGATCCTTGAAGCCGCTGGCCAGGTTGGTTGCGCCGAAATGAGTTCCGTCGTCATAGCTGGGAGAAGTATCCCCATCGACTATTTCAGCCATATTCGTTCCGAGGATGGAAATCTCCGAAGCGGCCAAGGCAAGAGCAGGAGCCATAAAAGCCGACGCGGCGAAAAGTAGACCTGATCGCATTAGACGGCTCAACCTCATCCCCCCAAAAACATACTTGGTTGTATCGGTTTGTCTCACGACCATCCTTGTTCGCCATGCCTAAAAACACTAAACAACTACACCTCCCCCCTTCCCCCTTTCGATCGTTCCACAGAAACCCCAGGGCGAGCTGCATTTTCTTCCATCGTGTCTAGCAGTTCCGGCGCCGGAGACGCTCATCGGCTTTAATGCCGGAAATACGGAAATATAAGTACACCTGCAAAAGGTTTTAGTAATGACCTTAACGACTTTTTCCTGATCCGTTCGCAAGTCTGAGGCAAATATTGCCCGTCTCATGACCCGAACCGATCAAAAGCCCTCAAAATACTCGATTTAAAGCACATCCGGACTTGACCGCCATCGAGAGGAGGTTAAGAATACGGCTTGTTTGAAAGATCAATTCTTGCGAGGCAAAACGAATGAGTTCCCACAAAATTTTGGGGCTCGAAAACCTGGTTAAGGCCGTTGAAGAACTGAAATCGCAGGACAAGACCATCGTCCATTGTCATGGCGTATTCGATCTTCTGCACATAGGACACATCAAACACCTCGAATCGGCGCGCCGGTTGGGAGATGTCTTGGTGGTTACCATCACGCCGGACGAATTTGTCGACAAAGGCCCCCACCGTCCCGCTTTCACCGACAATCTTCGCGCCGAAGCACTGGCCTCTTTGGAATGCGTCAATTTTGTGGCCATCAACAAATGGCCCACAGCCGTCGAGATCATCGATCTTCTCAAGCCGGATCTTTACGTCAAAGGCGTCGTCCGCGGCAAAGGCAAACGGGATTTCACGGATGCCATTCGCCTGGAAGAAAGCGCGGTCGAGAAAAACGGCGGGCATCTCGTCCTGACCGAGGAAGAAACCTACAGCGCCACGACCCTGATCAACCGTTACCTCGACATTTTCTCCACGGAAACCCAAAATTTCCTGACCGAATTCCGGCAGAAGTATTCCGCCGAAGAAATCGTGGATTACCTGCAATCCATACGCGATCTTCGCGTATTGGTTGTCGGCGAAACCATTATCGACGAATATCAATTCTGCGCGGTGATGGCCAAGGCCAACAAGGATCCCGTCATGGCCGCCCGCCACCTGACCACGGAACAATATGCCGGCGGTGTTCTGGCCATTGCCAATCATGTGTCCAACTTCTGCAATCAGGTGGGCATCCTGACCATGCTGGGCGAAATCGATTCGCACGAAGACGTCATTCGCTCCAAATTAAATCCCAATGTTCGCCCGGTGTTTCTAAAGAAAGCCCAATCGCCCACCATCGTCAAACGCCGGTTTGTCGAATCGTATCTGCCGGTCAAACTCTTCGAAATCTACATCATGCAAAACGAGGAGCTGACGACCCCGGAGGAAGCCGCCTTCTGCGCCAAGCTCGAGGAACTGCTGCCCCAATACGATGTCGTGATCGTCGCCGACTACGGGCACGGCCTGATGACGTCCAAAGCCATCGCCACCGTTTGCGAAAAGGCCAAATTCCTGGCGGTTTGCACGCAAACCAACGCCGGCAATCGGGGCTTTAACACCATTTCGAAGTATCCGCGCATGGATTACATCGAATTGGGCGAGCCGGAAATCCGGCTGGATACAAAGAACGACCGGGCCGACGTGCGCGAGCTGATTTCATCGACCGCCCAACGCCTCCAGTGTCCGGCCTTCCTGATCACCCGCGGCAAAAGCGGCTGCATCACCTACAGCAAGGAGACGGGCTTTCACGAGATCCCGCCGTTCTCCATCAAGATCGTCGACCGCATTGGCGCCGGGGATTCGGTGCTGGCCATCACCGCCCCCTGCGTGGCGCGTAAAATCCCGATGGACGCCGTGGGCTTCATCGGCAACGTAACGGGCGCCATAGCCTGCACCATCATCGGCAACAAGAGCTTCATCGGCCCCACAACTCTTTATCGACACCTTACGTCGCTTCTGCAATAACGGCTCCGATATGAAGAAGACCTCGCCAAAAGAAGAACTCTTCGATCTCTCGAAGCTGACCGTCCGTCCGCTGGGCGAGCGAACTCACGACCTGGATTTGAGCGTTATTCGACCTCTTCAAAAAGTTCCGGTCCAACTGCCGTCGATCCGAGCCGTGGCCAACCGCATCCGAAAGGCTCGCGACAAAAAAGCTTCCATCGTTCTGATGATGGGCGCACATGTCCTGCGCTCCGGGGTTCAACGCTACCTGATCGACCTCATGGAAAAAGGCTACATTTCCTGCCTGGCCATGAACGGCGCCGGACTGATTCATGACTATGAACTGGCGCTGATCGGCGCCACCACCGAAAGCGTGGCGCACTACATCGCCGACGGACAATTCGGTCTCTGGAAGGAAACCGGCGACATCAACGAGATCGTCTCGCAAGCCGCCGCCGAAGATCTTGGCATGGGCTATGCCGCCGGACGGGCCATCGAAGAAGGTTCGCTACCTCATCGCGAGATCAGCGTGTTGGCGGCCGGATATCGTCTCGGCATTCCTGTTACGATTCATGTTGGAATCGGGTACGACATCGTTCACGAGCATCCCAACTGCAATGGAGCAGCCTACGGGGCCAGCAGTTACACCGACTTTTTGAAGTATACCCACGTCATGGAACGCCTCGAAGGCGGCGTGGTCATGAACTTCGGCAGCTCCATCATGGGTCCCGAGGTTTACCTGAAAGCGCTTGCCATGGTGCGAAACGTGGCCCAATCCGAAGGCCGAAGCATTCGCCATTTCGCGACGCTGGTCTGCGATTTGGTCGAACTGCCGGACAATTTCCGCCAGGAAGCGCCCCGCACCAGCCCCGGCTATTATTACCGCCCCTGGAAGACCATGCTCGTGCGCACCGTCGCGGACGGCGGCGAAAGCTTTTATGTCCGGGCGCCTCATGCCGACACCCTCCCTCAACTTTGGTCAGCGCTGCAACCCTAAGCCATGATTTCTCCCCCCTATCCCGACGAACTCGAACAGTGGTGGTTGCGCGAATGCGTTCGAGTATTGAAGAACCCCAATCCCCTGGAATGCCTCGACCAGCTTCTGCCGGACGTCCAACGGCTCAGCGATTTGTTTACCGTAGAAAGAGCTCCGGGCTTCGGCGGCTATGCCGATCATCCGCTCGCCCAACTGGCCTATGGGCTCTTTTTCTTTCCGCAAAGCTTCGTCCGAACCGGCCGGGTCCTGCACGAATGCCTGCAACGACTTCCCTCGGCCATGCCCCGGGATCGAGCCTGCCGCGTCCTCGATCTCGGCGCCGGACTCGGCGCCGCGACGCTCGCCGCCGCGCAAATAGGCGTCGAGCGCGAAGTCGCCATCACGGCGTTGGATCAATCCGATTCCGGCTTGCACCTCCTTCGCCGCATCTTCGACGAGCAACCATCGCTCTGGCCCAAGGCGGTTTTGCAGACCATATCCGGCGATTTGAAGACCATTCCAGCTCCCGATCAAGGCCGGTGGGATCTCGTCATCGCCAGCTTCGCCCTCAACGAAACTTTTTCCGAACACGACGACATCCATCTGCGCCAATGGGTTCAATCCGCTTTGGATCGACTGGAACCGACCGGCCTGCTGGTCATCCTGGAACCGGCCACCCAAATCTCATCCACCCGCATCGAACGACTTCGGAATTGGATGGCCCAGGAAGGCGCCCATCGCATCGTCGCTCCTTGCCTGCATCATAAAACCTGCCCGCTGCTGCAAGCCGGCTACGCCTGGTGCCACGAAGTCCGCATCTGGGACGCGCCGTCGGCCATGACCTATCTGAACCGAAAACTTTTCCGATCCATCGAGGTCTTTAAATTCAGTTTCCTGGCCCTCCAACCGGGCCAGCTGCCCGCCGATGCCGGCCTTCCGGACTACGCGCGCCTCATCGCGCCGATGTGTGAAATGAAAGGCAAAATCGTCACCTCCGGATGCGCTTCGAACGGACGGGCCTATCACTACGAAATCCTCACCCGCGGCATGGACCGCACCGAAAAAGAACGTATCCTGGCCTTTGAACGCGGCGACAGAGTCCGCTGGATGGACCTCATTTCTCTCGACGATGGAAGAACCTTTCGTGCCGGGGACATTGACAACGCCAGCGACCGGTAAGACCGTATATTGAAGTTCGTGGTTTGTCGAATGGAGGTGCGTCATGAATCATCCGGTGCTTAATAGGGCGTTGGCTCAACTGATCTTGGGCGCGAGCGTTTCTTTCGCCGCCGAACCCATGAAGTTTAAACCCCTCGTCGTTCACGATCCGATGGTCAATAATATCGAAGCTTTTCGCATGCTGGTTCCAGCCGACTGGACCGCTCAGGGCGGCATCGTATGGCGGGCGGATAACGTCATACCGGCCACCGCATCCATGACCATTGCCAGCCCCAACGGCTTGGCGGTCTTATCGCTGTTTCCCGGTCAAAATTTCACCTGGATGGAGGGCGGCTACGGCCTGTTCGGCATCGGCGACAATTATCTGGGCAACATCGTCATGCCTCCGATGGCCGACGCCGCGGAATTTACGAGCCGCATATTGATTCCTCAATTCAGGAACAACGTCGCCGGGCTCAGAATCGTTCAAAAAGAAGACCTGCCGGCGATTGCCCAAGCCGTTGCGCCCACCATCCAGGAACCCGGAGTGCAAAAAACGGTAAGAGCCGGCAAAGTCCGCATTCAATACGAATCCAGCGGACAGCCCTTCGACGAGGATATTTACCTGGTGCTCGTATACAGTTCGTTTCCCGCGATGCCGGCCTTGACGCTCTGGAGCACCGAGCGGCTGTATTCCTTCCGCGCCCCGCGAGGACAACTCGATTCGTATGCGCCCGTGCTGCAAGCCATGGTCTCTTCATTCCGCCTGAGCCCCCAATGGCTCAACGCCTTTGTCCAAGTGCAAACCCAATGGATTCAAAACCAGATGCAATCGATCCGAAACGCCGGAGCCCTCAGCCGCTACATCTCGAGCGTGCACGAGGAAATCTCCGACATGAACCGGCAAGCCTTCGAAAATCGCCAGGCCTCCATGGACCGCATCAACAAAAATTTCAGCCAGTACATCCGCGGCGTGGACGAATATAACAATCCCTTCGAAGGCCGCCCCGTCGAGCTTCCATCAGGCTACCATCAAGCCTGGGCCAACTCCTCGGGCGAATACATCCTGACCGATCAAACCAGCTTCAATCCCAACATCGGCTCCAATGTGGAATGGAAACCGCTGGAAAAGACGGGGGATTAAAGAGGGGTTGATTCATGGTTTTGCCTCAGGCTCTGAATTCGGAGGTTTGATGCCCAACATATGACATCAGGGCATGCGATACATGTTTTATTCGTAATGATATTTCATCAGCACCAGGATGATCTTCTTCGTACTTCAAAAGCAGAGCAGCCATTTTTTCTCGCAGGTCCTTTGTAGCATACATCTCTTCAAAGTACTGTGTATCGAAATTAAACCAAGCCGCGACAGGTTGCCTTGAGCGATTATCTCTGACAAATAGGTGGGCAATGTCGGGTCCCATTCTTTCTGGCGATGCTTCCATTGCCATACAAAGATACGAAGCTAGCCATTGCCAATCAGTCGCAGAGTTGAATGAGGGATGCGGATCGTCGCAGCGAAGGGTATTATACAAAGCGTAGGGAACCGATGGATTAACAACTTTGGAAAGATATAGATCGTCAGCCTCGACCAAGGATCGGAACTTCTGAACCCATAAATCTCGGAGTTGCTTTTGCGATACGCTTGTTTTGTTTCGATACCAATAGTAGAAATCATAAGCTAACGTCAGCGAACCCGAAACGGCTTGAAATAGTATCCTTTGCATACTTGCTCCAAGCACTTCGTCACCATGCCCCCCACCCGTCATCAGCTTGTTTAACTCGCGAAACCCACTAGTCCTTTCACTGGCTGCTCCGCCGAACTGATCAACAGCTACATTGACATGATCTTCTATAAGAGCGACAAGGCTTTCTGTATCAAAAAGCGCCCCAAATTGTTCGATTTTTGCAGCCCAAACATGTGTCTTAACCAAATTCTTAGGGAGCAAAACTGTTCGTTTTTTACAATAATCCCGAATGACACAAATGACTTCCTGATCGAAAATTTCTCCCTGATTCAATCCTCCTGCTTCCAATCTCATGAAATAATCAGTTGGCGAGGCTAACGCAAGGCCTTGTGTTGCCTCTGGCATATTTTGTCTCGCCCAACCAGAACAGAAGGATTCTTCATGAAAAACAGATATCTTGAAGCCCAACAGCGTGAATGCAGTTTTAAGAGCGAGCCTCTCATGTTCCGACAAATCCAGAGAACATATTTTCGCGCGAATCTCTGTGACCTGCTTGTTTTCTTCAGGTTTAGTTTGAACATGGGTTGCACGCAGCTCACTTAGGTTATTTTTTAGGAAATCATATCCCACAGGACAGCCTTCGCGCAAAAGAGCCCATACAATAAGCTCCAGTAAATCCACCTCTCCATGAATCTCCACCCATATTCGCCAAGCGCGTCGTAAAGCATGCTTAAAACTGCGCGGGCTATGTGATATCACAGCCATCGACGACCAAAAGACGTTTTCACCTGAAAGTTCTTTGCCAAGACATCGGCTGACACCTACCTGCAATAAATCATATCTATTGGGATACATGACATGATCCTTGTCAGATATGTCCAGACAGGCCGCTATAAAATCATTCAAATGTTTTTGCAAAGCATCAACTGAAAGGGTTGGCATCATCTCGGTATGTTCGCAAAGCCGATGGAAATCGATGCTGGTTTTTGTTTCCTGACCTTTGAGGAATATAAAACCCACGTTTCGAACAAAACGAAACTCATCCAGCAGGCGACACAGAGCGGACATTCCGTGTTCTGGCGAATAACGATCCACATCTTCAATGACAACGATGAGTTGTCTTCCAACAGAGTCAAGGACTGGATCAAGCCGCTTAAGAACAGATTGTGAATCATGCTGGTTCTCAAAACATAATCCCAAGAAACGAGACAACCATGTCCCATTACCCATTATTTCCTTCATGTAATCAGCAGGCAATGAGGCAAGAGAAAGGACTTCAACTCCTTCAGAATGGAGCCGGTTTACTATTTCACTCAAAATATAAGACGGGAGCAAGTCGCTGTCCTTCCCCCACACGCCTGCATAAACAAACCATGGGGCACAAGGATGCTTCTTTAATTCATTTTCCACCATGCGGACGACGGAACTTTTTCCACTTCCATGAGCCCCTGTCAGCCCAAACGATTTGCATTTGCTATCGCGAATCAGTTTGGCAAATCGTCTCACAAGACCCGCATAGCTGAACTGATCGGCAGCTAGTGTTTCGACTGGTTCTTCTTTTGAAATCCATTCCATCCCCTTGGGGACATCCAGCTTTTCACTGTCATTGAACTTTCCTGGAATGAACAAAACTGGAAATGATCGCCATGCTTGTCGAATTAACACGCCAAGGAACAAAACAAGGACACTGAGAACAGCTCCCTCCGCATTAAAATGAAAAATCCTGAGCACTGTTACATAAAGCAGGAGAAGAGACACAATGAGAAATGTTACAGATGGATTGACCAAAGCATATCTCAGGGATTTCGGTTGAAGGATTAAATCCAGCGGCTTTAAAGATAGCGCGCCAGCAAACAGGATAGATAGCGCTGCAATGAAGATTGGCTCCGAATAGAGCATTTTAATCGGCACATTAAGAAAGTTTAGGGCTACAACAAAGCCTGATGTTATTATGAAAATGACGGCCAAAGCATCTATATACGCAAATAATACAGCCTTGGCACGAGCTATGAAACGATGTCGTGTTCTGTTCATTACATTGAACCCTTGCGACCATAACAGAGCCTATAAGAAATATCGCTCATTTCAGTCAATCCGATTTCCGCTTCAACCTATTTTGACCGCATCCTGTGAACCTGATTTCGAATCAAGCCCGAACATCCTGCCAAACTGTTGGATGATTTCCTCGGGACCAGGTAAAGCGGCGTCTTGAACGGCTTTGCGTATAGAGTTCCAATCGCTGGAATCCGGCGGCAAATGGCCCAAGAATTGCGCCAAGTCTTGTCGCAAAAGCATGGGGAGATCAAATCGATCGGATGGCGCCAGAGTTAGATACAGCCGAAAGATATCGTGCCGGTGTTTCTTAATGTCATCGCCCTTTACCTGTGGATCACCACGAGTTCTTCGCTCTGTTAGATCGAGCCATGCGCGCGCCTTCAATGGAATCAGAGCGTAGGCGGGAATTATAGGAATGCCGGAGAGGAGTATCCGCGAGTCCACGATAAAGCGATAATAAGTCTCATCCAACAAAATGGCCGACAAACTGGAAACATTTTCGCCGGCAGGAAGCGGGGTCAAATGGACACTCTCCGGCATACGCAACTGATTCCGCGTCAGCAGCTCGATCATATACGGATAATCCGAAATCGCCGGATTCTTAAACCGGTAGAAGCCGGGTCGTGTTTCTGTGTGCTGATGACTTTTATACTGGCCCTCACGGATAAATGCCCAGAAGAGTTTAAAAAATTCCGGCTTCAGCGCCTCGACAATCAGAACCAGATCGAGATCTTTTGTCGCACGAAATGAAAGGCCTTGAGAACCCATCCAAAGGTCGCAAGCCGCTCCGCCAATCAGAACATAAGACTCTTTCCAGTTCTTGAAATATTCCACGAAGAGTTGAAGTCCTTTTACCATCGAATAGTCTCCAGCAATTCCTTCAACGCTCCTTGAATTCGTTCATCGGGATTGTCGCGTAGCGACAAATAGAGCGAAAGGGAATCAACCCGGCGTCCTATGGCAAGCGGAGCTGGATCGTATTGCCACCGTTCGATCATCACGCAATCGCTATCCTGGTAAGGCCGAAGTTCAAAATAGCCTTTGCGGACCTTTTCAGAAAACTCTTGGCCATGGATCGCATGAACGGGAACGGCATCCTCGCTGATCATGGTCAGTCGGCTAAGAGCGGTAACGCCCGCTTCATACAAACTCACGCGAGCATTCTGATTCTTGATCCGCACAAATCGCCGTTCTTTTACAGGAGTTTGCAGGTAAGGCGCCGCTCGTTCCCACAAGTTTCGTCCATAGTCGAAGGACAAGATCATTGCAGGCCCAGATGGCAAGCTATGACAAAGCCGTTTATGCTGTAACTCCTGAATGGCGCGGGAAACCGTCATGGGTTTCCACTTCACGGCCCGTGCAATTTGGATTTGGGTAAACCCGGTTAAGGACTGCTTCTGCAGGTGGAATAGCAGCAGAGCTTGGGCGCGAGCAGATAGCAACGATTGCTCATTTTCATCGGCGCCCTTCCCCGATGAAGACACCCGCAGGACAATGATATGCCGAGGCAGGAATATCTGCTGACCGGGAACAACAAAAGGGATGCGTTCGTGAATAAGACGCTTTATCTCGTAGGGTTTTGCCATCGCCAGAACAAAGACGATTTCTCCCTCCAGCTTCTTTTTGAGAATCGAATAATGATTAACCATGTCCGGCAAGACAGCGCTGCCGGGTCGTTTTGGCACTAAGAAGATTCCGTGCTGATCGAGTAATTCGCCCTCATAAAAGTCATAGGCGCCCCCCACAAAAATGGGAAGTTGTTTCCCAGCCTGCTCGTAGGGTTCAATGCGAACCCGAACTCCAAGCCATTCTGAAAGATATTGCATCCACTCGTTCATAAGACATTCATATATATCATATATATTTCCTTATATCATCATTATGTTATATAGCAATACATATGTTATATCAATATCGTAATATGACATATCTAATTATAATATAGCCTATTATATCGTATACTAGTTTCTTTGCTTAGCAGTTCTTCATTAAGCACCCCAATGCAACCTCTGGGTCAGAGAACGTCATCGGATGCGTTGACTCGGTAAAAAACCGGCCCGCTTTCTGGAAGCTCGTTGGTAAACACGTTCAACGGCGGGGTAGCCGTCAGATTTGTGGTCGCCGACACAAAGCCTTGCAGCAAATTGGTCGATCGCCAAACGCTGTAGGTGCGATAGAACGCGCTCGACCACGAGAGCAGGGAATCGCTCATCCCCACCACCGAGGGCGTGACTGAAGGCAAATCCACGCGAACCTCCGTTCGATCCCAGAACACGGAACCGCGCGCCGGATCGGAATTCCAGGCGCCGATTTCCCAATAGCCGCGATCCAGCCGCCAGGAAAGATGGTGCGGCCCCGAGACAGAACCCGAATGCACGGCGATCGGCAATTCGTTAGAACAGGCATCAAGAAACTGAAGGGCATACTCTTCCTGTTTGAGGACGATGCGGAGATCGATTCCTCCGGACGCAAATACTTGCGAAGCGTTGGAAACCGTTCCTGCAAAGTTTATATTTCCCCATGTGTCAGGCAGAAGCTCCTTGGAAAAGAAGAGGAAAGTTAATCGATCTTCTTCACTATCGTACAACCCTTCCAAGGTGAAGGCATTGGTCGCCATGTATCCGTTTTCCGGCTCGGAGCAAAAGGAAAGAATCGATGCGATATCGTCGCCGGATTTCGCGATATCGACCTGGACGGTCTTCAGTCGCGCGGAAAATGTATATTCGACCGCGCCGCGATCCCAGCCCAGATTGGTGAAGGTACTATAGCCCGCCGTTTCCCATGAAAGCCCGGGCTTGATGCGCAAATAACCGTTGGTTTGTTCGATTTCATGAGCGGAGTAACCGAACTCGTTCCAAATATTGCTGCGGGAATTACGGTCGAATTCATCCAGCAGCAAGGCTCCTGCAAGCGGCCGGAATTGAAAATCTTTTATGACCAATTCGAGGTGTTGTGTGCCGGGAGGAAGCCGTCCTTCGCCCAGCCAGAAGTTGATTTCGCACTTCATGGGAGGCGTGGGAACGGCCCGCGAAGCGACGAGGCGGTCGCCGATCAGGCCTTGAGGCCCGGCAGGTTCTCGCGTATGCCCGTAATAGCTCTGCCAATGCACTTGGCCAGGCGTCCAGCGGAATCGATGCGTGGTTTCGTGGTGGGTCAAAGTCATGGGCAGTTGATAGCCATTTTCAGGGAAATACCAGGGTTGAATGGTGTATAGCAAATTGCTTTGGCCCCCGCTCATCAACGTGCGACTGACCTCGATATCGATTTCCCGATACGTTTCTCCGCGCTGCTCGTCGAAGCAGAAAAGCCCCACAACCGTGTTGGATTCGAGCATATCCAGCGGACTGTCCACGAACCAGGAATATTCGCCATAGCCCATCCAATCCATCGACTCGACCTCTCCGCACCACCAATGACCGTCCAAATTCCGAATCGACAGGTGAAGCCAGCCATTAGAATCCACCGATACGCAGTTGGTCGAAAAAACGATCATGTTCGTGCGGTTGACTCCATCCCAGCTCCAATCGTAGATCAGCCAATCCCGATGGGCGAAACGGATGAAATTCGTCGTGGAAAGACCGAATTCGCAATCGTCGAACCGCGCGGAGCCGCCGGCGTTTGTGACTTGCATGAAATTCAAAATGAAACACGCATAAGCCGTCCCTTGGGGCGCCCGTGCTGCCACAGACATCGGCAGCCATTGGCCGGCGGGCGTGGCCGCCGTAATCTGCTGGGGCGAAGGAGTGAAAAGCAGCCCGTTGAACGACTCATCAAAAAATCCGACGCTGAGGTAAGCCCGGTTTTCGCCGTTCATCCGATCGTCGACCGGGTTCAATCCCCAAGCCGTCCCTCGCCAGACTTGTCCGCGACTGGCGGGAAAGATCTGCTGATAATAGGAAAAATTGGTGGGCGCGGACCAATTCCCAAAGAGCTTGGCGGCATTCGTCCCCGACCGGCAAGGAGCTCCCAACCGCCACGCATTTCCGCTTTTTATCCAAGCGGCTGCTTCCAAATTCGTCCCCCATGCAAAATCGGGATTTTGGAGGACATTGCCGATAATTACGGCCTGAGCATGAAGAGACCAGAAAAACAACAGAAGACCAATATACACCCTTACACGCATCATACTCCATCAGCCCTTTCTCTTGCTACGTCATGTATTAAAATGTCGCATGTAAGCTTTTTTTATTCCTTCAAAACCATCGTGATCTTACGTGAAATGTATGGCCACAACGAAAGCGGATACAGAAATATTACTCAAAGGAGAACCATTATGGATCCCGATATTTGGACATCGGAAATCAGCAAGAAAGTGGGCCCTGCAGGGCTCGAACCTGCGACCAGAGGATTATGAGTCCCCTGCTCTGACCAACTGAGCTAAGGGCCCGTGAAAAAAGACTATAGAATCTTTGCGCGAGAATGGCAACCGTAGGAAACACTATTTCGCTTTCCCATGTTGTTTATGCGCCAGCGGGCATCGTTTCGCTCGTTTCATTATTCACAGCGCCGGTGTTGACGAAGCGGCCCCGCCTTTCTATCTATATCCACATTAACTCAAGGGGGTTGTCCATGAATCGCTCCGCCATGTTTCGCAGCGGCGTCAAAATGATCGTTGCATATCTTCTTGCACTGAGTTGGGGTCTTGTCCCCGGCACGCAGGCGCAGGAGGCCACCAACTCGTTCTGGCCGTCGCCTTACGCCGCTGAAGGCTGGCCGGCTCAACATCACGATGCGCACAATTCCGATTGGATGCCGCGGCAGTTCGCGGCGTTCAACCCCGAGGAAACCCTGGAGGAAACGGCTTGGTGGCTGCGCGACACGAACAACCCGGTCGTGTGCGTCGGCGGAGGGACCATCGGATGTATCGGCACGAACGAATACTTCGTGGTAACGACCGGGAAAATCAAATATCCGAATTTGTATGTCCTCGATATGAACGACGGACGCCTCTATTGGCAGTCGGCGCCTTCGACCAATTCGGTCGATCCCGGCCCCGACTTCTGCGCCTTGACCATTGCACCCACGATCGACCAGTACGGCAACCTCTTCATGGCCGACAGCCATTACGTTTACTGCTACAAGCTGGCGCGCCAGGTTCCGGAGGGGCAATACCAACCCTTCGCATGGCGGGCGGTCATGCCGAACCTGAAGGTTTACAACGACCTTAATCAGCAGTGGCAGCCGACCAGCGATCCGAATGCGGGGATCACGAAGGGATTTCCGTTCATGTCGTTTGTGCTCACTCCGGAGGTCAGCAATCGGTATTACTTCGGGGGCTTCACCATCGAAGGAGAAATTTACATGTTCGATCCAACCAATGGCGCGCTGTGTGCGGCCGCGTATCTGGAAACGAACGTGATCGGCGCCATCGATGCCGAGGAAGAGCCGTGCGATCCTTACGAGTTTGCCGCCCACAATATGCCCCTCTCTCCTCTGCCGTCGAACCCGATCAAGTTCGGCATCTGGGCCACGGGCTCGAACACCGACGATCCGGACCTGGACTACTTCATGAATCCCTGCCAGTTGAAGGCCTATCTGGCGGCCGGCACGTTCGGCACGGGGTCGATGATCGCCAACAATCCCTGCATGGCGCGCGATCCGACGAATGCGGCCAAGTGTCGGATTTACATCGCCGGGCGACAGTCATCCGAATCGGCCAGATTCGACATAAACACGAACGGCACGGACGGCATCGTCTACCGCGTGGACTTCGATCCCAGCCAGTCGTTTTCGAATCGACTGACGATTCTCAACTATGTTTATACCAATCCGCCGACCGGCCAGGCGTTGTTCGACGGGCGCATGGTCGATGGCACGAACACGGCGACCTCTCCCGATTTGTCCGTCAATGAAAAGTGGCTGTTCGCCGGGAATAAAAATGGCCTCATGCACTGCTTCAACGCGGAAAACGGGGCCATACACTGGACCTTCGAGACCGGCGAGATGCTGGGCAGTCCGACGACCAGCCAGAATCCGGACAGCCAGGGTCATTTTCTTTTTTACGCCTTCGGCGACTACGATCCTTGGGTCTTCCAAATCGACGTAGAAACCGGTGAAATCGTCTCGAACGAAACCGAAGGTTTGAAGGCCCGGCATTTGCCCTACGGCGAATACATCACCAACCATTACTGGAGAACCGAACCGGAATATCAGACCACTTTTTATACGTTGGGAACGGAAACGCCCTGGCCTCGCCGCGCCATCGGAGCCAGCATCATTTTGGCGGCCAGCAACCTCGCCCAGATGATCTATACCGTCGGCTGGCAGCGTCCGAACGACCCGACGGAGGGATTGTGGGTGGCGCCGACCCATCAAGTCGTTCTCGTATTGAATCCGGATCATTTTTGGGATTACACGAACCTGTCGCAAACGGTTCAGGCCGGCTACATCGACACCAACGGCACCAGCGAAGTCGGGTTTATTCTCAGTTCCTTCGGATATCCGCGCGGAGTGCTTTTCTACGGGGTTCAATCGTGCTGCATGGCGAACTTCCTGAACGCAAACAACTTGATGCCGGCAGGCATGGAAACCCTGTACATGCGCCCCTACGGCGGCCTGGGCCTCTTCCGCCTGCCGTTGTACAGCTTCTATCTCGATCTGCTGCCTCCTCAATACACCAACGACGCGATGCTCCTGCAATGGCCTCGCACCACCTTCACCGAGACCTATACCCTGGAGCAATGCGACAATTTGCTCTCCCCCAGCTGGTCGGCCGTCTCCCCTACCGATCAGTGGCCCATTATCGGTACCGCCTGGACCGCCATGCCCCCCGCCAATGCGGCCTGTTATCGCGTGCGAAGCCAGCCGTAGGCTTTTTCCAATGGTTGGAAAAACCGTTGGAAAATTTTCCAATCATTGGAAAACCGGGCCTTGGACGGCGAGGACAAACGGGCCAGTGACTGCTGGAGGCGGGGCCACATGGCCCCGCTGCCTGGGCGAGGTCGCCCCGGCTCCATTTCGCAACCCCGATCCTTATTGAACGGAATGAATCTGCGGCAGCGACGAGATGCACCCACCGCGTCTCTGCCACCGGCTTTTTTTCCTTTGTTTGCCGCCCCAAACGTAGTATTCAGTTGCCGCTATGAATGAAACAGCAGCCCAAGAATTCGCCCAGATCCCGCTGCAAACCGTCGGCCCGGTCAAGATCGTCGGCTCCGAGGTCAACGCCGAGGTGATGGTCCCGCTGGCGACGTACGAGTCGCCGCTGTGGCCGTCGGTAAACCGCGGCGCCCGGGTTTCGATGGCGTCGGGAGGGATTATCGCCGTCATCGTGGACGAACGGATGACGCGCTCCATCCTGCTCGAAGCGCCCAATGCGGAAGTCGCCGTCATGGCGGCCTCCTGCGTCCGCACGCATCGAGAGGATCTCGCCCAATTGGTCAGCGAGACCAGCCGATTCGCCCGCTTGCTGGATATCCACACCCAGATCGTGGGCAATCTGATGTATGTCCGCTTCGAGTTCTCCACGGGCGATGCCGCCGGGCACAACATGGTCACGGCCGCTTCGGAGCGGCTGCTAAATCAAATTCTTCAACAATATCGGGATTTAAAATACGTCTCCATCTCCGGCAATTATTGCACCGACAAAAAGGCCAGTGCCGTGAACGGCATCCTGGGCAGAGGGAAAAACGTGGTCACGGAACTGACCGTCCCGCGACGCCTTTGCGAAAAGTATTTGAAGACTACGCCCGAAAAGATCGTGGACCTGAACATCAAAAAGAATCTGATCGGCACCATGATTGCGGGCGGCTTGCGGAGCGCCAATGCGCATTTTGCGAACATGTTGTTGGGATTCTACCTTGCCACGGGGCAGGATGCGGCGAATATTATCGAAGGTTCGCAAGGCTTTGTGCATGCCGAGGTGCGAGGGGAAGACCTGTACTTCTCCGCTACGCTCCCGAACGTTATCGTGGGCACGGTGGGGAACGGCAAGGAGCTGGCCTTTGTGCGGAAGAACCTGGAGCTGTTGGGCTGCACGGCGGAGCGAGAGCCCGGCAAGAATGCGCGGCGGCTGGCGATCGTTTGCGCGGCCACGGTGCTGTGCGGGGAGTTATCCCTGCTCGCGGCCCAGACGAATCCGGGCGAGCTGATGAAGGCGCATGTGAAGATGGAGAGGAAGAAGTAAAACAGTGATCAGTGTTCAGTGATCAGTAATCGGTGATCAGTAATCAGTAATCAGTAATCAGTAATCGGTGATCAGTTAATAGTTTGAAATGCGATGAAGAAAATTGATCCAACGAACGAACGAAAACTCCGGCATATCCGGGCGATCGAAGCCCATCCGGAAACCGACCGCCGGAAATTTCACTTCGACGACATCCGCCTGAAGCACCGGGCCCTGCCGGAAGTGAATTTGAAGGATGTAGACCCCTCCACTTTTTTCATGGGCAAGAAGCTCTCGTTTCCTTTGCTGATTTCTTCCATGACCGGCGGCGACCATGAGCTGATCAAAACCATCAACCGCAATTTGGCGACGGCGGCGGAAGCGACGGGCGTCGCCTTGGCCGTGGGCTCGCAACGGGTGATGTTCTCGGAGCCGGCGGCGCGCGCCAGCTTTGAACTGCGTTCCTACGCCCCCACCGCGATGCTTTTCTCCAATCTGGGCGCCATTCAACTGAATAACGGATTTACCGTGGAGCTGTGCCGGGAGGCCATCGAGGTCGTGGGCGCGGATGCCCTGTATTTTCATCTCAACCCGCTTCAGGAAGCCGTGCAGACGAATGGCGACACCAATTTCCAGGGGCTGGCCGAAAAGCTGCAGGACATCGACGAACAGCTCGACGAACCCGTGGTTTTGAAGGAGGTCGGCGCCGGTTTTTCCGTCGAAGATCTTCAACTCTTGCTGGCAGGCAGCATCCAATACATCGATGTGGCCGGCAGCGGCGGAACCTCCTGGAGCCGCATCGAATATCACAGCCAGACGCAAAAAGATAAAACCGAGCTCGGCCTCACGTTTGAAGACTGGGGCGTCCCCACGCCGGAAGCGTTGATCGCCCTGCGGCCCTACCGGGAACGATTCACCTTCATCGCGTCCGGCGGCATCCGTTCCGGCATCGATATGGTCAAGGCCATGATACTCGGCGCATCGCTCTGCGGCATGGCCTCGCCCTTTCTCAAACCGGCCATGGAATCGCCGGAGAAAACGATCGACCTGATCGAACGCATCAAACGCGATTTCGTGACCGCCATGTTTCTACTGGGCATGCCGGATGTGGCCTCGCTCACGCATAACGAAGCGCTCTTGCTTACCCGGCTGCCATAATGGACGCGTTTAACTCCAGAAGCCGCGTTACGCCCGCCTGCACGGCTATGCCATGTTGCGGGCAGGGAGAACGCGGCCCACCTGCTTACGCCGGCGGCTGCGTAGCCGCGTCCGTAAGGAAGTGGCTCCTCTTTCCGATACATGGGGCAAAATCCTTTCCCCTTCCAAGGCCGCCGTTTCCCATGAAAATACAGGGACGCGACTCCCCGCCTGCTCCCGACCAACGGGAGGGCGGGCAGGCGCTCGCGTCCGAAGAGGCGGCCAGCGGAGTGGCCGCCCTACCCACGACGAAGAGCCCCTCTCCGCTGTTGCGGCCGTGTCCGGATGCGTCCGGATGCACCCTCCAAATCAACCGCGCAAGATGATTGGCAAGGGGCATTCGTTGGCGTACACTTTTTCGCCATGAGTTTGGAGCATGGAGAAAGCATGAAAGCGGGAATCGACCTCATTAGTTTTTATTCGTCGAATTATTTCCTCGATTTGAAAACCCTGGCCGAAGCGCGAGGCGTGGATTTCAACAAGTTTTACATCGGCATCGGGCAGGAAAAAATGGCGTTGCCGCCGCCGGACGAAGATATTGTCACGATGGCGGCCAGCGCGGCGCAGCCCATCATCGAAAAAGTCGGGCGAGAAAATATCGAACTGGTGGTACTGGCCACCGAGTCGTGCATCGATCAGTCCAAGGCCGCAAGCCTTTTTGTGCACGGCTTGCTGGGGCTTCCCAAGCGATGCCGCGCCATCGAGTTGAAGGAAGCCTGCTACGGAGCCACGGCCGGCCTCCAACTGGCCGCCGCCTGGGTGGAAAAAAATCCTGAAGCCAAGGCGTTGATTCTGGCCTCCGACATCGCCCGCTACGATCTGGGCAGCCCCGGCGAACCCACCCAAGGTTGCGGCGCCGTGGCCATGCTCGTTTCGACCAAGCCCCGGATCATGACGCTGGACCCGGAATGCGGTTACCACGCGGAAGACGTGATGGATTTCTGGCGGCCCACCTATCGCGGCGAAGCGCTGGTGGATGGAAAATATTCGACCCGCGTTTATCTGTCGACCATCATTGAAGCTTGGAACCAATATCGCGAGCGCTCGGGCCGCACCCTGAGCGATCTGGCGCGATGCTGCTTCCATCTTCCGTTTACAAAAATTGCCGAAAAGGCCTACGAACGGCTGGCCAAGGCCTGCGGACTACCCAGCCCCACCGATGCCGATTTCGAGCTGCGCCTCCGCGAATCGCTGCGGTACAACCGGATTACAGGCAACAGCTACACCGCGTCGCTTTACGAAGGGTTGAACTCCTTGCTGGATCATTCCACGGCAGATTTGAGCAGCCAGCGCATCGGTCTTTTCAGCTATGGCTCGGGGTGCATGGCGGAATTCTTCAGCGGAGTCGTTCAGCCGGGCTATCGCCAGCATCTGTTCACCGAGAAACATCTTGCCTTGCTGAATAATCGGACAGAGCTCACGTTTCAGCAATACGAAGACATCTTCAACTACGGCGTGCCGGAAGACGGCGGCAACCACTCCATGGCCCCCTACCGTACAGGCCCCTATCGGCTCGCGGGCATCAAGGATCACAAACGCTTGTACGAAAAGTCCAGATAACCTCGGGCATTTCCTGACGCTGCCGCAACACGGGTGCAGCTCGACACGGCCGTAGATTGTATGGAGAAAAGAAGGCGCTCAGCGGAGTGAGCGCCCTACCCACGGCAAAGAAAGGTAGGGACGGCGCTCCGTCGCCGTCCGCTGTTGCGGCCTGTCAGGATGCACCCCGCAACACCAGCGAGGGGATTGCTGACTGGACTTTAGGACAATATCTGTTAAGTTCTTGGACATGAAAGCAGTTGCTCCTGGAAAACTCATCCTTAGCGGCGAACACTCTGTCGTTTATGGCAAACCAGCCCTGGTTACGGCCATAAACCGCAATGCTCAAGCCATTATCACGCCGGAAGCGCCCGACGTCATTGCTTTTGACCTTCCGGACATCAAGCAAAACCAGTCTTTCACTCTTCGGGCTGTCCGCGAGCTAACCAACCGCGTGGCCAAGAACTACCGGCTGTTCCTCAACGGAGAGCTGGGCATCAGAGACGTCCTGCACAAGCCCATCGATTTGTTCGAATTTGCCTTCATCACGGTTTTGGACGGGCTCCATTTGAAGCTGGCCGAAGGCCTCAAGATTCAGATGCATTCCAACATCCCGATCGGATGCGGCATGGGCTCTTCCGCAGCGTCCATTCTGAGCGTTTTACGGGCCGTGGGACATTATTTCCGCGTCGAGTTCCGCCCCGACTGGTACTACAAATACAGCCTGGAAGCGGAAAATCTTCAGCACGGACACGCCAGCGGAGTCGATTCGTATATCTCCCTGCACGGCGGTTGCGCGCGTTTTCAAAACGGCCAAGCCAGCAAATTGCCGCTGCCCCGCGTCCCGATGTACATCGTGCAAACCGGCGTCCCCGAGACGTCCACAGGCGAATGCGTCGTCCAAGTCGGACGGGATTTCGGCAAGAGCCAGATCTGGAACGAATTCGAAGCCATAACGCTGGAAATGGAAAAGGCCCTTGTTCAAAACGATTTCAAAGAGATGCAACGCTGCATCCGTGAAAACAGCCGGCTTCTCTCCGCGATCGGCGTAGTCCCCGAAAGGGTTCAGCAGTTTGTGGCCGAAGTCGAGCAATGGGGAGGAGCCGCCAAAGTTTGCGGAGCGGGCGCGGTCTCCGGCGACAAGGGCGGCGTGGTTTTGGTGGTCTCCGAAAATCCGCCGGTCGAACTCTGCAAGAAATACGGTTACGAGCTGATGACCGTTCGCGGAGAACCTTTAGGCGCGCGGATTGTGTAGGCCAGCTCCGCTGCCTGCATGGAGCCGGGGTGCCCCCACCCCGGTTCATCCGTCCAATATCAGGATGGCAAGACCACCGGGGTGAGGGCGCCCCGGCTCCAAAGAAGAAAAACAAATCAGCATGAAAACCATCCGAACCTCCGCTCCAGGAAATCTAATGCTGCTGGGAGAGCACGCCGTGCTTCACGGACATCGCGCGCTGGTCTGCGCGGCGAACCGGCGCATTCATGTCGCGCTAACTCCTCGTGCGGACGATCAAATTCAAATTCGCTCCGCCTTGGGCTGTCATACCACCACCCTCGATCAACTCGCCCCGCATGGGGTTTTCCGATTCGTCATGGCGTGCATAACCCGCCAAAAAGACAACCTGAAAACGGGCTTCGACCTGACGATCGACTCGGAATTCTCGCATATGGTCGGGCTGGGCTCATCGGCGGCCGTCACGGTGGCGATGAACGCGGCTTTGAACGCGTGGCTGAACACGCCGATGGACTTACGCGCGTTGTTTCAAGATTCGCTGGCGGTTATCCGTGAGATTCAAGGACTCGGCTCCGGCGCCGACGTTGCCGCCAGCGTCTATGGCGGAATCGTCGCCTATCGCGCCGAGCCCTTGGAGATCGAACCTCTGCCGGCCACGCATCCCCTGACGGTCATCTATTCCGGCAGTAAAATGCCCACCGTGGAAGTGGTGCGCCTGGTCGAGGCCAGACGGAAGGAACAGCCGGAACTCTATGACGGCATCTTCCGCTTGATGGACCAAAGCGCAGGCCAAGCCGTGGAGGCCATTCGCCGCAACGACTGGAAGACTTTCGGCGATTTGCTCAACCTCAACCAAGGTCTAATGGAAGCCCTCGGGGTCAGCAATGCCAAGCTGGCCGAGATTAACTGGGCGCTTCGCGCAGAACCCGGCATTCTCGGCTCCAAGATCTCCGGCTCGGGTCTGGGCGATTGCGTCATCGGGCTCGGCTCTTCCCCGCGCGCCGACTGGCCCTATGACGTCTTGCCGGTTGAAATCTCGGCCGCCGGGGTTGACTGGAACGTTTGACCTTTTACTCGTAGCCGCGTCCGTGAGGACGTGGTTTCTTTTCCACCGCCTTGCGGCCTGTCTCTTATACATGGAATCTGGAATAAGGAGCCTGGGGATTGCCGGCGAATTCATCCATGAGGCGCAGTGTTACATCCAACTGGGAATGGTCAGGTTGAGAGAACGCTTGCTTGAGGCGCTGATAACAGGACTCGCCCAAAGTTCCACCCGCCGCTAACCCGCATTTCTCACCGCCCGGTGAGAAATGCGCCCCTCCGGGGCCGCCGCGTGAGGTCGCGTTCCGCGCCCAACCGCGTGAGGCCACGTTGCCGTGTCCAACGCGGCTCACGTGGCGCGGTCACGCGATGATGCGCCCCGATAAAATCGGGACGCAAACGGGGTAGCCACGTTCGCGGTGTCGGAAGACACCGCGTCACGTCTTTCGGCAGGGCGGGTTGCCCTAAACCGCCCTGCCGAAAGCGCTCTCCGGTCCCCTCGCTTAATCGAAGAGATGGAGATACATTTAGGCAGGTGCAAAGCAGTGGGATGATTAACGAGGCTCCACAGCAGGGGGCAAGTTGAAAGGGGCAAGTCATGGATAACACATCTCGGAAGCCGTTGTGGGCAGTTTTCTCGGGTCTATCGGTGCTCATTCTCGGATGGATGGATTGGCAGACGGGGTACGAACTGAATTTCTCCGTGTTCTATTTCATTCCAATATCCGTTGGCGCCTGGAGCCTTGGGTTAGGGGGTGCAGTAATCTTGTCGCTGTTGAGCGCTTTGATATGGTTTGGAGCCGATATCTTGGCCGGACATGTGTACTCTTCTCCTGTTTTTGCCGTATGGAATACCGGAATTCGTCTTGTGTCATTCCTGGCCATGGGCTGGTCGGTGTCCATGATGCAACAGGCTTTGGTTCGCGAACAACGCACGGCGGAATCTCTGCGGAGAGCCCTTTCAGAGGTTAAAGTGCTCGAGTCTTTTCTCCCCATATGCGCCCAGTGCAAGAAAATCCGCAGCAAGGAAGGCGCGTGGGAGCAGTTGGAATCCTACATTTCGCAGCATGCCAATACGAAGTTCTCGCATGGCTATTGCCCGGAGTGCATGCGAAAAATATTGGAAGCGGCCGGATTGACTGAAAAGGACATTGATTCGTTATAAAGCGGCGGCGGCTACATGCCGGCGATCCAACCGCCGCCCAGCACTTCGTCTCCACGATAGAAGACGCCGGCCTGGCCGGGTGTGATGGCAAATTGGGAAACCGGAAAACGAACCTGAACACGATTGGCCGTTAGTTTTTCCAAGACACAAGGAACTGCTTTCTGCCGGTAGCGAAGACGCACTTCATATTCTCCGGGCGAAGGCTCTTCGGCGATCCACCGAACCGCTTCAATTTCACAGGCCGCCGCCATGACCTCGTCCCGGCGAGCTACCACCAAAGTATTATCCTTCGGCCGCAATTCCTTCACATACAGCTTTTCGCAGCCCCCGCCAATTCCCAGCCCCTCCCTTTGTCCTATGGTGTAAAACAGCAGGCCCCGATGCCGACCGAGGATCGTTCCATTCAGATCGACCATTGGTCCAGGTTGAGCCTCAGAGGCTTTAAAGAGCGGGGAATAGTCGTCGCTTTCGATAAAATCCTGACTTTCGGGCCGGTCGGCCCAATCGGCAAACCCATTCTCACGGGCCAGGGCAACCACCTCCGGTTTGGTCATGTCGCCGAGAGGAAAAATCAACTGTCGAAGCACGGCCTGATCCAATTGCGCTAAAAAGTAGGACTGGTCTTTTAGCGGGTCAACGCCTTTCAGCAAGCGATGGACGCCCGCCTTTTCGTCATGCCGAATCCGGGCGTAGTGACCGGTAGCAAAGTAATCGAACTCCAAGCCCATCTCGCGGCTTTTCTCCAGCAACAGACCGAATTTCATGTCGCGATTGCACACGACGCAGGGGTTTGGCGTGCGGCCGGACAAATATTCCTGCCGAAAATAACCCAAAACCCGGTGCTTATATTCTTCCGCCAAAGGAACCGTCACATGCCGGATTCTCAACAAGTCGGCGGCGCGTTGGGCCAGAGCGATGTCCTCGGCTTCGCCTGGACCGTAACATCCGGATCGGTGGGTTGTGCTCTTCAACTCGACCGAGTTGTCCCATATCTGCATCGTGATCCCAATCACGTGATAACCCTGCCGTACAAGAAGCCAGGCGGCCACGGTAGAGTCGACGCCTCCGCTGAGGCCTACGGCTACGCACCTTCGAGGAGGTGTGGAATCCATTTCATTCATAAACTTTTTCGGCCTTCGTATTTTCGCGGGCGTCGACAAGCGACGCCCCTATAAAAGGGAATGGAGAGACAGCTCATGATTCAGCCTTTAAGGCTTGAACAAGATCCTCCTCCAAATCGTCCCCGTTTTCCAACCCCACTGAAAGGCGGATTAAATTGTCATGGATTCCGCGGCGCGCGCGTTCGGAGGGCGACATGGAGGCATGAGTCATTTTCGGCGGATAGCAAGCCAGCGACTCCACCCCGCCTAAACTTTCGGCAAGCATAAAAATTTTCACCTGCGCAAAGAATCGCTCCACCGCCTCGGAGCCTCCGGCCAACTCGATGCCGATCATGCCGCCGAAGCCGGTCATTTGCCGGCGGGCCAATTCATGCTGCGGATGGCTGTTCAAGCCGGGATAATACACGCGCGAAACCGCGGGATGTTTTTCCAGCTTCTGCGCCAGCCGCAAGGCATTCCGTTCGTGCTCGCGCATACGGACGTGCAAGGTGCGCAGCCCCCGCAAGACCAGCCAGCAATCCCACGGCCCCGGCACGGCGCCGGCGGCATTCTGGTAGAACTTGATCTTCTGGTACAGTTCATCGGAATTCGCGATCGCGGCGCCGCCAATGACGTCGCTGTGGCCGCCGAGATATTTGGTCGTGCTGTGCACCACCACATCCGCGCCCCATTCCAGCGGGCGCTGAAAATAGGGAGTCGCAAACGTGTTGTCCACGGCGAGCAAGATGCCCCGCTCGTGCGCCAGTTCTGCCAGAGCGCCGATATCCGCCAGCTTCAAAAGAGGATTGGTCGGGGTTTCGATCCAGAGCAGCTTGGTTGTGGATTTCAGCGCCGCCTTGAACGCATCGGGCTCCGAGATTTCCGCATAATCGGTTTCCAGGCCCCACGGGCGGAACACCTGCTCGAACAGGCGGTAGGAGCCGCCGTAAATATCGTTGCCGGCTACAACATGATCGCCAGGCTTTAAAGTCTGGAGCACCGCGGTAGCAGCGGCCACGCCCGATGCAAAAGCCAGTCCGTGCCGGCCTCCTTCCAGCGAAGCCAACGCCGTTTCCAAGGCCTGGCGCGTCGGGTTGCCGGTGCGGGAATATTCAAAGCCGCGCGGCTTGCCGATGGCGTCCTGTTCGTAGGTGGAAGTTTGATAAACCGGCACGGTCACCGACCCGGTGGCCGGATCGGATTCCTGCCCATCGTGGATGGCTTTGGTTTCAAATCTCATAAGCGCTCTTCCAAGTAACTTCTTCAACCAAGGCATTCTGTCCCACCCAGGAAGAGATCAAATCGGCCCGGGTAATCAGGCCGATTCCTTTCCCGTCCTGCGTGACGATAATCCCCGGTTCGCCGGCCATCAAAACCCGATAAGCCTCCGACAAATCCGTTTTTTCGTCCAGGCTGGGCAACGGCTTGGACATCACGACGCCGATTTCCTGGTTGGCAATGTCTATCCCATCGTGAAGAACTTTCATCACCGACGACTCGCTGATGCTGCCCACCGTTTTGTCATTCTCGATTACCGGCAATTGGGAAATATTATACGCCTGCATCAGACTGATGGCCTTCGCCAGCTTGTCATGAATCGACACGCTAATGAGCGTCTTCAAATACATCTTGCTCTTCAAAACCGTCCCGATAGGAATCGATTGCTTTTCACGGCCTTCCCAGAATCCGTTTTTTTGCATCCACTCGTCAGAGTAAATCTTGCTGATATAGTTGCGTCCGGTATCCGGCAATAGCACCACGATCTGCCGGGGCGACGCAAGGCGTCGCGCATATTTGAGCGCCGCCGCCACGGCCGTTCCCGACGAACCGCCGACTAAAAGCCCCTCTTCACGGGCCAGTCGCCGGGCCGTATTGAACGACTCCCGGTCGTTGACCCGGATCATTTCGTCGACGATTTGCCGGTTGAAGGTCTTGGGAATAAAATCTTCGCCAATGCCTTCCACCTTGTAGGAACGCGGAGCATCGCCCGAAAGAATGGAGCCCTCCGGATCGGCGCCTACAATCACGACGTTCGGATTTTTCTCTTTAAGATAGCGCGCGGTTCCGGAAATCGTGCCGCCGGTTCCCATCCCGGCCACGAACACCTCGACTTGCCCCTGCGAATCTTCCCAAATTTCCGGTCCGGTGGTCATGTAATGAATCAAAGGATTGTTGGGGTTCACAAACTGGTTGGGGCGGAACGAGCCGGGGATTTCCCGAGCCAGCCGGTCAGCCACCCCGTTGTAGCTTTCCGGGGAATCGGGCGGTACATTCGTCGCCGTAATCACCACTTCCGCCCCATAGGCCCGAAGCAGACTGACCTTGTCCTCGCTCATCTTGTCCGGCATCACCACGATCAACCGGTACCCTTTGACCGCCGCCGCCAGCGCGAGCCCAACGCCGGTGTTCCCGGCGGTCGCTTCGATAATCGTACCGCCGGGCTTCAGCAAGCCTTCCTTCTCCGCCATCTCGATCATCGCCTTCCCGATGCGGTCCTTTACGCTGCCGCCGGGATTCAAGAACTCGGCTTTAACGTAAACAGGCGATTCAATTCCCTTCGTGATTCGGTTTAATCGAATCAGCGGAGTGTTTCCAATCGCGCGCAATATGGAATTGTATTGAGACATATTTTTAACATCTTTCGAAAGCGGATCGGGTTCACGCAGCGCTGAAAGAAAGAACGGGGCCAGGTGGCCCCGTCTCCAAAACGGGAACCGACTAACCCACCGTCTTTTTCAGCGCCTGATCGATGTCTTCCTTGATGTCCTCCACATCCTCCAGCCCGATGGAGAGGCGGATGTAATCCGCTGTAACGCCCGTTTCCTGCTGCTCGGCCGGCGTCAATTGCTGATGCGTGGTCGAAGCCGGGTGAATCACCAGGCTCTTCGCATCGCCGATATTCGCCAGATGCGAAAGGAGCTTCACCGAATTGATGAACGTCTTGCCGGCTTCCAAGCCGCCCTTGATGCCGAAACCGACCAATCCGCCAAAGCCCTTCTTCAGATACTTGCTGGCCACGGCATAACTTGGATCGTCTTCCAATCCCGGATAAGTCACCCAGCTCACCAGCGGATGCTGCTTCATATAACGCGCTATTTCCAACGCGTTCTGCGAGTGCCTCTGCTGGCGAAGCGGCAGGGTTTCCAATCCTTGGATGAACTGGAAGGAGTTAAAGGGACTCAAGGCCGCGCCGATATCGCGCAGGAGCGTCACCCTCACCTTCAGGATGAAGGCCACATTCCCCAAACCCGGCACGTTGCTCAACGCATCCCAATAGACCAAACCGTGATAGCTCGGATCGGGCTCCGTGAATTCAGGAAACTTGCCGTTGTTCCATTTGAATTTGCCGGAGTCCACAATTACGCCGCCGATCGACGTGCCGTGGCCGCCAATGTATTTCGTGGCCGAATTCGCAAGGATGTCGGCGCCGTAATCGATCGGGCGCACCAGGCCAATGCCCACCGTATTGTCGACCACCAACGGAATGCCC
The DNA here is from genome assembly GCA_001804865.1 of Lentisphaerae bacterium GWF2_57_35. Lineage (GTDB taxonomy): Bacteria > Verrucomicrobiota > Kiritimatiellia > CAIQIC01 > GWF2-57-35 > GWF2-57-35. The sequence goes on from MHBK01000042.1 coordinate 34,121, forward strand.
GCCTCGTGCGCAATCTTGGCCAGCGCCTCGAAGTCCGGAATATCCAATTTCGGATTCCCGATGGTCTCGGCATAAATCGCGCGCGTCTTCGGCGTGATCGCCCGCTTGAACGCCTCAGGATTGCGCGAATCGACAAACTTCACCGTGCGGCCCAGCTTGGGCAAGGTGTAATGAAACAACTGATACGTTCCGCCGTACAAGTTGTTGCCCGAGACAATCTCGTCGCCCAGCCGCGTAATCGCCAGCAAGGCATACGTGATCGCCGACTGCCCCGACGCCACGCCCAGCGCGCCCGTGCCGCCTTCCAGCGCCGCGATGCGCTGTTCGAACACGTCCGTCGTGGGGTTCATCAGCCGCGTATAGATGTTCCCGAATTCCTTCAAGGCAAAGAGATTCGCCGCGTGTTCGGTGCTCTTGAACACGTAGGATGTGGTTTGATAAATCGGAACGGCCCGCGCTCCCGTGGTCGGATCCGGTTGCTGCCCTGCGTGCAAGGCCAATGTATTGAGTCCTCTGTTTGACATGCTTATGCTCCTCCTATTTTGTATTTCGCTTAATTTCCAATGTACGACAAAAAAATACCACCGCCGTTGCGCCCGACAGTGGGATGCAAAACTTTGCTTTTGGACCTATTACATGACGCGCATGAACAAGCCTCCCCTGCCGGGCGAACTACAACACATTCCGTTTCCAACCCGCATACTGACGAATAACAAAACGTTCATAGGCATCCTTAAATCACGTAATCGAGCGCCGTATCGCGCTCCATGAGCTTTTGCCGCTCAACAATGCTTTGCAGCGTAATCGACCGCATGGCTTCCGAAATCTTTTGAGTAAGCTCCGACCAAACCCCCTGCATCACGCATTCCCCCCTACGCTTGCACTTTTCCGGAACCGACACGCAATCGACCAGTACCGAGTCGCCTTCCACGGCATCCAAAATATCTTTCAGCGTCACCAAAGCCGGTTCGCGAGTGAGCATGAATCCTCCCTTGGCCCCCCGGGTCACCGTCACCAAGCCGGCAGACTTCAACGGGTTGACTACTTGCCAAAGGTATTTTTCTGAAATCGCCTGCCGATGAGCGATATCGTTTAGGGATAAGGCCTCTCCATCGCCATGCAGAGCCAGATCCAGCATAAACCGAACTCCATATCTACCTTTCGTCGAAATCTTCATTTTTTTATACACCCCATACTCTATAGATATGCTAGTATATGATTAATTCGTACTTTGTAAAGTGGCTTTTTGAAAAAATATAATTATCCGGTATTATTCAACCGTCTCGTTTAAAGATGATTTATGACACATTCATTCGACAAAGAATTTGCGCTCCGCGGCCTCTCTGCGACCGGCCAGGAGCTTTCCGACTTATATCGCGAAGCCGACTCTCTGCGGCGGCAAACCATGAGCGACGCCGTGTACATCCGCGGCATTATCGAATTCTCCAACGTGTGCCACAACGATTGCCTCTATTGCGGCATCCGCGCCGGCAACCGGAACGTGACGCGCTACGTCATCCCCGCCGAAGAGATCATGGCGACCGTTCGGCAAATGCCCGGCATGGGCCAGACCACGGTCGTCCTCCAGTCCGGAGAATCGCAGGCGTACAGCGATCAGGAATTCGGACAGTTGATCGAGCGGATAAAAACCGAAACATCCTTGGCCGTCACCGTCTCCGCCGGCAATCGACCGAGAGACGTATATCGCTATTGGAAAGAGTGCGGAATGGATCGGTACTTGATCCGTTTCGAAACCAGCGATCCGAAGCTGTTCCACTATTTGCATCCCGATTGCCTGCTTTCCGAGAGGCTAAATTGCCTGCATGTCCTGCGCGAGCTCGGAGTGCAAGCGGGCAGCGGCTTCATGATCGGAGTGCCGGGAGAAACCTTGGACATCCTGGCCGACAACATTCTGCTCTGCCGGGAACTCGAACTCGACATGATCGGCATCGGGCCGTTCATCCCCCACCCCGACACGCCGCTGGCCGAAGAAAAAAACGCCTATGCGTCGGACTCCGAAATGTTCTTCAAGGCCTTGGCGGTTTTGCGCCTCTTCAACCCCGACGCCCACATCCCGGCAACGACCGCTTTCGACGCGGTCTTCCCCGGCAAAGGCCGCAACCTCGCCCTGCAGCGCGGCGCCAACGTCTTCATGCCGAACAGCACCCCGGCCCAATACCGCGAGCACTATCAACTCTACCCCGGCAAACCCTGCATCGCCGAAACCTCGGACCAATGCGCCCACTGCGTCCTCGCCCGCATCCGCGCGATCGACCGCACGATCGGAACCGGACCGGGCCATTCGATCCGACAAAAAAGCAAATAAGGGTTGGCGAAACGACTGCGACCTTGAGCCCTAATCGACCAACACCGCTTTCTACCTTGGCCGCAGCCGCCGCCTTTCAGCCAAAAGAAAGGCATTCCATTTGTGACACGCTGTGGTAGTGTTCTTCCATGAACTTGGCAGATTACATTTCTGTGGACTCAAGCGTATGTCACGGCAAGGCCTGCTAAAGGGAACCCGCGTTATGGTCTCGGTGATACTCGACAATCTGGCGGCAGGGATATCCCCGGAAGATATACGCCGCGCGGAGCTTGCTATTCGTCACAAGGGGTTGCAACTCCTACAGAAAACGCGAAGACTTTTTTAAAGAAACTCCATCTCTTTCTATTCGTTGCCAACAACTCTTCTTCTCCTTTGCGACCTTTGCGCGGCTTGGCTCTGCGGCCTTTGCGTTGAAATTCTTCGTTGTTTTCTTCGGTTGCGGTTTTGCTGTGCTCTTTTGTGACAGGCCGGGGTCTAGAATTTGTGTATAAGAGACAGGCGGGTCGCCTCGGCTCCAGCAGAAACAGCCAATGCAGTTTTCTCAACCGCCGATGCCTTCGAAAAGGACTGTGGAGAGGTAGCGTTCGCCGGCATCCGGCAGGATGACCACCATGGTTTTCCCGGCGAACTCGTCTTTCTTGGCCAGGCGAAGGGCCGCGACGACGGCGGCGCCGGACGAGATGCCCGAGATGATGCCTTCCTCCCGGGTCAGGCGACGGGCAAATTCGATGGCCTCCAAACTGTCCACCTGCTCCACGCGGTCGACCAACGAAAGGTCGAGCGTGTCCGGAATGAATCCGGCGCCGATCCCCTGGATCTTATGCGGCCCCGGCTTGAGCTCCTGTCCCGCCAGCTTCTGGGTAATGACCGGACTCTCGACCGGTTCGACCGCCACGGACAAAATCTTTTTCCCCTTTGTGTTTTTGATGAAGCGGGAAACGCCGGTAATGGTTCCGCCGGTCCCGACGCCCGAAATCAGCACGTCGATCTTTCCGTCTGTGTCGGCCCAAATCTCCGGCCCCGTGGTTTTCTCGTGAATCGCCGGATTAGCCGGATTTTTAAACTGCTGCGGCAGGAAATATTTATCCGGATCTGAAGCCGCAAGATCCTCCGCCCGTTTGATGGCGCCCTTCATCCCTTCGCTTCCCGGCGTGAGAATCAGATTCGCTCCAAACGCCGCCAGCACCCGCCGGCGCTCAAGGCTCATGGTCTCCGGCATGGTCAGGGTGAGCTTGTAGCCGCGCGCCGCGGCCACATAGGCCAGCGCAATGCCCGTATTGCCGCTCGTGGGTTCAACAATTTCAACCCCCGGCTTTAAAACGCCGCGCTGCTCGGCATCCCAGATCATGGATGCGCCGATACGGCACTTCACCGAATACGAAGGATTTCGGCCTTCAATTTTGGCGAGGACAACCGCCTGGGAGCCGCTTGCGATGCGGTTTAATTTTACAAGCGGCGTATTGCCGATAGATTGCGAATTGTCTTCATAAACTCGGCTCATTTTTACTCCTCCGTTTTTGTTTTCCCTTTTACTTAAATGGTATAATTGGCGACAGAACCCTCTCCCTCTCGCATATGTTCGTCCACCAGATCCTGAAAAGTCGTTTCATGATAAATCGTAGAGGCTGCTCGTCGGGCCTTTTCCCAAACCGGCATAAAAACCCGGTCGCCGCTGGGAATATTCCGATGGCGGCCTTCGTCCACCCATGAAACGGGAGTCAATGGCCCGGAAAGGAATTCAATCACTTCTCCCACTTTAAGTTCTTTGGGCGGACGGGCTAAAAGATAGCCGCCTTCTTTGCCCCGCTTGGAGATAATAAATCCGCCCTTCCTCAGTTCATTTAGAATGCCTTCCAAAAATCGCTGAGGAATGCTTTGTTCGAGGGCAATTTGGTGAATCCGAATCACTTCCCCTGAACGATAATTCCGCGCTATTTCGAATATCGCTCTTAACCCGTAAATTATTTTTTTCGATAGATACATGTCATACCTTACTATGTCTATAGGACTGTACGTGTATCAATCTGCGTTTTCAACTTATTGCCCGACTATTAAAGAACCGTCGCAATGCCGGGACCATAACGGGAATCTACGCAACCCCGCAGTTCCCCATGAACGAGGCACAAATCAGACCCTTTAGTTGTCTTTATGCAAAATGTGACGTGAAATCATTGTATAAAAGACAGCCCGGCGGCCCCGGCTCCATTCGAACAGATGGTCGTTTCTATCGCTTATCCCCGCACAACGAACACGCCTTATCTCGCTTGACCACGATCTTCCGGAAGCTCATTTCCAGCGCATCGTAAACCAAAAGGGTGTTGACCAGCGGATCCCCGATTCCCAGCAAGAACTTGATGGCCTCCGTCGCCTGGATGGAACCCATCACCCCCGGCACGGCGCCTAAAGGGCCTTGAGGCGCATAGTCCGAGGCGGGGGGCGGCTCCTGAAAAACACACCGATAGCAGGCGGTCTTTCCTGGCTGCACCGTCATGGTCTGCCCGCAGAATCTCATGATGCCGGCATGCGAGTAAGGTTTTTTGGCGGCATGGCAGACATCGGCGATCATGAACTTCGAATCGAAATTGTCCGTGGCGTCGATTACGAAATCGTAGGACTCCAAAATTTCCCCGGCATTTTTCGCGGTGAGCCGATGGGGATAAACGCAGATGCGCGAATCCGGGTTCAACGCCTGGAGCTTGTCGCAGGCGGACTCCACCTTCGGACGGTCCACATCCGCGGTAAAATGAAGAATCTGGCGCTGGAGATTGCTCAAGTCTACCACGTCGGCATCCATGAGACCGATGGCGCCCACGCCGGCGGCGGCCAGATAAAAGGCCGACGGAGAACCCAAGCCGCCGGCTCCTACAATCAACACCCGGCCAGCCAAGAGCTTCTTCTGGCCTGGCTCTCCAATTTCCGGGAGGGAAATATGCCGGGCATAACGCTGTTTTTGATCGTCATTCAATCGCATGGGCACACCTCCACTTTCTGAGCTTCCACTTCACGATAAACGGCATCCCAGTTTTTGAAAACCGGCTCATACCGCCGAGACCTTAGTGCGCGGCAAAACTCCTCTACGCTTCGCTCATCGCTCACTTCGAACTGTCCGCTCCCCTCCATCGCAGCTCCGGCTTGATACCCCCCCACCGTCGTGCGGCTGGCGATGCTCATTTTGGTGATCCCCAAACCCGCCATGCCATCCCGGAACGATGCCCGCTCGCGAGTGGATAATACCAGTTCGACGTCCGGCAGGCAGATGCGAAATGCAAAAATCAGGCGAGCCAGGAGTCGGTCGTCCACTTCGAACAAGGGCTGGAAACCGCCGGCCTGCGGACGAATGCGCGGAAACGACAGAGAAAATCCGGCGCGCCAGAATTTTCGTTCCAATTGCCGAACGTGTCGAAATAGCGCCAAAGCCTCCGCGACCGGATCGGAAAGCCCCAGCAACACGCCCAGGCCCACCGTTCGCATCCCGGCTTCAAGAGCCCGTTCCGGCGCTTCCAGGCGGGCGTCATAATCCTTTTTGGGACCCCAGCGGTGCAACTGGTCATATTGTGCGCGATCGTAGGTCTCTTGATAAAGCGTAACGCCCGTGCAGCCCGCTTGCACCAGCGCCTTATATTCCTCCACGCTCATCGGAAAAGCTTCAATGGTTACCCGATGAAAAACCTTTGCCGCGAGCTTCACGCAAGAGGCCAGATAATCGCAATCGGCTTGAGGCGTTCGTTCGCCGGTGAGCAGGAGAACCTCATCGAAGCCCATTTGCTTCAAAGCGGAAAGCTCGTTCTGCGTTTCTTCAAAGGTCAGCCGCTTGCGGGGCGTCTTTCGATCTGCTGCAAAGCCGCAGTAGGCGCAACCGCTGGAACAGAAGTTCGAAAGATAAAGCGGCACGTAGAGCGAGATGGTTCGGCCGAAGCGGCGCAGGGTCAGGGCCTGGGCGCGTTGGGCGAGAGACTCCAAAGACAACAAGGACTGAAAGGACAAAAGTTCAGCCAATGCCTTTGAGCCATCGTCGATTTCGCCAGACGCATTCATGACAAGAACGACGTTAAGGGGCTGGTAGCCACGGCTACGTCGCCTTTGGGCATCAACCCGGCGCGTTGAGCTTGCAGGCCGGCGTCCACCGCGTGAGCAAAGGCTTTGGCCATGGCCGACGGATCGACGGCGGCGGCAATGGCGCTGTTCACCAACACGGCCGAGCAGCCCATTTCCATGGCGGCGCAGGCTTCCGAAGGCGACCGCAAACCGGCATCCACGATCACCGGGATGAGGCTCTCCTGAATGATGATCCGGAGCATTCCGGCGGTAGCCAGGCCCTGCCCGCTCCCAATGGCGGAACCCAACGGCATGACCGACGCGCAGCCGAGCTCCTCCAACCGCTTGGCCAGCACCGGATCGGCCGGAATGTACGGCATGACCAGAAAGCCTTCTTTCACCAGGATCTTGGCCGCTTCGTAGGTTTCGATGGGATCGGGCATCAAATGCTGCGGATTCGGATGAATCTCCACTTTGATAAAGAGGCTTCCGCAAAGCTCCCTTGCGATCAGGGCCGCCTTGACGGCCTCGCGCGCATTCATCGCGCCGGAGGTGTTGGGCATCAGGGTAATTCCGTTCAGCGCCGCCAGGGGTCCCAACAAATCGTCTTCGGCCCGTTCCCGGTTGAAGCGCCGGAGAGCGACCGTCACGAGCTGGGTTCCGGAGGCGCGAAGGGCGCTCAGCATGGTATCGACGTCGCTGAACTTGCCGGTGCCGAGAATCAGCCGCGACGAGAATTCGTAGGCCCCGATTTTTAATGTGCCCATTCTATTAGCCTCCGCCCGCAAAATTCAGGATCTCGATCCGGTCGCCCTCTTGCAGCCGGCGGTTCGCCCGGTCGTTCGAGCGAACGAGCTCCTCGTTGACCACCGTCGCCACGGTTTTATTCGCCGCACCGATTTTCTCCAGCACATCGTTCACCGTAACGTTCAACGCCAAGTCAAGCGGCTCGCCATTCAATATAACCTTCATAACGCTCCAATAAAAAAAGCGCCCTGACAATGAGGGCGCTTCTCAGCTTTCCTGCGCTCCCTCCGCCGGCATGATCCGGATCAGGTTCATCGGGTATAATCTCAGTCCGGCCATTCGGCAGGACACCCCGGCTGACAACAGGCGCAAAGGTAAGGGCAACGCAGGGGCGTGTCAAGCCGCACGCATTCCTGCCTGCGATTCGCGGCCAGGACTGGCCGCGGCCCTACCTAACAGAAAAAGGCGCCCCGATGGTTCGGGGCGCCCTTGTTCGACTCAACGATTGCGGCAGCGTTAACTTATCGTTTGACGAAGACGATCTTGGAAATGTCGAAGCCGCCGTTGACGATGCTCAACGTGAACGTGTGCGTTCCTTGCGGCAGATTGACGCGCTGGACGGTAAACGTCCGCCAGGCGTCCCAGCCGCCGGTGTTCGGCACGGTCAAAACGCCGGTCAGCGCATTGCCGTCCAGCCGAAGCTGCAGCGTCTTGCCGGAGTTGGGCGTGGCCACGGAGAAGGTGATGTCGTATTTGCCGGCCGCAGGAATGTTCGCCGTGTACTTCAGCCATTCGCCGCTTTCGGCCCAGCCCACCTTGTAGCCGCAGCCGAAAGTCGTTTTCGCGATATCGACGCCGTCATTGCGCCAGGTCCAGCCGTTGTTCCAGCCGTCTCCAAGCCATTCGTTGTTTTCATAGCGCGTGTCGCTATAGGCAATGCCCTGATTGCCCAGATCGTAGTCGACGCAGTTAATCGTTCCCGGAATCGTCATCGTGAGGCACGGCTTGTTGGCGGTCCCGAATTGGGGATCGAGCAGCGAGGCGTAGTACCCCGGGTCGTAGTCGCAGTTCGTCGTATTCAGGCGATTGGCCAATTCCATCAGGCCCTGTTTCGCGCGGCCGGCGTCGATCGGGCTGTCCCAGAAATTATCGATGACATACTGATAGTTGGTCGTGATCTCGGCCGAATACGCCGCGGCAATCGTGTCGACCTTCTTGTAGCCCCACCAGCTCCAGCCAATGTTGTTGGCCTCGAGCAGGGTCTTCAGCTCGTAAAACCAGGGATTGGAGTTCTCCCCCGACTCGCTCATCCACAAGGGAATGTCGTACTGGTTGCGCGCATCGACATAAGGCTGAATCTGATCGTAGATCGCCGGCCGCCAGTACTTGTGAAACGCAATGGCCATGTTCGAATCCCACGGGGGCAGCAGCCCATCGATCATTTCGGCGAACATGTCGCCTTCCACAAAGAGGATGTGGTGCGTATCGACCGCCCGGATGGCGGAGGTCACCTGGATGAGCAAGTTGCGCAGGTCGTTGGAGGTCACGCCGTCCGGCAAGTGCGGTTCGTTAATCAATTCGTAACCGAGAACCGCCTGTTCGTCTTTGTACCGGTTGGCGATGGTCTGCCAGATGTCCGCCATGCGTTGCTTGTTGGAAGCGGCCGTACGTCCGGTCTGGTTGAAATATTCCTGATTGTCCTGCCAGAGGCAAGCCACGCCCGCTTCGACCCAATTGGAAAGCTCGGTGCTCCAAACCCAGAACGTATGCTCCGGATCTGCGTAGGGCTCGCTGGCCTGTCCGCCGGGGCAGGCATGCATGTCGAGAATGACCTTCAGGCCATGATTCTTGCTCCACTGGATGATCTGGTCGAGAACCTGAAAGCCTGCTTCGCTGTAGACGCCCGGAGTGTCTTGCGGGCTCAGCAACCGATAATTAAACGGCATGCGAAACGTGTTGAAGCCTTGCGCGGCGAAATCCGCGACATCCGCTTCGGTCAGGAAATTCGTGCGATAAGAGTCCCAGAAGGCTTGAGCATCCGCCGCGCCCAATATCGAATCGATGCGATTGTTCATGTCGGTAAACGAGAACAGATGCCGGCTATGAACCGAGTTGATCTTCCACATGTAGGCCTCGGGCACATGCCAGCCGCTCAACACCAGCGCCCGAATAAGGAAAGGCTGTCCGTCGGGGTCCAGGATTTCTCCGCCGCTGCACTGAAAGAACGAAGGCGCGGGAGGAGCCAGGAGTTGGAAGGAGGCATCATCCACGTAGCAGGCGCCGCCGCTGCCGACTCCGGAGAAGTTGAAGCGGACTTCCGCTTCGACGGAACCGACCGCCGCCGTCACGACATACGGGCCGTTTGCATGCCAGACCGACTCGCCGCCGGAAAAGTCGATCGCAAAAGAATCCGTGCGGAGAACCGTTCCATTGGAGTCCCGCCAAGCCACATCGAAGTTGCGCAAACCGGCCGTGAAGCCGTTATCCCAATAATGAAAAAAGTCCGCTTCATACGTGCCGCCGGCCAACACCGGAATTTTCTGCTCGGCGCCGCCATAGTCCAGGCCGCTCCACGATCCCTTTACGATCAGGGAATAGGCGCTGTTGTGCGCCTGCCAATTGGACCGCTCCGCACCGCCCCACGCAAACCAATTTCCCACGTCGCTGCCACTAAAAGCCGTTTCGAAATCCCCATTGGATAAAAGAGACTGAGCTGACGAGGCCTGTGCGCCGAGATGAGCAGACAAGGCAATAATCCCCACCAGTAATAGCTTATGTCGCATGATACTTCCTTCTGGTTAACGTTGAACAACAGGAGAAAAACATGCCACCAAGATACCGGTAACATTTAATTTTGTTAAGCGTAATCGAGCGTCGCAGGCCAATTCGTTTCGGCAGGCGCAGGCGGCAACAACGCATAGATCATTATGGTCATGCGTCTTACGCCTGCACAGCTGCTGCGAATTCTTCGGTCGAAGGGTGATCCAGCCGTTGGCTGCGGCGGCCCAGAGGAACCAGCTCGTTCGTTTTTCCCGGCCCCTAAACTTCATAAATTACCTTTGATCCAACGACATATGACCGCCTCACATCAGGTTATTCGATGCCCAGGGTCAGGAAACGCCCGATTTAAGCCGGCTCCTTTTCCGCGTAGGGTGCCGCCATATAAACAGCAAGGCGTCCGCCGCGAAGGAGACGGGAAGCCGCTGTGCAGGCGAAAGGAAATACAGGTCAGATACTTCTAATCAGGGGACCATGATGACAACGCAAAAGAACAAATGGACGGACGAAGTGGAGCCGGGACCTCAGGATCTGGATGCCGATTCGATCTCCAGCGTTGAGGAACGAGCCCGGGAAATTGCCATGATAGAACATCCCGAGACGCCGGTAGTGACCAAACAAGACCGCGAAAGCGCCCGCCAGGAGCTGCTCTACGAAATGCACCTGACGCGATTGCGCGAAAAACAAACCCGAACCATCGCATCTCTGGGCGCCGCCAAAGCCGTTATTTATGCGGGGCAGCCCTTCAAGGCCGCGATGAAATCTCAAAGCAAACACGCCATGTCAAAGACCTAAGGGCTGTACAAGCCTGGAACTATTGCTCAAGAACGATTTCCCGGGAAGGCCGACAATTCAAATGCCTTCCCGGCGAAATCACAAAATCGCATCGCGAAAACACGGAATGAAGGATTCATGAAAAACCGGAGGCAACCATCCATACGATTGGAAGTGGCGGCAAGTCTTTTATTGGGAGGCGTCATGCTTTTAGGCTGTGCATATAACAACACGCATTTATCCATGTGGGAATCTTTGACTGCTAATGGAAGCCAACCTCAAGCCATCGAGCCGGCAGGACTGGCACGGAACGGAGAACGGGTCATCGCCATCATGCTGAATAACCATCGAATCTTTCCTCCTTCGGTCGTAGTTCGCCAGGGAGAAAAAGTCCGTTTGGAAATCGCCAACCTGGAAACGGCTCGCGCCCTGGAAATAGCCGGCTATAACATTCGGCATACGCTTCGCGCCGACCAAAAGGGAACCGTCCAATTTGACGCCACCCGGGCCGGCGACTTCCACCTCCAATGCCGGCCCGAAGACGCTGCGGAAGGCGGCCCGAAAGGAACCTTGACGGTCTTGCCAATGAACCAAACAGCCTGGTCGCCGCGAAGGCCCATGCACGGCATCGCGTCATTGTTGCAGCCGCATTACAGTTCGAAAGGCGCCGGATCATGATCAACCGTGAAGCTGCCATTTTATACGGCTTATCCATTTTGGCCGGCGTGCTCATTTTGTTCATGCCCAAACTGCTGAATTATATCGTTGCGATTTACCTCATCGTCTATGGCATCGTGGGGCTTCTGCTCTGAAGCCCCCTTGCTCCGCAAAGATCCTGCGCCAGTTGTGAAATGAAGGAAATGCAATACAGTATAATGGGCTTACGAAATAGGGGGATTCATGCCAATCAGGCTAATTATCGCAGACGATCATCAACTGATGCGCGACGGACTCAAGGCGCTTCTGGCGGCAGACAGCAATGTACAGGTGGTGGGTGAAGCCAGCAGCGGCAGCGAAACGGTCGAACAAGCCGAAAAACTCGCGCCTCATGTCATCGTGATGGATGTGGCCATGCCGGATCTTAACGGCATTGAAGCCACGCGTAAGATCAAACGCTTAAATCCCAATGCAAAAATCCTGGGATTATCCGCCCATGCCGATTATCGCTTTGTCATCGAAATGCTGAAAGCAGGCGCGAGCGGCTATTTGTTAAAACATACGGCTTACGAGGAACTCAGTCGCGCCATCGACGCCATTATGCACGGAAAAAAATATCTGAGTCCGGACATAACCGGCGTCGTGGTGGATAACCGGGTGTCGCCTGATGCTTCGTCAAACTCGGCGTTTGCCGTGTTGACGGAGAGAGAACGGGAGGTGCTGCAACTGCTTTCCGAAGGGTTGGCCACAAAAGAAATCGCCGGCCAACTGCGCGTCAGCGTAAAAACGGTCGAAACGCATCGGCGCAACATCATGGAAAAACTCAACCTGCACAGCGTGGCCGAATTGACCAAGTATGCGCTGAGGGAAGGGATTACATCTCTTTGAGCCTTGAAGCTCATTGTGGTTTGATTCATAGTCATCGACAAGATGCTGACCAAACAAGATATCGTTCGCCGGATCGTGCCGGCTTATTCGGGCGAGACCGCGCAAAGCGAAGCTTTTGCTCCTGCCAATATTGCCTTGTGCAAATACTGGGGCAAACGCGACGAGGAATTGAATTTGCCGGTTACCTCAAGCCTCTCCATTTCGCTCGCGCAGTTGGGCTCGAAAGTCCGGCTGTCGCGCAGCCCGGGAGACGACCACATTAGTCTGAACGGCAAATCGCTGGAGGCCTCAACGTCGTTCTATAAAAGAGCAAAGGCCTTTCTCGATTTGTTTCGCCCTCAACCGGACTTCTTTTTTCGTTTGGACGCCGAGAATACCATCCCCACCGCAGCGGGGTTCGCCTCTTCGGCATCGGGCTTTGCGGCGCTCGTCCTCGCTCTTGACCCATTCTTTGGCTGGAACTTGTCGCGGCGCGAACTGTCCATCCTCGCTCGTCTGGGCAGCGGCAGCGCCGCCCGCTCCGTTTACGAGGGCTTTGTCGAGTGGAAGGCCGGACAGGCGGACGATGGCATGGACTCCTTTGCCGAACGCATGGAGGCGTCCTGGCCGGAATTGAGAATGGGGTTGCTCGTCCTCAGCAGCGAGGAGAAGCCTGTCGGCTCGCGCGCCGGGATGAAACAAACCGTCAACGCCTCGATGCTCTACTCAGCTTGGCCCCGGCAGGTGGAACGAGACTTGACGCTCATCCGCAACGCCATACGCGCTCACGATTTTGTCCGTCTGGGGCAGACCGCCGAAAGCAATGCCCTGGCCATGCATGCCACCATGATCGCCACCGAACCGCCCATTCTTTACTGGAAGCCCGAATCGGTCGCCGCCATGCACACCATCTGGAAACTGCGCGCCGAAGGCTTGCCCCTGTATTTCACCATGGACGCCGGCCCCAATTTGAAACTGCTCTTCACCGCCGGACACGAATCCGACGTGAGCAAAAACATTCCCGGCCTGCAAGTGGTTGCGCCGTTTGGGACCTAGCCTTCTTCTACCGGTCGCGACGGAGCGCGACCCTCCAAAATACAAACCTTCTTGCAGGCGACGGGAACCGTTTACGGCTGAGGCGGAACGATCTTCAGGCGGTAGAAACTTTGGGTGGAGGTCAGGACGCTGGAGTCGGTCCATTGCATGGAGGTTTGGCTGGCGGCGGCGGTGGCGACGGCGGAGGCCGGCTGCCACGGGTTGGCTTGCAGCAGGCCGGCGCGTTGAACTTGGTAGACGCGGCCAGGGACGACAGGCCAGGTGAAGGTCAAAGATCCAAGAGAGGCCGTGGGCGCTGTCGTGCAGCCAAACCAACTATTGTGATTGGTCGGGTCCGTGCCGGCCATATATTCCTGCCAGTTATTGAGTCCGTCCGCATCGGCATCCGCCTGCGCCAACACATTGCTGCCGGGGGAGAAGAAGGCTGCTTCCCAGGCGTCCGGCAGGGCATTGCCGTTTTGGTCGACGGGGCGCAGATAAAACGTCCCGAGGTTGGTCGCGGTCAGCGACAAGGATATCGTTCCGGCCACAACCAGATTGGAGTAGCCGCTTTTTTCGACAAGCAAATTCCAGGTGATGGGAGGAAGCAGCACATTGGTGGGAAAGCCTCCGTCGGATTCCGTCTGCCACGGCGTTCCGTAGACAGCCCGATTGGGATACTGCGTATAAACGATGCCGCTCAGATTGCCGCTGGCGGCCGTGAAGGAAACTTTGGCGTCGCTCACAAACGATCCAACGACCGCATCCAAAGCCTGCCCATCGACTCGCACGTACGGCATGAACTGGAAGCTGGTAAAATGACAACCCGACGGCACGATACGGGGATTTCCATAGGTCTGATTTCCCAAGTTATCCACCTGGCCGGACAGGACGCTGTCCTGCACGGGGAAGTAGCCGGTGGGGGCAAGAGCTTTTACCTTGCAGGCGCCGTTCATGTCCTTGGAAACGGTCGTGCTGCCGTTGAAATATAGCGAACTGGCGTCGTTGATCGTCGCCAGGGCATCCGGCACGGCCAAGCCGGTCAGGCCGTTAATGGCCATGATGATCAGTTGTCCGCCGGACGGAAGATAAATGTGAAGTTGGTAGCCGCTGTCGACGCCCCACCCGTTTGGAACGGCCGAGTTGACCCGGACGAAATATACGCCGGACGTCCAGGCGGAGCCATTGACCATGTCGAGCGTGACCTGCTCGGCATGGCCGATGCCTCGGCCATAGCTGTCGACATTCGTGGCCACCGGCAGCAAATCGCCATCGAACCGCTCATAATACACGTCCAGGCGCAGATCGATATTGCTCCCTGTTTGTTCGGCATCGATCTGGAAGACATAGCCGGAGCCCGCATAGAACTTCACCCAATCCTCGTCCGCGGCCGAATGGAAGTTGTGCGATTGCGCGATGCCGACGGCGAAGTCCGTGGCCTGCGCGCTTTCATCATCCGGCTCGTACATATCGCGTCCGATCAAGAACGACTGAACCGGCGCCGACCACTGCCCATTAACATTCAACGCCTGGAACGTGAGGTTGTAGGAACCCTGATTCGTCAAGCCGCTGAGCGTGGTTTCATAACGAAGGTTGGCCGGATTCCACACGAGGGCGGTTTGCGTCAGAAGGCCGGTGACGGCAAAACCCGGCGAGGCGACATAGCAAACAACATTGGAAATCCCGTAGTCGTCCGTCACGTTCGCCGCCCAAATGACGGCCGAGTTGGTGGCGTCGATCCAGACCGGCGACACGACGCTGCCGATCGTGGGCGCTCCTTCGGCGGGCACGGCGGCGGGAGCCAGATAGCTTCTGTTGGCGTAATCAGCCTCTTCGATTTTCTCGTTGGCGAAGCCGTCCCCATCGTCATCCATCAAGGCCGTCTGTTGGGCGCCGGAGGCGTTGTAGACGGCGATGCGCGCCTTGTCGAAGGCCCCGCCCACCGTTTCGCCCAGGAACAAGTGGCTCATAAAATAGGCGGTGAAACTAATCATCCCGTTCGCCTGCCACAAAGCAGGTTGTCCGTAACCCGAACTGGCGATGACAATGCGCTGCCGGTTTTCCGGCGGCAACAAACCGGGGATGAACCCTTCGGCATTGGGCATCTCGACGATGACGTTTAAGGAGTTATCAAAGGCTTGGAAAAGGTCCAGCCAATAGTCCAACGTAACCGCATTCAAGTTGTCCGATGGGGTTAACCGGCATTCGCCGTTGGTCTCGGCGGCGATGATGTAGACCGTCAGCTTGTCCGCCCGATTGGCCCAGTTGGTAATGGCTTTTCCCAGCTCCTGTAAATTCGGCAAGCCGTACACGTCGGAGAGTTCATCGCCATCCACATCTTGATGGCCATCGGCATTCAAATAGCGGATGGCGTTCTTGTCCAGCTTGAGGCCCAGGAACGTCATATAGGTCAGATGGGCCATGTTGTTGATGGCCGACCACGAGGCATCATTCGTGGAACCGCCGGCCACGATGATCACCTTTTCGTCGAACGACGTTTGGGTAATCGTGCTGACGCGCGGCATCGAAATGTTGCCCAGGCTGTCCTTCGCATAAAACACGACCGTGTAGACGCCGGTCTGGCTGAGTCCCAGCGCCGTGCCTTCGTAGCGGCCCCAGTTCACGTTGTAAGAGAACTCCACTTCCGGAACAAAACGGACCGCCACGCTGGGATCCGGGTTTTGATTCGGCGGCAGGATGGAGCACCACACCCGCACCAGCGGATTCGCCGATACGATGTCGTCGGCCCACACCAAAGCGGAATCGGTGTAGTTGAGTGTTTGATGACCGGACATCGTGCCGATGGAGGGAAGGTCGATGGCCGTAATGAAAGTGGGCCCCAGATAAAGGCCTTGGCCGGATGCCCCGTTGTTGTACGTTTGCGGATGCTGATAGGCGCCGATCGCATTGGTGGCGGTCTGGAAGGCAGCCTCCAAGTCGTAGCCCAACAGGATGCCGTTGAAAAAGGCCTCCGAAAAACTCACCTGGCCGCCGGCAATGAAATACGTGGCTTCATTGACGCCGCAGGCGGCGTAGACGAGGCGCTGGGCGGCGCCCTCATACGCGAGCAGTCCGGCAAACTGGCCGGCATTGCAGCAATCGATCACGAGGGAAACGTCGGCGTCCTGTTCATCCTGCAGATTATCGAGCCATCCATCCAGTTGGGTGGCGGACAGCGACTCCGTTGCGTTCAGATGGAAGTAGGCGTTCTCGGGGGAATAGGACCCGTGGTCCACCAGGTAAACAAACAAGGGATCGGCATCGGTCGCCCAATTGGTGAAGGCGGCGGCTACCTGGGCCAGCGAGACGGCGCCATCGATCCCCGGCCCCGTTTCAAAGCTTAGATACTGAATCGCGTCGGCATCGAAGCCCCGGTAAAGCAAGGTTTCGTAAGCTTTTTGCGCCAGATAATGCGTGGCCGGCCGATTGGGATCGGAGTCCCCGGCGGCGCCGGCCACGATGATGGCCTTGCCGTAAGCAGGCCCGTTGGTCATGGCGATCACATTGATCCGCGCCCGTGCCAATTGATTGGACGAATCCCAGACTTCGATGACGTCGGAGCAACCCGAGGCGGCGCCGGCCTGATAAATCAAGTCCGTGCTGTTCAATGAATTCAGGCTGCCGCCGCTTTGGTTTTTGGTGAAAGTGCAAACCAGCGTTCCCGTGGCTCCTGAAATCGTGAACGTATGGCTCGCATTCGTCACGACGGTCAGGATGGCCGGCGAAAGACTTACATTGTCCGCCAGCCACACGCCTCCATTGGTCGCCTGCGAATAGCTGTCCTGGTTGCCGGTCCAAAGGCCGAGGTCGTTCGTATTCGCCGCGCCATCGAAGTTAAAATCGGCGGGCAAGTAGCCGGTCTGATTGGTTTGCGACGCATAAAAAAGCGCATCGGCGGCCTGGACTTCGCCGTCGCCGTCCGCGTCGCCGGCGATCATACCCCAATAAGTTGCGTCCAGTTGAACGGCTGCATTGGTTCCCCGATAAAAACAGGACGAGTTCGTATGGAAGCAATAGACGACCGACTGATTCGTAAATGAAACAGGACCAGCAGACCGAACGGCCAAATGGTTTCTATGCTTGAGCACGATGTCGTAGGAAGAACTGCTCACCGGCATGGTGATGGCGGTTTCGCCGGCTTCGCCGACAATGCTTCCATCGTATTGCAGAAAGGCACTGCGTGAAACTTCCGGGGAAGAGCTGCCCGGACGGTAAAGCTGGATCAGAATCCAATCGGTGACGTTGCTGGGCAAAGAGGAGACGCTGCGGACATCGTCTGCATAGGGGGAAGTCAGCGGCACGTTCAAGGCGGTGGTCATTCGATGCGTGTCGGCGTCATACGGGCCCTGCAAAAAGGCCTGCAGGGTCAGCGAGTGGGCCTGCTGGTAAGTTCCAAAGCACCGCACCCAGCCTTGCGTCACGGGAATTGTCTGCTGGCAAGGACTGATCCAGCCATTGATTTCTTTGAAGTAAACCGTGTAGTTGGCTGCGGCCAGATTGGCGGCGCACGCCCCGTCCGCCATCCAATTCGAACCGGGCGACAAGCTCCACCGGGCGCTGCCGGCCACGGCGTTCGAAGGTTCCAGATAAACCTGAAGCACGCCTTGCGGATTATTCACTTCATAGGCGCCCATCAGCCGATTGGTCTGGTTTGCTAAAACCTGAACTTGCTGATCGACGGGAGTCACCCAGCCATCGATCGACTTGAAGGTAACGGCGTAGGGGCCCGGCGCCAAGTTGCTCACTACGGCCCGGGTGTCCTTCCATTCGATGGTTTGCCCATCATAAACGCTCCACTGCGCGCCGGCCGTCACGGCCTCGTCAGGCGAAAGGCCGCACGTTATGGCGCCGCCCGCCTGTGCCCATGCCGACGGCAGGCAGGAAAGCCATAAGGCCATAACGCACCAGCGCAATGGCGAGACCTTGGCCCCATATGGGTTTCGAATCATTACAACTCCGGCGAATTTGAGTCGTCGCGTCTAGCGCGTTTTCGTCAAATCAATTCCTCCATCCTACGATACCATTTTTCACAAGCGCCGTTAACGCATGCGAGGGGCCACGCGGTCGCGACTTCCCGTATAGCTGCCGGCCATCCAATGACTTCGATACTTTTATATACTATCCGGGACGTCTCCATATGGCCCCCGCACACCGCCGATTTCAAACCTACATGCCATTCTGCACTATGGAATGGGATAGTGATATCCCAAATCCGGCGAGGCGGCATCCGGAACTTCATCCGTGCGCGTGGATCCTTCCGGGACCGCCAGGCCCGACACCCCGGCATTCACGCAGGGACTGTTCTTCGCCTGCCCGGCTGTCGTTTGGCTTAGATACTGGTCCCCCAGCGGCCCCTTCACAAATAGAGGATTGGCGTCGAAGCAGCCCTGGGCATCCGGCAAACCCAATAGCGGAGTCGTGCAGCAATACGTAAAGCTATGCTCATTCCCCGACACGGACCAATTCTTCTTCACTTGCCCCCACAGAATGGAATGGGATGCGTCAACGGACGAATTGCCGGACAGAAGAAGACCAACGTCTTTGTTGTTGGCAATCGTAGCATACGATACGACCCCCGTCGATTGATCAACCTGCAAGCCGATCCCCTGATTGTTGGCGATCAGAACATTTCGCACGTCCAGGTCGCCGCCTGTTACGTAGACGACCGGCGTACTTGCGAGTTGGTACTCGAAGGCGCAGTTGTGAATAGCGACGTCGCCGGAGGCCTGCAAGCCCGCGCTATTGCCGCTCAAATAGCAATTGCTCATGGCCAGCAAATTCCCACTGGAAACTCCCTCATGCTTAACGGCACAACCGGCCGTATGACCGCTAATGATGCAGTCGTCCAGATTCAGGCTGCCTTTGCCTTTAATGGCCGCCCCGCCAAAACTGCCGGTATTTCCCTTGAAAGAACAGGACAAGACGGTTGATTCCTCGGCTTGAATCCCCCCGCCATGGTAGGCGGTGTTGTTTTCGAAGACACAGCCCTTAAGGGTCGTGTATCTCACAGAGGCGCCGCCTCCATAGCCGCTCCCCAGATTGAACGTAATGACGCAGTTCTCCACGAGCGCGTCTTCGCAGGACAAGCCCGCGCCGCTCCCGCCTGCAATAAGCTTGTTGGCCTTGATGGTGCTGTTCAGGATCTGCGCCCCCTTTATCAAGGCCGCACCCGCCCCGCTTTCAGCCTTGTTGCCGCTCAGTTGGCAGCTTTGGATTTGACTGTATTCCTGGGCAAAAACGCCACCGCCCAATTGACTAGCATTATTGTCGGAAATTAAACAATCCTTGAGAATGGCTTGATGCTCCAGGTAGGCTCCGCCCCCCTGCTGCGTAGTACATCCACCCGTAATCTTAAATCCCTCCAAACGTCCGCCGCGCAAGGTAACCGGCCTTCTCAACCCCTCGCCATCTATGGTGGTGCTTCCAGATCCATTAACACTCCGGATGGTCAGGTCAAGGGTCGGGATTTCGTGCACGACGGCTTCCTTATAGACGCCGCTTTGGACTAGAACGATATTTCCTTGGGCGGCGGCATTGATGGCATTTTGAATGTTGGTGGAAGCCGTTTCCCATGACAGGTACGGCCAGCAAGGATTCTTGGATGCCGCATCGACGTAATTCATGCCGACGAATCCCGTCACGATCACAAGCTGGAGCGTTCTGTTCAGCGAAGAACCATATTGATTGCTTGCCAGAAGACAGATTTTATTATTGCCATACATCAAGGGGAACGAAGGCAGCTTCCAGTGATTGTTCTTATCGGTGGGCGTAAAATCGATTTTAGTCGAATAGTGCGAGTTCACGTTGCTGACCAGGATTTGAACCGGCACATTTCCGTTCACCACGCCGTCGAGATCCATGTGGAAGTCAGGGAAAGCCACAAAAGCGGGCAGCTCGGTCACGCCCACTTTCACTTGAAGATCGATTTGAGCTTCGTCCTTCAACGTGCGAAGGGTGACAGGACTCTTATACGTAGCGAAGAGCTTGACGTCATGGCCGCCCTCCAGCTTGCCGTTTTTCAGGCCGGGCGCCGCTGCTGATTTCAGATAGGCGACCGGCATGGAGTTGGTAAACAAGCCTTTCAGATGAGAGCTGGAGTGGAGCAGCAGCGTTTCGGAATCGCCGCCGCTGGTGGAAACAGAAACGAGCCGTGGAGAGTAATCCTGCGTTTCGCCGTCGTACAACAGGATCTTGGCTTTGGCGCCGGTAAAATACCGGGACCGATCAAACGTCAGATAATGGCCGCCCTTCGCCCGGATGAGCGCCTGACGGGCATTCAAACGCCGGCTCGTCATGACGGCCGCGGCAAATTCCGGCTTGCTCTTTCCCGTATCCAACAGCATTTCGTGCAGCATGGTCAGGGGCATTTTCGGCCAGGAGGACAAGGTCAGCGCCGCCGTTCCCGCCGCCAGCGGCGTCGCCATGGAAGTTCCCGAGAGCAACTTGTACTTTCCATCGGGGTACGTGCTCAGGATGGATACGCCGGGCGCCGCGATATGAACGATGTGCTCGCTGAAGTTATGGTTGGCCAACTGATCTTTGTTATCCGTACTGGTGACGACGAGGATGTTCGGCAAGTCGTAACACGCCGGATATTGGGGGGTGAGCACCAAATCGTTACCTTCGTTTCCAGCCGACGTGCAAAACAGAATGCCGGCCTGGGAGGCCTGTTTGACGGCGTCGTAGAGCGCAAAAGAATATTGCGGTTCGCCCCAGGAGGCGCTGATGATCCGGGCGCCGTGCTCGATGGCGTACTCGATGCATTCCACGGCGGTGGCGACATTGCCGTCTGCCTTGAAATCCATGTGCTTGAGCGGCATGATGCTCACATTCCAGCAGATTCCCGCCACGCCTTTTTGATTGTTGCCGGAGGCGCCAATGATGCCGGCGCAATGAGTGCCATGATAGTGATCGTCCATCGGATCGCTATCGCCATTCATCGCGTCGATGCCGTGGAGGTCGTCGACATATCCATTCCCGTCGTCATCCAAGCCATTGCCGGCGATTTCCTTTGGATTTTTCCATATATTCGCCGCCAAGTCGGGATGATTGTAGTCCACGCCTGTGTCGATCACGGCGACAATAATCGATTTGCTGCCGACATGGATCGACCAGGCTTCCGGAGCGTCAATGTCCGCGCCCGCCACGCTGCCGGGAAGCTGGCCGGTATTATTCAGGTTCCATTGCTGGGCAAACTTCTCGTCGTTCGGCGTCAGGTCCGCATGGATGCTGTAATTCGGTTCCGCATATTCGATCTCGGGTCTGCCCGCCAACTCCCGGCATAATCCGGAAACCTTGTAAGAGTTGTCCAGTTGCCAAAGCTCCAGCCCCGTCCGGGCGAATTGTTTTCGGCGTTGCGCCCGATAGGACTGCCGGATGGATTCCCGTTGCGGTTCGGACAGGGTCGGATCCTTGAATTTCACCAGCAAAGAGCCCTGCTCGTAGGCCCGGTTCATGGACGAGTCGGGCAGAGCGATGGACTGAGCCTTCAAAACCGTTGCCGACAGCAAGACGGCGCAGCAAACCGCGACCGCCGCCTTGAGCGCAGGAGCCAGCCCAAACTCCGGATGAATCTTCTTCATAAATCTATTCATGGTTCTACATCCTCCTTTAAGCAAAGACCTCAATGAGTCGTTCTCATGAAAAACAGTCGTGCCACACGGATAGTTCGTGTCGGAAATTCGAAAGACTTTCAAACAAGCGCCCCGCCGTTGCCGGCGGGGCGCTTACTAACCCACCAAGGGAACCTCTGATTAACCGATTAACTGGATCAGTCCAAAGGGCTTCCCTTTATGGCCGGATACTTCATCCCAAAGTTGTCGTCAAAGGTCTTCTTGCCGTATTGGTCGAGGATGTAAACCGAGAAGGGCGCCGGCTCAAAGCTGGCGTACATCTTGGCGAAGAGCACATCAAACGCCCATACCGTCAAGGAACCGCCGCAATCCGGAGAATCTATATGTTTGGCGTCCACATCCACATAGCTGCCGTCGGGCTTGAAATAACGGACTCGCACCGAAATGGCGGAATCCGAGGTCGGCGCCAGAATTTCGCCCTTCAACCCGGTATAGGGCAAATACGCCACGATCTGATTGCCGACCTTCAACGGGACGAGACGGCGATAGACTTCCGCCCAGTCCAGGTTCACTTTAAATCCCACGACCCCCGAACCCGTCATGGAGCAATCGTCCGTCAAGCTGAAGGACTTGTCGTAATCGTTGCAGGTATATTCGCCCCCTGCATACTTGAAGCTGAAATTAAACTGAATGGGTCCCAATGCAGGCATCGACAGTTGATAGGTCGCCAACGAGGCGTTTGTATTGACGGCGACAAGCTCCATAACATCCTGATTCCACCCTCCGCCATTCACCTTATAATTTAAGATGACCGTTTGCTTGGCCAGCGGCCCCATGATCTTGGTGTGTACGGTAAAATTATATTGGTGCTCTCCCACCGGGGTGAGCGTCGTGTAAGCGCTTTCCAAACGGATAGGCACCACGGCCGCCCAACCGGTCATCGAAGCAGACATTACCGCCACCATCATCGCCGCGATCCACAAATTTGTCCTCATAACCTCTCCTTTTCCACCGTTTTGTTTAAGGCTCCTTTTCCCTGCCATCGAGCCCGTTGATGGCCTCCACGAACAGACAGTCGACCGACCGGAAAGTTTCGTGGGTGAAAGTTGCACAAATGTGTCCCCATGCGCTCTGAAAAAGCCCTAAAGCGCCAATTTCTACGTACTCTGTTACGATTCAGGACAAAGGTTTGGTCCGACCCGAATGGCCCCCCTCTTAATCATAATCGTAATCATAATCATAATCTTTCTCTGTTTTGTCGGAGACGATTAAGATTACGATTAAGATTATTAAGATCCGGGGTCAGCCCTTAAATTAGAAGTTAGCGAGAAACCGCTAAGAGCGCGCGGAAATGGATGCAGGCAAAGATCCCTCGCGAGACACGCAGGACAGCAGGGAATCATCAGCCCTCCTCTTTCGCGTTTTTTCGCGTATTCCGCGGGCACTCCCAATCTGTCTCCTGACGATTTCGAACGATTTGGGGCGTCTTCATTCGTTGGAGGCTTTCATGACGGAAGGCGATTTTTCGAGGGACGACGGGCTGGAGGCTTTCGTTGTGTACATGCGACGTCTCGGAGCAGACGTCATAGAAACCGGAGCGAGGTCGCTCCGGCTCCAAAGAACAGGATCTCAAGAAAAATAGTTCACGACAAATTCCGTCTTCTTGACGAGCTGCGTGAAGAGCCCGTCTTCGGCTTGTCACGCCATAATCCCGCTCGCGGGACGTAGGCGGAAGAAGCCGGGCCACCTAAAAGACGAGGCCCCGCCGTTTCGGGCGGGGCGTCGGATGAGGCCATTAGGGCCACGTCTCAAGATTCGAGAATTGGCAGGAGCTGCTTTCTTAGAAAGCTTCTATATCAGCAGATCATTGAGAATAAAATGCCGATGCAAAGAATGATTGGATTCTTGAATCTTGAGACGCGGCCCTGATGGCTCTTGAGACGCGGCCCTGATGGCTCTGATGGCTCCTATTTAGCGTTACGGCAGATGGACGCGAACCCGATAGATGCTGGCGTTGGTCACCGAGTTGTCCGCAACGGAGATCATCTTGCCATCTCCTCGCACGTTCGCGCTAATGACGCCCCACGGCGCGGTAGAATTCGGATCATCGCACCAGTTGTCATTGACCTCGAAATCGTACTGCCGGTGGGCCGATGAGGGCACATGAAGCTCCATCTCGGCATTCGTTCGCGCAATCGAAACGCTCAGGTACGACGCCGGATTGCTCGGATCGGTGTCCGCCACGAATTCGCCCAGATTGGGCACCCCGTCCGCGTCCAAATGGCCGGACGGATCGCCCCCCGTCGGGCTCCCGAAGTACTCGTTTTCCCAGTCGTCCGGCATGCCGTCCCGGTCGCGATCCAGGAGCATGCAGAGGGAAAACTCCGAGGTATCTCCGCGGTTGGTGTCCGTCGCAAGGACCGTGAGAAAACTCGGTATCGACGGAGGAGCGATTGGCACGGCATTCGTGAACCCGCCATTCCCGACGACATCGGTCCGCACCGTCACCACGCCCAGGTACATCTCCCCTTCGCCGTAGCCGTGGGCCATGCATTCGGAGGAGCCGTACAGATGAACCCAGAACGTCGAATTGGCGGTGCTGTTCAGAGCGCCACGCACGTTTAAGGTCGCCCCTCCATTCGTGGCAGCGGCAAGAATCGGGAAATTCTGAAGCCGGTTGGGGCCCAGATCGGGATCGCCCGGATCGTTGGTCGTAATCACGCAGTCCAGCCCCTCTGTCGGACGCAAGCTGATTCCCAGGCAACCGTTATTCATGAATCCATTGCCCAAGATACGGTTCCCCACCGCCGTGCTTCCGATGACCGCAACGCCCTGCTGGCTGTTGTTGGCAATGAAGTTGGCCTCGCCGGCCGCAAACCCGCCGATCGTATTGCTCGGAGCGTCGCTGATTCGAATGCCTCGTCCGCCGTTGCCCAACAGCTCGGGACCGACCGCATTTCTCCCGATCCAATTGCCGCGAATCACGTTCTCAATGGAGCTCGCGTAGGTGATGGCGATCCCGTCTGCCCCATTGCAACCGATGATATTGCCCTGGATGGTGTTTTGCGCCGCACTGATCCCCAGCAAGATGCCGCTGCCTCCATTACCCAAGGGTCCTGTGGCAAATCCGTTTACGCCGATCACGTTGTTGAGAATCTGATTGTTCGCCGTATCGTTCAGGACAATGCCGCTGTCGTTATTGCCGGAAATCAGGTTTGCCGCACTCATCAAGGCGCCCCCGATCGAGTGACCATCGGATTCCGCGATGTCGATTCCACGCACGCCGTTCGGAATGGCCGAGGTAACCGTTACGCCGTCCGTACCGATGACGTTGGCCATTATCGTGGCGCGATCGGAGTTGGGGCCGCCGATCGAGATCCCCGACCCCCCATTGCCGGAAACGATGTTGCCGTCGTTCGTACCGCCGATGAGCGCATCCGGCGCATCAGACACGTAGATGCCGTGACTCGCATTGCTGACGCCCGCGGAACCGGAGGCGTTCAATCCTATCAGATTATTCTGGATGCGGCAGTTGGCCGCATTGGTTCCGTCCAGCCAGATCCCATGATTCCCATTCCCGGAAATCAGGTTTCCTTCGCTCGAGAGATTCCCGCCGATCACGGCATACGACCCGCGCACATAGACGCCCGAATTTTCGTTCGGCACACGGTTGCTTCCCGTGATGTCCGTCCCGATGAAGTTTCGTCTCACCACATTCCCTGACGTTAGAACGTCGTTGGCGTGGTAGATGCTCACTCCATGGGTCTTGTTTCCTGAAATAATGTTGCGCTTGGAATCGGAGGTCCCGCCGACAAAGTTATTGTGGGCGCCATTGAAAATATATACGCCGTGGGCGGTGTTCGGGAGCGCCTGACCGTCCACATTGATCCCAATCAGATTGCCTTCAATCCGATTGCCCGTTGCGGAGGCCCCGCTGAGACGGATGCCGTCCAGCCTGTTGCCGGCAATCACGTTGGTGGTTCCCGCGCCTCCTCCGCCGACGAGGTTGCCGCTGCCTTCGATCAGAATTCCGCCATAGTTGCTGACGGTCCCCACGCCTGCGAAGTCCGTCCCAATGTAGTTGCCGACGATCGTTACGTTCGTGGCCGAGGGCCGAAGACAAATCCCGGCGCCGTTGTTGCCGGAAATGACGTTGCGCGCCCACGACGAAGTACTCCCGATTGTAGTCCCCTGCCCGGCCGCGAAAATGCCGAACGTTCCGTTGGGCATGGCGCTCAATCCAGAGGGATCGCACCCGATATAACTGTTCAACACGAGATTGCTCAACCCGGTGTCGAAGATCCCATTGTCGCTATTGCCGGAAATCACGTTTTTCGAAAGAGCGGCTTCCCCTCCGACCGTGCAATAGTTTGCGGGCGACAAATACACTCCACTGGATCCGTTGCTGATGATCCAGCAACCTACGATGGACACATTGCGGCTATCGCTCCAAAGCGCCGCCCCATAGCTGGGCCAATCGAAAATATGAAGCGCGCGCACGACAGAACCAGAACTGGATACGAGCGACAGCCCCGACCCGGAACTCACGCCGGCGCCGGAAAGCTTCACCAGCGGGTTGATCGTGTAGCCTGGCTGGGAATCCCCCGAGATCGTAACGTTGTCGGAGACGATGATCGGCAGCGCGCCGGTCGGCTGGATCGTATAGGGAGCGCTCAGGTTGAATCGAATCTCATCCGGGCCCGGATTCGTTTCCACGCTGCGGATGGCCCAGCGCAACGTCCCCCCTGTTGGCGCGTCGCCCGGATTCGTCACCGTATAGACGCTCGCACACACTTGCAACACCGCGCAGAAGAGGAAGACGACAGCGATTCCGAGACTCCTGTTTGCCATTTTTTTCTCCTTATTTCATATCGCCCCTGACCGAAAGCGTCTGAACCCACGCTCGAACACCAACGTTTCCAATGATTGGAAAAACGCCTCCTGCTGGCTTATTTTTATCATTCCTTCAAATGCCCTGTCGAGAACCGAGGAAGCTGTAGACGTTATGGAAGAGCCGGGGGCACTCACTTAAATATAAAGTTAGCGAGAAACCACTAAGAGCAGACGGAGCTGGATACAGGCAAAGATCCCTCGCGAGACACGCAGGACAGCAGGGAATCATCAGCACTCCTCCTTCGCGATTTTTCGCGTATTTCGCGGGCAATCCCAATCTGGCTCCTGACGATTTTGAACGATTTGGGGCGTCTTCATTCGTCGGGGGATTTCATGACGGAAGGCGAGCTTTCGAGGGACGACGGGCTGGACGCTTTCGTTGTGTACATGCGACGGCTCGGACCAGACGTCAGAAAATCCGGAGCGAGGTCGCTCCGGCTCCAAAGAACAGGATCTAAAGAAAAATCGTTCGTGACAAATCCCGCCCACGTGAAGAGCCCGTCTTCGGAGAAGCCGGGCCACCTAAAAAAGAGGCGCCCCGCCGTTTCGGGCGGGGCGTCGGATGCTTCATGTCTTTAACGGGATCAATCCAGGGGATATCCATACTTGGCCAAATACGTCATCATGAAGTTATCGTCGACAAACATTTGGCCGGAATTGTTCTTGTAGATGGCATAGTGCCAGATGCCCCCTGTGGAGAGATACAGAGAGGTAACAGGAATGTCGAAAGACCAAACGGCGATGGCGCCGCTGCAATCCGCAAAATCGACAAACGTCGCCGGCGCTTCCACAAAGACGCCGTCCTTCACATAGCAAATGGAGACTTTGTCCAACAGGCTGGCATACTGCACGAGGATTTCGCCGCGCAGCGAATACATCGGGACGTTCACGGTGCCGATCGCTGTCTTGAGAGGCCTTAGTTGATAATGAATTTCGCTCCAATCCATGGAAACTTTTCCGCCTACCACGCCGGAAATGCCTTGAGAACAATCGCCGGAGAGCACGTAGGGCTTGCCGTTGTCGTTATAGGTCGTTATGCCGCTGCCATCGGAGGGCATAAACTGCACTTGGAATTTGACAGCCCCATTAACCTTGAGGGTTCCTTTATAAATCGCATATCCGCCGTTCGTGGGATACGTGGGCATGGTAAGCTTGAGCATCGTCCAAGCCCCGCCGCTCAACTGGGCATATTGAATGTAGACCGCTTCTTTTCCCGGCTGCCCGTCAATCTTAGCATGCACGGTAACGCTGTAGATGGACAATCCGTTCGACTTTTCGACGAACATGGCGCTTTCCAGCTTGGCCAGGGGACCGGCGGCAAAAACACTCATCGACAGGGCTGTTCCCAGCAATACCGACCACAGGGTCAACTTCAGGCTATTCGTACGCATGATCAAGGCTCCTTCATCTTTTCGTTTTGGACTCTCGACTCCCTCCACCGAGTCCGTGTAATGGCCTTCACTTGCAGACAGTCGACCCATCCGGACGTTTCGTTGTCGGAAACGAAAAATATTTCACCGCTCGGCCTGGCGCTTACCGGGGACAGAACTTTTCCGCCCCCTCACGATCCTCAAAAAGCACCAAAGGGTTCGAGGGTCCGGGTTCTACTCTTTCGCATTTTTTCGCGTATTTCGCGGGCAATCCCAATCTGGCTCCTGGCGATTATGAACGATTTTGGGCGTTTTCATTCGTCGGGGGAATTCATGACGGAAGGCGATCTTTCGAGGGACGACGGGCTGGATGCTTTCGTTGTGTACATGCGACGTCTCGGACCAGGCGTCAGAAAAACCGGAGCGAGGTCGCTCCGGCTCCAAAGAACAGGATCTAAAGAAAAATCGTTCGCGACAAATCCCGCCTACGTGAAGACCCCGTCGTCGGAGAAGCCGGGCCACCGGAGGAATCCGCCGATAGCTTTTCCTTCTTATCACCCCACGAAAGGCCGATCCATCACGACTAGGTCCAGCAAAGGAGAGTCAAATGAAACGAATACTATGGAGCCTGGGGATTTTGCTGGCGGGGTTAACCTTGAACAGTCTGGCCGCCGTCCGCATTCAGGGCGGGGCCAGTTACAATACCATCACGGCCGCGGTTGCGGCGGCGGTCAACGGCAATGTGATTTTGGTGTCGACCGGCCTATACGCCGAAGCGGTGAACATCGCCGGCAGAAACATTACCCTCGATGGCTGCTATAACACGTCCTTTTCCGCCAAGGTGGCCGGCGGCAAGACGGTCATCGAGCCAGTCAACTGCTCCGCCCTCTATATCAGCGACGCCTCGGTGACGCTGACGGACCTGGATTTGACCGGCGGCGGCATGGCGAACAATTCACTACTGTACGGCGGCGGGTTATCTATTCGCAACGGGTCCACGGTGACCGCGGCCAATTGCCGGGTATACGGCAATCACGTCAACGGCTATGGCGGCGGCATTTACGTGTCGAGTTCCTCATTATGGCTGACCAACACGCTGGTCTCGAACAATACGGCCCTCAGCTATACCTTTCTGGGGAGCGACTACACGGGCTACGGAGGGGGCATCGCGCTGCAGAACGCCGTCCTTTACACGGACGGAAGCACCCTCGTGGTCACGAACGGGACCGACGGCGAGGGCGGAGGGCTCTATCTGTTCAACAGCCGGGCCACTTTTCCATCCGCTTCGACGCGGATATTCAATAATTGGGCGGCCTATGGCGGCGGGGTTGCAGCCAGAAACCGGAGTTATTTCGAACTGGCATCCGGCGCCAAGTTGTACGGCAACGTCGCGAGCGCGGCCGGCGGCGGACTTTGGCTGTCCAATCAATCCACCGGGCTGATCGCGGGAACAGAAACCCTGGTTGGAATCCAGTATTTGGGCGGCCCCAACGCTGCTCCCTGTGGCGGCGGCGTCTACGCAGAGAAATCCACGCTGAACGTGTGGGACGATTCGTCTTTCAACTATAACGCCGCGAGTCTCAAAGGGGGTGCGATTTACGCGTCCAATAGCGTCATCTGCGTGGATAACGCCCATATCGGGCGGTATGGCGTCGGGAACTCGAATTCCGCTCAATACGGCGGCGGCGCTTATCTGGCGGACGGATCCCGGCTGATCCTGACCAACGGCGCGGTAGTGAAGTTCAGCCATGCGTCGATTCATGGCGGCGGAATTTACGCCGAAGGGTCCACGCTGCTGGTGTATTCGAATGTCGTCTTTGGCGGAACCCAATGGCTCGATCGCAACAGCGCCCAGACCGGGCGCGGGGGCGGAATTTATGCGTTGAACAGCACGCAGTACATCTCCGGCGCGACGATTCGCCATAATGCCGCCCACGAATTCGGCGGCGGCGTTTACACCTATTTCGGAAAAGCCGACTATTACGACACGCGCATCGAACGCAACCAGGTCGATCATACGATGTTGGGCGGGGGCGGCGGCCTGACCGTCTATGGCGCCCAGCTCAACCTGCACCGCCTGAACATATCGAGCAACCGGGCCGCCTACAACGCGGGCGGCGCCCAAATCTCGGGAAGCAAGGCCGAGCTGGTGGATTGCGTTTTTAGCGACAACGTCAGCAGCAACTCCGCAGGAGGGTTGAGCCTTTTCAACACGCAAACCAACCGGCTGATCCGGGTGACGATGACCGGCAACTCCGCGAAAGGCCACGGCGGCGCGGCGGTGATATCCAGTTGGGGACTGGTGGAACTCGAAGACTGCACCTTCACCGGCAACCTGGCCGACAGCGACGGCGACGGCGCGGGCCACGGAGGCGCCCTCTATCTGACCTGCTCCAACATCGTCATCCGCTCGACCGGCGCGGCCGCCGTTTTCGGAGGAAATCAGGCCGGCCGCGGCGGAGCCATCTATGCCGCCGGCGCGAAAAGAGTGGAGTTGAACGGTTCCGTGCAGCTCATGCAAGGCGCTGCGCAATACGGCGGCGCCCTCTACGCATGCAGCGGCGCAGTGGTGCGCTGCACGGAAACCAACGGCGCCGCGCCCCAACTTTACTCCAACCTGGCGTCCGACAGCGGCGGCGGCATTTACGCCGAAGGCAGCGGCACGGAAGTCCATTTGGACGGAGTTCGCGTGGGGCGAAAGACTCATGGCGTCAGCCAGGGCAATCTGGCGGAAGGCGCTTATTTCGGCAGCGGCGGCGGGGGCGTGTACCTGGATCATGCCGCCTTATTCGCTCGCAATTCCCGTTTCGAATACAACGCCAGCACGAAGTCCGGCGGCGGGCTTTCCATGAACGGCGGAAGGTTTGTCCTGTCCGCCGCCGCCCCGTCGGAGACCGCCATCTGGCCCGGAGCCTGGATCGCCGGCAACTCCGCCGCGATGTACGGCGGCGGCGCCCACCTGGGCGACGGAGGGGAATTGATTCTTTCCAATGTCATGATCGCATGCAATGCCGCGGCGTACGGCGGCGGCCTCTACGTCGAAGATTTTGCCCAGGCGCGCCTGATCAATACCGTGGTCATCAGCAATACGGCGGCCAACACCTGCGGAGGCATCCGCCTGATCGCGTCGGGCACGCACGCCACGATGATTCATTGCACGGTCACCCGCAACAGCACCGGCGGCGTGGACGTTGCGAGCGGCGCAGAGTTGACCATGACCAACAGCATTGTTTACTTCAATCGCGGCGTCGGCGTCTCGGCCGGATATGCCGTCACCTACAGCGACGTGCAAGGCGGCTATCCCGGCACGGGCAACCTGAACGTCGATCCCGGCTTCATGAATCCCGACAACCTCGACTGTCGCCTCACGTACGCCTCCAAGGGCGGCGTCGTAAATGCCGGAACCTACTGCGGCATCTCCTCCGACTGCATCGGCGAACCGCGCCTGTTCTCCAGCATTCCGGACATGGGCGCCTACGAATACAACGGCGCGACAATGGACTCCGACGAGGATCGCATGACCGACAACTGGGAAGAGCATTACGGTTTAAATCCTCTGAGCGGTACGGATGCCGCCCTGGACCCTGACGACGATTCGTTCGACAACTCCACGGAATTCGTCGCCGACACCGACCCGACGGATGAAGACGACTTCCTACAAATTTCTTCCATCCAGCGCATCAACAACGAAACCCGAGTCTACTTCAAATCGTCGGCCAACCGGGTGTACGAATTGGAGTCCTGTTCCATCCTGAACCAGGCCAACTGGCAGGGCGTGGAAGGGCAAACAAGCTACGTCGGCACGGGCGTGGACCAGGATTACCTGACCGATTCCAGCGCCACAGCCGGTCTCCGAAATTATGAGCTGAAAGTGCGATTGCCTTGAGGGCACATCCTGCCACAACAGCGGACGGCGACAGAGCGCCGTCCCTACCATTCTTTGCCGTGGGTAGGGCGCTCACTCCGCTGAGCGCCTTCCTTTCCCCATACGACCTGCGGCCATATCGAGATACGCCCCGCTCTTGATTCAGGCAACGCCGTTTATCGAGGTTGTTGACAGAACATCATATATCTAGAATTAATAGGGCGTGTGCAAAGTTGGGCGACAGCCCGCATTATGAAACAGATCGGGTACAAAAAGGAGCCATCATGGATAACGAATCGTTACTGCAACGCCTTGTCAAACCCTTGTATCGAGCGAGAGGCTGGATGAAGCTCGCGGGCGTCATGTCGATCATTCAGGGAGTTCTCTCCATCCTGAGCCTCTGGGGCATCGTCGTTTGTTGGATTCCCATCTGGATGGGCGTTCTCCTGTGCGCCGCGTCCAACCGCATCCGGGCGGCTTTCGAAACCGACAGCGAAACCGAATTTCAGACCTCCATGGAAAAGCTTGGAACGTATTTCCGCCTGGTTGGAGTTCTTGCGATCGTCATGATCGTGGTCGCTGTCGTCGGGCTGCTCGCCGCCATCGCCATCCCCGCCTTCATCAAGGCGCGCCAAGCGGCCATGGGGCAGTAAACAGAAAAATCGCGGCCTTGCATACAGGTCGGGTTACTCCACCCCAATCCGATACAGCCAAGGCCCGCTGCCCGAAACCGCGGCGTCCGTTACGGTATTCAGCGGAGCGACGCCCAGCAAGTTGGTATACAGCAGCACGGGGAACGCCCCGGCCATCAGGTTGGTCGTACGCGCGACCCGATAGCGCTTGCCGTCCACGCTGGCCCATTGCAGCACCAAGCCGCTGCCCGGAACGGAACTGGAGCGCGTAAGCCGCAGGCAGGAGGCCCCGTTGCGCGGATCCGTGCCGCTGCGCCATTCGGCATAATTGTTCAGGCCGTCGCCATCGTCGTCCGCATAATCGGAGCTGCCGTCGGTAAAGAGGCTGTGCGTCATCAACCAATCCGCGGGCACGCCGGAGCCGGTGAAAGGATATTCGAACGCGCCGATATCCGGTGCGGCCCCCACGATGCGCTTAAGGCCGGCCGCATCGTTTTCGCCGGCCATCCAATCAAGAACGACGGCCTGGTCAATGCAGGGAGAACCCGTCTGGAGCCGCGCATAGTTGGTCGCCGCAAACGAGAGCATGGGGGTGTTCGTCAAATTGCCCGAGCCCGCCGGCAAGGGGAATGAGCAGGTGCGCGTGAAGGCGACCGCAGCGGCAACCGTGTTGGTATAGTTGGGCGACTTGGGCGCGGTGTTGAAATAAACGATGCAATTCGTGTACCGCCCGCCGTTGTCGTTCCAAGCCCCCCCGCCATCGCCCGTCGCGTTGTTGCTCACCATCGTACAGTTGATGAAATCCCCTCCATACCAGCAGAAAAAGCCGCCTCCCCGGAAGGAGGAATTGCCCGACACGAGAGAGTTGTACATGCGTGCGCCGGAGTTTACATACGCCCCTCCGCCGTAGGAACTGCCGATATTTTTCATGATCCGACAACGATTGACCAACGCTTCGCCGCTGAGCATGAAGCCGCCGCCATAAGGCGCCGTGTTGTTGCTGATCGCACAATCGACCACCCGGCTCTTGCCGTTCAGATCGATGCCGCCGCCGTTGTTTGTGGCGAAGTTGCCGTAGACGACGCAACGCTCCACCAATCCCGAAGAACCTTCCGCATTGACGCCGCCGCCATAGTTGGCGCGGTTGTAGGCGATGACCGAGTCCCGCACGATCCCGCCCCAATACAATCGAATGCCGCCGCCGTTGTTGGCGCAACCGTTGCTGCGGATGGTGCAGCCCTGTACATAGCCGTGATCGCTTGCGCCCCAACAGAGCACGCCGCCGCCATAAGAGGCCGCATTGCCTTCGATCGAACAATCGATCAACGTCCCGCCGAAATAACACACCGCGCCGCCGCCGTCCCAGGCCTTATTGCCCCGCATCACGCAGTTGCTGACCACGCCGCCATGATCCAGATTGAGCGCGCCGCCGGCGGCGCTCGCGTAGTTGGAGACGAACGCGGCGTTGGCAATGTAGCCGCCGTAATAACACGAGATGGCGCCGCCCCACTGCCCGGTATTCACCTGAAAATGCCCGCCCAGGACGGTTCCGCCATAATCCAACATGACGGCGCCGCCGTGATTCTGCGTCTGGTTGAGTCGTCCCGTGCAACTGAGCAGTTCGCCGCCTTCGGAGCAAAACGCTCCGCCGCCGTCGCCGGCGGCTTGATTGCGGGCCAGCAGACAGCTCTTCAGGCTTCCGCCGGCTTTAAGATAGACCGCGCCGCCCCGATCGGCCGCCATGTTGGCCTCCAGCGCGCAACGCTCCAGCACGCCGGCCCGGTCCATGTAGACGCCCCCGCCCGACTGCGACGCGGCGTTATTCACGATCCGGCAGTCTTCCATCCGTCCGCCGGCGGCCTGGATAAAGACGCCGCCGCCATACGCCGCCGCGCCGTTGGAAATGCTCACCTGCACCACGCGCGCGTTGGAGTGATTCAGTTCCAGACAGCGATTCAAGCCGCGCCCGTTCAGCGTGGTCACCAGGGCGCCCTGCATGGATTGAAGGATCACGCCCTTGTTCAGTTCCACCGGCCCGGTCAGGTTATACATGCCGTTGGTCATGTAGATCACGGCGCCGTCGTTCGCGGCGCGCGCGGCATCGCACGGATTGGTGGCGGCGGTCAGCCAACTGGCAAACGGCCAGGCGTGCGATCCGGTGCGCGAGACGTACAAAGGCCCGCTCACAAGATTGGTCTGGAGCAATGGGATGAACTCGGCCTGCTGGCCGGGGGCGTTGAGATGATGCAGCAGCAGCACGCCTTCCACGCCGTCGCGCTGGCAGGCGGATCGATCGTAACGAATAAGAATGTTCGTGCAGGGCTGGGCGTCGAAAAGAAACCTTCCTGGCATCGACGGATACGCCAAACCGGGATTGAACGCATCGTAGGCGCGCCTCGGCGTCCGATCCCGACTGAAGCCGTCCACGACCGTTTCCATATGATATTGAAAGCGGGTGTTGGTCGCCGAAAGTCCCAAATCCCCGGCCCTCGCCAGCAGGAAATAAGCGCCCGAATGAAACACGGCCGTCGGCAGGCCGGTGGCCGCCACGCCATGAAGGTCGGCTTGAAAAACGGATTCATCCGTCCCCAGGTCTTTAACCCAGGTGCCGAACACATCGCTGGGATCGTCGCTCACCAACGAGTAGGAGTCGCTGCGCAAGATGCGATCCGCCAGACCGTCGCCGTTCAAATCGACATGAGCCTCCAGCCGGCACGCGTTGAGCGACGGCAGGGGTTGCGTCAAGGCCACGCCGAAAGCGATCCAGGCATTGGAAAACGAACCGCCCACAGTTTGCAGGGCCGGCCAGTCCGTCATGATTCCGCATCCGCGGACGGAACCGTAGACGGCTTGATTGGTGCTGCGCCAATGCAGGGCGAAGGCGCTGGTCAACGAAACCCAGTTGGACGGAAAGGAGCTGCCGGTACGCACGCCCTGCCCCGTCAGCGCCAGATTCACCGTGCCGGTGACGGCGCCCAGCGTGATCTGCGTGCTCGTACAACTCAAGACCGAGGCCGGGCGCACGACCGCGTGCAGCGCCAGCCGCAGGGTAGCGCCGGCGGCCGGTTGAATCGTCATATAACCCGATTCCTCGCTCAACCAGTGGCGGGGCAGCGCTCCATCGGAGGTCGGCTGGGTCTCGGCCACGGCCGGCGCGTGCGCATTGCGCAGTTGGTTCGGCGCGGCTGTCAGGCGCACAGGCAAGGTCGTGGAGGCATAAGCGGCCAAGACCACATTGGTCCCCCACGGGAAGCTGTAGGCCGCGCCGGGCACATCGGCCAGGCTCTCGTAACCCAGCCGCAAGGTCTGCACCGCACCCGAACGGTTGACAATCCGCACCTGCCGCTCCATTTGCGTGACGGAGCCGGCGGCCAACAAATCGAACGAGCCGTGAACGGTCCCCGGAAAGTTGGTTGAGTACGCGATGAGGGAAGCATTCAGGGCGTTGGTTAGATCCAGCCGCCCCGCGCCCGCGCGGCTGGGCTGCCAGCGCGGAGGAACGCCGTTGGTGAGGGCATAAAGATCGTGCGAGGCCGAATTCAACATCAACGCCTTGAGTTCCTCCAGCGTCGCCGTCGGAAAACGCTGTTTCAAGAGCGCCATCGCCCCCGCCGCCACCGGCGACGCGCAGGAGGTGCCGTTGAAGTTTCCGCCCTCACTGCCCGTTCCCGTTTTGGGCGCCATGACCTCCGTGGGCGCTGAAATATCCGGCTTCAAAATGCCGTTCAAGGCCGGCCCCTGCGAGCTGTAATCCACGATCGTGTCGGCCCGAGAAGTCAGAAACATCGCGGCGTCGCCCGACACTTCCGCCTTCACGCCGCCCGCCAGGTTCGATTTGATAAGGCCTCCGTCCGTCTGCGAAATCATCAGCGAAGGAATCGTAATCGACGGATCGGACCCGCCCATGGTCGCCGGGGAACCGGCGCGGTTATTGGCCACGATCACCGCCCGCGCGCCCGCGTTCTGGGCATTCTTAACCTTGACGACAAAATCGTACGAGCCGCGGTCCACCAGGCAGATGTTGTTGTTGACGGCGGCGGCATTGATCAGCGGCGTGCCCGCCAGCGGCGGATCGGCATAGACCACGTTGGTCAGAATGGACGCCGAGGGCGGCGGCCCGAATTCGGCCCCGGCCGCTTCATACAAGCCGGTGATGGAAGACGGACTGCGCAGTCGCAGCGCTAGGGCGAAATACGTGTCGTGCAAGGCCGCTGCCGTCACCACGCTGCGCTCGCCGCGGCAACCGGAGATAAAGAAAGTATCGTAGTCGTTGCCGGCGGACTGCACCACCATCACCCCCGCCAGCGACGCATTTTCGATGGCCAGGAAAGAAAGATCGTCCGGGGGCGAAAAATAGGAGCCGATGGAGATGTTAACGACGTCCAGCCGGTCGGTATAAACCCCGTCGCCGTCCGGATCGACAGCCCAATCCAGCGCCTGCGGCACCAGGAACGTCGAACCGCTGCACCCAAAAACGCGCAAGCCATACAAGGTTGCGCCGGGGGCGACGCCCGGGGGAATGCGCAGGAACTGAAGCGGGGTATTGGTATTGTAAGACCCGTGAAAAGGAGTTCCATTCGTAGTCACCCCCAACCCGCCCGCCACACCCGCGACGGACGTCCCGTGACCGTCGCAATCCATCGGATCGGGATCGGGCCGCGGAATCGTGTAGCCGTCGTAATCGTCGCCGCAAAAATCGTAGCCGCCCGCCACCTTGGCGTTGGGGAACAACCCCGGCAGATCGTCGATGCGCGTGCCGTCGTTCTGCTCATAACCGGAACCGGGCCCGCCGAAATCGGCGTGCAGATAATCGAGACCGGTGTCGATGATGCCCAGTCGAACGCCTGCGCCGGTCAGGTTCGTGGAGGCCCATTGCCAGGCCGCCGTCGCGCCGATCGAAGCATCGGGCGTCGCCACGGGATTCGGCTGCATCGGACGGATGGGCCGAACCTGCCTGACGCCCGGCAGCATCCGCAGCAACGGCACGTCATCGGGAGCGACCAACACCGCCAGTCCGCTGGCCGTATGCTGCATCCCGTAGAGTTCGCTCACGCTGACTCCCGTCTGCGTCAACGCCCTGCGCAACCGATCCTGCGCCGCAACGATGCGGCCCATCTGCGTCCGCGCCGAAACCGTCGCCCGAGCTTCCACCGCAACCGCGTTCAGGCCCGGAGCAGAGGACTCCTTGGCGCGCAAATACGTTCGAACGGCGGGCTCTTCTTCCAGCTCCAAAAATACCGCCATCCGGTCCTGGGGAGAACGCGCCGCCGGACTGTTGACCGCCATGCAAAAAAGGAACAACGCCAGAATGAAACCGTGACGATATGTGCTCATGATCACTCCCTGTTTGACCGGCAACTTTTATCCCGCTAGAAAGCCGTCCGGGATCAAACATCATTTCCCAGCGGATAACAAGTCCCGACAACACTCGTCCGGCAAACCCACAATATGCGCTCGCCTTTCCAAGGATTGGTTCAAGATCCATTCGTTATCCCCCATTCATCCGGGCGAAGTCCTCATGGAGGAGTTCCTCAAACCAATGAACCTTTCGCAGTATCGTCTGGCGAAGGACATCAGCGTTCCTCCCCGGCGAATCAACGAGATTGTTCACGGCGACCGAGCCATCACAGCGGACACGGCATTGCGACTCGGGCGCTTCTTCGGAATCTCCCCCCAGTTCTGGCTCAACCTCCAAACCCACTTCGATCTCGCGCAAAAAGAGGATCGAATTGGAAGCCGTCTGGATCATGAGGTTCATGCCCTGGCCATAGCATGAAGGAACAAGAAGGCGAACGAAGAGAATCTGGGAATAAACGCCGCCCGAGATATGCGACGTTAGAACAAAAGGTAAAAATGGAAGACTTAGGGTGCATCTTGACACGTCCGCAGATTGTATGGGGAAAAGAAGGCGCTCAGCGGAGTGAGCGCCCTACCCACGGCAAAAAAAGGCAGGGACGGTGTCAGCGCCGGTGGAAAATGCGTTAAAAGTCACCGGTTTAAAAACCGCCAGCGCAGCGAGGGCTGGGCTGGCGGGGTAAAGCGCCGTCAGATTTTTTTATCCGGTGGGGCCTTCGATCGGGGCGACCTCGGCATGGTGTAGGAGGCGGTCGAGCACGGCGGAGCCGCATTCGTAGCGCACGGGTTTTAATATGAATTCACCGGCCTGGGGGCAGGCCGGCTCCAAAAGAGTTCCTGGGCTTTGGAAAAGGGAGGCGAATTTTTCCAAGGGTTGGAAGATTTTTGGGTCGTCGTTTGGGATGGCCTTGACGCATCGCCGAGCGGGGTTTCGGCTCCTACAGAAGAGGAAAAGCTTCGCGAACCGCAACCCTCTCGTCGCGTCCGGCCTGGGAGCGGCTCCGTTCGAAGAGCAGATAAAGAAAGTTTCCAACGAATAGGAAGCGCAACGAATGGGGGGATGAAAAAATCATGCCCTTTTCCCTGATCGTCGCTCTGAGAACCGCACGAGCAAAATCTTTCTTCATTCGTTGCGCCTCTTCATTCGTTGGAAACCTGCTTCTCTGTTTAGCTCTGTAGAATTCGGGTCGGACCCTGGCAACTTCTGGCTGTCCGCCTTCGCTGAATTCGCCTTCTTCGAGATTGCCGAGGATTTCCTTGGCGCGGTCGACGGCTTCCGTGGCAGAAAGACGATGCGGTCGTGCTTCTCGCTGATGAGGACATTGCAAATACTTAAATACGAGGACCCTTTGCCCCTCTGATAATCTGACCCTAATCGCCCTTCAAATTACTTTGACCCTAATTGCTTCTAATGGCGTCCTGCTCCACGGTTCGGTTAAGTTTGTTGCTTGGCGGATTGTTGAAGAAAGCCTCAGGGTATGCACGCGATTTTCCAGACTCGTTAGCCGTTGGAAGTTCAGTGATGTACTCAGGAAACTGTCGCTTCATCGCGTTTCGTATCGATTGGCCTCTTGACGGATACTTGTCGTACGCATTTTTCAACATGGCCGCGCCTTCTTCATTCCGCCCAAGCACACGGTAATGATGCGCCGCGTCGAAGATGGCAAAGAGCACAATATCCTCATGCGGACAGTTTTGAATAATCTCCTGGTAACGGAGAAGGGCCTCCTCTGACTTCCTGCCCGGAGGATACAAGACCGTCAGCTTTGTTGCCTTGAGCCGCCACTTTTCCTCATCGGAATCGGCGAGGGCGATGGCTTGGTCATAGCAAGCCGAGACTTCGGCGGAATTATCGGTCAGAGACGCAATCTTCTTCAAAGCGGCGATTCGTTCGCTATTCTCTCGCGCATGGGCCAACTTCTCCCGCGCTTGGGTTAGCTGTGACTCCGGCGTGAGTCCCCAATAGTCATTCGGCTTGTATGAATTCAGCAGGTGTACGGGTGTGATGAAGTGGAGTTGCAGGGAGGGACGACCAATACCTTGAGTAAGAGTCCATGATGTCTGCCCTCCAACTTGCTGCGACACCAGATTAAGGAAATCCGCCAAAGTTCCTCCAGGAAAGCTGACGTCGATGAATATCTCGTCATAAACAGGTCTAGACCGGCCACGCCCCACGAGCGATATGTTGAGGGTCATAAGATTCGCCGGTGCGTTTTGAAACAGGTTTTGTATCGATATGTTTGTGACCGAATATGAAGAAAGCTTCGTAGCGCATAAGGCATTGCTTCTTGGCATGATGTTTATGACGGACGACGCAGCATCGACCTGCATGGCGTAGGAGGGATAATACCCGGCCATTCCTTTGAGTACCGCTTCAATGGTGTTGGTTGCAGCAGAAAAAGTAACCGTAATACGCGCCTCTGGCAATCGATCCAATCGAGCAGGCTCAGAGGGGCTGTCGTCAATCTCTAGCCCGACCAGAACGCCTTGTTTTCTCAGATCTTGGGCAATGGCTTCGAGCGACTGATTGGTGAATGAAAAAACAGGAATGACCGTTTGAAGAAGCGCGTCCGTCTCTGTTCCGAATGCTGCAGGCAGGGAGCTAAAACAGACGGAATACGAAAAATATAACCCTGTCATCACAAATCGGCGAAATGAAAATACATTCATCATAGTTTTCTCCGTTCTTAAGGTTGCGTTAGTGTAAGTGTTGCCGTTTTGAAGTTGCATTGCCAATCGGCATAAAGCCCGATCACAACCTGTCCGGCCTGGGTCCCTGCCGTGATTTGGGCATTGCACGAATTCAGAACTACGTACGAGCAACCCAAAGTGTCCTGATTAGGAGCCCAAGACCATTGTTGCGGCGGCAATAGTCCCTGTGGAGAGTCGAGCCAACAACAATCCACAGCGACAAGCGCGGTATTCGTTCCATCTGCGGGAATTGATGCGGGTGTGATCGCAATACTTTGTAGAACTGGAACGGGCGTGGATTGGTAATCGTCGTAGTGGTCTGAGTCGTTATCCACGATGACATACTCCGGATTGTTCAAGCTTTCGCACATACTTAGACTATAGGCCGCGTTGAATCCACTATGGATGTCATGGGTTTCGAATTCATTGTATTCGTCGCACAAGGGGCACTTCCATGCAAAACTTTGGGGCGTACTCATAATGACCGGCAGGCCGGCATGACAAGACGAAGGAATCCATCGGTTGAGATCGCGCATGGTTGAGTTCCAAGGATCGCTGATCACATCCCATTCATCCATCAAACCGTCAGAATCGAGTATCCAAGGCTCTGTTTCGCCATAGGCGATTGGATAACCAGTATCCTGAAATGGATTTTCTTCAAGCTCAACCCTCTCCCAAATTTGAACCCCATCCAAATTGCCGCCAGACGATTCAAATCGGTGCATGAATAAGGCCGTATATGGTTCGTGTGTGGTCGGTTGAATATTCTGAATCGTCTGCTCGATTCTGGTCGGAACCGCTCGAACACGAATCTCGGTATCCGCATGACAGTCGTAACCGACCATCTTAGCGCGAACCTTCAAAAGTCCTGTATCCTCCGTCCCTGGGGTAACCGTCGCATAGAAATCAGATCCAGAAGGCGGAGAAGGATATTCCCCTCCTATCGGATAGCCCGAAGAGATCGTCGCCCCGAAGGATTCGCCAACGAACGACCACTCAATACTCTGGTTTGGAATGGCCGGAACGATTTTTGCGCCGATGATTACTTTAGACTGGTCGCAATGACACGGCCATGTGATCGTTTTGTCGGATTCCAAACTGATTCGGATGACCTCGTTGCTAAAGGCCCCAAACCACAGGTCTTTCCCGTAATAGGAAACGACATAGCCACCGGAGAATTCGCTATATGAAAAGGACGGCCAGGTAAAGTCCGTTTGAAGGATCGTGTATTTCGTCTCTGTGACAATCGGCAGCAAGAAAGACACATTGCCATTAAACCAAAAGCCGGTTTGACCTCGATAGGTGATCAGAGAGGTATCCAAGGGTTGCCCGGGATTGCGCCGATAATCAAGTCCCGAAAACTGAAAGACTACCGTCTGTAGGGTCTGAGTCGGCCAATGCTTGACAAAATCAATCTCTGCGTGACCCTGGTAGTTATATATTTGCCAGTCATTCGGATTGCTGAGCGAATGAGCTTCCAAGCCACTACCCGAAGAGAAACCCCAAATGGAAGCAAAAGGAGACTCCTGGGCCACGCTGGAGTTCGTGCTGCTCTCGTCGTAGGTCTCCCACGATGTTTGACCATAAGTGTAACGTTGTCGAGAAGACCGGTATTCTTCACCATCGCGCATACGAGAAATCGAATCCCAAGAAGTGCGAAATATCCCATCATGCCATTCCTCATCAATGATATCAGAATAGGCCCAATACGTATGCCAAAGAGAATCGGAGTTTTGAACCCAATATAGGACCTCATATCCGAGCGAGACGGGATCGGCGTAATAGCTGCGGCCGTTAAGCCTGGCCTCCGCCACGATCTCCGTACGGATAGGTGATCTCGAAAAAGAAGTTGGTGTCCCGGATAATGGTGTGGAAGTTGGTCGAAGTATTCCCCGCCGCATCGGAGGCCAGGGCTTGGAGGGTATTGCTTCCGGGGAACAGGTGAACCGTGCCCCAAACCTGCGTGACTGTTACCACGGCGGAAAAGGGACCGTTGGTTTGGTCCTGGGCATAGACCATGAAACGCACGTCCGCGGTCTCGTCGTCGGTGAGGCCTTTGAGATAGAGCAGGTCGTTTGTGCCAAAGGTAGTTTGATTGAACCAATTGGTCACTTCGCCGATGATTTCGTAGTCTTTGGGCAAGTCCAGCGTGATGGATGGAGCGGTTGCATCCCCGGTGGTATCCTGAACCACGTCGAGGAACTGGGTCGCGACGTTGCCCGCCATGTCTTCCGCTGTCACCTGTACGCGGTTGGTTCCGGTCTCCAGCATATACCGGTCGTATCGGAATCGCCCCTCTGAAATGCCGTCCGACCACTTGCCATCGACAAAGACCCGGACGGCGCTAACCGCATCGGTCGCGGCCCCGGTGACCATGATCCATCGCCGGTTCGTGGGCACTCCGTTGGAGGGCGAAAAATCGCCGATTGAGGGAGCCACATTATCGAAGATGATGGTTCCCGTGATGAGCGGGCTTTGCTCCACCGTGTTGCGGTAGAGCCGGACGTAGACCTGCCGTGTTCCGTTGGATTCGCCTTTCATGCCGTAGGGCAGGTTGGCCGCCAGGTCTTGCATGATGCCGTTGGTAAAGTCCTCGATTTCTCCGATGGCCGCGTGCTCCGCCACGAAACCGGGGAAGCTGACCAGGATATTCGTGGTCCGGGTGTATAGCGCGTGGCGGTCGATTTCGAGTACCAGAGGAGGCGTGCTCGAGGAGCTAAGAGGATCGAAGCCTTTTTGCTTCTTCAAAGCCGTCCGAAAACCAATCCAAGTCCGTATCGGCGGAGTCAGGATCGGTGCCCAAGACCGTTTCGAGGTCGTCGCTCAAGCCGTCCTCGTCGCTGTCGCCGGGATGGTTCAGGGGATTGGTTCCTGCCCTAATTTCCGCGCCGTCCAGGGCTCCGTCAAGGTCGGCGTCGGAGAGGGTGGGATTGGTTTTGTGAACGAAGAGTTCGACGGCGGAGTTGAGGCCGTCGTTGTCTTCGTCGACGGCATTGGCTCCGATGGCGTAGATGCGGTGGCAGGGCTCGTTGTTGGTGTTGAGGCCCAGGGGTCGGGCGTCGAGCCAGACGGTACTGGCTTCGCCGGTGAGGACCAGGTTGCTCACGGCCAGCGTCCAGACGCGGTCCAGTCCGGCGAAGCTTTTTTCCGGGTCGGTATAGCAGGTCGAGCAGCCTTCGCAGGGCGCTTCGTTGGTGGGCGGCTCAAAGCCTCCTCCGCTCCCGCTTCCTCCGTTGGTGTAGACGCAG
The DNA here is from genome assembly GCA_001804865.1 of Lentisphaerae bacterium GWF2_57_35. Lineage (GTDB taxonomy): Bacteria > Verrucomicrobiota > Kiritimatiellia > CAIQIC01 > GWF2-57-35 > GWF2-57-35. Next base: position 77,967 of record MHBK01000042.1, read on the forward strand.
GCGGGCATGTCGTAAGAATAAGCCGACCAGACGGAGCCGGAGTAGGAGGATGGATAGGAGATTTCAAGTTGGAGGCTGTTGGTCACTTTCTTGATGTGAGTGATTTTGAGTTCTTCCAAAGCTTCCATCGACATTGTTTGCATCGACCCACTGCTATCGGTCAAGACCATCGCGGGTTGGCTCGCGGCCAAGGCGGTTTCGCGCTCGGTCACACGTCGGGACTTCAGCGTGATGTGCCAGACGATCCGGCGCTTGCAGAGTTCGCGGTCGAGGTAACGCTGGTAGCTCTCGAACTTCGACGGCTGCGGCCAGGGGAGGGCGCGGAATACCATTTCTTCCTTGTAGGGCGAGCCTGCGGTTTTGGGGACGCTCATGATCAGAAGTTCTTCCTGGGCGATGTCTTCGTAGATCATCAAATCGGCGTCGTGCGGGATTTGCTTGGAGATTTCGCTGCCGGGATCGAAGTAATAGGTCCCGGCCTCAAAGTCCCAGAACCAATCGTTCATTTGGAGGACGGCCCAATCTATCGGCGAATCGTCGGGCAGCAGGGCCGAAATGACCAAAGGGTAGGAACTATCGCGGAAAGAAGTGAACTCTTTGATGAGCTGCGGCCAGGTGTTGAGCGTCCGGGCATTGAAATCCTCGGCTTGCTCCTTCGTCAACTGCACGGCGGCATACGTGAGCGACCCGAACAAGCCCCCCAACAACAAGAGGCACAACACGCGCATGTCAACCCGCCCCATCAGACGCCGAATCTTCTGTACCATTCCCCCCCCCCTTGTTACGCGCACCAGACAGAAAGCGCGGACATCCCGCCACGCTCCGTCTGAGGGCCGCCAGGCCCGTGCAAGAACATGAAACGGAACATTTTCTGCAATGACGCAAAATCGTTATTCAGTTGTCTCTTACTACTTCTCTTTAATATCCCCTGCTTAAAAAATTGTCGACAGTCGTCACAAAGGGTTTCCCCTTCGCAAGCTATCGTCGCCACCATTCTGAAGCCTCCCTAAGAATGAACAAGGGAAATTTTTTGGGAAAAAGAGGTCTTCATTTCCATTATCCGAACAACGACATTTGCCCTTCGTTCGAGCGGGTTTTACGGCCTTTTTTCTGTGCAATCTTGGGCTGGCCGCCTTCGCTGAATTCGCCTTCTTCGAGGTTGCCGAGGATTTCCTTGGCGCGGTCGACCACTTCCGCCGGCAGGCCGGCGAGGCGCGCGACCTGGATGCCGTAGCTTTTATCGGCGGCGCCGGGGACGATTTTGCGGAGGAAGGCGATGCGGTCGTTTTTCTCGCTGATGAGCACGTTGTAATTCTTGATGCCGGGCATGGTCAGCGCGAGGTCGGTCAACTCGTGATAGTGCGTGGCGAACAGGGTCTTGGCTTTGACGGCGGCGTTGTTGTGCAGAAATTCCGCGACGGCCCAGGCGATGCTGATGCCGTCGAAGGTGCTGGTGCCGCGTCCGATTTCGTCGAGCACGATCAGGCTTTTCGGCGTGGCGTTGTTGAGAATGTTGGCGGTCTCCTGCATCTCGACCATGAAGGTACTGCGGCCGCGGGAGATGTCGTCGCTGGCGCCGACGCGCGTGAAAACACGGTCCACCACCCCGACCTCCGCCGAGGCGGCGGGCACAAACGAGCCGATCTGCGCCATGATGACGATCAGCGCGACCTGCCGGATGTAGGTGGATTTTCCGGCCATGTTGGGGCCGGTGATGACAATCAACTGATTCACGGAGCCGTCGAGCAACGTGTCGTTCGGAACAAAACGCTCGGCCTCGGCCATCTGTTCGATCACGGGATGGCGGCCATCCTGGATACGCAGGGCATCGCCTTCCGTCATCGAGGGACGGACATAGCGCAGAGCCAGAGCGCGCTCGGCCAGCGCGGCCAGCGCATCGAGTTCGGCTACGGCCTGGGCGGTTTGTTGAATGAGGGCGGTTTCTTTCACGCAGGCGTCGCGGAGTTCAAGAAACAGCTCGTATTCGAGCGCCACCGAGCGATCCTGCGCGCCGAAAATTTTGTTTTCGTATTCCTTGAGTTCGGGCGTGATGAACCGTTCCGCATTGACGATGGTCTGCTTGCGGATGTAGTCGGCGGGCACATCGGCCAAATTGCTCTTGGTGATTTCGATGTAATAGCCGAAGACTTTGTTGTGCCGAACCTTGAGCGACTTGATGCCGGTGCGCTCCTGTTCGCGGGCCTGGAATTCCGCCAGCCAGCGTTTACCTTCCGTCGCCGCATCGCGCAATTCGTCGAGTTCGGCATGGTAGCCCTTTCGGATCAGTCCGCCCTCCTTGATGGCGAGGGGCAGTTCATCGGCCAGGGCGCGGTCGATCAGCGAAACGAGTTCGGGCAACGGAACGAGTTGAGCCGCCAGCGAGGCCAGCCGTTCGGCGGGGTGGTTCAGCACGCGTTCCTGAAGAGCGGGCACGCTTTGAAGGGAAATGCCCAGGGCTTTTACATCGCGCGCATTGCCGCCGCCGGCGCTCAGGCGGGCGATCAGGCGCTCCAGATCCTTGATCTCGGCCAAGCGGTCGCGCAATTCCAGCAGCAAGCCCCGATCCTTCAGGAGCGCCTCGACCGCGCTGTGGCGGGCGTCAAGCTGCCGCAAATCCGTCAGCGGCCGCAAAATCCAGTCGCGCAGAAGGCGTCCGCCCATGGACGTTTTGGTGGCGTCCAACACGCGCAACAGGGTATTGGCGGACCCGGCTCTGGCCGTGCTGCGCGACGAAACCAAGTCCAGGTTGGCAATGGTGGATTCGTCCAGCACCATGAAATCGCGCGGATTCTTGAAGGCGAGGCGCTGGACATGCCGGACCTGTCGGCGAAGTTCCTGCGTCACGTAATGAAGCACCGCGCCCGCCGCGCCGACGCCCACCCGGCAGTCTTCGCAGCCGAAACCGGCCAGCGAATGCACGTTGAAATGGCGGATCAACAAATCGCGGGCCATATCGTACTCGAAGGTCCAGTCGTCATGCGGACTCGTTAAAATGGAAACCGACGAAGAGCCGGTGACCGACCGCAGCAACGGATCGTCTTTTTGTTGTTCGGGCGCCACGCACTCGGAAGGGGCGTAACGAACCATGTTGTCGCGCAGCGCCGCCGCATCGCGGGTCTCTTCAACCCAGAACGCGCCCGTGGAAAGATCCAGCATCGCCAACCCCAGCACGTCCCCGTTCCGGCAAAGCCCGGCGAGGTAATTGTTGCGGTTGGATTCGAGAACGTTGTCTTCCAGGACGGTTCCGGGCGTTATCACGCGGGTGATCTCGCGCCTCACAATGCCGCGAGCCAGAGCCGGGTCTTCCATCTGGTCGCAAATGGCTACTTTCTTGCCTGCGCGGATCAGCTTGGCCAGGTACATATCGGCGGCATGATACGGCACGCCGCACATCGGGGTGCTGTGCCGCTTGGTCAGGGCAATGTCGAGAATCTGCGCCGCCTCCTTGGCGTCGTCGTAAAACATTTCGTAAAAATCGCCCAGACGAAAAAACAGGATCGTGTCCGCAGACACCTCCGCTTTGATCCGCCGGTATTGCCCCATCATGGGCGTGGTCTGGTCTGTCGTCATCCTCGTATCGCCCTGTTCCGTAAATTTAGCATGGAGGTTATATAGCGCATCTCCGGGAAAAAGGCTACCGGGGTTTTGGGGTGCGCAACCCTTGGGGGTTGCATCTTGACACGGCTCTTTCTCAACGTCTGGCACTGGAAAGAAGCCACCGGCTTAGAGTCTATTTCGGTAGGACGCCGTTCTGATTCCATCTCATAATCGTAATCCTAATCTTAATCATAATCTGCATTTGCTTTATCCAGAAAGAGATTAAGATTACGATTAAGATTATGAGTGAGATAGGGAGGGCCAAGGCCCGCCGGACACGCGTCTATCGTATGTTTAGAAGCTTTTGCTTTCGCTGTCTTCAAACTCTCCAGGCGGAATTTCGGAGTCGTCTTCCTGCGTTAAGCGCTCCGCTTCTTCATCCGCACCCAACACTTCGTTCAGGTTTCGGACATCGTCGAAATCCGGAGCTTCTTCTTCGTCGTCGTCTTCTTCGTCGGCCTGGTCGGCGCAATCCGGACAAACTGCGGATCGCGGGACGCAAATGCGGCAGAACTCCGCACCGCACATGCTGCATTCCTTCATGTATTCGTCGCCGTGGACAGGACACCCCTGTCCCATGCCATACACGCCCGTTTCCTCATCTACCGTCATGGTTCATTCTCCCTAAAATGTTGCCATTTTTCGAAGCCTCTGTGGCTCATATCGGACAACATACACCGTGCTCTTTTTTTGTGAAGTGTCCGCCGAAAAGATATCTCCGACGCCTTAATTCGCACGCGTATTTTTCATAAGATAACCAATGCGTCAAGGCTGTGTTCAGGAAAAGATGAGGCAACCGCTCTCTTCGAGCGCCCAAGCGCTTCCGGCTGGCGGATTAATCCTCGCCCAACTCGACATTCCAATAGGCCAGATCCAGAAAATGCCGCCAGCTTCGATCGTTGCCGCGGGCAAACTGCACTTCGATAAACGGACGCCAACGCGGTTTTTTCGGCTTGCGAACCAAGTGCATGCCGGCTTGCTCCGGCGTACGCCCGCCCTTGCGGGTGTTGCAGTCGATGCAACTGCACACCACATTGGTCCAGGTGGTCAGGCCGCCGCGCAAACGCGGCACGACATGGTCGATGTTCAAGTCCTTGCGGTCGTATTTATTTCCGCAATACTGGCAGGTGTCCTTGTCGCGCTCGAAAACGTTATGCCGGGTAAACTTAACCTCTTTGTTGGGCAGCCGGTCAAAGAACAACAACAGGATGATGCGAGGGATGGGAATGCGAATGGAAATGGTGCGCACCGCCGGTACATCGGCCGCCCGGCCCGTGAAATCGCACCATTCACGAAACGAAAAGGTGCTGAAGTTTCCTTCGTGCTCATAAACCGCCTGAGCGTGTCCGGTATACAGCAATGTCAGCGCACGCTCTGCCGTGCAGACATTCACCGCCTGCCAGAGACGATTCAACACAAGTACATGATGTTGGTTGGTTGAAGAGCCCATACGATTGCCTCATCCCCAAAAAACCTGATATTATTTAGCACATCTTCAGGCCTTCTGTCAAAGAGCTGCCGGGGTTGTCGGCCATTCTGGGCATCTCGACACGGCCGTAGATTGTATGGGGAAAAGAAGGCGCTCAGCGGAGTGAGCGCCCTACCAACGGCAAAGAAAGGTAGGGACGGCGCTCCGTCGCCGTCCGATGTTGCGGCTGTGCCGGGATGCATCCCATTGTGCCGGTCGCTCGTTTTTTCGTTTGCGATTTTCGCGCGATGTACGAAGATAGTCGCGCCGAGCCATGCCCGGCGCTTAAAATATGAAACCCGGCTTTTTAGAAAAACTAATCGAGCGGATCGACCGGCTGGATCCGGGCAGCCTCCAGGCGCAATTTTTGCGACTGGCGGGCGAAAAAGGCTTTTTGGAGACGATCTTTCATGCGATCCAGGAAGGGCTGCTGGTGCTGGACGGCGAAGGAAACATCGTCTATCTCAACCGGGCCTGCACCAAATTGCTGGGCGTGCCGATCGAATCGGCCACCGGCCAGCCGATCGGCCGTTATCTCCGGGAAATCGACTGGCAGAGGGTCCTCCAGCTCGACGAATCCGAATGGTCGCGCCTGGTCAGCCGCGAGATCGAGGTGGCGTATCCCCAGCACCGGTTTTTAGACTTGTACGTGGTGCCGCTGGCGACGGTCAATACCCAGGAACGCGGCGCCGTGGTCATTTTACGCGATGTCACGCGCGACCGCGAACACGAGGCGCACACCATCGAATCCGAAAAACTCAATGCCCTCATGCTGCTGGCCGCCGGGGTCGCCCACGAAATTGGAAACCCCTTGAATTCGCTGACCATCCACCTGCAATTGATGGAACGCGAGCTGAAGACCCTGCCCGACGCCGCCCGCGAGAGCCTCCAGGAATTGCTGACCGTGGCCCGGAACGAGGTGTCGAGGCTCGATCAGATCATTACTCAATTCCTGCGGGCCATCCGCCCCACGCAACCTCAGTTTGAGCGGGCCTCCGTACACGAGGTGCTGAACGATACGCTGGAATTTCTGAAGCATGAAATCCAGGATCGCGACATCCTGGTGGAAACCGAATGCGAGGAAGAACTGCCCTTCTCTCCCATCGACCGCGCCCAGATCAAGCAGGCCATTTTCAACATCGTCCGCAATGCCATTCAAGCCATGACCGATGGCGGCCTGCTGAAAATAACCCTTTCCAGCAACGACCGATTTATTATTATGGCCTTTAAAGACACGGGGCCGGGCATCGCACCCGAGGACATGGGCAATATTTTCGAGGCCTATCACACGACTAAATCGGAAGGCTCGGGATTGGGCCTGATGATCGTCCAGCGGATTGTGCGCGACCACGGCGGCGAGATCGAAGTGCATAGCGAACCGCACGCCGGGACGACGTTCACCATCTTTTTGCCGCGGGACGAAGGGCGCATCCGCCTCTTAAAGGCGCATCGAACGGCGCACGGCACAACGGACGACCAGCTCGAATGAAAAAACGACCGGTCATATTAATCGTCGACGACGAAAAAAATACCCGCGACGGTCTGTCGCGGGCTTTGCGATCGCATTACGACATCCTGCTGGCCGAAAACGGGCAAAAGGCGCTGGAGCTCGCCGGCAGCCGGACCATCGACGTCGTGCTCAGCGACGTACGTATGCCCGGGATGGATGGCCTGACGCTGACCCAGCGGCTCCTCGCGCGCCAACCCCAGCCCATCTGCATCCTGCTGACCGCTTACGGCACCATCGAAACCGCCGTCGAAGCGATGAAGCGCGGCGCTTACGACTTTCTCACCAAGCCCGTGAATCTCGACCGGCTGGATCTGCTGCTCAAGCGGGCCTTGCGCGAGCACGACATCGAGACCGAGAACCGGGAACTGCACGAGCAACTCGACTCGAAGTACGGGCTGAAGAACATCATCGGGCAATCCGCGCCGATGCAGGAAGTCTTCGACATGATCCGGCAGGTGGCGCCCTCGCGAGCCACGGTGCTCATCCAGGGCGAAAGCGGCACCGGCAAGGAATTGGTCGCCAAGGCCCTTCACCAATTAAGCCCGCGCGTTCAAGGTCCTTATGTGCCCGTCCACTGCGCCGCCCTGTCGCACAATCTGCTGGAGAGCGAATTGTTCGGCCACGAAAAAGGCGCGTTTACCGGGGCAACCGAACGACGCCGCGGCCGGTTTGAAATGGCCGACGGGGGCACCCTTTTCCTCGACGAAATCGGCGAAATCGATCCGTCCATCCAGGTCAAAACCCTGCGCGTGCTCGAAGAGCGCAAGTTCGAGCGCGTCGGCGGGCAGGAAACGCTGGACGTCGATGTCCGGCTCGTCGCCGCCACCAACCGGAACTTGAAACAGATGGTGGAGGAAGGCAAATTTCGCGAAGACCTCTTTTACCGGCTGTACGTAGTCGTGATTCATCTGCCGCCCCTGCGGGAACGCGCGGGGGACGTGCCATTGCTTATCCAGCATTTCATCGGCGAGTATGCCCGCGAAAACGCCAGGAAAATCGAGGGCATCACTCCGGAAGCGGTCGATCTGCTGTCCGCCTACTCCTGGCCCGGCAATGTCCGCGAGCTGCGCAACGTGCTGGAGCGGATGGTCGTCCTCGCCCATAGCGAACGCCTGTCGGTCCGCGACATTCCCGCCGCCATCAAAGACAGCGTCCAAACACGCCCGGCGCCCAAACCAGGCAAGGAACTGTCGATCACGGAAGCCGAAAAACAACTGATCGTGAAAGCCCTCGACGCCTGCGGCGGCAACCGCACCCAAGCCGCCGCCCAACTCGGCATCAGCCGCCGCACCCTGCACCGCAAGCTAAACGAGTACGGGTTGCATGCCGAGGAAACGGCTGACCGCGCGCCTTCTTCGTAGCCCCGTGGACAAGCAACGAATAACGATCCGCTCCGCCCAGCGCCGGATCGCCGCACGGGGTGCGGCTCCTACAAAAAACAGAGGCCTTCCGGTAGAAGCCGCAACCCTTTTATGGATGAATCCACGTCCTCACGGACGCGGCTACGTAGCCGCCGGCGTAAGCCGGTGGTTTCTTTCCAGCGCCAAACGTTGAGGAGGGGCCGTATCAAGATGCACCCCGAAACATCGCAGGGCAACAAAGGGCATTGCAGAAACGGGCATCCCGCCGTAAACTGTTTGAATTGTGACGGGAATAAAGGAGTTTTTATGTCGGTGAAACCATTTGAATCCACCATGCAGGATCTTGTTTATAATATGGACGTAGGCATGGGCCTGCAAATCGTCAAAAAAGGACTGTATGTTCTTTTCGTCCTTACGCTTTTTCTGCTGTATCCGTTCACGCAATTCCACGGCTTCAAAAACGCGGAAGCGATGGAGTACGCCCAATTGGGCCGAAACTTGATGACGCACGGACATTTCGTCACGAAATGCATACGCCCCTCCACCTTGTGGTACCTCTCTGCAAAAAACTCGCCGAAAGATCAGCCGGCCGCCCGGCAAGAACTGGGAGATTATCAGCCGGACGTTCTGCACCCGCCCGTCTATCCCGCGGTGTTGGCGGCGGCGTTCAAAGCGACCGACGTCAGCTTCACGCTAAACCGCGGCGCCTGGGTGTTTCCTCCGGAAAAAATTATAACCGCCATCAACATCGTTTTTACGCTCCTGACCGGCCTGATGATTTTCCTGCTGGGCCACCGCCTATTCGACCGCCGCGTGGCGGTCCTGGCATTGACCCTTTATTTCCTCAGCAATACCGTCCTGGACATGTCGATCTCCGGCCTGGGCATACCGCTGGCCACGTTCTTCACGACCGCCGCCTGCTATCTGGCGGTGACAGCCGCATCCAACCGGCAGGAACAGACCTCGGCCATCCGTTGGGTCATGCCCTTGCTTCTGTCGGCCGTATGCTGCATCCTGGCCTTTTTGACGCGCTATGGAACCGTCGCTATCGTCCCGGCGCTGGCTTTGTTTCTGGGGTTGTCCTTTCCACAAAAAAAATGGGCCTGGGCGGCTGGATTCCTTTTGATCTTTGCGCTGGGCATTTCGCCCTGGCTCATCCGCAACACGATCGTCAGCGGCAACCCGCTCGGCATGGCGCCCTACACGGCCTTGACCGACACCAATCTTTTTGAAGACGATCTCTTCGAACGGACCCATCAGCCGTCGTTCGGCGGCCCCTCCCGGATTCTCAACGCCCTATGGGCCAAATGGATGGTCACGACAGCCAGCGCCTACCAGGAGAATTTGCGAACCCTGGGCGATGGGTTGCTGATTTGCATTTTCATCGCCATGTTCATGCATCGATTCATTCGTCCGACGGTGCATCGGCTGCGCTGGTGCCTGGCCTTGGGCATGGTCACGCTTGTGTTAATCGGAGGTTTTTTCGGCGAAGCCACCCTGCGCCTGCTGTATATTTTCTGGCCGTTCGTCATTCTCTTTGCGCTGGCCTTCTTCCTCGTGCTGTTGGAACGGCTGAACTTTGGCATCCGCCTGTTCAACCTGGCCGCCAAAGCGGCCCTGATCACGCTCAGCGCGCTTCCCCTGATTTTCACCCTCTTGCCGCCGCGCGCGGGCATTCCCTATCCGCCTTATCATCCGCCCTTTGTCTCCCTGGTCAGCAACATGCTGGAGCCGAATGAAGTGATTTGCACGGACATGCCCTGGGCTACCGCCTGGTATGGCAACCGGACCTCCATCCTGCTGCCCGGCACCCTTCAGGAGTTTTATGAAATCAACGATTACACGCGCCGGATTCATGGGCTGTATTTTACCACTCTGACGCGCGACAAACCCTATGCGCGCACGCTCCTGACCGGAAGCTACAAGTCTTGGTTTCCCATCCTGGAAGGAAAAATCCCGAACGACTTCCCGCTTGCCCAGGGATTCGCTCTTCCCCCCAACACCGCCGACCAGTTATTCCTGACCGACCGGCAACGGTGGAAAGACTAGTAAGAAGAAAGAGTCCAAAGTCCAAGAAGTCCAAAGTCCAAGGTCCAAGAAGTCCAAAGTCGGAGGATTAAGAGCATTCCCAAACTTTGGACTTTGGATTCTTTGGACCTTGGACTTTGGACTTTGGACTCTTTGACCTCTCAAGGCGCTTTCAGCAACTGTTCGATCTCTCGATCGGGGGTTGCCCCTAGCTCCAGCGCTTGGCGGTAATGACGACGAGCCTGCGCGAGATCCGGCGGGCGGCTGAACAGATAGACTTGGGCGAGATTGTAATGGGCATCGCTTAAGTTGGGATTCATGCGCAGGACTTTTTCCAATTCCAGTCGGGCCTCATTCATATTCCCCTGCCCCAGCCAAGCGGCGCCCAACACATTTCGGGCGCTGACGCTGGAAGGATCGTTCATCACCAAAGGACGCAGCACCTCCACGGCTTCCCTGAATTTTTGGACACGGCAGCAAGCCACCCCCAGCAAGAGCTGCCCTTGACTATCCAGGGGAGCCCACCTGACGCATTCCTGCAAGGCCTCCAAAGCCCCCGCCCCATCTCCGATTTGCAGAAGCCCCCGGCCGCGAGCCTTCAGGGCTTCCCCGTAAGCCGGGCGCTCCACCAGAATTTGGTCATAAATTTTCAAGGCTTCCGGAAACTCGCCTTTCTGCTCATAGACCAAACCTCGCTTCATCATGTCGTCGACTTCTTCGCGCGTCAGAGCTCTTGCCGTCAGTTGAACCGGAACACGAACCGGCTCCGGCTTGCTGATCGGGGTTGGCTCCAGCGTTTCCCGCCGCAACGCTTGCTGCCTCAGTTCGTCGATTTGGGCTTTTGCGCGTTCAAGTTCGTTCGATAGGGACGCCATCCCGGCGAATTGCGCTTCCGCCTCCGTCCATCGATTGCTCCAAGCCGTCGCTTCACGCTGCCTTTGATCGAGAAGCTGTCGTTGCAATTCTTCCTGCCCGGAGAGTCTGGCCACTTTTTCTTCCAGTTCTTTCCTCGCAACCTCCCATTGGGCTCGCTGCCCTTCCAAGGCTTCCACCGCCTTCTCTTTTTCCGTCAGAGCGTCCTGCAACAAATGCTTTGCTCCCGTCAGGGCCTCCAAACGATTGGATTGGGCGGCCAATTTCTGCTGGAGCGACTCCGCTTCAGCCGAACGCCGTTCCGCCTGTTCCGCGATGGCGGCATGCGCCTTCCGCTGCCGCTCGAGCTGTTCACGAAGAGGCCCGATCTCAGCCAGTTTCTTCTCGATGGAATCAAGCTGTCCTTCCAAATCGCGGTTCTTCGATGCCAGCACTTCCGCCCGCTTGTCCTGCGCTCGCACTTCCGATTGACCCTTCTCCGCATCGACTTCCATTGCGGCGATTTTTTTTGCGGACTTTTCCACCCGCTGCTGCAAGGTCTCGTTTTCTTTTTGCAGAACCGCCAGTTCGCGCTGAATGGTGTTGATGTCGGGTTTCGTCAGGGCAGCCAAATCCCGGGCGAGCCGGCCGTTTTCCGTCCGGAGTCGGGCCGCTTCCTCTTTCCACTCGGAGGCATCTTCCGCCGATTCCAGCTCGTGCAGGCGGGTTCGGAGATAGCGGTTTTCCTCCGTCGTGGCGGCATGCTGACGCTGCAGGCGATCTTCCGCCGAGGGCTCGATCAACGCCTGTACAGCCAGCCAGTCTTCTTCGGACTTCCCGGTTTTACGCACAATGGCGGCAAGCTGATTCGCACAGTAGGCGAGTCGATATTGCACAACGTCTGTTTCCCAATCCGGAAAGCGGGCAGCCAGACGGTTATACCTTTCCAATGCTTTTCGATAGGAATAGACAGCCTTGGCGTGGTCTTCCGCATCGCGGGACTGATCGGCCTGGATTAACATCACATAGGCTTCGGATTGATCCTGTACGGGATCCTCGGCGGCGGGCGCCGACACCGAAAGCCCCCAGGTCAAGGCCAACAGGCCAAACAAACCGGAGGCGGATCGCCGACTTTTTTTACAGCTTAGCCGGATCATTCGAACCCCTTGGGTTAAGGATATAAAATCTGTTCCAACTGAGCGTCCTTGGCATTTCCAAGGCGCAAGGACGCTTCATAGGCCTTGCGGGCGTCGGCAATGCGGGGCGTCTTGAGCGAGGCCAACACCACCGCCTGATTGAAATGAGCCTCGGCCAGCTCGGGATTGAGTTCGATGGCCTTCGTAAATTCCGCAATGGCTTTGTCATCCTCATTCCGGGCATGAAGCACTATGCCCATATAATTATGAAGCTGGGCATCCGTCGAATCGAGTTGAACGGCGCGCCCCAGCGCGCTCACCGCGGTATCCAGCTCGTTTTCGCGCCAGGCTACAAGCCCGAGAAGCCCCAGGCCTTGGGAATGGTTCGGATCGTTTTTAAGCAACTCGTTCAACATGCGCCGCGCCTCGATGAGATCGCCGGTCGAATAGAGACAGGCCGCCATGCCCATGCGCGCGCCGGGAGACTGAGGATCCTTCGCCAGAACGGACTTAAAGTGCTGTTCGGCCTTTTCGGCCTGTCCTTCCCGAAGCAATCGATTCCCTTCGGCGATTTGCTTGCTGAGGGTCGGATCGACCCGCAGTTCGGACACTGAAGGAACGGAAGAGGCCGACGGCAGATTGGAGGACGCGGCGGGCATGATGACTTGGGCCGGAGGAGGCTCAGCCGAAGCCTTGCCCGCCGGAGGGGCCGCGGTTAAAGCCGGCACGTTCGTCGTCGCAAGCGCCTTCGCGGGTTTCTCCGCGGAGGCGGGAGGCGGAATGCCCGCGGCCTGCAACTTCAGGGCTGCATCGCGTGCCGCCAGGGCCTCGCGCAGGTCCCGAATTTCCCTTTCACGCTCCTTGATGACCAGTTCATCCAATTCGCGCTTTTTCTGTTCTTCGGCCAGACGGGCTTCAAGATTCCGCGATCCGGCCGACTCGTTTTGAACCGTTACGCCTATTTGGACCAGCATTTGATCCAGCCGGGCCAGTTCGGCTTTCAACGAGGGCAAATTAGTTTCCACCAGGATTAAGCGTTGCTCCAGTTGCGCCATCCGGCCCGTTAAAGCCTGGGCATCTTTCTGGGCGGCTTCCATGCGGCCCAGGATATGGCTCATATCGTCGGCCATCCGGCCTTGCTGGCGGCGGCCTTCCTTCAAGGTCTCCTCGAGAGCGCCCACTTTTTCCTGCAAACTCTTCTGCTCGGAGAGCATTTGCCGGCGGGTCCAGAACGATACGGCCTCCGGCTTGTTGGTCGATTGAACCGACGGAGAAGCGGCTGGCGGCGGCGTTTGAGCCGACGCAACCATCGTCCCTACGAATACTCCCGACATGATCGCCATGACGCACAGCTTTTGCATATCTCTAATATTCCTGGTTAATTTTGACTTTGAGCCCAGGATTGTTGCGCAAAAAAGCCTGGAGATCAAGTGCCGAGCAGGACCGGCGGATAGAGCGACGCTTTTTGCTCGATTGGCAAACTGAATGCGCCCCCGGCGGAGCCGGGTAGGCGCATTCAGTCTGCCAAGGGATGAGGGCGCAATAACCGTGTCGTTGAAG
>MHBK01000043.1:0-276 GCA_001804865.1 Lentisphaerae bacterium GWF2_57_35
CCCCTGGTCGCTCTACGGGAATCCCCGCTGGGTCCATGTGGCCCCCGGCAGCGCGCCCTTCGTCGGGTTTCAGTTCATGCCGTTCGTGGTGCTGACCGGTTGCGTGCGAGACGAATGGACGGGCTCGCCCCTGGAGAACGCCCGTCTGTCCTTGGTCGCGCGCGACGGCCTCATTGCCGGACTCTGCTACGATGGATATCCGGCGTTTGCCTCGTACAAACAACCTTGGAGAACCGGAGCCGCCGGAGAGTTTCCCGGCCAGGTCATCCTGCCGGC
>MHBK01000043.1:288-87668 GCA_001804865.1 Lentisphaerae bacterium GWF2_57_35
CTGCCCGGGCGCCGCGGCGAACGTCCTTCCGGCTTATTCCTTCGGAACCACCACCAACTTGGGAATTATTTTCCTGACGCCGGAGGATCAGGACGCCAACGGAATCGCCGATCACTGGCAGGAGCGTTGCTTTGGAGTCAACCAAACGGTTCTGCCGGAAGCCGACGACGATCACGACGGGCAAAGCAACCAGCAGGAATACTGGGCCCATACCGATCCCACCAATGCCGCGAGCTTCTTCGCTTGCACGCTGCCCGAGGCCGCGGAAACCCAGGGCCTAACCTTGACCTGGCCCACCGCCCCCGGACGGATTTATTCGCTCCAATCGTGCGACCAGCTCGAGTCCGGTCTCTGGTCTCGCTTGGCCGGCCCCTGGACCGCCGACGTTCAAACCGCCTCCATGACCTGGACGAATCAGCCGTCCGGCGGGATGGCTTCCTATTACCGGGTGGATGTAACGATCCCCCAACCCTGACAGGTTGGCGAACAGCTTGACAAGAAGGCGGGATTTGGGGAATTTGGTCTGTAACAGACTATGAAAGAAATCAAAACTCGTCCGTGTGGTTCGGCTCGACTTTTTTCCTTCCGCAGTATTGCTTCCAAATATTTGATGTGGGTGATTCCGTCCATCGTCGTTTTGCTGGGCGGGTTCGGGGTCTTTCTCTACGGGGCGGAGCGGGCGCGGGAACTCGAAAAACATGCGGAGATGGCCCGCATCATTGCTGACAAAACCAATCAGGCCCTGATTCAGTGGATCGACGCGCAGATTCGGCTGGCGCAATCCATTGCCGTCGATCTGCGGGTGCAGGCCTTGTGCAAGCAGCCGCTGGAACCCGGCGTGCGCCGCGAGGCGCAGGCGTATCTCTCCGCAATCCACCGCATCGTTCCCTATTGCGAAAACATCCCTGTGGCGATTCATCTGCCGACGAACGCCTTCTTCGAGCTCCCGATAAGCAATGGAGTCAAGAAGATCGGGAACGGGAATTTTGTAATCGATACGGTGGACGGCAAGACGATCGGCAAATGCGGGCCGCAGTTCAGTTACATCCAGAAGGTTTTCGGCGGCAGCGATTATTTTATCAGCGAAGTGTATCCGAGCATCCTGCGGGGCCATCCGATCTTTGTGGTGGCGGCGCCGATCCGGGAAGCGCAGAAGATCCTCGGCGCGGCGATCGTGGCGCCGCGGATGGATTATTTCACGGATTTCTTTCTGCAAGAGGCTCGGATCGGGAAATCGGGCTATCTGATCATGCTGGACGAACGGGGCCTGGTGATTTCCCATCCCCGGAAGGACTGGATTCTGAATGCCGAAGCAGGCCGCATGATGGAGCCGATCATGGCCCGAATTCGGGCGGGGCAGACGCAGTTCGAGCTGGAGTTCGACGGGCAGCGCAAGGTGTATACGGTGGCGAAGTTTTCGTCCGAGCGATTCAACATTCTCCACACCTGGTACATCGTGAGCTGCCGCGAGTACGATGAAATTGTTGCGGAGGTCGACGATCAGTTCCAGTGGTTGCTCTTGTGCATGGTCCTGATGGGCGGCTTGGTGATTGTTCTCATCATGGCGCTGACGCATCGCCTGGTCAGCCGTCCGCTGGCGGGTTTGACCCAGGCGGCCCAGCGGGTCGCCGGGGGCGATCTCAAAGCCGGCCTGACGACTTCTACGCGGCGGGACGAGATCGGGGTGCTGACGCAGGCGTTTTCGCTCATGACCGGAAGCCTTCAGGATCAAACCCGCCTGATCCGCCAGTCCGTGGATACGCTGGAGCATTCCGCCGGCCGCATCAACAACATCTGCCGCGGCCAGGAGCAAACGATCCAGGAAAACAAGGCCACCACCTCGGAAGTCGCCGCGTCGGTGCATCAAATATCGGCCACCTCCCGCGAATTGGCCGGGACCATGCAGAACGTGCGCGAAATCTCGTCGTCGACCGAAGCCAGTGCGGACGCCGGACACGCCAGCCTGGAACAGCTTTCCCATACCATGCAACGCCTGATGCAGGCCACGGGCGGCATGTCCCGCCGGTTGGTGGCCATTAACGACAAGGCCTTGGCCATCAGTTCGGTGATCACGGCCATTACCAAGGTGGCGGACCAAACGAACCTGCTGTCCCTGAATGCGGGCATCGAGGCGGAAAAGGCCGGGGAGTACGGCGTGGGCTTCGCGGTGGTGGCGCGGGAGATCCGGCGGCTGGCCGATCAAACGGCGATCGCCACGCTGGATATCGAGCGGATCATTCACGAAATGCAGGGCGCGGTGAATGCCGGGGTCAAAGAGATGGACGGCTTCGTCGAGGAGGTCAAAACCGGCGCCCAGGCGGCCGGAGAGGCCGGGAGCCGTTTGAGCGCCACGATCGAGCAGGTGAAGGCCATGGCTCCGCGCTTTGAGCAGGTGAATAACGGCATGCATGAGCAGTCCCAGGGGGCGGCGGAGATCAGCGACGCCATGCGCCAGCTCAGCGATAAGGCCGTTCAGACCACCGAGGGTCTGGCGCAAATCGAAAATGCGGCCGAGGCCCTGCGCCGCGCCGCGGCGGACCTTCAGCAACAAGTGACTCGTTTCTCCATATAGAACGGAACTCATGGAAACACCTTTAAGCGAATATAAAGCCCGGCTGACCACGGCCGAAAAAGCGGCGGCCTTGGTGGAATCGGGCGACACGATTATCGTGGGCGTCAATATTGCCGAGCCGCCGGCGCTGCTGGAAGCCATTGCCGCGCGCGCCCGGGCGGGCGACCTGCGGGATATCAACGTCTACAGCTTTAATCCGCAAGCCCACTTGGCAGCGACGCTGTTCTCTCCCGATGTCTGCGATTGCGTACAACCCCATGCCTGGTTTGTCAGCGGCCCCATCCGGGGATTGGTCAAGGTGGGGCTGGTCCACTATGTCCCTTCCTACTTCCACCAGGTGCCACGGTTGATCCGCGAAAACATGAAAGTGGATGTGGTGGTTTCAACGGTTTCCGCCATGAATAGCGACGGCTTTTTCAGCTTTGGGAACTCGGGCTACATGGCCGCAGCGGTCGGGCGCTGCCGGAAGCTTCTATTGGAAGTGAATCGGAATCTGCCGCGGGTTCATGGGGATACGCTGGCGCCCATCACAGCGGCCACGGCGGTGATCGAAAACCACACGCCTTTGCTGGACGCTAAAATTCCGGGGTCCCGGCCCGAGGACGCCTTGATCGGCCGGTTGCTGGCGGAACAGATACCCGACGGGGCGACGCTTCAACTCGGAATCGGCGGCTTGCCCAACAGCCTTGCGACCTACCTGGGCAACCACAAGGATCTGGGCATCCACACAGAGCTGATGGGGCCGGGTCTCGTGGAGCTGATCCGCAAAGGCGCCGCAACAGGCAACCGCAAGAGCCTGCACCCCGGGAAGCATGTCTTTTCCCTGATTCTTGGTCCTTCCTCCATGATGGATGTCCTGCACGACAATCCCACCATGCTCAGTTACTCGTCCGAATACGTCATGGACCCTGCGGTGATTGCGCGCAACGACAACATGATGGCCGTCAATTCGATTCTCGAAGTCGACCTGACCGGCCAGTGCAACGCGGAATCGCTCGACGGCGCCCAGTTCAGCGGAACCGGCGGACAGTTGGATTTTATCCGCGGCGCCTACCAATCGAAAGGCGGCAAGGCCATTCTCGCCTTTTATTCCACGGCCAAGAGCGGCGAGCTCTCGCGGATTGTCCCCCGCCTGCCGGCCGGGGCGGCGGTCACCACTCCGCGGATGGACGTGCAGTATCTGGCGACGGAATACGGGATCGTCAACCTGAAAGGCCGCTCCACCCGCGAACGCGCCCTGGCCATCGTCAGCCTGGCCCATCCCCGTTTTCGCGACGAACTGTTGCGCGAAGCGGAAGAAATGGGGCTGTTTTAACCGCTAGACAAGCTAAGTTTGTCGTTGTAATATTAATCATAGCGAATAATATTAGGCATACCTAATTCATGGAAGGACCGGTTCACTCATGGGCGATGCGCAACGTTTGAGCGAAAGCCAGGAAGATTATCTGGAGGCCATATTTCATATCGAGACCGCCAAGCAGGCGGCCCGGGCCAAAGATATTTCGGACCGGCTGGGCGTTACGCGGGCGTCGGTGACCGGGGCCTTGAAAGCGCTGGCAGGCAAAAGCCTGGTCAATTACTCGCCTTACGATCTGGTCACCCTCACGCAGGCCGGCAGAAAAGCGGCCCGCGACGTGGTTCGCCGCCATGAAGCCATGCACGATTTCTTTGTTAAAGTCCTCAAGATTGGGGAAGAGGAAGCCGAGAAGTCGGCCTGCCGGATGGAACATGCCCTTTCCCCGCACATTCTGGAAAGATTTCTGCAATTTGTCGCCTATGTGGAGCGCCGGCCGGATTCGCTGAAGACCTGGCGGACGGAATCCGGGACGGCGGCGGTGAAGAAACCCAAAGCGGCCCCGCGCGCCAGGAAGGCGGCCGGCGCATGATCGCCTTCAATAAAGCGACCCTCAACCCGGCGCCCGGCGGCGCGGCGGTCAAACGCCTTCCGCTGGCGTCGGTGGATAACGGGCGCACGGTGAAGCTGGCGGCCATTCTGGGCGGGCACGGATTTAGAACGCGGCTGGCGGCGTTGGGGTTAGTGCCCGGCGCGAATGTCCGGGTGATTCGGAACGGGACGCGCGGGCCTTTTATCGTCGCCGTGAAGGAGTGCCGCATCGTGCTGGGCCGGGGAGCGGCCCATAAATTGGAAGTCGAGGATCGATAGGCGGTCGTTTTGATTCTTTCATTCCGGCGCGCCTTGCTGCCGTCGGGTCTTCCAGGTTTTGAAAAATGAATAAACCCATCACCATAGCTTTGGCCGGCAATCCTAATTCCGGCAAGACCACCTTGTTCAATGCCATGACGGGGGCGCGCCAGCATGTCGCCAATTATCCCGGCGTGACGGTGGAAATCAAGGAAGGCGCCTGCCGGCATAAAGGGCAGGTTCTCAAAATCGTCGATTTGCCGGGCACGTACAGCTTGACCGTCTATTCGGAAGAGGAACTGGAGGCCCGTAAATTCATTTTGGAACGCCGGCCGGATGTGGTGATCGACGTGATCGATGCGACCAATCCGGAACGGCATCTGTTTCTTGCCACGCAACTGATGGAGCTGGGCGTCCCGGTCGTGCTGGCCTTTAACATGAACGATCTGGCCCGAGCCCGAGGCGTTGAATTCGACCTGGGGCAATTGTCCCGGCTGCTCGGTGTGCCGATCGTTCCCACGGTGGGCCACAAAGGGGAAGGTCTTGAGGCTCTGCTGGACGAGGCGGTGGCGCTGGCGGGCAATCCCTTTAAAGCGCCGCCGATCGTCATTCCCTACGGCTTGGAAATCGAAAAGGAAATTGCGCGCCTGGAAGCCGGTCTGCGGGCCGCCGGACAGGACGGGTCGCGTCAACCCATGCGCTGGACCGCGGTCAAGTTGCTGGAGCAGGATGCCGAAGCGCTCCGGACCGTTTCCGATGCCGGATTGCGGGACGAAACCGAGAAAGCCCGCACGCGGATTGCGGCTGTGGCCGGCGATGGGCCGGAAATCGTCATGGCAGACCGCCGGTATGGGTTTATTTCAGGCGCCTGCCAGGAGACCATCCGGTATACCGTGGAAGCGCGCCATACGACCTCGGATCAGATCGACTTTGTGCTGACGCATCATGTGCTGGGATTCCCGATTTTCATGGGCTTGATGTATCTCGTGTTTCAACTCACCTTCACGTTGGGATCGCTGCCGATGGATGCGCTGGACCAGCTCTTTCAGCGGCTGGGAGGTATCGTGTCGGGGTGGTGGCCGGAGGGCTCGGAAAGCCTGCTAAGGTCGTTGCTCGTAGACGGCATTATCGGCGGAGTCGGCGGCGTGCTGGTCTTTCTGCCGAATATTTTGTTGCTGTTCCTGGCCATCGCCGTCCTGGAGGATTCCGGCTATATGGCCCGCGCGGCGTTCATCATGGATCGCCTGATGCATAAAATCGGTTTGCACGGGAAAAGTTTCATTCCGATGTTGATCGGGTTCGGGTGTTCCGTGCCGGCCATCCTGGCCACGCGCATGTTGGAAAGTCGGCGCGACCGGATGACGACGATGCTGGTGCTGCCGTTGATCAGTTGCGGCGCGAGGCTGCCGATTTATGCGCTGATCATACCGGCTTTTTTCCCGTCCGCCTGGCAGGGGCGGATGTTGTGGATTATTTACATGATCGGCATCGCGCTCGCCGTGCTGGGCGCGAAGCTGATGCGCTCGACCTTTTTCCGCGGCGAAACCGCGCCGCTGGTCATGGAATTGCCCCCGTACCGCGTGCCGACCTGGAAGGGGCTGGCGATTCATATGTGGCAGCGGGGTTGGCTCTACGTGCAGAAGGCCGGGACCGTAATCCTGGGCATTTCCATCGTATTGTGGGCCTTGACCAGCTTTCCCCGGCTGCCGGCAGAGCAAAAGCAGGCCTTGCCGCCGGACCAGCAACGGACGGCGGAGTTGCTGCATTCCGCCGCCGGACGGATGGGGCAAGCTATGGAGCCAGTGTTGAAGCCCATGGGCTTCGATTGGCGCATCGGTACGGCCTTGATTGGGGCGTTTGCGGCCAAGGAAGTGTTCGTGGCGCAGATGGGAATTGTCTTTGCGGTGGGCGATGCCGACGAAACGTCGGAGCCGTTGCGGCAAAAATTGAGAGATCGCTATTCGCCGCTGGTAGGATTCTGCATCATGCTCTTTACGCTGATCGGCGCTCCTTGCATGGCGACGATTGCCGCGACGCGTTCGGAAAGCCGCTCCTGGGGTTGGGCGCTGTTTCAATTGGGAGGACTGACCATCCTGGCGTATGTTGTCACGGCGGCGGTGTACCAGGTGGGACAGTTCATGCAATGGGGGGTGTGATGAATTCATGGGAAAATGGCGTTATATTCCTGGTCGTCGCCGCGGCGGTCTATTTTCTGGTCAGAGCGCTGATTCAAGCGCTGTCCGGGAAAAAGCCGGCTTGCACGTGCATGGATGCGAAGTGCCCGCTGGCGGACGCCTGCAAGGCAGAGCAAAAAGGGCCTGATGACGAAAAGGTCAAGAAAGGAGCAGAATGAACCGATTCTTTCAGGAGATCCGGCTTTGGGTGACGGCCATACGATTTTACGCGCATTCCGGCAGCCTATTGCCGGTGGCGCTGGGGTCGGTGTATGCCTGGTACGTCACGGAACAATTCTATTGGGGACGTTTCCTGCTGGCCTTGCTGGCGGCGGCGCTCTATCACGCGGGCTGCAATCTGATCAACGATTACTACGACGATATCACGGGGCGGGACCGGCCGGGCACCTACGGCGGCAGCGGCGTGCTCCAGCGGGGCGAAATGTCGAGGCGGAAAATGATCGCCGGCATCGTCGTGTTGTTCCTGCTCGGTTCCCTGGTGGGCCTCTGGCTGGCTTGGGTGTCCGGACCGATTATTCTATGGCTGGGGCTGCTGGGGCTTCTGGCGTCGATTTATTACTCGGTGTCGAAATACAGCGCCAAGGCGACCGCCCTGGGCGAGCCGGTGGTTTTCCTGGTCATGGGCGTGGCCATGACGATCGGCGGATACGTGGTGCAGACCGGCACAGTGACCTGGCCGGTGGTATGGATCAGCCTGCCGATGTCGTTTCTGGTTACGGCGATCCTGACGGCCAATAATATCCGCGACTTGGCGGACGACCGCGACAGCGGCATCAAGACCATCGCGATTCTCTTCGGTACGGATCGATCCCGACGCGTTTTCGACGCCATCGTATTTGCATCCTATCCCATCGCGTTGCTTCTTGTGTGGGCCCGGCTGGCGCCGTGGGCCATTCTGATCGTGTTCCTAACCCTTCCGATGGCTTTCAAATTGCACCGCCTGGTCTGGCGATATCGCGGGGAGAAGCACGAGGAATTGAAAGATGCGCCGGCCGAAACGGCGAAGCTTCACATGGCCTATAATGTTTTGATGAGCGCGGGGATTTGGGTGGGGCATTGGGTTTGAGGCAAAGGGAAACAGTAGGCAAACCATAGGGAGGGGCATATGATGGGCATGGATCAAATGGCTGAAATGCTGGGGCCGGAAGCCAAAACGTTGTTGGAATTTTCAAATCCGAAAGTGTCGAAGGACGAGCTGCACCTGCCGGGACCCGATTGGGTGGATCGCATTTTCGGCCCGTCGGACCGCTCGATTCCCGTGCTGCGGAATCTGAACGCCCTGTTCCAGCATGGGCGCCTGGAGGGCAGCGGGTATTTGTCGATTCTGCCGGTGGATCAGGGCATCGAGCATTCGGCCGGCGCGTCGTTTTCTCCGAATCCGATGTACTTCGATCCGGAGAATATTGTGCGGCTGGCGATGGAGGGCGGCTGTAATGCGGTGGCCTCGACGCTGGGCGTGCTCGGCGCCGTGGCGCGCAAATACGCGCACAAGATTCCCTTCATCCTGAAGCTCAATCACAACGAGCTGCTGAGCTATCCGAACAAATACGATCAGATTGCCTTTGCGCACGTTCGGCAGGCTTTCGAAATGGGAGCCGTCGCAGTGGGCGCCACCATCTATTTCGGGTCGGAAGAAAGCACGCGACAGATCCAGGAGATCAGCGAGACCTTTCATTACGCGCATGAATTGGGCCTGGCCACCATCCTCTGGTGCTATCTGCGAAGCAATGCGTTCAAGATGGAAGGAACGGATTATCACGTTAGCGCCGATCTGACCGGGCAGGCCAATCATCTGGGCGTGACCATCGAGGCGGACATCATCAAACAGAAGCTGCCGGAGAACAACGGCGGGTACAAGGCGCTGAACCGGGAAAAGAAGAATTACGGCAAGTACAGCGAGAAGATGTACACCGACCTGTGCTCCGATCATCCGATCGATCTGACGCGCTATCAAGTGATCAATAATTACATGGGCCGCATGGGCCTGATCAATTCCGGCGGAGCCTCCGGTAAAAACGATCTGGCCGAGGCGGTGCGGACGGCGGTGATCAACAAGCGCGCGGGCGGCATGGGTTTGATCAGCGGCCGCAAGGCGTTTCAACGGCCCATGGAAGAAGGCATCCGATTGCTGAACGCGGTTCAGGATGTTTATTTGTGCGATGCCGTGACCGTGGCGTAGACCGTTTTATGGAGCCGGGGCGACCTCGTCCTGGTTTAACGGCTAAGACCGGGGCCCGGCGGCCCCGGCTTTAGACAGTTCTTTCTGATTTTGCAGGTCGCTTTCCAGCTCCGTGAGGATGCCGGCGAGCGCCTCGTTCCAACCTCGAACCAATTCATCGGGAGAAGCTTTCTTTAACAAGATTTCCCGGCAGTAGGTTTTCTGGAAAACGAGCTGGGGAGGCGAATTCCGATTATCGACGAGCGCGGTTTCGATCTCCACGATCGCGAGCGGATGGGCCGGATTTCGATAGTCGCCGCGGCAGGTCAGCAAGGTGTTTTCCAATATGAAAAGAGGGTCCAGCCGGCTGGACGATTGAGCGGTGGGGAAGCCGGCTTGAGCGAGCCACTGCCGTTGGATCTCGGTCAGTTGGTTGTTCACGGGAATCAGAAACACGTGGTAGAAATCCGCGGCATAACGATTTTCCTGCAGCCGATAAACGAAAGAGGACCCTTCACATAGGGGCGCTGCAACAAAAGGCCGCACTTTCAATAAGGCGGTTCCGGTTGTTGGAACGGCGTCGCCTGGGCGCTTCGCTTCCAGGACGTATTGGCGTTTTTCAATGTAAGGCTGTTTGATGCTCATGCAGCCGTTGGCTGCAAATAACAACGCCAGTGAGCCTGCGATCATGCATCCATAAAACGATTTCATTCCGGATTCCTTTTCTCAGGCGGCGGATTGCTCAAAAGAACGGATGCCGGGTTTTCCCTGGCTTGGTCCATAAGCTGTTTCAGATCGCGTGAAGCGCTCTTGAAGTTGCTTAAGATTTCTTCGACCGAGTATTGCTGTTCGACAAATATCGTATCGATGCGGCGGAAGACGCTGTTCATCCTGTCGACCGTTTCCGGCAGGGCTTGGGTGACGGCGCGGACGTTGGTCATAATGGGAGGAAGATCCCGGGTAATAAGAACGTTCAGATTGGTTATCAGTTCGTTGGCGCTGACGGCCATTTGTTCGACATGCGATTGGCTCAGCTTATCGAGAATTTTCTGAAGCGAATCGCTGAATTGGGTGATGATGCTGGGTGCGGAAGGAACATACAAGTAGTCCGGCTGCCAATCGATTTCCATCGGCGGATAACGCTGGGGAGGGAGATAATCGGCTTCCAGAAAGGCGGTTCCCGTCAGGCCTTGGGAAGTAAGCCGGACGCGAAGACCGTTTTCAATTTCGCGAGCCAATTGTTCTTCTAGTCCTTTAGCCGCCATGCTCTTTGAACGGCTGAAAAAGAGTTTGGCCCGGACGAGGACGTATCGATGGTCGGTTTGGTAGATGTCGTCGACAAACGTAATTTGAGAGACCTGTCCGATTTTCACGCCGCGAAGTTTGACGGGGGAGCCGATTTCCAAGCCCTGAACGGACTCGTTGATATAAGTTTCCAGGAGGATCGCCCGTTTGTACAGCTCTTGCGAGCTGAGCAGGATAAGCGCCGCGATGGCCAGTCCTGCCGCTGCGATCACGAACAACCCGATTCTGAAATAGTGTGTTGGTTGGCTCATAAAAATGAAGTGCCTTTTGTATTCATATCAAGATGGATTCGATGCAGCAATCTCACGATGGAAAAACCGGTGCACCCAGGGATTTTGCGAATGGGTCTTCAGTTCGAGGGGAGAACCCTCGGCTATGATGGTTTTTGTCTGCTTGTCGAGCATGATAACCCGGTCGGCAATGGCGAAAATGCTCGGCAGCTCATGGCTTACCATCACGAAGGTGATGTGGAAGGGCCGTGCCAGCGACAGGATCAGCCGGTCGAGTTCGGCGGAAGTGATCGGGTCCAGGCCGGCCGACGGTTCATCGAGAAAGATGATGCGGGGATCGAGCGCCATGGCGCGGGCAATGGCCGCGCGTTTCTTCATGCCTCCGCTGAGTTCTGACGGAAGGAGGTGGGCATACGGCTCCAAGCCGACCTGTTTCAATTTTTGCCGGGCCACCAAATTCATGGCGCTTAAGGGAAGCGTGGTGAATTCTTCCAACGGAAGCCGCACGTTTTCCAGCAGCGTCATGGAGCCGAATAAGGCTCCGCCCTGATACATCACGCCCATTCGATTCAGCAGGAGTTGCCGCTTTTTGTCGTCCGCCGTAACGAGGTCTTCACCTTCCAAAAGGATTTTCCCGCTCAGCGGCCGATGGAGTCCGATCATATGTTTCATCAGCGTGGTTTTCCCGCAGCCCGAGCCGCCCAGGATCACGAAGATTTCGCCCTCGTCGATGTGGAAAGAAATGTCCTTCAAGATCACTTCGTCCCCGTAACCGATGACGAGATTTTCGACTTGAACGATAGGTTGGGGCTTTTGATCCATGACGATTATATTCCCAGCGAATAAAACAACACCGAAAAAAGGCCGTCGGCGATCACAATCCAGACAATGCCGCTGACGACCGACCGCGTGGTGGAGGCTCCGACGGCGCTGGCGCCATTTTGGGTTTGAAGACCTCTTTGGCAGCCCACCGCGGAAACCATAATGCCAAAAGCGAACGCTTTGAATAAACCTCCCATCAAGTCGCCGAGATGAACGGACATCAGCACTTGCTGAACGTAGGTCACCAGGGGAAATCCCAGGGACAACATGACGACGCCGGCTCCAATCAAGCCGAACAGATTGGCGAAAATGGTCAGCAGCGGGGTTACCATGACCGCGCCGAGTACGCGGGTGACGACCAGGAAGCGCACGGGATCCAGGCCCATCGTGGTCAAGGCGTCGATCTCCTCGTTGACCTTCATGGTTCCCAGTTCGGCCGCAAAGGCGGAACCGGTTCGAGCCGTCAGGATAATGGCGGTAATCAGGGGCCCGAGTTCGCGGAGCAGCGATAGCGATACCAGATTCGCCACGAAAATCTCGGCGCCGAAAGTTCGCATGGGAATGGCGGCTTGAAAAGCGAGAATCAAGCCCAGAAGAAAGCCGATCAACGCGATAATCGGCAGCGCGTTGGCGCCGGCCGTTTCCATGACCGACAACATGTCCTTAGTGCGCAACCGGGAGGGATGAAGAATGACGAGGCCAAGAGCGGCGGTCAATTTTCCCATGAAGACAATTTGCTCCTTCATATCCTCCCACAAATGCACGGTAACCCGGCCGATTTCCTCCGGGAGTAAAAACTTGGGCCGTATTGCTGGGGGAGTCGGTTTTTCATGGGGATCGTATTGCGACAAAAGGCGCTGGCAGTCCGGCGGAAGGCCTTCGACCTTCCATTCGCGATCGCCGGCGCGTTGCTGCCGGCAGAGATCCGCTAAAATACTGACGCCGGCCTCGTCGAAAGAGGCCAGCTTGGACGCATCGATGATCAAGAGCTGCGGTCTCTTCCTGCGCATGAACACGCCGGCTTGTTTCCATGCGACGCCGGCGGTCTGGCCGGTCAGTGGGCCTTGTAAAACAAGGCTCAGCGTTTCCTGTCCGATCCAGGAGCCGGTTACGATGATGGAATCTTTTGTCATAAGCAACTCGTACGTTTGCAGGCTACCATCATGAGTCGGTTGAGTCGAGTGGGTGCTTCAGGGCGGGCCGCAACAGCGGAAAGTGTTTCTTTGCCATGGGTAGGGCGGCCACTCCGCTGGCCGCCTCTTCGGACGCGGCCAGGAATGGCCGCGCTCCCTTGATGATTCGACTGACTTGGGCCATATTTATGTATAACGGAAGAGGTGTCACGCGTGAAAAAACTTGTATTGCTTCGGCATGGAGAGAGTACGTGGAACCAGGAAAACCGGTTCACCGGCTGGACGGATGTGGATCTTTCGGAGAACGGGTTGCAGGAAGCGCGTAGGGCAGGGCAGACCCTCCGGAAGGAAGGTTATATCTTCGATGTGGCCTACACCTCCGTGTTGAAACGCGCCATCCGTACCTTGTGGATCACGCTCGACGAGATGGATCTGATGTGGATACCCGTCATCAACTCCTGGCGGCTGAACGAACGCCATTACGGCGCGTTGCAGGGTCTGAACAAGGCGGAAACGGCGGCCAAGTATGGCGAAGAACAGGTGCACATCTGGCGGCGCAGCTACGACATCCCGCCGCCGGCTTTGGACGCAAGCGACGAACGTTATCCGGGCAAGGATCCGCGCTATCGTCCGCTTCACCCTACCGAGTTGCCTTTTACGGAGTGCCTGAAGGACACCGTGGCGCGATTTCTGCCGTATTGGCAAAAAACGATCGCCCCAATGGTGGAATCCGACCAGCGCGTGATCGTTGCCGCGCACGGCAACAGCCTGCGGGCGCTGGTCAAATACCTCGACGATATTTCCGACGACGACATCGTGGGCCTGAATATTCCGACCGGCATTCCCCTGGTTTACGAACTGGGCGAAAAATTGAAACCCGTCCGCCATTACTATCTCGGCGATCCCGACGAAATTCGCAAGGCCGCCGTGGCGGTCGCGAATCAGGGGAAGGCCAAGCCGGTGTAGAAAAAAAATCTTTTCATCGACTCCTCTGAGCTCGCGTTTCTTCAAACGTCCATGATCACACTTTGCAAAGTGTGATCATGGAGTTGACGCGCAAAAATGGGTAGAAGGGCGCCCACTCCGCTGAGCGTTTCTTTGTGTGGGGGGAAGAAGCCGCGTCACGCCTTCAGATAAATCATGTAGCACGGGCTCCAGACCGTGTTGGACGCGGCGTCCGCCGCCGGGTGGGCGCGCACGGTCAATTCGTACATCGAAAAGCCGTTATTGTGGCCGCTGTGAATGCAATTGACGCGGACGAAACGCGCGTTGCGCGGGTCGTGCAGGGTAATGAGTTTGCGGCCGGGCCGTCCGCACGGCTCGGTGCAAATGGGGCGCCAGATTTCGCCGTCTTCGCTGATTTCCACGGTGTATTCTCGGGCATATGCGGTTTCCCAGCCGACGATTACTTCCTGGATGTTCTGTACTTTCCCCAGATCGGCCATGATCCACTGGTTGTCTTCCGGCTGACTGATCCAGTGGGTGCCGCGCGCGCCGTCGACGGCCTTGTCGGGACCCCAGATGGCCTGGCTCGACGAGGAGGCGGTCATGGCTGCGTGATACGCCAGGTTTTTCGGCGTGTACACGGATTTGACGTGCCGCATGTCGTTGGCCATAAAGCCGGCCAGGCCATCCGCGTCACGGATTTTAACCGGAGTTTCCCGTCCGTCGCTGGTCAGGTGGACGATGTGCGAAATGTTGTCGACCGGCTCGGGAATGATGACCAGGGTATGGCCATGCTCGTTCTGAACGTTGACCACGGATAACTCGCAAACCTGGTCTGCGCCGCGGCAGTAATACAGATCGCAAGGGTCGGCGGCGGAAAGCCGGTCGTCGCCATATTTCAGGACCGGAGCGGCGGCGCTCTTGTCGATGTCGTTAAACCCTTTGATGAAAGCCGAGAGGATGCGCCCCTTTTCGAATCCGACCAAGGCGCCGCTGCAGGCGGGCAACTGGATTTCGAACGTCTCCGAGGCGCCGTCGGGCTGATTCATCCGGATCGGATAATTCTCCGGTTGCGTCTGGCGGGTCAGGATGTAAACCTGTCGGCGGCTGCGTGCGTCGTTGCGGTATTCCATCACTTCAACCAGCTCGCGGCCGGCGGGAGGAACCAGCGGCGCCAGAAACTTCACGCCGGCATACTGCGCGGCGAGGTATTCCACGAGCCCGAAATTCCCTTCCACCCGCGTCCACGGATTGAATCCCAGAAAGAGCGCTTTGCCCTGGCCGCGTTCTGCCATAACGGCGCACGGTTTGGAATGGGCGACGGCGATGACTTTCAGCCCGGCGTTGTCGGTCACCGTCCAATGCAGTCCGCATCCGGACGCTTTGAAGGCGCCCTGGTCGAGGCTGACGTCAAAGGCTTCTGGCGAGTCCTGCATTTGCAGGGCGCAGGGGAACAGGGCGTCTTTCAGCAGGGTGCAGGGCTGGAGCCTTTCGTTCTGTTGCGGGATTTGGGAGGTCAAGACCAACACGCCGCCCTTTTCGACGTAGTCCACTAGCTTGCGCTGGGTGGCTTCGTCCATCCAGTCGCCGCCGCTCAGGAACAGAATGGGAAATTCCAGCAGGCGCGCAACGGCGTCTTCGGCGGGATAGCAGATGCCGTTGGTCGTGCGATTTTTCTCGCAGAGGGTCATGAACGAGTCCCAACCCGGCGAGGCGGCCTGCGGTTTGGCGTTGAAGCCGGCGCGTTT
Organism: Lentisphaerae bacterium GWF2_57_35; assembly: GCA_001804865.1. Taxonomy (GTDB): domain Bacteria; phylum Verrucomicrobiota; class Kiritimatiellia; order CAIQIC01; family GWF2-57-35; genus GWF2-57-35. Next base: position 15,540 of record MHBK01000043.1, read on the forward strand.
CCAATCCGCTTCGGGAATGTTCCAACTGGCGGCATGGGCGTAGGAGGAATAAAGCGCCCAGCCTACGGCGGGGCGGACATCCTGTGCGACGAGATCTTCACCGACGTTTTTCATCAGCGCGCCCATCTGATGACAGGTCCAGAAGGAGTCGCGGAACGAGCCGTCGTGGGCGATGGGATGGTTGCCCATGTACAGGCTGCCGGGATCGGTGGCCAGCTCGCTGGTCCAGCAGTCGCAGGACACGCCGAGATAAATATTCAGGCCGGTCGCGCCCCAGAGCATGTAGGCCAGCGATTGGAAGAACGACGGCTGCGTATACCAGTAATGCGGCGGATCGTAGGATTCGAACCCCCAGTTTTCCTCCATGTTGATGCCGCGCGCGGCCTTGCCGACGATTTTGTACTTCTTATAGGCATCCGGATTGCGTTGCACCACGCCGCACCAGTTGGTGTAGCCGTAATGGAGCACGTCGCCCAGCGAGGTCGGGTTGAAGCGGCCGACATGATTGTCGACCATCGTTCCGTGCGCTTCCGCGGGCGTGTTAATGTTCATCACCACCGGCACGGTGGTCCCGGCGTTCGTCAGGTAGTCGATGTAGGTCTTGGCGATGACGTGGTGAAATTCTTCGCAAAATATCGCCCAGTCGATCCACGGGAACATCGCTCCGCGCGTGGTCTGCGGCGTCCAGGGCTTGGGCGCGCCGATCTCGGCAAAGGATTTAAACGCAGTGCCGACCAGCGAGTTGTAGGCTTCGATCGTGCCGTACTTCCGGCCGAGAAACTCGCGATAGCGGGCCACGCCGGAGCTTTCGAAGTTGATCAGATCCACCGGCGCCGCGCCGCGGGAGTAGACGCCCTCGTTCAAGACCTGCATCGCGACAATCGGGCCGTTAGGATATTCGTTGGGAACGATCACCTCGCGGGCGACGTGTTCCATCCAGTCCTTGACGTACTTGAGATACTCGGGGTCCATCGGCGCCGGCGGTTTGTTGGTGAAGACGTAGGGCGCGGGCACCGGCTGGCCGGCGATGTCCTGCCGCATTTCGATGGCGGCGTTGTAATCCGGCATGACGTAATCGGGCAGGGACCCAAAGCGCGTTTCGCCATGAATGTAAGGCCCCGGCTTGGCGACGCAGAGCATGCCTTTTTCCTTGATCAGGCGGATGAATTCCAGCACGTCGGTCCGGTCGTTGTAGTCGCCGCGAAAATCGTATTTGCCGCCGGCCAGCAGGGGATCCTTGGGCGCGTGATGCCGCCAGGAAATGTAGAACGTCACCACGTTGACGTGCATCTTCTTCAGGTTGTCGAGTTGACGAGACCAATCCGCCCGTTCGTCGCGGTAATAAGGATAGTCGGCCGACCAGACAAAGGTCGGGTGGCCGTTGATGTTTAGAACGCCGCGCTCGATCGTGATGTGTTTGTTCATGGGCATACTCCAAAATCGGTTAAAAAGGCGGGTACTATGCTCATTTTTTTCGGGAGTTAAAGAAAAAATGGATTATATCCGGTAACATGTTGTTTAAATCGTTATCTATTAATAAGAAATGTAATTACTTAAAAGGCCTATTTTCCGTAATGCAATGAGAACAAATCCATGTATTCGTCGGCATAGCAGACGCCCTCGCATTGGCAGGTGAAGGCCGGGCCGAGCGATTTTTGACATAGCTCGTGCCACTGATTTCGCAGCATGTGGTATTCGGTTCTTTCCCCCCGGGGTTGCGTCAGCAGCGATACGGCTTCCGTCATCAGGAAGCAATCGACCGTGGCCACGGCCACCTCCACGGCAGCGTCATGCGCAAATACAAAATCGATGATGCGGCCATACGACTGATAAACCGACAGCGCGAGTTCGGGCGTGTTCAGTTCCGGGCTGTCGTGGTTGGCGTCCAGCTCGAAGATCAACAGGTGATCGAGCCGGCTCGAGAGCTTTTTCAGGTGGAGCATTTTGGTTTCCCACGGCATGTGATGATAGGCCAGCGAGGTGAGCGCCACATCGTAGTGGCCCTCGATGCCGGCGGAAACATTTTCGATGCGGTTGTTCAAGGTCTTGATTAGGCCCGGCGGGAAGGCGTCGCCAACGGTCTTTCGCGCCAGCTCGATCATCGCCGGCGAGGCGTCGATCAAGAGGATTTCCTCGATCTCGCGCGCCTTGCCGATCGCGACGAGATGTTGCAGGAGCATCACCGCCAACGCGCCGTTGCCCGTGCCGATATCCATGAACTTCAACGGACGATCGAACACCGGCAGGCTGTGGCCCATTTGTTTGACGAAGGCCTCGCGCGCGGATTTGATTTGCGGCATTCCTGCAAAATGAACGAACGGACGCGGATCCGCGAACGCCACCGCCGGCATGGCGAAGCGTCCGTTCTGCCGTTGCAGAAAGCTGACCATGAACGCGTTCATGCACAGCAGTTCGTCTTCTTCGCGCGCGCCGATTTGAAACCAGTCCATCGCGCGGGGCGACTGCCCGTGCGAGGCCAGCAAGGCGCCGGCGAAAAACCGGAAAGCCGGCCGTAGATTCGGACGGAGCTGCGCATCGAATTGTTTGGGGGAGCTGGCGGTCTTCAGAACGTCTTCGCCAAGACGGCTCCACAGCTTCTTTTCAGCTTCCGATAAAAACAGCATGAGCGCCTCATGGGTTGGGGGTCCATCTGGCGTCTATCATGTTGGCGACGGCGGCCATGTCTTGAAACATTTAACCAAATCACCGCCTTGCTGTGGATTGTGAGGATCAAGCACGAGGATGGGCGCTCCTGCATCAAGGTTCAGGTCTTTCAACTCGATCCAGCCCAGACTTGGCACGATCGAACTGTTGATGTAATAGATGATGTTCGTCAAATCGGCAGCACTGACCCAGTTAGTCTGGCATCCGCGCCATAAAGCTTCAGGCTCGCTGTCTTTATCTTTTTCCGGGTCTCGAAAGGGGATCTGGGCAATCCGCATCAGAGAAAAGGCTGCGGCGACCGATTCGTTGTAGTTTTTGGGTTCAGGCAGCAATCTGGCGTAGGCCGCCAAGCGTACGAACCGATATTCACCCTCCAAAGACTCTCCGGGCAATTCTTGACTGCCTCCAAAAACCTTGTATTTTTTCATGCGCTTCAGCATCTCATCCAAGTTCGGATCGTTGGTCATAACGTTGTATTCCGGACCGTGGTGGATCACTAGTTTGCCATCGACATATTCAATGATCGCAGAATCTCCCGTCGCATCTTCCACCGCAAGATGGGAACCCAGGGTCGCCGAGTGTCCCAAGGCCGGAGCCTTTACCGCAACGAGTCGAAATTTTCCTTCTTCATGCGCCTGTACCGCCTCTTTGACGGTTTTGAAGTTGTCGAGAACGTACTGCACCCAAAGAGCATCGCTTAACTCAGGTCGATTATCCTTAGGTTCATGTTTGACTGAAACCAATGTGAGCATATGAGCGGCAAGACCATGTTCATTCAAACCGTCGCTGACCCCAGCATCAAAACCCGTCATGACCACGCTGCCATACTTCGATATCCACTTGAGCGAATTCGTGCCGAGTCCCTCTACGTCGCCCTTTACGCCAGGCAAGACGCTCCGTTTACAGTCTCTCTCGAGCCCGCGAGGAAAGACGACCAGTCGTGGCCGTTCGGGCAGCGCCACCGGCAGGTCCATCGATCTTACGACGATTTTAGAGACCTCGTTGTTATTAACGAAGGCGCGCGAACAGGCCTGAGCATCCAAGCCTGGCAATAGGACGATTCCCATGGCAATAATCAGAGGCCTAAACGACGGATTGACCGAGTCATGACGCTTATGATTCATCCAATCATCTCCTTCTGTGTAGGAATGCCGGCGTGCATCCACAAGCATGCCTGCGCCGTAAGCATGCTATAAGCAATCCAATGGTCCTTGTCGATTTGAAAGTGGCCGCGGTCCTTTAAGAAACTCCCTGCGAGTCAAGCCTGAGTCATAATTACAATGGCTGGCCGCTTGGGGCGCATCTCAGGGCCGCAGATTCATTCCGTTCAATAAGGATCGGGCTTGCGAAATGGAGCCGGAGCGACCTCGCCCCGGCAGCGGGGCCATGTGGCCCCGCCTCCAACAGTCACGGGCCAGTTTATCCCCAGGTAGGTGTTTTCTGCGGCTGTCCGGATGCACCCGGTCGCCTGCGCGACGCCCTTGACAGCTTTAAGCGCCGGTAATACTATCACAACATTCGTATTACTTAACGAAGGGATTGAATCATGCATATGGCGGATGCATTGCTGGCGCCGGCGGTCGGGTTGGCGTTTTATGGCGCGGCGGCCGGTTTGCTGGCGGTGTCGGCGCGCCGGACGGCGCGCGAGGGCAGCTACGAGCGGAAGATTCCGCTGATGGGCGTGTTGGGCGCGTTTGTGTTTGCGGCGCAGATGATCAATTTTGCCGTGCCGGGCACGGGGTCGAGCGGGCACATTGGCGGCGGGCTGCTGCTGGCGATTTTGTTGGGGCCCTGGGCGGCCTTCCTCGTGATTGCCTCGGTGCTGACGATTCAATGCCTCTTCTTTGCGGATGGCGGGCTTTTGGCGTTGGGGTGCAACCTGTTCAACTTGGGCTTTTGGCCTTCGTTTGTCGGCTTGGCGCTGTACCGCAAGCTGTATGGACCGAGTGTCGGACGGCTGGCGCTGGCGGCCATTTTGGCGGCGGTCGTATCCCTTGAGCTGGGGGCGTTCAGCGTCGTGTTTGAAACGCTTCTTTCCGGACGTTCCGAGTTGCCGTTTTCCCGTTTTGGCGCGGTGATGCTGGGCATTCACCTGCCGATCGCCGTGGTGGAAGGCTTGGTGACGGCCGGCGTCGTTCAGTTTGTAACCCGCCTGATGCCTGACCGCGTGGAGCTGGCGCCGGCTGCGCCCCGGCGATCCGGTGCGCTGGCGTTGGTCACGGTGCTGGGCTGCGCACTGTTTATCGGCACGGTGGGCGCCTGGTTTGCGTCGAGCCGGCCCGACGGATTGGAGTGGTCGATTGCCCGCGTGACCGGACAGGTGGAGCTGGCGGACTCGACCGCCGGCTTGTCCGCGGCAGGCTTGGTTGGCGCTTTGGCGGTCGCGGCCGTGGTATTTCTGTTGGGCGCGCTTCTGCGCGTGACGCGCGGTCACCAACATGGAGCCCATGTCGGATGAGCTGTCACGCCGCCCAGGAACTGGATTTGCTCGGTTACGGGGACAGCGTCATACACCGGCTGGACGGGCGCGCCAAGCTCTTGGGCGCCATGGTGTATGTGATCTGCGTGGCGTCGTTTCCGAAATACGCCGTCGCCGACTTGATTCCGTTTTCCGTTTTCCCTTTGGTCCTGGGCGTTCTGGGCGGAGTCCCGGGCCATTTGATCCTGCGCTTGCTCTGCCTGGCCGCGCCGTTGGCCGTGCTGGTGGGTTTGTTCAATCCGCTGCTGGATACCGCGCCGGCCGTTCAGATCGGGACCCTAACCTTGGGCGCGGGCTGGCTTTCCTTTTTGTCCATCGTGCTTCGTTTTGCCTTGTCGTTGAGCATGGTCCTGGTGGTGGTGGCGACGACGTCGCTGCCGGGGTTGCTGCACGGGCTGTTGCAGTTGGGCGTGCCTCGCCCGTTTGTCACGCAACTTCAGTTTTTGTATCGATATCTTTTCCTGCTGGTTGAAGAAGGCCAGCACCTCTCCCGCGCCCGGCAGTTGAGAAATCCCACCCGCCGCCATGTTTCCCTCGGGGTCTTGCCGAAGCTGCTTTCCGCCCTGCTTTGGCACACCTGGGAACGTGCAGAAAAAGTATTTCTTTGCATGAAGGTCCGGGGCTTCCAGGGAGATTTCCCTTTGTCCCAATCTCGGCGGTTCAGAATAAACGACGGCTTGTTTCTGGGGGCGATGGCGTTGCTTTGCGTCCTGCTGCGCAGCCTGCCGTTGGTGCAATGGCTGGGGCAATTCATTCTGGAGAAAACAACATGAACGCCGCGCTGGAAATGGAAAAACTGGAATTTACCTATCACGACGGAACCCAGGCGTTGAACGGCTTTTCGGCGACCATTGAAGAGGGCGAGTGCGTCGGGTTGGTTGGCCCCAACGGCGCCGGCAAGACGACCCTGGTCCTATCGCTGGCCGGCTTTCTCGAACCCGCCGCCGGACAAATCTGCGTACACGGCGAAACGCTGAACGCTCGGACGCTTCCGCATATCCGGCAGCAGATCGGCTTCACCTTTCACGATCCCGACGACCAGCTTTTCATGCCCACGGTGCTGGAAGACGTCTGCTTCGGGCCGTTGAATGCCGGGCGTTCCGATGTGGAAGCTCAAGCTCGATGCCTGCTGGAAACCCTGGAAATCTCCGGCTTGGCCGACCGCTTTCCCGGCCATCTCTCCGCCGGTCAAAAACGGCTGGCCACTTTGGCCGGGGTTCTGATTATGAATCCCTCGGTGTTGGTTCTTGACGAGCCGACCGCTTTCCTTGACCCGCACGCACGCCGTCAGGTGATCGAACACCTGCGTAAACTGTCCCCGTCGCGTTTGATCGTCACCCACGACATGGAACTGGTGCTCGAACTTTGCGCGAAAGTGATCGTGATCTCCCAAGGCCGCAACGTCGCCGAAGGCAAGCCCCCCGGCGTGCTTGCCGACGCCGCGCTGATGGCCGCCCACCGGCTGGAGGTTCCTTATTCGCTGCGGCGCTAAAACGGGGCCGGGACGACCTCGTCCCGGTTCTTCGATTTTCCAACGATTGGAAAATGTTCTCGCGATTTTTCCAACGATTGGAAAAAATGGCCCCCAGTTTTCCAACCATTGGAAAACGGAAAGGCAGGCGTTATGGCGGAGCGATTTTCGACGTCCTTGGAACCCGAACTGTTGAAGCAATTCGACCGGTTCATCGATAAAAATGGCTACGAAAACCGGTCGGAGGCGGTGCGCGACCTGATTCGCCGCGCGCTGATCGCCGAAGAGTGGGAGGCGGGGGCGGAGGTCGTCGGCGTGGTGACGCTGGTCTTCGATCATCATCAGCGGCAGTTGCAGGATCAAGTCACGGAGGCGCAGCACGAATTTCATCACGAAGTGGTGTCCACCACGCACGTCCACCTGGACCACCATAATTGCCTGGAGGTGGTGATTGTCCGCGGCAAGGCCGGCCGCGTGCGCGAGATGGCCCAGCGGCTGATCGCGTTGCGCGGGGTGAAGGACGGGCATTTGACCACGACCAGCACGGGGCGGAATTTGGCGTAACAGCAGTCTAAAGAGTCCAAAGTCCAAGTAGTCCAAAGTCCAAGGTTGGGCGTGGGCTTAGGGCGACTTTTTCAATGCGTCGCGGATTTCCATGAGCAGCTTTTCCTGGGTGGAGGGAGCGGGGGGCTCGGCCGGTTTGGCGGCTTCTTTTTTTCGGGCCAGGTTGATGGCTTTCACGACCAGGAAGATCGCGAAGGCCACAATGAGAAAATTGATGACGTTGTTGAGGAACATGCCGTAGTTCAAGGTGGCCGCGTTGGCCGCCTTGGCCTCGGCGAGAGTATCGAAGCGAACTTTGCCCAAGGTAATAAACCGTTCTGAAAAATCCATCGAACCGGTGAGGACGCCCAGCGGCGGCATGATGACGTCGCTGACCAGCGACGAGACGATTTTCCCGAACGCTCCGCCGATGATAAAGCCCACGGCCATATCGATGACATTGCCGCGCATGGCAAATTCTTTAAATTCCTTGGTGACGCTCATGAAGGTATCTCCTTTTTTAACGATGTTCTGCCTCCCCAGCACTCTTTCGGGAACAATACGATCAATAAGAAGTGCGTCAAGCTTGTCTGCGGATGCTTTGGCCGGAACAAATTCAACGCTCGCATGTTATTCGGGTAACATGCATAGATCAATCCAAGGAGGCGTCCATGAGCGAACAAGGCAGGCGGCGTTTTTCTGTTTATCATACGATGGGAACTCTGGGGACGGCATTCATCGTGATCTTATGCATTGTCATGGGGGGGCGGCGCCGGATTTATCAATGCGCCCAGCATCATGTGCACTTTCGGCATAACCTTTTTTTTACTGCTGGCCAGTTTCAATGAAGATTTCCTGCAATTCATTCCCGATTCGTTCCTGCAGTCTTGTGACCATGCCCTGACCGTCATTCAATACCCCCCTGTGTCACACTTTGCGAAGTGTGACACAGGGCTTGTAGATGAACGCGAGCCGTTTTACCCACAGCCGTTGCATTTCGCGAGCCGAACGATGGGTTTGAATAAAAGGCTGGAGCCGGGTCAATTGACCCGGCTCCAGATGAATGAAAGTCCTTCTTATGACTTCGCCGTTCGCCGCTTATTGTTAGGCCACTTTTCGTCGCCAGCTCTCATGGTATGCGGCGGCGAATTCCTGGGCGAATTCCTCCAACGAGGTTGGCGTTGTGTTTTCAGCAGATCGTATCTCAAGTGGACGAATCCTTCCTTCATTTAAACTCCTTTCCATTTCCACCATCAGCCGAGCTGAATCATGACTCATTCCGGCCAAAACCATTTCCTTCTCGGCCTCTTCATAACTAACTTGGCGATATTGTATTTCCGGTCGCGCTATCGCATGGCCAAGAATTTTAACCACGTCCGGCATGGCCAGATCGCGCTGTCCTTGCAATTCCTTGACGACTTTCCCGGTAAACGACCGTTCAATCATGTAGTGGGCCGCACGGTCGCCGATGTCGCGGGTTGCGATCAGCGGCAGTCTCAAATCCGCCCTGAGCGGAGACGGGACAATGCCTTTCGCTCGAATGGCCGGCAGGCTCATCAGTAGGTTTTCCATGAAGAAGCCTGCTCTCAAATGAAGGACATGAACATCCTCCAAGTCGTTCAGGGCTTGTTCCATGTAATGAAGCCCCACAATGGGCCCCGTTCCTTCCATTAATTCCGCGCCCATGCTGCTTAGATTCACCACATATTTCACTCCGGCCTCTTTGATGGCCCATGTCATGGCATTGGCCATCCGCTTTTGGTGTTCGCGTACGTTTTCAGAGGACTGCTCGGGTGGAATCATGGTGAAGAGAACTTCTCCGCGGAAGGCCTCGCTCATCGCTTTTGAATCGGCCAGGGAACCCGTGAACATTTCGGCTCCCTGGTCGACATAGGCGCGAAGGCCTTCAACGTGTCGTCCGATTACACGGACTTTCTTGCCGGCCTCCAGCAGGCGCTTGGCAACTTGACTTCCCACATGTCCTCGCGCCCCGGTAACCACATAGCTTGCGTTTTCAGTTGTCATACAATCTCCCTCCTGAAAACGAATCTGTCTTCACCAGCAACATACGCGCTCTGATTGATTGCGCAAGGGAAGAAAACCAGGGAAAATATGGGAACATCCAACAACAAACTTTGGACCTTGGACTCTTGGACTTTGGACTCTTTCTATTCGAACCCATCCATGAAGATCAGCGCCCGGATGCCTGGAAGCTGAATGGCTTGCATGCAAGGGCCTTGGATGGTTTTGGACTCGGGGAGTCCTTGGGGATTGAGCTGCACTCCGTCGCCGATTTGTCGCCATTGGCCTGGCGGGAAGGAGACGTTTAAGGAGGTTGGATCGGCTCCGGCATTTAGCAGGACGATGAAACCGTTGCCGGTGTGGATGCGGGGCGCGTTGACGACGTAGCCCAGAACTTGGTCGTTGGGCGGCGCGATCCAGCGATAGTAATGAGCTGGCGGCTTTTGCGCGACGCGGAAGGCCGCGCCTTCGGGGCTTTGACGCAGGCGGATCAGGGCCTTGTAATAGGCGAGCGCCTCGTTGGCCAGGGGTCGTTCGCGATCGGTCCAGCGGATGGCGTTCACGTCGTCGCCGCGGTCGTAGCTGTTGTGCACGCCCCATTTGCTGCGAAGGAATTCCTGGCCTTCGGAGATCATGGGTATGCCGAGCGAGGTGAAGAGAATGGCGGCGGCGAGCCGGTTGGCCGAGACATCCAAATCCGTCAAGTTGCGGCCATCGCGATCCGGGCGCGTGCAGAATTCGTCGGCAAGGGCCATGTCGTCGTGGCTTTCGAGGTAATTAACGGCCTGCAAGGGAGAGGCGGTCCAGTTTTCGACGGAACCAAAAATGGTTTTCTTGAGCCCGTCGCGATTGCGGCGGCCCATGGCAAAGTCCTTGGCGGAGTAGCGGAAGTCGTTGTTCCAAGCCGACCAGCCGGTGCCCTTGAGCTGGTGCTTGTTTTCGCCGCGGAAACTCCAGGGCTCGGAGATCAGCAGGACGTTGGTGTTGACGGCGCGGGCGGCGTCGCGCAGGGCCATGAGGGTGTCGAGATCCACCAGTTCGGCCAGGTCGAAGCGAAAGCCGTCGATGTGGAACTCCTTCATCCAGTACAGGATGTTGTCGACGATCAGCCGCCGCATCATGGGCGCTTCGGTCCGTACGTCGTTTCCGCAGGCGCTGAAATTGCTGAACGTGAAATCCGGGTTGAGCCGGAAGAAATATTTCTTGTCGATCATGCTGAAGATATTGGGCGAGCCGACGTGATTGAAGACCACGTCCATGATCACGCCAAAACCCTGGCGGTGCAGCTCGTTGACCAGCGCCTTGAATTCATAATACTGCGAGCCGGCCAGTGGTTTGCGGGCGTAATCGCCATCGGGAGCGAAATAGAAAACCGGCGCATAACCCCAGTTGTATTCGCCGGGGGTGTTGGAAAATTCGGCGGTAGGCAACAGTTCGATGGTGGTCACGCCCAGGTCTTTCAGGTGATCCAGGCCGGTCCCTGTCCCCAGCGAGGCGGGCAGTCCGGCATAGGTTCCCCGCAGTTCAGGGGCAACGCCAGACGACGGGTGCATGGTCAGGTCGCGGACGTGCGCTTCGTAAATGACGACATCCTGCGGCGGCGTTTGGACGTAGTCCCCATCGGTCCAGCCTTGGAACCATTCGTTGGGCCGCTCGGGATCGATGACGATGCTGTTGTTGTGCGCATGCGCCATGGCCAGCGCATAGGGATCGCCTACTTGAGCCAGGGGATTGAACGCCTCGCCGTCGCCGGAGGGGCCTTCGATGTTGAACGAATAGTATTTTCCGTCATCCAGTCCCAGCAGCGAAATCTCCCATACGCCGTCGGACGGATCTTTCCACATCAAATAGCGTTCGTCCGGTTTCAAGCGCTTGTAGACCGGCTTTTGCACGTCGTATTTGGGGCCCTTGAAAAGGCAGAGATAGACCTGGCTGGCGCGCGGGGCGAAAAGCCGATAGGTCGTGACGTTCTGCTTTTTGTCCAACGTAACGCCCATAGGCTTGTCGGATTTCAGTTTCTCCATGATGTCGCCGGGGGTGACGGCATAGTAGACGGTCCGGTCGCGGAGCCCATCGACGGCAATTCGCAAGGGCTGGCTGAAATCGATCGGGTTCAACGTAAAGATCTTCAATTGGGTGCTTCCGGATAACGCCGGATCGAGTTTCAGGTTCGTGTTCCCTTTGCCGTCCGAAACGGCGTTGATCGCCTGGGGAGGCGGGGAAAGCCAGCGATTGCCGTCGACCACGAATTTGAAGAGCAGCGTCTTTTCTCCGCCGGGCGGACGGAGGCCCTGGAGTTGAGTGGTCATTTCATAGAGGCCGTCGCGGTTGTCGTCGCGGAGGGTTCCGCGGCCGCCGCTGGAATCCCAGCCGTTGAAATTGCCGGCGACGGTCACTCGGGCTTCGGGAGGGAGCGACAAACCGTAGACCGCGGGATCGAACACAAAAGTGACCAAGCCGCCCGAAATGAAATATCCCTGCCGCCGGGCATCTTCCCGCGGAGAGGCGAGCGCCCACTCCCGGATCGGGACGTCCGGTTCAAGTCGTACGCTCAGCGCTTTGGAGTCCGGCAAGGGATGGCGAAGAGAAACCGTGACGAGATTCGTGTCGTCGACGGTTGCGCTGGTGATCGAGCCGGAGGGCTTTTCCAGCATTCGCTCCGTGTTGAAGTAGAGAAAGCGGTTGTCGCCCAACTCCCACTCGTCGTTTACGATGAACTTGAATTCATGTCGTCCGAAGGGCGCCGGCACGGAGCGGGTATCCAATTCCCAGGCCGCGTCGCCCTTGACCATCGAGTATCGGCCGGTCCAGGTATCCCATGATCCGGCTACGACGACGCTTGTGGCAACGGGATTCTGATAGAGCAAGCGATCGGTGGGTTGATTGCCTGGCGTCGCCCGAAAAGTTGGCGAAAGCGTCGGTTCCTGGCTTTGACTGGCTTGTAGGGGCAGAAGGAGCATAAGCGACAGTGTCAAGCGGTTTACCTTGAGCATAATGAGTCCTTTTCGTATGGAGGGATACAAACACAGGCCATCCGAAAGATCAAGCCAGAGGATGTGCGGCATGGGTTATATTTTAAGCTAAACAGCAAAGACGGTCACGATAGAGCCCCTCCAGAAAACCCTTGAACGTTCAACAGATTGAACACCAAGGACGTGGGGGGTAGAATAATTGAAAGTCCATTTGAAGGCGTGACTAACAAGGAGCCGCATGAAATCGACCGGTGCAGGTATTGGAATTGTAATCTCCGTCGCCTTCCTCATCACCGGCAATTTGATTGGCGCGGGCATTTTGGCGCTGCCGGTGAATACCGGGTTGTCGGGATTCGTTCCTTCCATGATTGGCTTGTTGGTCATGTGCGGGATGATGTTTTTCTCGGCAGTGGTGCTCGCGCGGGAGGCGACGGAAACTCGCGCTGCCACCTTTAATTATCCGAGCCTGTATCATCGTTATCTGGGGGGAGCTGGAAAGTGGATTGCCGTGCTGGCCAACCTGTTGATCTTGTATGGCCTGCTGACCGCTTATTTGACGGGCGGAACGACGGTGATTGTCCAGCTTTTCGGTATTCCGGCCGGTCCGGGCGTCTGGGCAGTGACCTTGGGGCTGTTCGTGGCGATGACCGGCGTCACGGTGATGGGCGAGGCGCTGATTCGCAAGTGCAATGCCGTGCTGATGATCCTGATGTGGGGCTCCTTTGCCATCATTGTGTTCATGGCGTTTCAACACATGGAAGTCAAACGCTTGGCTTTTACCGACTGGGTTTTCCTGCCGGCGACCTTTCCGGTGATCATTACCGCCTTTCATTTTCATAACATTATCCCCTCGGTTTGCGGCAGCCTTGAATGGCGCTGGCCTCGCATCATGGGCGCCATGGTTATCGGCATGATCAGTGGATTGGTCATGAATGCCGTTTGGATTCTGGTCGGGGTGGGAGCCTTGCCCTTGAAGGGAGCGATCAGCCTGGGCGCCGCCTATGACGCCGGCGTGCCTGCCACCGTACCGTTGGCCGAGATCCTCCATTCGAGTTTCTTTACCTCGGCGGCGCTCACCTTTGCGTTGCTGGCGATCGTCACGTCCTATGTCGCCAATGGCATTGGCTTGCTGGGATTCATCCAGGATATGACCGAGAACTTCCTGAAGATAAAAAGCCGGATGTTGATCCTGGCCTTGACGTTCCTGCCGCCGCTGGTCATCGCGTTTGGATTTCCCCACATATTTCTGAACGCCATGAATCTGGTGGGCGGCATCGGCATCGTAATCCTGTTCGGCGTGCTGCCCAGCTTGATCGCGGCCAAGAAAGCCTCCAGCCGGAACGCGCGGCTCTGGGCCTGGTTGATGATGCTGGTCTTTGGCCTTTTCCTGTTGCTTGAAATCGGACAGGAAAGCGGGCTTACTAAAATCGGTCCGGGCAAGGAATACTGGCCGGACGAACATTGGGATTATCCTCAAAATTAGAGGCTCATAGAAGAATATAGTCCATGCCGTGCTTCCTATCATATTTGCCGATTTGGTTCAAAAGGTATGTTCGACTCGGAAGCCGGGACGGATCTTTTAAACGCCGTCTTTTTGCTCGCAAACATAAGGAAAGCGAGTAACTTCGTAACATGACATTCAATATTCCGGTCAAGCGAAACGAAAAGCTGAAGCAGCTTTTGGACTTCATTAACGCGGATCAAGAACTTCAACAACTTTGGAAATGCGCGAACATCAATGCGGTGGATCGCATCGGCATGAACGATCATGGCGATGTGCATGTACGGATCGTGGCCAATGCGGCGTTGCGGATGCTCCGGCTGCTGATGGAAAGCGGCATTAAGTCCGGCGTGGAAATCAATCACGGCCTGACCGCGCAAGACGCCGAGCTGGTGGTCGTCGCGGCCGCTTGCCTGCACGACATCGGCATCAGCGTCACCCGCGAAGACCACGAACGGTATAGCTTGATTCTGGCCTATCCAAAGGCGCGGCAACTATTGTCGAAAATCTACGAAGAGCCTGCCCTGACCGTCATGGTCGCCGAGGTGCTGCATGCGATCATCGCGCACGATGCCGATCAGAGCTGCCTGACCCTGGAAGCGGGCGTGCTCAAGGTGGCCGATGCCACGGACATGACCGAGGGCCGCTCCCGCATCACGTTCGAAGCGGGCATGCTGAACATTCACTCGCTGTCGGCCCAGGCGATCAAAGATGTCAAAATCGAAAAGGGCGAAGAACGTCCGTTGCGCCTGTCCATTACGCTCAATAATTCGGCCGGGGTTTTTCAATTGGACAACTTGCTGAAGCACAAACTGAAAAACTCGACGCTGGCGCCCTACGTGGAAGTCATTGCCCGCATGGACGGCGAGCAGACCGAGCAGCGTCTGTTCGAAGTATACAAAATTTAAGCGGTGCGACGGTTTCTGGATGAACCGCTGCACGGCCAACACAAAAGTCAGCATCCCGCACAAAGGAATAAAGATGAAGAAAACCGCCATACTGATCCTGATATCGCTGGTTGTCTCTGCGTCGTTTGTTTGGGGCGGCGACGTCCCCATGGATCGGCTCAATGCCTTTTCCAAGAAAATCCTGGACCTGCGCGAACACGTGATGGGCTATCCCATCAATCAGAATGTGGATCTCAAGGAATTCTACGAATGGTATGTGCAGTCGGGGCTTCATAATACCTCGATGAACAACGTGGGCAACCCCCGCAAGTCCAGCGCGCTGCTCATGAACACGCACGAATTCGAAAACGAAGTGATCAACTTCTTCGCTCCGCTCTATGGTTTTACCCCGGAAGAAGCCTGGGGCATCGTGACGTCCAGCGGCACGGACGGCAACGATCACGGCGTTTATTTCGGCGTGAAGTACCTTCTGGCCAAGACCCAAATGCGCCCTGTGCTGTATGTCTCGGAAGATGCGCATTATTCCATCAAGAAGATCGGCGATCTGCAAAACCTGGAATTGAAGCTTATTCCCTCGGACGTCATGGGGCACATGGACGTCGCGAAATTCGAGGCTGCGCTGGAGACGAACAAGCCGGCGCTTATTGTCATCGCCATCGGCACGACCTTCAAAGGCGCAGTGGACGATCAGAAAGGCATCGACGAGGTTTTGCAGCGCAAGCCGCCCCTGGCCGTTTACCGGCACCTGGATGGGGCCCTGTTCGGCGGTTACCTGCCGTTCAGCGAGCACAAGGAGGTCATCGACCGCAAGTTGATGCACTTCGACTCGATCGCCGTCAGCGGGCATAAATTCTTCGGCTTCGACGAGCCGTGCGGCTTTTTCATCACCACCCAGGACGTTTTGGATCGTCAGAATCCATTCCGCGTGCCCTATCTGAATGACGCCGTGCCCACCATTACCTGTTCGCGGTCGGCCCTGTCGCCTTTGAAATTCTGGTGGAAGCTCCAGCGCCACAGCATGGCCGATTTCCAGCAGCAGGCCGCCGACATCCTGGCTAATGCGACCTTTTTTAAAGCGCAATTGGATGAAGCAGGCTATCCCGCCTGGCGGAACCCGAACTCCAACACCGTGTTTTTCAAGCGGCCCAGTCAGGCCGTCATGGAGCGCTACGATCTGGCCATGGAAGAAGATCCCCGCCTGGGCGGTTTGCTCGCCCACATGATCGTGATGCAAAACGAATCGCGCGAGGAGATCGAGGATTTGGCGGCCAGTCTGAAAGCGGACATGGCCAAGGATAAAGCGCCGGCCAAGCCCTGAGTCGCGCGGTCTTTGGAGGAAAGTCCGTCTTCGGAGAAGCCGGACCACCTAAATAGCAGCGGCGAGGTTTAAAGGATTTGCCGTTTACGCAGGGCTATGTCATATTGCCATTCGCTTTATCTAATTGCGTATGAGCATACAACGGATTCAACAAGTCCTGATCCTCGCCGCGCTGACCCTGGGCATAGGGGTGGCGGTTTTTCATGCGCTATCCAAACCGCCTCCTGAGCCCCGGGCCGTTGAAAACGTCACTTCCTACATGAGGGAGTCCAAACGCTGGCAGGGCAAATATCCGCCGGACTTCAACCTGCCGCTCCGTGGAGGGGAAAACTTCCGTCTGGCCGAACACATTGGGAAGAAGGTCGTCATTCTGAACTTCTTTGCGACGTGGTGCGGTCCCTGCAAGGAGGAGATGCCCGAATTGCAGGCTTACCAGCTTAAACATCGCGAGGACCCCTTGTTGATGCTGGGGATTAATGTGGATGAGAAACCCGAATTGGTCGATGCGTTTTGGAATGAATGGAAGCTCACGTTTTCCGTGGGCATCGATACCAACAGCCTCATTGCCGCGCAATATGGAGTCCAGAGCTATCCCACGACGGTGCTTATCGGCATGGATGGCCGGATCAGCTTGTTTCAAATAGGCGGTATTGCCAATGCCGATGTGGTCTTTGACCCGCTGACCCAGGTTGACTTCGATTTGCTCAAGCAAGGTCTGGGCATCAGCCGGGTCGATTACGAAAAAGGGCTCAAGGAGCAAGTGTCGCCGGTCCAAGAAAAGAAGACCCACTCCAAAAAGAAAGCCGAGTCGGAGGTGAAGTTGGAAGGTCCGGCTCTTGCTTTTGCCGAACGGATGAAATGTCCGTCGTGCGGGAATAGTTTGTATACGTGCAATTGCGGTTTGTGCAACAGCGTCAAAGAGCGTTTGGACAAGTTAAGCATCACCAACAAGACCGACGAGCAAGTGCTGCACGAATTATTCATGGAGGCGCCTCCGCCATGATCGAAGCCCGGGATGTCACGGTTGTCTTCAAGCGCGGAATCCGCCGCAAGCCGCTCCGGGCGCTCGACGGCTTTAACGTTACGGTCCATCGGGGCGATGTGTTCGGTTTGCTGGGACCCAACGGCGCAGGCAAGTCGACGGCCATGTACTGTTTTCTCGGACTGATCCGTCCGACGCAGGGCAGCATCCGGGTCGGAGGATTGGAGCCCGTGCCCGGAAGCAAGTCGTTCGAACGCATTGCTTATGTTCCCGAAGAACCCCATTACCATCTTTATTTGACGGTGTTCGAGGCGCTGCGCTATTACGCCGGGTTGTATGTAAACGATATTCCCAAAGCGCGCCTGGAAGAGGCCATCCGGCGGGTGGGGCTTACGGAATTTCGAGATATGCGGCTCGACCGTTGCTCCAAAGGCATGAAGCAGAAGCTGGGGATAGCGACCTGTCTGATTACGCAGCCGGATCTGGTCTTCCTCGACGAACCGACCCGCGGCCTCGATCCCGTGATCGTCAAAGAGTTCCGGGACATCATCCTCGATATGAATCGGCAGGGCGCCACGTTCGTGATCAATTCGCACATTCTGTCCGAGGTTGAAATGGTCTGCAACCGGGTGGCGATCATGGATCATGGGCGGGTCGTGGTGCAGGACGATCTTCGCCAGTTGATGAAGTACGATTC
This sequence comes from Lentisphaerae bacterium GWF2_57_35, assembly GCA_001804865.1. Lineage (GTDB taxonomy): Bacteria > Verrucomicrobiota > Kiritimatiellia > CAIQIC01 > GWF2-57-35 > GWF2-57-35. The sequence goes on from MHBK01000043.1 coordinate 33,097, forward strand.
GGACACCTACATCGTGGAATTCAGCGGTCCCGATGGACTCGTGCTGCCGGAGTTTATGACGGCCACGCCGTCCCTGCACGACCTCCGCCGGGGCGCCTTGCCCTCGCAGCACCTGCCGGAATTCATGCGCTTTGTCGAGACGTCAGGGATTAAACTGTGGTCGTGCGCGCTCAAACGGCAGAATTTGGAAGAAGCCTTCTTCAAGATCCTGAAAGGCGGGCCGATGGGATGAAAGCCTTCCGCGCCAATTTGATCGCCAACTTGATTTTCTTCCGCCGGAATCGCTTGGCGGCTTTGGTGGCGTTGTTCATTTGCTTTATTTGGGCCACGACGTTGATCCCATCGTTGTTTTTTGTCTCGGCTCGCGACAAGTTTCAGCTCATCAAAATGTTGATCGAACAATCGCAATGGTTCGTGATGTTTTTTACGGCGTCGCTGGCCGTGATGACGCTCTACTACAACTTCAATCAGCGTTGCTTCAAGATGGTCATCACGAAACCCTGCCCGTCGGAGATTTGGCTGCTGGCCCATTTTGCCGCCGTGCTGCTGGTTGCCGCCGTTCTTTATATGTTCGTGCTCGCGGGCGCTCTTATCTTGTTCAAAGTGTGGCATATTCCGTTGCAATGGGGCGTCTTCTACGTGATCGCAGAAGGGTTCTTGCAGTTGGTGGTCATCCTTTCCGTCTTGTCGTTTCTGGTCACGGTCATGCATCCGTTTCTGGCGATCATCCTGATCTCGATTTTCAACGAAGGAACCTTCTACGGCCTGCTGGTGCTCTTGTCGGCGGCCCTTCATCAGGCCACTGCGCCGTGGGTCAAATTCTGGTATGGCGCGGCCAACGTCGCGACGTATGCCTTTTATCTGATCCTTCCCAGCTACTCGCTTTTCGAAAAGAAAGTCCCCACCCTCCACAGCACCCTGCGCATGGGTTGGGGCGATCTCAAGTGGCTGGGGCTGTCGTTTCTCTACACGGTTCTGGCCGGCGCGCTGTTTTACACGTTGTCCGCCCTGGCGCTCCGTCGTCGTCGGCATACGTAAGCTTTTGTTGCAATGGCTCGCTGCAGGATGGTTGACGTGCAGGCATGTTTAGAATACATTGCCTACATGAACAAGAGGCAAGACATTCAGTATACCCTCCGAAGCATCCCGCCGCGCATCGATAGGGTGCTGCGGGAGAGTTCCGTCAAGGAGCAGAAAAGTCTGAATGAATTGGCCATCGCTGCTTTGGCCAAGGGACTGGGAATTGCGGAGGAAGAGGTTCGGTATCACGATTTGGACGATCTGGCGGGAACCTGGGTCGAGGATCCCAAGTTTGACAAGGCCCTCAAGGACATGGATAAGATCGATCCGGAGTTGTGGAAGTGAAAGTCTTGATTGATACCAACCGGTATCGCGATTTCTGCTCTGCCGATCGGCAGACCGTGGATTGGTTCCAACGCGCCGAGGAAATTTGCCTCCCTTTTGTCTGTCTGGCCGAGTTGCGCGCCGGATTCCTGTGCGGAACAAAGGCCCGGAGCAACGAGAGCGTGTTGACGCGGTTCTTGAATCGCAGCCGCGTCCGGGTGCTTTATCCCGACGAGCACACAACTCACCATTATGCTCATATCTTTCATCAATTGCGCGTACAGGGAACGCCGATTCCCACCAACGACATATGGATTGCCGCCCTGGCCGTGCAACACGATCTTTATCTCCTGTCGCGCGATCGACACTTCGATCGCCTGCCGCAGATTCCGCGCTTGAATTGATGTTTGAGCAATCTGCATGCGATCCTTCGCGGCTATCTCAAGAGAGCGGACATTTATATGCCGCGAATCATTGCGACGGCTTCCAAAATTGCAAATTGGCAATCGCAAATTGCAAATTCTTCAAGTCCACTTGGGGCAGACTTTGAGGTAGGGACAGCGTCGGCAGGGGGCGTCGTCTTCGGTGGTGTCGAAGTTGTCTTCGGCGGCGGTGTTGGTTTCCGGGTCGTCGAGGGGGAATTGCATCTCGTCGGCGGAGTCGTGAATGTATTCCTTGGCAAAATTTAGGGCGTCCTCATCCACGGCGTGCCGATGTTCCTCGCCGGTGGACAGCTCGACGTCGACGAGCTGGATTTTTTCGAGGGATACGTTCCACTTTGAGGCAGCGTATAAAACCCGGCCGGCGGATTCGATATCGTCGAGCTGAAGCGGCGATTCCATGCGCCAGTGGACCAGTTCGATGCGATCGTCGCGACGGAACGCAAAGCCGGGCCGGACGCGGACGGGCAGCCCGTCGAGGATGAATTCGACCCCCTTGGGCGATTCAAGCCGGGCTTCAGGGGGCAGGGCCAGAATCCACTTCAGGGTTTCCGATTCGAGAAAACGCCGGACGGCGTCTTCGGCGCGGTCTGCGTTTTCCTTCCAAATATGATCCGGGACTTTGAGTTGGTATTCGTGCTCGAAAAGGCCTTTCGACGCGTTGCCCGCCTGACGGTAGAGGCCGTTCCGGGAATCGCGGAAGTCGGCGCGCATGGCGGTCAGCAGTTCCTGGACGAGAATGTCGGCAGCCGGAGGGGGATTGCCGGATTCCAACACGGCGCGGATGATCCGTTGGACCTGTTCGTTAGCCCAATCCTGGCGGTGGTTAAGACGATGCAGGATCGCAATTTCTTTGTCGCGTGGACCGCCCGTCTGAGGGGATAATCCCGCATAATATCTAAAAAAATACTGCCGCAAGCAGGTTTTGAACGTAAAATCCCGCTCCCGCGACCAAAAAAACCGTGTTTTTGCGTCTTTTTCCATTTTGCAGTGCCTTCCCGTATCGAGCTATAGTAATAAACATCTGGAATTGCACATCTTTTTGTGTATTGTTTCAGTTCTTTTCACGGAAAACAGCTAATTAACAGTTCAATTTATGTCATTTCGAATAGAAATTGGTTTAAAACGCGGCGTTCGCGATCCCCGGGGCGATGGAGTCGTATCCAAGGCGCGCAGTTTTCTGCGGCTGCCGGTGGGTTCCTGCCGCACACGGGACGTGTACAAGGTGGACCTCGATTTGCCGGCGCGCGATCAGCGGAAGGTGCAGAAGGCTTTTGCCGACCCTGTCATTGCCCGTTCGGCACTGGGACGGTTGCCGGCGGCATCCTTTGCCTGGATGATCGAAGTGGGGTTCAAACCCGGCGTGACGGATAATGTCGGCCGCACCGCCCAAGTGGTGGTGGCCGATGTACTCGACCGGGAGCTGGGCGTTCACGAAGGGGTTTATACCTCGGTTCAATATTTTCTGACTGGACACGAGTTGACCCGCGAGGATGCTTCCCGGCTGGGCCGCGACCTGCTCGCCAACGAGTTGATTCAGACGATTCGCGTGTTCTCCCCGGAAGAATGGGCGGTCGAGCCGGTGGACAATACGGTTCCGGTGATCCGCGAGAAGACCGAGCCAGTAGTCAAAACGATGGACCTGAGCGGCTCCGACGAAGCCTTGATGAAGATCAGCCGCGACGGCATTCTTTCCCTGAGCTTGGAGGAAATGCACGCGATCCGCGATTATTTCCGCAGTCCGGAAGTGCAGAAGGCCCGGTCGGAATCGGGCTTGGGAAGCCAGCCGACCGATGTCGAACTCGAATGCCTGGCGCAAACCTGGTCGGAACACTGCAAGCACAAGATTTTTTCCGGCATCATCCGCTATGTGGACGAGAACGGCCGCGAGGAAACCATCGACTCGCTCTTCAAAACATTCATTCGCGGCTCAACCGAAGAGATTACGAAAAAGATCGATTGGCTGGTCTCGGTGTTCAGCGACAATGCCGGAGTTATCAAGTTTAACGAGCACTACAACATTTCCTACAAGGTCGAAACGCACAACAGCCCGTCGGCTTTGGATCCGTACGGCGGAGCCATTACCGGAATCGTCGGGGTGAACCGCGATCCGATGGGCACGGGCATGGGGTGCGAGCTGGTCTGCAACAGTTGGGGTTACTGCCTGGGCTCTCCGTTCTACGACGGGCACTTGCCCGAGGGCTTGATGCATCCTCGCCGCATCCGCGACGGCGTGCATCACGGCGTCATCGATGGCGGCAATCAGAGCGGCATTCCCTGGGTACGGGGATTCGAACGCTTCGACGACCGGTTCATCGGGAAGCCGCTGGTTTATTGCGGCACCGTCGGTCGTATTCCACGCCTGCTTCAGGATCGGCCCTCGGAACGCAAGGAAATCATGCCTGGCGATGCCATCGTCATGTGCGGCGGCCGCATCGGCAAGGACGGCATTCACGGCGCCACTTTTTCGTCCGAAGAGCTTCGGCAGGAATCGCCGGCGCAAGCCGTACAGATCGGCGACCCGATCACGCAACGGAAGATGTACGAATTTTTGATGGAAGCGCGCGATCTGGGGCTGTTTCGCGCCATTACCGACAACGGCGCCGGCGGCTTGAGTTCCTCTCTCGGCGAGATGAGCCGGTTGAGCGGCGGAGCGGATTTAGATCTGACTCATGCGCCGCTGAAATACGATGGCCTCCAGCCTTGGGAAATCCTGCTTTCGGAGGCCCAGGAACGGATGTCGTTGGCGGTTTTTCCAGAAAAACTCGACGAATTTATGGCCTTGGCCAAACGGCGGGATGTCGAAGCCGTGGCGCTGGGCCAATTTACGGATTCCGGCGCTTTTGTCGTCCGCTATGCCGGAAAAATCGTGGCTCGCATCGACATGGAATTTCTCCATGAAGGTTGCCCCCGATTGCACATGGAAGCGCGTTGGACGCCTCCGCAGATTGCCGCGCCGAAGCGGCCTCGTCGCGGCGACCGCACGCGGGTTCTCGAGAAAATTCTGGGCAGTTTAAATGCCTGCTCCAAGGAATACAAATCGCGGATTTACGACGGCGAAGTGAAGGGCTTGAGCGTTGTGAAGCCGTTTGTCGGCGTGTTTAGCGACGCCCCGAGCGATGCCACGATCATGCGCGTCGAACACGGGACCCACGAAGGCATTGTTCTTGCGGAAGGGATTAATCCCTTTTTCTCCGACCTCGACACCTATCACATGATGGCCAGCGTAATCGACGAGGCGGTTCGACGCATTATCAGCGTCGGCGGAAAGCTTGGGCAGATGGCGGGCTTGGACAATTTCTGCTGGCCCGATCCCGTTCTGTCCGAGAAAACCCCGGACGGCCTGTACAAAATGGCCCAGTTGGTGCGGGCCAACAAAGCCTTGTATGACCTGACGGTCGCTTACGGCGTTCCCGCCATTTCCGGCAAGGACAGCATGAAAAACGATTCCGTCCGCGGAGGGCGAAAGATTTCCATTCCGCCGACGGTGCTGTTCTCCACGATCGCCAAGATGGACGATGTCCGCAAGGCCGTGACGATGGATTTCAAGAAGCCAGGCGATGTGGTGTATGTCATCGGCCTGACCCGCGACGAAATGGGCGCTTCGGAGTATTACCGCCTGCTCGCCGCAGGACAGGGGAATGCGGCGGACTACGGAGGCGCGGCGCCCCAAGTCGATGCCGAAAAGGCCAAAGCCTTGTATGAAACCATGTCCAAAGCCACGGATGCCGGACTCCTTCGGTCTTCGCATACGCCCACGCTCGGAGGCTTGGCGGCCGCGTTTGCGCTGGCGGCCATGGGCGGAAACCTGGGAGCGGAAATTCGCCTGGCGGATGTCCCGGCCGATGCGGGCCTGAGCGACGATGAGCTGCTCTTCTCGGAATCCAACAGCCGGTTTGTAGTAACCTGCGCCCCAGAGAAAGCCGGCGAATTGGAAGCCCTGTTCCAAGGGCGGCCTTGCGCCCGTGTAGGGAGCGTGGCGCAGGAGCCTCGACTGAAAGTACATGGGCTCCAAGGTACAACCGTGTTGAATGGCGATATCGCCGATTTGCGCAAGGCATTCAAGAAAACGCTTTATGGAATTTAAGTTATGACGGCTAAAACGGTATCGGTGTTAATTATTACAGGCTATGGGTTGAACTGCGAGGCGGAGTCCCGGCATGCCTGGGAACTGGCGGGCGCCAATGTACAGTTCATTCATTTGAACGATCTGCTGGCGGAACCGGCGAGGCTTCACGGATTCCAGGCTCTGATGTTTATCGGCGGCTTTTCCTACGGCGATCACCTGAGTTCGGGCCATGTCTTTGCCGTTCGCGTCCGGCATCGCATGAGCGAGGAGCTTCGGCGGTTCATCGACGAGGGCAAGCTGATTCTGGGGGTCTGCAATGGCTTTCAAATCATGGTCAAGCTGGGTTTGCTCCCAGGATTCGATAAGGATTATTTCACCCAAAAAGTTTCCTTGATGCAGAACGATTGCGGTTCCTTTCAGAATTTCTGGGTAAAACTGCGATTTGAGGCTTCGTCTCCCTGCGTGTTTACGCAAGGGCTGGATTTCATGCCCATGCCCGTTCGACACGGGGAGGGAAAAATATTTGCCTTAGATAAGGGGCTCGTTGAACGACTGGAAGCGGAAGGTTGCGTGGCGTGTCGCTATGCCGATCCTGTTTCGGGCGAATCGACGATGGCGTTTCCTCATAATCCCAACGGTTCATTGAATGCCATTGCCGGCTTATGCGATCCTTCCGGCCGCATTTTTGGTTTGATGCCTCATCCTGAAGCGTATTTGTACCCCGAAAATCATCCCCAATGGCAAGTCCAACGCTTGGACGGAACTATTCCTGAACGAGGCTTGGGCTTGAAGCTGTTTCAGAATGCCGTGAACTATTTGCAGAATGCCTGACCGCGTTGAACAAAGCGGCCCTCATCTACCCGATAGCGACCGAAAATCCTTGGGAGGGGACTGCAACGAATTGAATTGCCCCAACGGTTGCGATGAAAGAGGCATTTGACCAGACAAAGATCCCGATGCCTTGCGCGTATCCGTCATGAAGGAGCTGCCCAAATCGCTGGATACCGGACGGAACGCCGAATCCTGGTTTTTAAATATCGAGCTTCCTGAGCCAGTAAAAGGGGAACTGGCGGATAAGGTTTTAGACAGCTCTGGTTTGCCTGAGAGACTTAATGAGCCCGGCATTGAAAATGCCGATCCCTTGGTTGACGCCGATATGTCCTTTAAAATAGTGGCTGTTTGAGTTAACCCCGCCGGTGCTTCCGTTTGCCGGCTGCGGGTTCGCTCCAGTCCCCACGCCGCATCTGTTCCCGACCCGCGATCCAGCATTTCATTTTTCGGCTGAGCGCTAAACGACCGCGAGTCGGCGGGACGCATCCTTTCGACCGGAAGGCGGGCTGCGGGCGACTTATTGTTATCCATCGGATTTCTTCCTGCTAGCAAACTGTCCGGCGAATCGTCCAGGGGGCTTGTAAGGAGCGGTCGAGATTGAACGGGTTCGAAGGCGCTTGACTGGAGCGGGGAGGGTTTTGCCGGTTGTTCCCGATCCGGTTTTTGCAGCGTCAGTTTAGATGGGCTGTCATCGGATGAGGTCAGCGGTCGTTCCATTTCTTCTTCGTCGTCTTGCCTCGTTTGATTTCTTTGCTGCTGGAGTTCTTTAAGATCGTCCGCCAGCCATCCCCAGCCGGACGGCTTCACGTCCGGCGATTTTTCGTCTTTGTCGCTGCCGGCTGGGGTGAGCCAGTTTTTGCTTTTTGCTTTTTTATCCGGTATGTAAGGCGTGGCCCGAATAGGAGAGATCAGAGAGGCTGGGTTGGCCGTTCCTTGCGCTTCCGGCAATGAAAAAAAGGAATCCTTAAAATAGGAAGAGGGCGATGTTTCTTCACCGGATTGAGTTGAAATTTCTTCGCCCAAAGCAACTTCATGCATTTGCACTCGACTATCATAGGCGTGGGCGCCCGCTGAGTTGTCTGCTGCCGAAGCAATCTGCAAACCAGAAAAAAACAACAGCCATACGCTGCCCTGTGCGTACCATTTGATTCTTGCGACATGTCTATTCATTGCTTGAGATCTTACCACGACGCCTGAAAATCGTCAAAACGTCAGCGGCATTTCGACGTTTGCCGGTAGATCTACATTTTGGAGGGTTGCGCTCCGCGTGGCAGGCAGAGCGGAACCCTCCATAAATCATGTACTTGGATTGCTCGAATGTGTGCCGAACCCGTTTTTGCGATCCAACAAATTGCAGTGCACATAAAAAGACCGTGCTACAAGGGGTGCATCCGGACAGCCGCCGTTTTCCATGGAAATACAGGTAGGAGACGCGACTCCGTTCGCGTCCGAAGAGGCGGCCAGCGGAGTGGCCGCCCTACCCACGACGAAGAGCCCCTCTCGCTTTTGCGGCTGTCCGGATGCCCCCCCTGCAAGAATAACATCATTTTACTGTTGACGGTTTTTACCCGATTGGGTTAATAAATAGCCCAATAGGTTTGTAGGTCTTCTTAACGGGTATCAGATAACACGTACAGTGAAATCTCTTCGGACCATGTGTCCGCGGGGTGGAGGTATCAAGTATGAAGAGAGTTGGACTGTTTGTAGTAACTTCCGTTTTGTTGGGTGCATGGATTCTTCCTGGGGCGAGTTTCGCTGCCGAGAAGAAGGCCGAACCTGCCAAAGTTAAAAAAGAAACGGCTGTCAAGGCTCCTGAAGCCAAGACCGCCGAAAAAACCGCGCCTGTCACGGCTAAAGCCGACGCAGAGAAAAAAGCAACGACCCCTGTCAAACAGGTTTCGCAAGCCGAATTGGCGCAGTTGCTGGTGAATGTTCTGGGCCTAGCCCGATTCATTCCCGCTTCCCCCAGCGCTGAACAATGCTTTGGCGTTTTGATGGCTAACAGTATTGTTCCAGCCGAAGGTTGGGTGGCCGACAAGGTCGTGACCAAGGCGGATCTGGCCCGGATCATTGTTCAGTCCATGAAGAGGCAATCGGAAGTTAAGAATCCTGACGATCCCAAGTCTTGGATCGATTATCTGAAGTCCATCGGCGTTCCCATCGATACGATCGGCCAGGCGGTTGATAATGTGAATCCTTTGGCTGAGCCCGTGGCTCCTAATGTAGTGACCTCCTCGTCAGACCCCATGGCCAAACGGCATAAGTTTAATACCATTGACGAAACACAATATGGCGTCGATATGCTGTCTGTGGCCCGGGTCTTTAGTCAGTTGGAATTGGATGCGGGCGAATTTCGTCCGTTGCCCATTACCCAGGATTAACGATTAACAAATAATGCGCAGTCAGAATGAATCGAGGAGGAGACTTATGAGATGGATTAAATGGATTTGCACAACGTCGCTCCTGTTGGGGATGTTGCAGGTATCCGCACCTGCCAAAGAAGGAGCTCTACCGTTCCAGTTTAATAACCGGCTTCGCGTGGAATGGGATGACAATATTTATCAGGCAGGCACGGATCCTGATGGCGTCGAACACGACAAAACCTCCAGCCTAAAGGCAATCGAAGAAATTGAGTTTACGGTCAATTTCAATCTGGAGAACACGTTCGTCAGTCTGCGCTATCGTCCCTCGCTCGTATACTGGGAAAAACGCGACGACGATCATTGGGATTTCAACCATGATGTGGACTTTGTCTTCAATCATTCGTTTTCACCCCGCTTGAGCCTGAGCTTGACGGACACCTTGCGCCGCGGCGAGCAGCCTGAATTGGTCGATGGCGACTTGGTGGTGCGCGAAGAAGACGATTTCTACTACAACTTGGCCGTTTTGGGCTTGGGTTATATCATTGCCCCTCAGACGCGTGTGGATGTGGAAGGCCGCAATACCTTGCTTCGTTACGACGATTCCGTGACCTCTGCAAACGAAGATTATATAATTTGGGCTGGCGGCTTGACCTTGCGTCAACGCGTCATGCCTAAGACGACGGTTTTGGGGCAAGGCCGCTACGAAGATGTCAGCTACGACGGTGCGGATCGCGGTTCCAAGAGCGTCTATCTGGCTCTCGGCGCCGAGCAAAATTTCAGTCCGAATTTGTTGGGCAGCGCGCGCGGCGGTTATCAGCGCAAGATGTTCAATGACGACGATCTGAGCAGCGAGAGTTCTCCGTATGGAGATCTTTCGGTGACCTTCCTGCCCTCCCCGGCCACGCGGTTGACGGGCGGCGCGAAGTACTCGCTCTTTGAAGCGAATATTTATCCCTATGCCAGCCAGAAACAGGCCCAGATGTACCTGAGCTTGGCTTATGACGTGACGGCTCGCTTAGCCTGGTATCTCACGGGCAGTTATACCTACAGCGATTACGACCAGGACACGGCCGTCGATGTGACGACCCGGGATGGCGTGGAAAATATTTATCAAGCCAGCACACGGGCCACCTACAAACTCAACCGCAATAACTGGCTCGAAGCCGGTTATCAATTCGTGGATTTTGACAGCGATTTGCGCGAGTCCTATAAACGGAATCGTGTGGATGTCGGCTGGAAAATCCAGCTGTAAGCGGACCGGCTTCCTGCCTGTCGCGGCTTCAGCTTATACATGATGGATGGAAACTAGTGAGGCGACCCGAGCCTCACTAGTTATTTTAGGATGTGGAGTTAAATTCATGGCGGATTCGCAACAGGACACAGCTTTACACTTTCTGGATTATTGGCGCGTAATCAAATCCAGAAAAGAAATCGTGATGGCGGTTACCCTCTTGATAGTTATTACGGGTGTCGCCGTCACGTTCATGCAACCCAAAAAATACAGCTCGACGGTGCGTATTCTCGTTCGCGAAGACTCGATGGACGTCGACGTGTTCGAACGGCAGATGATTCAGGGCTATAACCCGTTTTTTCTCCGCACGCAGGAACGAATTCTTAAATCGACGCCGTTGCTTTACGCGGTGATCGACAATTTGAATCTTCAGGCTGTATGGGGACAGCAGTATAACGACGACAAAAGCCCCATCACGAAAGAAGATGCTCTGGCAACTCTCTCCAGCAGCATCAAAATTGAGCAGGATCGCGACACAAGCCTTATTAACATCTCTGTCACGCAGGAAGATCGGGAGTTAGCCGCCCGTATTGCCAACGAAATGGCCGCGGTTTATCGCGAGCAACGGTTGGATGTGAAGCGCAGCGAATTACGGCGTGCGATTGAAGTTCTGGATAACGAGGTTCAGAAGCAGCAGGAAAAGGTGGATCAGGCGGAGAGCGAACTGGAGCGGATTCGGCAGGAGGTCGGCGTCAGTTTCCTTGGACAGGGTTTCCGTGCCGACAAAGTTCGCCTTCAGCAATTGGAAGCCGATCGCATTGCCTCTCGCGTCGACATGTTGGTGCGTAAAGCGCGTTTGAACCAATTGGAGTCGCTGGAAGGCACAGAGCTGATGAACGCGTCGTCGTACGTCGTAATGGACCAATCCATTGCGAGCATTCGTCAGCAGTTGATCGACACGGAAGTGGCCCTGAAGCTCATGCTTGAAAACATGGGCGTCAATCATCCTGATGTGAAGCGCTTGCAGGCGGGCGTGGATGAGTTGAAGAAGAAACTCAATGAATCGCTGGTGGGACTCAAGATCGGCTTGAATGCGGATTATGAAGTGGCCAAGGCGAAGTTTGACGCGCTTGAAGCGGAGTTGCAGGCGGCCAAGCATAGCGACATTGAAGATGAAAAGAAGAAATTTTTGCCGTTCGATCGGGCTGAACGAAACGTCATTATTCAGCGCGACATTTTGAATGCGTTGAGGGCTCGAATTACCCAGCAGGGGATTGAAGTGGAAGTGCCCCGCACGCCGGTGGAAGTCGTCGAACCCGCCGAACCCGCCAATAAGCCGTCCAGCCCTCTAGTCATGCTGAATATCCTTCTCAGCATATTCCTGGGTTTTGGAGCCGGCATTGGGTTGGCCTACTTCATCGAATATCTGGATACTTCGGTTCGGACCGTGGACGATGTGGAACAATTCCTGGGTCTTCCCGTGTTGGGCGTTATTCCGCAGAAAATCAGACCGCTTATTCATGAAGGTCCTGAGAGTCCTCACGGCGAGCCTTATCGGGTCTTGCGAACCAATATGCAGTTCTCGAATAAAGGCATACATGGCGGCGCCTTTGCGGTGATCAGCGGCGGTGTGGGCGAAGGCAAATCGACCACGTTGTTCAATCTGGCCTATACGTGCGCTCAACTGGGGTACAAGACGATCGTTGTAGATTCCGATTTGCGACGCCCTGTTCAGCATTCCATTCTTTCCATGTCCAATCGGATTGGTCTGACCAATGTGCTGATGAAGGATTCGACGTTGGAGGAATGCGTTAAGCCGACCATTGTTCCGAATCTTAGCTTTCTACCCAGTGGACGCTTGCCAAGATCGATGATGGGTATTATCGATTCACAGCGTATGAGGGAATTGGTCAAGGATCTGAAGTCGCGTTATGACTACGTCTTCTTCGATTCTCCTCCGATCATCGGCATAACAGACGCATCCATTTTAGCCAGCGAGGTGGACGGGGTGCTGTTGGTCGTGCAATATCGCAAATATCCCCGAGTCATTTCATCGCGAGCCAAACGCATGGTGGAAAATGTGGGCGGGAAGCTTTTGGGTGTCGTTTTGAATAACATTAATATCATGCGGGACGATTATTATTATTACTATCACGCATCGTATACGCAGTATAATCCGGACGGTCAGGAGAAGGTGCCCGCTAAAACGATTGCGGCATCGGCGGATGGAAAAGATTCTCTGTTTTAAAAAGGGATGGAGTGAGATGCGCAATATTTTCTGTATGATGGCGGCATTGTTGTTCGCGGTGGGTTGTACCTCGTCTCGGCCTGGCCCTTATGTGATCCCACCGCCGAGGAACGCGCCGCCCAAGCCGTTGGTATTGCCGCCGGCTTCGCTTCAATTAACGCAAGCTTCAGGGAAGGCGACCAATGGTATGGTGCGTCCGCAATCGATGCCCTCGGCGCGTCTCTCTACGCCCGCAACGGTTCAAACTCAGCTTCAGACCGTGGCGGCCAAACCGGCAGCGACGCCTGCAACGATCAAACCTTCCGCTCCTCTCGCCATGCCCGTGGAGATCAAGTCGACCCGGGCGGCGTCGGTCTATTTGATCAAGCCGGGCGATCAGGTGGTGGTTTCGTTGCGTGGCATTCCGCAGGAACAGCAGATTGAAGATCAAGTGGATGAAATAGGTAAGATCAACCTGCCGTTTATCAATGAGGTGACAGCAGCCGGAAAGTCATCATCCGAACTGGAACGAGTGATTCGCCAGGCCTATATCGATCAGCAGATTTACAAGAATATCATGGTGAACGTGATTCTGCCTTCGCAGAGCTATTATGTCCGCGGGGAGGTTCGACAACCCGGACGCTTTCCGTTGGCCAGCGGGGTGACGCTGGTTCAAGCTCTTGCGGCCGCCGGCGGCTATACGGAATTTGCCAATGCCAAGAAGATCCAGCTGCTTAGAGGAAATAAGGCGGAGTATTATGACGCACGAAGTTTTGAGCAGCATCCTGAAAAAGACGTAGCGATTGAGGCGGGCGATGTGATCGTTGTGCATAGGAGCGTTTTCTAACTTGGCTGCTCCAGTCATCATTGCAGAAGAACGGGCTTCTCCTCGTCGCCGCCGTCATTTCACGAAACCCTTGTCTACAAGAAGATCTCTATACGATTGGACGGCCATGCTTTTAATGCTGGCTCCAGCCGCTGTTGGGATTTATCTCTTTGGCGCCGTGCGGATGTGGTCAATCGGTCCCTTGATGATCTTGTCGTTCACGGGCTTGTTTCTTGTCGCCATAAGACCTCTATTCAATGAAGATCTTAGCCGTTGGGCGTTTTCACCGGGCACGATAGGCTGGATGCTTTTTTGGATATACGGCTGGTTGCTCATGCCCTTTGCCGAGGCGCCTTACGATGCACGGATTGAGTTAATCAAGATGGGCTCCTGGTTCTTCTCTTATCTGGCGTGGACCGAAATGGCGCGTTATCAAAAACGCTGGAAGTTACTGTTGGGCACCATGCTGTTTCTGGTTACCATGATTGCATGGTATGCCATTATTCAACATGCTCACGGTACGCGGATGGTTTTGAACTTGGAACGGCCCGATGTTTACGAGATGAGAGCCAGTGGCACATATTTTTGTCCCAATCACTTTGCTGCCTTGATGGAAATCGTTATGCCCGTAGCGCTCTGCTTGGTTTTTATGCGCGCGGCCGATGTCCCGCTCCGATTGTTGGCTGGATACAGTTTGATCGTGCTTCTGCCGGTCATGATTATAACGCAATCACGAAGCGGCTGGATTGGCGCTGTCGTTGGGTTGGGAGTCGCTTCGCTGCTAATGGCGTTGCGCAGAAGTAACAAACTATTCCTGTTGATGCTTGTGGTCATCCCCTTAATTATAGGCGGCGTTGGTGTGACGTTGTGGACTGTTTCGCCTATGGTTAGAACCCGTGTTGCGGGAGCCATGCTGACTTCCCCGGATCCTGCAGTTCAAGGGCGTTTCATGATGTGGAAGGACAGCATCCCTGCGGTTGAGGGCAAACCGGCGCTGGGTTGGGGCCCCGCATCGTTTCCCTGGGTATATCCGCGTTTCAAGAATCACTCGATGCAGCTTTTTTTTAACTTCCTTCATAATGAATCTTATCAGCTTGTTATGGAATACGGCTTAGTTGGGCTGGTGCTCTTTGCCGGCTTTGCCGTGTACACTTTGATTCGATATATGCGGTTGTTGATATTGGCGGAGCATGATAAGGATGCGTTTCTCATCGCGGGGTTGTTGGGAGGAGTGGCCGGGAGTGTGGCGCATTCTATGTTCGATTATAATCTGCATATCTTTTCCAATGTGCATGTACTGGTTCTCGTCGCGGGCGTTGTATCGGCTGGATTATTCTCATCTGGAGATTTGAAGCTTGTAACCGTTGCGCGGCCGTGGCGACTATGCGGGCAAGGCTTGGCGATCGCCATGACGGTAGTTTTGCTGTTGGCTTCTCTTCAGGTTTTCCTTTCCTACGGGCTGCACTATCTGGGGGAGGGGCGGCGCAATGCGTTCGATATGAATGGCGCTGTTAGGCGGTATGAGCTGGCGCGCCGGGTGGATCCGGGCAACTGGCGTCCTTGGTTGGGCATGGCCCACGTGCGACAGACTCAGGGTTTTTGGGACTTGGATTCGGCCAGTAAATCGAATTTGCAGACTCAGTCCTTGGCCTATTATGAAGAAGCCAATCGGAGGAATCCGTGCGACATGGAGGTCGTTTACGGGATGAGCAAGGCTTACCAGGCCTTGGGCGATCAGGAGAAGGCTTTAGCCTTGTTGCGCCAGACGACGGAATACGAAAAGAATCATCTTTTCTATGCAACCCGTTTAGGATTGCAACTGCGCAGGATGGGTCGCGATGAAGAAGCGTTGGATGTGTTTTCCCGTGCAGCCAATTATGGCGTGGCCAACGAGATGGCGGTGATGAATATTCATCTATTGCGGGATAAAATCGCCGCCAAAAACGACGCGGACGGCGCTCATCAATGACTATCTTTGGGCTTTTATGATGGCTCCTGTTCAGGTAGCTTTCCCTTGAGGTGTACAACATGAATAAACGATTAACTGGACGGTTTGCAGCCTTTACCTTGATTGAATTACTGGTCGTCATTGCCATTATCGCGATTCTTGCCGGCTTGCTTCTGCCGGCGATCACCAAGTCCCGCGAACGAGGCCGCCAGCTTACCTGCATCTCCAACGTGAAGCAGATCATGGCCGGTATTTTCATGTACGCCACGGACAATCGGATGAAGATGCCGACGAATGCCGTCACCACTTTGGCGAGCAGCCGAATTTTGGAACCCTACCTCAAAGACACGAAGGTCTTCGAATGCCCCAGCGACCGGGGCAGCTCATGGCCTGCAGCAGCCTCGCATTGCTATACCGAGCGGGGCTCTAGTTATGCGTATGCCAATGGCATGGCTTCCAATGTCGCGCCGGGCATTGCGAGCGTGGGCGGTCAGAAAATCACCAGCCTGCCGGGGGATATGCCTTCGAAGAAAGCGGTTGTTTTTGAGCCGCCGCTGGGTTCCTCGGCCCCTTTCAATGGATTGACCAGCGCCTCGGATAAATGGCACAGCGAGACCAAAGCCAGCGTCATAGGGTTTGCGGATGGGCACTCGGAATTCATTACGCTTACCAATAACGTCAGCTCTTATAATCCCCAAGCTAATCCCTATCACTAAGCCTTCACTATTTCCTTGGCGGGCGACGAAGTGTTTGCTACGTTCAATACGAATTGAACGCATTATGTTTTCTCCTGTCTTCAGGCTTTTCGTTATCGGGAATTCACGGGGACGAAGTCTGCCGTAATTTTCTGCTTAGGCCTGCCGCCGGATCCCGTATTCGCAACGTCGACTGCTTCTTGAAACGAGGAGGCTCGAAATGAAAACCAAAACCCTTGGGGACTCGCATTCTCTTGAGCAAATACGTCAACGGTTTGTGGAAGCCGCCGGGCATGTCACCCAATCGTTGGGCGCAGGCCGGGTGATCGGCCAGGTCTATGCCTACTTGTACTTCAGCCGGAAGCCGCAATCGCTGGACGATTTGACGAAGGTGCTGGAAATCAGCAAGGGCAGCGCCAGCATGTCGGTGCGGCAGCTTGAACAATGGGGCGCTTTACGGCAGGTATGGATCAAAGGCGATCGAAAAGACTACTACGAAGCCTTGGATTCGTTCGGTAAAATTCTGCGAAAAGCGTTGCTGGACCTGATCGGGCGTCGAATGGAAGTGGGCGATGGGCTGCTCGAGCAGGTTGAAGGCCTGCTGGAGGAAAAGGGGACCTCCACACAGCCGACACAAGAAGACCTGGAATTTGTTCAGAAAAAAATTGCTTTGATTCGCGCTTTTCGTGATCGAACTCAGCGAATCTGGGACAGCTCCATTCTGACGCTTTTGTTGAAATAACATGCCGGATATTCGCACAGCGAAAAACGTGTCCGTCGAGCAGATGGAGGAGGGCTCCTATCCTTCCCTGGCGGCGGCTCCTTTTCATCCCTCCGAATCGTTTCCTGAACAGGGTCATCAAACGATCGCCTCTACGCCGAATTCCGTTTATGCCTTGGTGCGAAACGCTCTTGCACACATAGGGCTTGATGCGGCCCGCTTTGGAACAGCCGATTGGAACCCATTAGGCGATTTGGTCAAACCTGGCGCCCGCATCGTGCTTAAGCCAAACTGGGTCTTGCATCGAAATCAGGGCGAGGGCGGGTGGGAATGCCTGATTACACATCCGTCCGTTCTCCGCGCGGTTATCGACTATGCCATGCTGACCAAACCCACGGAAATTCTAATTGGCGATGCCCCTCTTCAAGGTTGTGATTTTCCTGCGCTTCTTTCATTGGGGTACCAAAAAGTTTTTGACTACGCGGTGGCGGCCGGGGCGCCGTTGCGAGTCGTCGATTTCCGGCGCACAACGTTGCAGCGGGCTGGGTTTGGGGTGGATGTGCGGGAGGGCGTCAAACCGCTGTCCGATTACTGCACGATCGATCTGGCTGAACGGAGTTTGTTGGAGCCCATCTCGGCCGATGCGAAAAAATTTCGCGTCACGATGTACGATCCGCGGAAGATGATGGAAAATCATCGGCCGGGGCGGCATCGGTATCTGGTGGCCCGGGATATTCTTCAAGCGAATTTGGTCATTAACTTGCCCAAGTTAAAGACGCATAAGAAATCGGGCATCACGGGAGCCTTGAAGAATTTAGTGGGCATCAATGGAAACAAAGACTATCTCCCTCATCATCGAAAAGGCTGGCCGGCGGTGGGAGGCGATAATTATCCCTCGTTTTCCGTGCTTAAGGCTATGGCGGAAGGCGTGACGGATTTAGCCAACCGGCATCTTCATGACAAAGTTTTTTATCGATGGTGTCATCGGTTGGTTTATGCGTTGTTGGTCTTGGACATGAAGCTGGGCGGCTCCGGCGACATTGAAGGAAGCTGGCATGGCAACGACACGATTTGGAGGACCTGCCTGGACCTGAATCGCCTGCTGCTGTATTCCGATGTGGAAGGTCTTTTCCATGAACAACCGCAACGCGCCTGCTTGACGCTGATCGACGCCGTTGTGGCTGGAGAGGGGGAAGGGCCTTTGAAACCTGAACCCCGGCGATTGGGGGCGATTGTCGGCGCCCTGAATCCGGCGGCCGCCGATTGGATTTCCGCCCTTCTACTGGGCTTCGAGCCCCGGAGAATTCCGATTGTATCTCAAGCTTTCATGCTCCAGGATATGCCGCTTGCTCTTTTCCCGTCGGAATTCATTGATTGCAGATGGAATGGCTGTTCGGTAACGGCAGAAACATTAAAGCAACGGATGACCTCGCCGTTCAAGGCATCTGTTGGATGGAGGCGCCATATTGAAGAAGGAGAAACGCCTGATGAAGAGGCCCCTTTGCCGAAGGATTTGATCCAGGGCCATAAAACCTATGATGAATTCAAGCAAACCCATAAGAAATCAAGGAGCCAGAAATGAACGTCCCGTTGCTGGATTTAAAAGCTCAGTATGATTCGATCCGCAGTGAAATAGAGCCGGTGCTCAAGGAAGTGATTGAGTCGCAGTACTTCATTCTCGGCCCCAAGGTCAAAGCCTGCGAGGAAGAGATTGCAAAATACTGCCAAGTGCCCCATGCGGTAGGCGTCACCTCCGGAACGGATGCGCTTCTCATGGCCCTTATGGCAGAAAACATTGGCGAGGGCGATGAAGTCATCACAACGCCTTATACATTCTTTGCCACGGCCGGCAGCATTGCGCGAATGGGGGCGAAGCCCGTATTTGTCGATATCGATCCGGTTTCTTTTAATATCCGTCCGGATCGGATGGAAGAAAAAATCACGCCGCGGACCAAGGCGATCATGCCGGTGCACCTCTACGGGCAGATGGCGGACATGGATCCCATTATGGAGATCGCGCGAAAGCACAAGCTTATCGTGATCGAGGACGCGGCCCAGGCGATTGGATCAGAATACAAAGGCAAGCGGGCCGGCTCCATTGGCGACTATGGATGCTTCTCGTTCTTTCCCTCCAAAAATCTTGGATGCTTTGGCGACGGTGGAATCGTGACCGCGAAGGACGTTTCGAAAGCCGAGAAGTTGTCCATCCTCAGGGCTCATGGTTCGCATCCGAAATACTATCACAAGATCATCGGCGGAAACTTTCGTCTGGATGCGTTGCAGGCTGCCGTAGTCAGTGTAAAGCTTCGGCATCTTGATCGATGGACCGCTGGGCGGCAAGCAAACGCGGCTCGATATGATCGGCTCTTTGCATCTTCGCATGCGATGAAGAATGGCTTCGTACGTCTTCCCGTCACGGCGGCCAGCCGGCATATCTTCAATCAGTATGTCATCCGGGTTTCTCGCCGCGATGAATTGCAGAAGCATTTAAAAGATAAAGGCATTGGTACAGAAATCTATTATCCGGTTCCAATGCATTTGCAGGAATGCTTTGCATATCTTGGACACAAGAAGGGCGATTTTCCGGAAAGCGAGAAGGCGGCTCTCGAAACGCTCGCGCTGCCAATCTATCCGGAATTGACGGATGAGCAGGCTCAGTATGTGATCGCGTGCATTCAGGAGTTCTATTCCACGTGAAAGTCCTTTATCTCATCGTTGCACGAGGCGGGTCCAAGGGCGTCCCCAACAAGAATATCCGCGAATTGGGCGGCATTTCTCTGGTAGGCTTCAAGGCGCTGGCCGCTCGGAAAAGCTGTTCTTGTTCCCGGCTCATCATTTCGACCGATAGCCCGGCCATACAGGAGAATGCACGCCAATATGGGGTGGAAGTGCCTTTTACGAGGCCTGCGGAATTGGCTACCGACACGGCGGGGACCGAGGATGTAATCTGGCATGCGATGCAGTTTATTGAAGCCGAAGGCCGCGACACCTTTGACGCCATCATGTTGTGCGAACCTTCTGCGCCGTTTGCTCGTTCGTGCGATTTCGATGAGGCTGTGGACCTGATGATGAAGCAGAATGCAAACCTCGTGGTCGGTATGAGGGCAGTAACGGTTGCCTCGGTTTTCGTGGGTCCCATGGATGCTGAAGGACGAATTACCAGCATCATCGATAAAATGGCCGGATTAACGGGCCTGGCGCGGCAGCAAGTTCAACAGGAATACACGATGAACGGCGCTTTGTATCTGATTCGATGGGATTACTTCAAAAAAATCCGGCATCGTTACAAGGACCGTGATCATTCGTATGGGTTGGAAATGCCTTGGCAATATTCCGTCGAAATTGATGAGCCCATGGATTTGGCGTGGGCGGAGTTTTTGATCACACAAGGACATATCGATCTTTCCCACTGGAGATAAGCATGACCATGCCTTTGAACCCTAATGGGGCCGGCCAGGAATTATATCGGCAAGCTAAAACGTTAATCCCTGGCGGCACACAGTTGCTTTCGAAACGGCCGGAGATGTTTCTTCCTGAGTTGTGGCCCGCTTATTACTCAAAAGCGGCTGGCGCTGAGGTGTGGGACCTAGATGGGCGACGGTATCTCGATATGAGCTACTGCGGTATTGGGTCCACCGTCTTGGGCTATGCGGACCCGGATGTTGATGAAGCGGTGCGCAGTGCGATTTCCAAGGGGTCCATGTGCACTTTGAACGCGCCAGAAGAAGTGGACTTGGCGAGGCTCCTCTTGGAATTGCATCCCTGGGCTCACATGGTTCGTTTTGGACGATGTGGCGGCGAATCCATGTCCATGGCCGTTCGAATCGCACGAGCGGCTACCGGTCGGGACAAGATCGCGATTTGCGGATATCATGGCTGGCATGACTGGTATCTAGCTGCCAATTTGCGTGAAGAGGGCGCTTTGAACGAGCATCTCTTGCCCGGACTTGAACCGGTAGGGGTTCCTCGGGGGCTGGTGGGGACGATCGTTCCCTTTCGTTATAATCGCATGGACGAATTCGAGAATGTAATCGCCAACCATGGAAGCACGCTGGCGGCTATTGTCATGGAACCGATGCGGGGTCAAGAGCCGGAAAACGGTTTCTTGGAACGGATTCGGAAGGCCGCCACGGATCAAGGCATTGTCCTTATATTTGATGAGGTCACCAGCGGCTTCCGGGTGAATACAGGCGGTATTCACTTAACCATGGGCGTAACGCCCGATATAGCGGTATTCGCGAAAGCGATGGGGAATGGCTATCCCATGGCGGCGGTGATCGGTCGTCGGGATGTCATGGATGCCGCTCAAAAGAGCTTCATAAGCAGCACCTACTGGACGGAACGAATTGGCCCGACGGCAGCACTGGCTACTATTCGGAAGCACCGCGATGCCAAGGCCGCTGAACATTTAATCGGTATCGGACGCCAAGTTAAAATCGCGTGGAAAAACGCCGCACGGGAAAGCGGCGCTTCTATTCATGTCGGGGGGATGGACCCGTTAGCTCATTTTGGATTTGAAGGATCTGATGCCTTGGCGGCCAAAACATTGTTTACACAGTTGATGCTGGAACGCGGTTTTCTGGCGACCACCTCGTTTTATGCAATGTATGCGCATACGCAGGATCAGGTGTCGGCCTATTCCGAAGCCGTTTCAGAAGCGTTTGCTGTTATCGCCCCGGCTTTGAAGGGGGGGCGAGTATCGTCGCTCTTAAAGGGTCCTGTATGCCACAGCGGCTTCGCCCGCTTAAATAGTTGAGGTCGCTCATGAAATCCATAACACCGCTTTTTGATCTAAATGGACGGACGGCCTTGGTGGCCGGCGCCTGTGGGAAAATTGGACGCGCAATCTGTCATGCCTTGGCAGATCAAGGGGCGGCGGTGGCTGTTTCCGATCTCAATGAGAAGGCTTGTCGAGAATTGGTTTCGGAGTTGAACCAGAAGGCCGGCAGCGAGGCTTTTTCATTACAGGCCGATTGGACTAATGAAAAGTCGGTTCAAGAAGCTATGACGTTGATTGATCCATCAGCTAAACCGCTGCATATTGTTATCCATTGCATTGGCTTGATCAGTTCCGTGCCTATCCCTGGATATGCGGCGCCGTTTGAACAACAGACGCTGGAGGCTTGGAATTTAGCCCTGACTTCAAATCTGACCAGTGCGTTTTTGCTGGCTAAGGCGACGCAAGGTCGTATGGCGTCGGATGGCAAAGCCTCTGTCATTTTCCTGTCGTCAATTTATGGCTCCTTTGGACCCAATATGTCTCTTTACGAAGGAACAGGTATGGGTAATCCGGTGGCCTATGGCGCCTCCAAGGGAGGGTTGCAGCAATTTGCGCGCTATTTGGCTACGCAATGGGCGCCGTTGGTGCGCGTGAATGTAGTGTCGCCGGGAGGAATCGAGCGCGCGCAGCCGGATGCATTCATTCGACGCTATGAAAAAATGACGCCTCTAGGACGGATGGCTCACCCCAACGATGTGGCAGGGCCAGTGGTGTTCTTAGCGTCGGATGCTGCGCAATATGTTACCGGCCAAAATCTACTGGTGGATGGGGGTTGGTCCGCGTGGTAAATTCTCAAAAGGGTCAATTTATGTTGCATAATTTTCGCCAAATTTTGAAAAGAAAATTCCCTTTTCTTCGAATCGTTAGCCAATGGCTGCGCACTCTGCCTCATCGCAGGCTACGCATTATTATCGATGCCCCGTTTGTTGATACTTAATCAACGTCATCTTAAACTGATCCCACAATTTCGGTGTAACTTAAAAAAATTGAACCACAGCTTTTCGATCTGTTCGAGTGACCCAAGGAGTTCAGATATGGGTTTCGGATATACAGGCTGAAGCATGCCGCGATCGACTGTGCAGTCGCTTTCGACATGTTGGCTTCGCTCGGTTGTTGACGATTGGGTCATTGTAATATGATATGTTCTACTTCAAGCAGTGAATGGGAATCCGTTCCTTGTGTTGTATGCGGGACGAATCCAGGCCGATTGGTGAAATCCATTAATCGGCACAATACACGCCTGAATATTTCCATATGCGATCATTGCGGTTTGATATATTTGAATCCGCGATGGACCGCTGCACGTTACCTGGATTACTATCAAAAAGAATATGATCTTGCGTTTCGATCAGAAGGACTTGGGGATACAGCGCTTGAGACCCCTTTTGGGCAGGAGGTTGTAGAACGTATAGCGCCTTTTCTTGATGCGCCCGTCCGGTCAGTGCTCGATATTGGAGCGGGAACTGGAGCGATACTTAAGTGTTTGCACGGCAAATACCCGAATATGGAAGCGGCCTATGCCATTGAGGCCTCAGATGCATGTCAGGCGAAACTTGCGTCTCTTTCGTTTGTTCGTCTGCTAGCGGCAAATGTCGACAATAATTGGAGAGACAAGCTTTCGCGTCCTGTCAATTTGGTTGTCATGAGGCATGTACTGGAGCATTTTATGGATCCTTCCGTTGTTCTTAGCAAGGTTCATTCTGCTCTTGCCAGCGACGGATTTCTTTACTTGGCTGTTCCCGACATGCTGAATCCGATCGGTTCTCCTTCTCGCTATTGGTTTCGAGTCGCGCATGTGTATTATTTTTCGCGGCACACGTTGCTTGCCCTAATGGCCAAGATTGGATTTGTCCCCATTCACATGGAGTGCGTAAACTCAGAAATATGGGGACTCTTTCGAAAATCAGATAGTCAAAAATGCGTAATTCC
The DNA here is from genome assembly GCA_001804865.1 of Lentisphaerae bacterium GWF2_57_35. Taxonomy (GTDB): domain Bacteria; phylum Verrucomicrobiota; class Kiritimatiellia; order CAIQIC01; family GWF2-57-35; genus GWF2-57-35. The sequence goes on from MHBK01000043.1 coordinate 56,501, forward strand.
TGCTGGAGCCGTTACCGAACAAATGAAATGTATTTCGGCTTATTTGCATAGGTGGCGGTTGAAGGACATGTTGATATCGCTTCACCTCGGATTGCGTAGCGTATTTCCCCGAAGTTTGAAATCCTGGATTCCACAATGGCTGAAAAAAGTTTTGCGGTCGTCAGCGTTGCTCAAAGTGGATGGATAAGATATCTCTATGCCCATACGAATCATTGCCGAAATTGGTGTTAATCATAATGGGTCGATCGACATGGCCTGTGAATTGATCAGAAACGCTAAGGGTTGCGGTGCGGACATAGCCAAATTCCAAACCTTTTCGGCGGATCGGCTGGCTGCATGGAATACTCCGAAGGTTCCTTATCAATTGCGAACCAGTGATCCGGAAGAATCGCATTACGATATGTTGAAGAAACTCGAGTTGTCTCGGGAAGACCATGGGGAATTGAATCGCTACTGTGAAAAGCTGGGCATTGAATTTTGTTCAACACCCTACAGCCGTGAAGACGCGGAGTTTCTTTATGAATTGGGTGTTCGCACATTCAAAGTCGCAAGCGCTGATATTGTCGATCGGACGCTTCACGAGTTCCTGGCATCCACGGGGTGTGAGTGCATAGTGGCAACGGGCATGGCTACCCTGGATGAGATCGCGGCGACTTTAGACATTTATGAGCGAAACGGCTCCCGGGAAAAGGTGATTCTTCTGCAGTGCGTCTCCGCATATCCAGCGGAGCTGGCCGATGTAAACTTGCGGGCCATGAATCTTCTTCGTGAACGTTTCCAGGTGCGAGTGGGCTTTTCGGATCATACGCGCGGATGCGCTTGTGCCGTTGCGGCGGCCGCTCTGGGGGCAGAGGTCATCGAAAAGCATTTTACACTCGACCCGAGTTTGCCGGGACCCGATCATGCCGCTTCCGTCACCCCGGTAGAATTAACCGAACTGGTCCAGTCTATTCGCGCCGTCGAGCTGGCTCTGGGGGATGGTGTGAAGCGGATCTGTTCGGCGGAAGAAGCCATGCGAGGGGTGTCCCGCAAAAGCATTGTAGCCGCGAGGGACTTGATGGCCGGCGAGGTCATCTCCATGGCTGATTTGGCGTTTCGACGTCCGGGTACGGGGCTTTCTCCGATGCGATATCCGGAATTGGTTGGACTCCAGTTGCGCGTCTCGTTGCGCGCGGGCGAACCTCTTCAAAGAGAACATCTGCGATGAGTACTCGGATGCTAATGCGACGATTAAAGCCGTCTGATGTTTCTAAGCTGGGTCGCTTCTTTGAGCGGAATGACCGTTTGGAGATGACGAGGTATTTCAATCCCTTTACCTTGACCATGGAAACCGCGGCACGCTTGTTGAGAGCGGGCTCCCGAGATCAATTCTTTGCTCTTGAAAAAGAAGATGTCATTGTGGGATTCAGTATGTATCGGGGCTATGATGAAGGTTATATCACGCCCAGTTTCGGCCTGATGATAGATTGCGAGTGCCAAGGGCAGGGGTTAGGTCGAAAATTGACGGAGTGGACTCTGAGGTGGGCGGATCAAACGGGCGTGGCTAAGGTTCGTCTTACCGTATTCGTTCAAAATGAACCCGCCCGGCATTTGTATGAAGAATTGGGGTTCAAAGAGACCGGACGCGATGTGCATCCGACCGGTGGTGAGCGCCTCGTCATGCACCGCGAAAGACGGAATCGGCAAACATCGATTTATGCCAGCACGCAGTGTCAGCCTTCCAATGATCCTGTCGAACAACGTCTATGTTCTTGGGCCGATGCAGGGATTTTGCGAGTAGAGTTGAGCAATTATTCAGTGCCCAATGAAAGCAGTTTTTTTGATGTGGCTTCGACTTTTCCTGGAAAATTGATGCTGCACCATTTCTTCCCGGCCGGTCATCGCGATCTGGTCTTGAATTTGGCGTCGGCCGACAAGTCCCGGCGTGACGAGACTCTGCAATTTTTTATGCGTTCTCTTGAGTGGTCAGCGCGACTGGGAGCCGCTTATTTCTCATTTCATGCTGGCTATATCAGCGACCCTGTAGCGCGGGACGATCACGGCTTTGTGCTGGCTCCCGTATCGAAGGACGCCCGGCGTGATGCTCTGGATCGCTTTGTGAAGGCAGTGTCTGTTTTGGAGCGCGAAGCCGATATGCGGGGTATTCGTTTGCTGGTGGAGAACAACGTGGCGGCCGGCCACAATAGCGACAAGCTGCTGCTGGTAACGCCGGATGACTTCGATGAGTTCTTCGGCCTTGTACCGGCATCCTCCCGGGTTGGGATATTACTGGATTGGGGACATTGGATGGTATCAGCCCAAACCCGAGGCGGCTTACTTGAAGATTTTCTGCGGTTGAGGGATCGAATTGGAGGAATGCATTTGCATACGAACAATGGGCTTGGTGATACTCATGAAATGTGGCCTTCGAATCATCCGGACATGGAATGGCTGCGAAAATTGACCCCATCGTTTATTAGCTTGGAAGGCCGGTATTCATCCATGGAAGCCTTGCAGGCGGGTGTACTTGAGATGGAAAGGTTGTTCCCATGAATGAAGCTCTTTTGAATGCGCTTGTGTTAGCAGAGACCGCAACGCTGCGAGATGCCATGCTGTCGTTCGAGCGTACGGGCATCCGTATTGCACTAATCTGCGACCAGCGGCGGCGACTGAAAGGCTTGGCGACGGAAGGCGATGTTCGGCGAGCATTACTTGACGGGCATGGGCTGGCATCAGTCTTGTTGCCGCATGCGAATTGCAGTCCGACTATTGGTCGGACAGACATGTCGCGCGAAGAACTCGTCTCATTGCTTTCAGAGCGCGTACATGATCTTCCCGTATTGGATGAGCAAGGGGTTCTGCAAGATATTTTGATATATGACCGGCGATCCATGATCCCGGTAGCCACTCCTACCGTAGGCGAGCGAGAGCTGCGCTACGTAACCGATGCGGTCCTCAGCGGTTGGATCTCTTCCCAGGGCAAATACATTGGCCAGTTTGAAGAGCAGTTCGCTGCTTTTTGTGGAACGCAATCGGCCGTTGCTGTTTCCAACGGAACGGTGGCCTTGCATCTTGCGTTAACTGCATTGGGGATTGGGCCAGGAGATGAAGTTATCGTACCCGCGCTTTCTTTCGTGGCAACGGCCAGTGTCGTCCGGCATTGCCATGCAAAACCCGTTTTTGTGGATGTAGATCCAACGGATTGGAATCTCGACGTGGATAAAATAGAGGAAGCGATCACGCCGAAAACAAAGGCGATAATTCCTGTTCATCTTTATGGCATGCCTTGTCGAATGGATCGCATCATGGATATCGCGCATCAGCACAACCTGTGGGTTGTAGAGGACGCAGCCGAGGCGCATGGAGCAAAATTCCGAGGAAAATGTGTGGGTTCGTATGGCCACATGGGCTGTTTCAGCTTTTATGGCAACAAGATTATTACAACCGGAGAAGGGGGGATGGTACTGACGAGCGATCCGGAATTGAATCGGAAACTGCGAATGCTTCGCGATCACGGCATGAGTCCTTCTCGGCGGTACTGGCATGAGGTTGTGGGCTTCAACTATCGGATGACCAATTTGCAGGCTGCTATTGGCGTTGCTCAGTTGGAAAGGTGGGAACAGATCATTACAGCGAAAACGCGAGTGCGAGCCTGGTACGATGACGGTATTAGCCGTCGCTCTTTTACGACAGCGAAAGAATATGATGGAGCGGCCTCTGTTTGCTGGATTTATACGCTTCTTCTCAACTCTCCTTGTGGCCTTGCGGAGCGCGAACAACTGCTAGCTGTCTTGAAACGAGAAGGCGTTGACAGCCGTCCGACGTTTAACCCAATCCCGGCAATGCCCCCGTATTTTGAACCGGATTGGAGAGAGCGATATCCCGTTACCCTGCGTATTTCAGAATGCGGCCTTAGTCTTCCATCTTCGGTTGAACTTGATCAGAAAACCATCAAGCGCGTTGTTGCTTTGCTAAACGAGTGGACCGAACAAAACCCGTGTCCCACATAGTCTTGATGAATGAGGTGATGAATGAGCTTTTTGAAACAATGTAGTAAATGTGGGTTGCCTGAAACCTATGAAACCATCGAATTTGATGAAAATGGAGTTTGTAATATCTGCCGCTCGGCACATTACAAAAAGACCATTGATTGGACGACCCGTAAAACCAAATTCGATGCCGTCATCGCAAAATACCGGGGCAAGTACGACTACGACTGTATTGTCCCATTCAGCGGTGGAAAGGACAGCACCTTCCAACTCTATTACTTATGCAAGGAATATAACCTCAAACCGTTGGTGATCCGATTCAACCACGGATTTCTTCGGCCGGTTATTCATAAGAATACGGAGCGGACGCTTAAGAAGCTGGGCGCCGATTTTCTCGAGTTCACGCCGAATTGGCACATTGTCAAACGGCTGATGATGGAATCGTTTCGCCGCAAAACAGACTTCTGCTGGCATTGCCATTGCGGAATTTACTCTTATCCTTTACGCCTAGCCGTCAAGTTGAATGTACCTCTGGTGATTTGGGGAGAACCGATTTCGGAGATAACCGCTTATTTCGATTATGAAAAAGACGAGATCGAATATGAGGATGAGGAAAAATTCAACATGTTTCGTAATCTTGGGATCTCAGCTGATGACATGTATGGAATGATCAATACACCCGAACATCCTGTCGATCGTCGCGATTTGTTGCCGTATACCTATCCGACGCCCAAAGAACTGCGCTCTGTGGGTGTTCTTTCTATTTGCCTCGGCAGCTTTATTCCTTGGGATTATACAGCCAACACGGCACTGATAAAAAAAGAGCTGGCATGGGAATCGGAAGAACTGGAAGGCGTTCCGGAAGCACTGCACCAGTCGGCCGAAAAAATTGAATGCTTCATGCAGGGAACACGAGATTATATAAAGTACTGCAAACGGGGTTACAGTCGACTCTCGCAAATGATGGCTTTCCACATTCGAAACGGACGCATGACCCTGGAAGAAGCGCAGAAGTATTTTCCGTTGGAGGGGTGCAGACCACCCTCTATGGAAATCCTGCTCGAATATCTTGGGTTGACGGAAGAGGAATTTAACGAAATTGTGCAGCGCACCGAGGTGTCGCCCTACCATCATGATTACTCAAAACAGAGGTCCTCAAATAAAACCTGGGATTACGATCAATGGTATCGCGAGGATAACCACACCAAATGATCGGCATAGTTGATTACGGAATGGGGAATTTGCGCTCGGTGTTCAATGCCCTGGTATTTTTGGGCTTTGAAGCGACTGTCGTGCATCAGCCTGATGGGTTAGAAGCGTGTGACCGGTTGATTCTTCCCGGCGTGGGTGCTTATGCCCATGCCATGCAAAATCTACATGCAAAGGGGTTTATTCCGGTTTTGCAGGAACTGTCGGCTCAGGGCCGGCCGCTTCTGGGTATTTGCTTGGGCATGCAAATGTTTTCAACCACGGGCTCTGAGCCGGTTCTATGCCAAGGCTTGAATTTGATTGCTGGAGAAGTAATCCCCATGCAGGCTCGTCCTGAAATGCCGCTGCCGCATGTTGGGTGGAATACCGTACGATTGCGATCTGCTCATCCATTGTTTTCCGGTGTGCGCGAAGGAGATGTCTATTTCGTCCATTCCTATTGCTTTCATCCAGCGGTAGAAGCCGACATCTTATGCGTATCGGAGTATGGAGGCGAATTCATTTCCGGCGTGGCTCATGGGAATGTGGTAGGTCTTCAATTTCATCCAGAAAAAAGCCAAAATGTGGGCATGCGAATTCTGGAAAACTTCTGTTTGTGGGACGGCACATGCTGAAGAAACGTCTTATTCCTGTCTTGTTGCTCAAACAAGGACGAATGGTCAAGGGGCGCCAATTCCGCGATTATCGCGATACGGGCGATCCAATCTCGGCGGCGCGAATCTATAATGCCCAAAAGGCAGATGAATTGATGTTTCTCGATATTGAAGCGAGCGTAGAAGGACGCGGAGCATTGCTTCAGCTTATTGAGGTCGTCTCACAGGAATGCTTCATGCCCTTTACTGTGGGTGGCGGCTTGCGTTCCGTTGACGATGTTCGCAACCTCTTGAAAGCAGGTGCAGATAAAGTGCTGATCAATTCTGCCGCTGTTGAAAATCCTGGCTTGATTAATTGTGTTGCAGATCATTTCGGTCGGCAATGCATTGTTGCCGGTATTGATGTGCGAAAGATGGATGGAGTTTATCGCGTCTTTACCCATGGCGCTCGCCAGTTAGCGCCCGTGGACTTTCAATTGCACATTCGGCACTTGGAAGAATTAGGCGCGGGCGAGTTTTTAATCAATTCCATCGATCATGATGGAATGATGGATGGTTATGACAGCGAGTTGCTGAAACTAGCCGTTGCGACAACTTCTCGGCCCGTTATAGCGTGCGGGGGCGCCGGAAATTTTCAACATCTTGTCGATGCATTTAAACGGTGCAGCGTTCATGCGGTCGCCTGTGCAAGCCTTTTCCATTTCGGTGACAATAATCCAATACGAGCCCGAGCTTTTCTGAAAAATCAAGGAATCCCTGTAAAGAATGTCTAATCGGAAACGCGAATGAATACGATTCAGTTCAAATCATCCTTAACCTCCGAAGAATTGGCCAATTATGTCGCCCGGCAGCTTAATGCATTTTATCCAGACAACCAATTGGTCGCGGTTGGCGATGTGCGGTGCGTGATGGAACATACCCTTGTGCGGGTGAAGGCCTGCTTCTCTCGTATTCACCGAAAGTATTATTGTGATGGAACGCAAGCGACCTTTAACCATTTGCACTCTGATCACTACGCCATGTTTCTTTACCTTCTCAGCAATACAGCTTGGAAGCTGGCGGGCAATGAGATGTTGGCGGCGAAGATATTTCTCCTAAATAAGGCTCTTCATGGATTGGATGTCTATTATGGGATCGAACTTCCCGAAGTGTTTCTGTTTATTCACCCGGTGGGAACGGTGCTGGGAAATGCTCGCTACGGAAATTACCTGACGGTCTATCAAAATTGTGGAATTGGGTCTCTCACGGAATCAGGAGATTATCCAACTTTAGGGGAAGGCGTTATTCTTTTTGCGCGCTCTTGTTTATTGGGGGCATGTCATATCGGCGATGATGTCGTTGTGGGTGCCAATGCTTTTTTGGTGACTACCGATATCCCGGCTCATTCTGTCGTTGTTGGGCAATATCCCAACCACCGAATCCTTCACAACGCGGATCTTGTACGTAATCGAATTTTTCATTCATGACCAAGGTATTACGGACCATGAATTACGTTCGAAAAGCATCCGTCAATGTGGACATTATTCTGAATGCATGGCATTTAGATCTTTACGATATTAACTATGCCGTCGCCTCTGAGGAGATTAACTGCTTAGCGACGTATGCCAAACAATTGAAGCGACGCGCAATACTCTTGGGGATCTGCTCTTTTCTTGGCGATATAGTGCGCAGCTTTTATAAATTATTCTTTGTATCTCTTCGGAAGAGGCCTACTCCTGGTCGCGTAATATTTTATGCGATATCTTCTAATCATTATGAATCGCTGCTTCCCATCAAGCGACAAGTTAAGGACTCAACTTTTTGGGGATGTTGCGATGAATGTGACGATACATTTTGGATGTGTTGGGCGCAGATTATATCACTCCTTTATCTGCCGAGGTTGTTGTGGCTGTACTTTAAAAGTACCGGATATCGGAAAGAAACATTTCGCTATTATTTTAAAGACTATCTACGAATCTATGGCGGGTATGTTGTTTTTTCCTATTTGTTGCGTCATTGTAGACCCAAGCTTGTGGTGTTGGCCAATGATCACAGTGCATTGCCAAGAACGCTATTAAAAGCTGCCAGCGATGTGAGGGTGGAGAGTGTTTACATTCAACACGCATCCGTTACAGAGAAATGGCCTCCATTGGCATTTAATTACGCACTTCTGGAAGGGTGCGATGCCTTGATGAAATACGAAAACATCGGCAAATCCAAAACCGTAGTTTTCTTAATTGGCATTGCAAAGACGGATTTTGATGTAAATCTATTCAATCGACAACGGACAGTAAAAACATTGGGCATAGCCCTCAGTCCTGATGACAATTACGAAAAAGTGGAAGAGGTTGTTCGAGGTCTGAAGAGTCGGTTGCCTGCACTTTCTATCGTATTACGGCCGCATCCGGCTGATGCCATACGATATCCTGTCTGGGATTCATTAAGTAGAAATTATCAATGTGCCCTATCGTCGGCATATCAAGAGACCGCGTCTGAGTTTTTGAATAAATTGGATTCCTTGCTGGCTGGCGATTCAAGCATTCATCTTGAAGCCGTATTGCATAACGTTTATCCACTATACTATCGTTTTTCCAATACATTTGACGACTGGTATGGGTTCTTAAAACGTGGTTTGGTGCAGTCCTGTAATTCTTTGGACGAGCTGGTAACTTGCTATTGGCGTTTGCTTGAACACAAGCCTGATATTCGTAATCGCGCTCAGTACTATTGTGGGACCATTGGCACGGCCTACGATGGACGTTCTTCTGAAGTGGCCGCCCGCTTGATTAATTCCTGGGCAAGGAACGATCAATCCTTGCAGAGTGAATTCGAACGAATACCGGATATGAACCTAGAGGCTTATGCGCTCCGCATGCTTGATACGACTACCACAAAGCATGATTCTTTATGATTATCCGCACGATATGAGAATTATTCCTGTATCCTTGATCCTTCGAGTCTTCAGATCCGGCTTGCTCCGAACTACAGGAGTGTATTTCCTAACCAGCTCACTGGGTTTTGCTTTGGCCTTCTTGACCTTGCCTGTTTTTACGCGGACGTTATCTCCCGAAGACTATGGGTTGACAGCGATGTTTACGGTGCTGACAGGAATCGTTGGTTTGTTTTCTGGCTTAGGCGTTTATGGGGCCGTTGGCCGGCAATTTTATGAATTAAATAAGAAGGATTTCCCCGTATACGTTGCAAACAGTCTGATTGTTTTCTTGTTGAGCAGTTCAATTACGGGTTTTGCCGTGTGGTTCTTTGGCTCATGGATATCGAAGTATAGTGGCTATCCGCAACTTTGGCTATGGACGGTGGTCCTCATGGGTTCGGCTCAATGCTTGCAGATGATCCAATTGACCTTATGGCAGGCCATGCGTCGCCCGATTCCCTATGCTGTATTTCAGATTGGTATGGCTATGACCGTCACAGCCCTGTCCCTGTATTTAGTATTGGCTCGCAACATGTCTTGGCAGGGGCGTGTGTTAGCTCAAGTATGGACTGCTCTCGGCTTTGCCGCATTTAGTTTCATTGCGCTTTGGCGGGGGGGTGGGGTGCGTTGGGAATGGCATTGGTCATCTATGCGGCATGCGTTGTGTTTCAGTATTCCATTGATACCGCATACATTGGGTATGATGGCTATGGCCATGACAGACCGAATATTGCTGATCAATATGGTGGGTTTATCCGAAACGGGGGTTTATTCTGTTGCCTCCAATATTGGGATGCTGATCGCCTTTTTTCAAGGGGCATTTACAAATGCATGGTTGCCTTGGTTCATGGAGCAGCTAAGGCTAAATGATCCCGTCGCTGATTTACGCGTTGTTCGGGTTACTTATATGTATAATAGTTTCCTCTTCATTTTTGCGCTGCTCTTCGGTCTATTTGCGCCTTCCGTTTTGGGCCTTTTCCTGGGCGAAAAGTTTGCGGCTTCCGGGCAATACGTTTTGTGGATTGCTCTAGGATATGCATTTAACGGAATGTATAAAATGGCCGCCAGTTATATTTACTATGCACAAAAAAACCATTGGCTGGCTGGTGTGACGCTGCTAACAGCCATTTTGCACGCCATCATCAGTTATTTTCTTATCCGTTGGCAAGGATGTGTTGGTGCAGCATGGGGAACTATGATTGCTTTTTTAATCTCACTTGTTGCCACGTGGACGCTTGCTTGTCGATGCCGTCCAATGCCATGGTTGTACTTTATGTCTTCCGCATTTAATCGCGATCCGGCGTCTTTATAGAAGGTTCATATGTGTGGTATTGCTGGCATATGTGGTAAGGCAAAAGTAGAAATCCTGCAAAAGATGATGGCTGTAATGCATCATCGGGGGCCTGACGATTGTGGGGTGTGGCTTGAGTCGGATCGTGTCGGACTGGCTCATTGCAGATTATCCATCGTCGATCTTACAGATGCCGGTCATCAGCCCATGGTGGCAATCGATGGAGTAAGTTTTGACTCACCACGAGTGATAAAGCGAAACGAAAATCCATTATCTCTATCCTCTAAATCTTTTGTGACGCTGGTCTATAATGGAGAACTATATAACGCGGCATCCCTGCGGCAAGAGATTAATGTCCGATGGAAGGAACGTTATGGAAGAGCGCTTGATTGGAACGGGCACTCTGATACGGAAGTGTTGTTATATGCTTATCTTATTTGGGATATGGAAGTTCTCTCCAGATTGCGCGGGATGTTTGCTTTTGCCATTTGGGATGCAAGAAAACAGAAGCTTTTTTTGGCCCGGGATCGCTTTGGCATCAAGCCCCTGTACTATGCCTTTACACCAGAGGGATTCGTTTTTGGTTCCGAAATAAAAGCCTTGCGTGCGACCGGTTGGGTTTCCAATAAAGTGAATAAGCAGGGCGTTTGGGATTATCTGTCGTTGGGCGCCGTGCCGTTGCCTCAAACCATTCTTGAGAATGTTTTCATGTTGCCTGCAGGACACTATGGCGAGCTGTTGTTTAAAGAGAAAAGCCATAGTCCGACAGCACTTCGTATAACATGCTATTGGGATATGCATTCAAATACGAAAGAGCTAAGAAAGGATCTGGCTTCCATTTCATATATGGACGCGTGCACGGAGGTGCGCCGCCTTCTAGAGGCCTCTGCGGAATGCCATCTTATTGCCGATGTGCCTGTGGGGGCCTTCCTGAGCGGAGGGATGGATTCGACGCTGGTTGTGGCTCTGATGCGGACGCTAACGAAGACACCCATCACTACTTTTACTATAGGATTTGATCATCCGAAAATTAAAAATGAATTCCCATGGGCGCGGTTGGCGGCAGATAAGCTGGGCTGCTGTAATCATGAAATTGTCGTCCGACCACATGATTTTCGTATGGAGTTTGATAATATTCTTACGGCATTGGATCAACCGAGCTATGACGGCGTGAACACATACTTTGTTTCACAGGCGGCCCGGCAGAAAGTTACCGTTGCACTCAGTGGATTGGGGGGGGGTGAACTATTTGCCGGCTATCATCAATATGCTCGCATTCCCGCGTCCGCCAAGCGCTTTCCTTTCGGCATCAAGCATCTTCGTAAAGTTATAGAAAGCCTTGAAGGTAAATTGCCGGGACGACTGTTACGTCCTTTGGAGTATATTTTGACCGACCGTGGCAAACGCCTACATATGATAAATCGGCTGACTGGAGAGGTTTTTAAAGCCGAATTGGTTGACTTGGATTGGCAAAACAATGTTCGTTTTCGCACCATGTCAGACTACTACAACATAATTGTCCCTGAAGAAGAGTCGGACTGGATTCGCAAAATAAGTCTGACGGATATTCGATGCTACTTGAAAAGCGTACTTTTGCGTGACGCGGACGCTATGAGTATGGCACATAGTCTTGAAATACGTCCCATCTTGCTCGACCACCCGTTAGCCGAATTTGCTTATAGCCTGCCGGGACACGTCAAGATCATGAATGGTCAAGCGAAACGCATTTTGTATGATGCTTCATCTGATTTAGTCCCTGAAGAAATAGGTAAAGGCGTTAAACAAGGCTTTGAATTGCCGTTGCAGAATTGGCTGAAGAACGAGTTGAGCGGACTGGCCAGGGATGTGTTTCATACGAGCGCGGCCAATCGATTCTTATCGAAGCCTTGCCAACAGCAAATAGAAGATATTCTCCGAAGACCAGGCCCGTGCCGTCTTCCTCTATGGCCGCTCTTTATCCTTATTGCGTTTTGCGAAAAGCATAATTACGAATTGTAACACACACAAATATGTTGCGGAAACTGATTAAGAGGTAATGTCATGGGGTCTGTGGATTCGAATCTAAGAATTCCTTTGGGAATCACTGTTTTTGTTGGATTTTTGCTCGGTATGCTGGCCATGTTTTTTGTGGCGGGAGTATTTGGGTTTTCTGCACCGATTGCATGGCCTGTTGTAGTGGTGCTGTTTTTGTTTGTGGTCTTTTTTCTCGAGCGGCCCAAGACCTATTTGTTCGTAATGTTCTTGTTCTTTGGACTGTATTACAACTTTCGCATGTTGAATGGTCCGCGTGTTATTCCAATCTATTTGCCCTTCGAGCAAATGCTGGATGAACTCTTTATGATCGTGCCAATTGGTGTGATAATTCTAAGGGTCACTCAGCATCGGCAGCCCCCTGGAGCGACATGGTTCCCATTACTTTACGTGGTTCTTGTACTTATCAGTCGCCAGTATAATCAAGTTCCGCTTATGCCTTTTCTTCAAGCGTCCCTGTCTTACTTCAAGTTCTACATTTTGTGGTATTTTGTACGTTGTATTGGTCCTTGGACCGTCAAAGACTTTAAATGGATTCTGGGTTTGATAGCAGGTTTTGCCTTTCTTCAGTTTGCGCTCAATGTCAGTTTATGGCAACGGAGCTTCGTCGTTCATATCAACCCTGATTTCTCGACGGGAACAGTTGGTAATGCACATTTCTGCGGCTATATATGCGCGATTGCTTTGCTATTAATGGGGGGATGGATGCTTACCCAAAAAACATGGTTTACTTGGTCAGTCATCTTCGTGGCCGGGATTTCGCTTGCAGCTGCATATAATCTAATATTCCTGACAGATACTAAGCACGCATTAATTCTTATACCATTTGTGGTCGCGCCGCTTCTGTTCTATCGTCGTATTCCCGTACGCAATCGCGTACTTCTTGTTATAGTTGGTCTGTTATTCGTATTAGCGGTATATGCGTATTTCGTTGTTGCGAAGGTATTTCAAGTGTATCATGACATAAGTTTTACATGGGATCAAATCCGGTGGGGAGGCAAGGGGGCGGTATTCCGCGCTATTACAACGGATTTTGTGCGTCACATAGGCTTCTGGCTGTTTGGAATGGGTCCGGGTAATTTCTGCAGTTCAAATGCTCTATATGCCATGCGCCCCTTGGCCATGAAATATGTGTTGCCGTATACTCCCTGGGCTTATGGAGGATTTCAGTCGGCCAGTGCAACTATGGTGGGAACACCAAGCTGCGGTTATTTTACCCTGTTTGGAGAATTTGGTCCCGCATTGGCGATTGGATACATTGCCATATGGCTTCATTTCATACTGCATTTATGGCGGCTCGCCCAGGCTCGCGTAGACGATTTATTCGTTTGTGTGTTAAGAATATCGACCGCCTGCAGTCTGATTTTCTTCCTAGCGCTCAATTTGGTGTATGAGCTTTTTAATATTCAGATTTTAGTCTTACCTTTGATGACGCTAACCGGGGCTCTTTGGGATGTCTCGTCTTTGACGGCTCATCATGTCCGGAATAAACCTTCAGTCGGGGATCATTCCTTAGAGTGAGCAAACGGATCCTATATTTTCAATACGGTGCAGGAATCGATGGCTCCGGCGGAAGCCTTCTGAAAATTTTGCGCGCAGCGGATGGTCAGAATCTTCTGCCGCTTGTTGTTTTGCACGGATCTGGTCCTCTTGCCGACCAACTGCAAAAAATGGAAATAGCCGTAGATATTGCACCCTCCATTAATCTCTTTGGCAATGATTCCGGTTTTAGTTTCCCTTGGTGGCATCGATCTTACTGGAGTGCTTTTCTCCGATATGGAGCAACTATTCGTACAGCCCAAGCGCTTATCAAAAAGCATAAGCCAGATTTGATTCATATCAACAATCTTCCGCTGGTCCCGGTGGCTATAGCCGCTCGCCAAGCAGGAATCCCGGTCATCCTTCATGTCCGTGAATATCCACTGCATGGATGCTTGGGGTTACGGCGAAAGCTCGTGACTCGAATGGTTCAGAAATCGGTTGATCTGATTATTGGTATTTGTCAGGCAGGATTGGATGCGGGCCGCTTCCGTGGCGTCAAACAAAACGTGATATATAACTGGATTTCCTGGGCGCGAAATCCATGTGAAGATCCTTGTTTTGCACGAAAGACTTTAGGCTTCAGTAAAGATGAGTCGGTTCTTTTATTCATGGGGGGGGAATCTTCAATCAAAGGAGGAGATTGGTTATTGCATGCGCTCAGTCGTTTGCCAAGCAATCGAGCCTGGAAGTTGATTTGGCTGGGGTCTTTGATGAAATCGCATTATTGGCGCGATCGGAAATATAAAAAACGGCTAACTCGGCTTATGAAGCAAAGAGCGTCACGCATTCTTCGCATTGACGAATCGTGCGATGTGACTCCGTATTTACGTGCGTGTGATTTCCTGGTTGCGCCCCATCGTATACCTCATTTTGCCAATCCTGTGGTGGAGGCCGCCTGGTATGGCTGTCCTTCCATCATGACAAACGATGCGGTTGGGCGGGAGCTAATCGAGGATGGACATACCGGGCTTCTTTTCCGCTCCGGGGATGTTGTTGACTTGTCCGTGAAAATGGAGTCGCTTATTATGCGCCCTGAATGGTGTCGACAGTTGGGACAAGCGGCTCAAAGACGTAGCTTCGAAATTTTCAACGAAGAACGGAATATTTCGCAATTACTTTTGGCCTACGAACACCTTTTGAATCCCTCCACGCGAGGGGGAAGGACGTGCCCGTGAAAGCACTTTTTATTGCTTACGCTTTTCACGGCAACTGCCACGTGTTCATGTTAGAGGCGCTTCGCCGACACATAGATCAAGTGGATTTTTTTCTTACACGCGATTTCATTCAAACACCGTATCAATTTGCTGCCCGAATAGGGAAGCGACTGCTTGGACGTATGAGCAACAGCTGTGCTCATCAAATGGACGCGAAGTGGCGGGCGAAGATAAATCGTGAGTTGCGAGCCTGTCCGAATTTGGAGCAGTACGACCTGATTGTCTTTTCCGAATGTGGCAATATTGAGCCGGAGACTTATGCATTCTTTAAAGAAAAGTCGCCGGCTGTGCTCGTGTCGTGGTTAGGCGATTCGTTTCAGAACAAGAGTTCATCATTGGGGCCGTATTTGCGCGAACAAGTTCAGGGGGTCGACATGGCTTTTTTCCCTGACCAACAATGGTGTCGCGACGCGGGGGCAAAAGCCCGGTTTCTTCCCTACGGGGTAGATTTGGCAACCTTTGGCCTTAAACATCAAAAGGCAGAAATACACGGGCTGGAGTCAGACGTTGTCCAAGTGGGAACAATGTTCCCAAATCGAGCGGAAGCGTTACATACATTGGCACAGGACGGGGTCACGGTTGCGATATGGGGCTCCTCAACTTATAAATGGTCGCATTACTGGGCGAAATCAATACCCCGGGATCTACAACGGTTCGTGCGAGGAGGGGTTGTGTCTGTGGCCATGGCCTGTCGGATTTATAATGCGGCCAAACTCGTATTGAATGCTCATCACCCTCAGTTCAGCCGAGAGGGGATCAACAACCGCGTCTTTGAAGTGGGAGCGACGGGCACCTTGCAATTGGTTAATTTTAAGCCGCAACTTCCTGGTTATTTGGAAGGGATGGAATTGCTCGTGACCTATCAAAGCATGAGCGAACTCAAAGAGAAGGCTCGCTATTGGCTAAGAAATGATGCCGAACGTCGAGAACAGGGAGCTGCCTTTGCTCAAATAGTGCAGCAATACCACACCTATGATCATCGAATTGTAGACATCCTGAATGCTATTAGCCCGCACCTTCCCCGGGTGAGTCGATGAGGAAGTGCAACCCATGAAAATATTGATGGTTAACAAGTTCTTTTCAAGAAAAGGCGGATCAGAAGCCTATATGTTTGATCTGGCTGACCTGTTGCGCAGTTCTGGTCATCAGATTATTTTCTTTTCCATGCACGACGTCGGTAACGACAAATCGGAATATGCGAAGTTCTTTGTATCAAATGTCAATTTTAATGCAAATTCTGGGCGACGGCTGAATCATCTCCGCGCGGCTTTTCGTCTTCTGTATTCCCTGGAGGCTCAGCGCAAGCTAAAGGCTTTGTTGGAGCAGGAACGCCCGGATGTTGCACATCTACATAATTATAACTTTCAAATTACACCGTCTATTTTGAAGGTTTTAAAGCAATTCAATGTTCCCATTGTATGGACGCTGCATGATTATAAAATTATATGTCCAAACTACAAACTCTTCACGCAAGGAACAGTCTGCGACCGCTGTAAAAAGCAACGTTACTACGAATGCGTACGCAATCGCTGTATGAAAAACTCGAGAACCAAAAGCTTGTTGGCCATGGCGGAAATGTATCTTCACCGCTGTGTGTTACGCAGCTACGATTTGATCGATGTGTTTATTGCGCCTAGCCGGTTTCTTGCCCGTATAAGTGGGGAGTGGGGAATTGATCGTCAACGAATGATTCAATTGTATAACTTTGTTGATTCAGCGCGATTTGCGTGGGCGGATTTATCACTCGGCGAAGGACTCGTGTATTTTGGGAGGCTGATGGAAGAGAAAGGATTGCTTGTCCTGCTTCAAGCTGTGAAGGCTCTGCCTCATATCAACTTAGTGGTCGTGGGCGAGGGACCGGAAAAAGAAAAAATACAGCAATATATACACGAGAACAATATGACGAATGTTAAAATGGCTGGCTTTAAGAAGGGTGAAGATCTTTATCGTCTTGTTCACCAAGCTCGGCTCGTCATCGTACCTTCTTTGTGGCATGAAAATAATCCAATTTCAGTGCTGGAAGCTTTTGCCATGGGGAAAGCCGTTATTGCGTCGGATTTGGGCGGCCTTCCTGAGTTGATTCAAAATGGACAGAATGGCTTTCTATTTCCGGCGGGTGATGCTCAATCTTTGCAAGCGACGATCCTTGATTTGTATAACGACACGGACACGATTTTGTGCATGCAGAAGCGCGCTCGCAGTTTTGTTGAGAAGAACTTTTCAGTGGACTTGCATTGCAAGGCCATTGAACAGGTCTATAGAAAAATATTAGCTTAGAATCTTATGGCCAAGGAGAGGCTTTTGTCGTATCCACTTCGATGCGGTAAAAATTCCGAGGCTGTGCTTGCGTCGTGGAATCTGTAGCCACATTAATCGGTGGTGTTGCCAAAATATTGCTGGCAATAAGGGAGAATATCCCGCTTTCAAGCATGCTACTTGAGTGCACCTTGTAGACCCTGCCCATCTCGCTTTTCCAATAGATTCTTCCCGGCTCCTCCGTTGCGGCATTCGAGCGAGCCTGCCCCATTCCTAAAAAAGAATTAGCATTGGTGGGGTTTGTTCCTGCATAGTATTCCGCCCAGGTTGGCTGCTTATCCCCATCGGCATCTGCTTGGGCTATAACGGCTAAATTGTTGGTCCAGCCGTATCGTGCCATCCACCATTCGGGTACCCCCTGTACGATTAATCGAGGAGTAAACTGAACAGTCAGACTCTTCGGATGGTTCATGAGCAGTAGAGCCGGATTATTGGTTCGACCTGCGGGTTCGATATCACCATCCCATTCCACAAACCGGAAGTAATCAGAGGCGACTCCTGTCACCATTAGATTGGTCCCGGCTTTTTGCCAGGAACTTTCTGGAATGATTATGCCGCCTGTTGTGGCGTTCGCGCTCAACCAGTAATTCGTATTCCATAACCAAGTGAGATGGGTCGTATTGGTCATTACGACCACAAAGCTTTGGCCCGTTCCCTCGGCCGGATCTTGATGGGTTAAAAACCATCCTTCACATTGATATTGTGTTGTGGCCTGTATGACGGGACTGCTGATTGCCAAGATGAGATGGGTTCCATATTCATATTCATGTATCCCAACGGATGGGTCGGCGGTCCCATATTCCGAATGAACATTCAGAATGACCGTCGGTTGTGTCATGACATTTGTGATGCCTGAGTTGCTGCTAATTCCTGCCGCTGTTTCGGCCCGAACACGATAATAATAAAGGAAGCTGGCCAGTAACCCGGTTACAGCGCAGGAGATAAGGGGGCCTACCAGCCGATTGCTATATCCTGCCTGGTAGGCATTCGTGAATTCAGACTGAGTGGTCACATCCAGCCAATAGTTGGTAGCCAAGTTCGCTGAAGCCCAATTTGCCTGAAAGCTGGTACTATAAATATCGGTAGCCGCCCGGATGAGGGGGGCCTGAGCAACAGTTTCAATCGATAACCATATTTCATCAGAACACGCACTGGCGCCAGACGAATCGAAAGCAATGGCTCTCACGGATAAAGCTCCGCTTCCATATTGACTGGCCATAAATTCGTACTGAAACGGCTCAGCCGTTATAGGGGCGGTCGGTTTCCCCTCGACAAGAAAAAGAACTTGAGTAATTCCTCCAATTGCACCTGAGGCGCTGGCCGTGATCCGTATTTGATTTGTGATATAATAAGCCGTCTTTTGCCCGGGAGTGTTTAGATAACAGGAAAGCATCGAATTACTTACCCAAACGACGGCTTCGGCATAGCCTTGAGACTCTATGGCGGAGCCTTCTGTGGCTATGCAGCGCAAGACATGCTTTCCATTTGGCCATGAGGTGCTGTCCAAGAGGGTGTCAATCAGGAGTGGGGATCGGCCGCATTCGTAGAGGATGTTCCCTCGAGCTGTGAGAACATTGGCATTATCATTAAAGAAATCGGTGAAGCTAACATTGGTTTCAAGCCCAGAATACGAAATGGCTTGAGTCACCTTATAGTTGACATGCAATTTGTATCCTTCGGGTCCTGGTGTTCGGGCATCCAATGAGCTGGTCCTTGTATAAGGGCCTTCTCCACGGTTTGCATTGGCCAAGACCCCGTCGGAGCCTTGCAGGATCGTGTTCGAATTAATGATTTGCCTTAACCGAAATAGTACAGAGGCTGCGCTCTCACCTTGGTATGCTACAACTGTATTTGAAGTCACGATTCGATTGGTAAGTGTGATAGTACATTGTACCGTGTCGCCGTTGTTGGCTGTGCCGTTAAGGGTGATAAACTCTCTGGCAGAGTAGATAGATTCGATAAGTTGGAGCGATAGAGGGTTGGCCGTGAGGTTGGATTCTGAAGCGCTGCCAATTTTCACTCCGGCATGATAAGAAAGTCCGTCACTACGATAACCGTAATTTGTATAAATAAGTTCCAGGCGATCTCCATGGGGAATTGCCTGAACAGAAAGATTGCTGGCGTTGAGACTCCATGCCATGCCTTCGACGGCGTCATAAAGAGTTTCTCCGCTGACCGTAGTATAAGTTGCGGTCGCATTATTGATCTCAACCCACATATTCAACCCGGGTGAAGGAAGCATGTTGGTAAGAGTTGTATGGAATCGTCCGTCCAGATAAATATCCGCTACGCGTGGGCGCGTACCCAAAAAATTTGTAACCGCATAAACTTGAATGGTGAAGACTCCGGAGACAGGCGAAGATGTAGGGGCTGACAATGAAACAACGGGGGGTGCCGCATACGGCGCGGTTAACGGGTCGCCCACGAATAGTCCCTGATAGGGATTTGCTACGGACATCCAATAGCTCTCCGCACAATTAAAGCCTCTTCCGTACCAAAAGAACAACAAGGGATCTGGGTATTTTTCAAGATATGCACACGGTTCATTCACTGTTCCGTACGATGCGGCAACGCCTGCTCGTATCCAATCCCAAACAGTGGCCTGATTGCTACTGCTGGGAGGAGGGGCTGGAAGATAGCCGCCATATGAGGTTAAATGATCACCCAGAGCGCCCGCTAAGAACGTATTATTGGTGTTAAATCGTTCAGATCCTTCCATGTAGCCCATCACATCCGGACGAAATTGCATGCCCCAGGTTATCCATAAAGGATGACCGGGAAAGTTTGGAAAGAAGTGTGTTGAAAAATCCATGTTTTCATATAATTGATATCGAATGTTGCGATTCCCATCTTGGAAGTTCTTGACTAGATACATGGTTCCAGTTGGGGCGGTGCGATATGCGTTTAATGCCCGATCAATCAAGTTTTTACCAGATTGTACATCGGGGACCGTCAAACTGAAGCTCAAGTAGTAATTAGTGCCATTAAAAGAGGATGAATGGTGAAAGCCTCTTTCAGCTTTGTAGTAATAATTTCGAGTATTGCTTGGCAGATTACAGCCTGATATGAAATACGATGCTGCATATCTACACCCATAAAACAGTTGAGCCGTTGAGCTTTCGACTTCGTTGATACGACTGGGAAGGTCCATGCTGAGGACCAAGTAATCAATCTGATTGGATAGCTTAAACGCTTCAATATGGTTACGTACTTGATGGACGACCGCGGTTTGAAAGAATGTATTAGTTGTGGCGTAGAGTGCTGGATCGAGCGAAACATGGCAGATATTATGTTGAGGAACTCCGTGTCGTGAAGCGTAGTAATGTCCAAGTTCAAGTGAATTAGCGCTCTGATCATTAACAATGAGTAAGACATTTTGGGGGCCTCCGCCTGCCCAGGCCTCAATGACACCTGCTATTAAGAGTAAAAAACCTATTGTGCCTCTCATGATGTGCCTTGCTTTAGCCGATATCATCTGGTTAATAATATCCTCCCGTTTGCAAGAAAACAAATAAACTGTAAAGGAATAATCCTCACAGGGGTCCCATGATTGTATTGGTTAATCCAAACTTGGTCGTTCAACGCAATGATCCATTTACCACGGGCATTGTGTATATGCCTATTGGATTGGCGTATACTGCGGCTGTATTACGGGAAAAGGGCCTACCCCTCAAGGTTATTGATGCCTTTGCTGAAAATCCGTATCAAACAGAGCGAAAGGCTTCCTTTCTTATTCTGGGGTTGAAATCTGAAGAAGTGATTGCCCGTCTACCACAGAACACGGTCGCCGTTTGGATTTATGGAATTAATCTTACCAGTCATATTGCGACGCTTAATTTGGTTTCGACCATCAAGTTGGCCTATCCAAAAATACCGGTAATTGTTTTAGAAAATACTCAAGCAGTTACCGCTTATTCCTTGAGTGATGTAGCTGATGCTTTTTTTGCCGCAGGAGCGGATGCCTGTTTGACAGGGGAGTCTGAACTCCGCGCTGTGGAGCTTGCACAATTATGCTTGTCTGGCGAATGGGGGCGAGTATCAGAAATTCACCTGGATGGTCTTTGTCTGCCGAACAAGAAGAATGTTGCGACCGGTTATGTAGGCGACTTAGATTTATTGCCTTATCCGGCCTGGGATCTATTTCCCATCGAGAATTATTGGAATTTATGTTTTTCTCATGGACCATTGTCTGCCCGTCGATACCTGCCTCTTCTCACATCACGAGGGTGTCCGTATACCTGTCGTTTTTGCGTGGCGCCACAAACAAATCACCAGCGCTGGCGTCCTCGATCAGCTCAAAATATTGTGTTGGAGATGGAGCGCGCAGCCAAGACGTACGGTGTTTATGAATTTCATATCGAGGATCTCAACCCAACCGTATCTGAAGCGCGAATACGTGAGTTATGTCACTTAATTATTCAGCGTCAGTTAAAGGTTGCTTGGAAAATTGCGGCAGGGACGAAGATTGAGACAATAAAGAATCTGGACACGCTTGATCTCATGGCGGCCGCAGGCTGTCGCTATATCTCGATTTCCCCGGAAAGCGGATCTTCGCGAGTTCTGCGCTTGATGGGGAAATTCTTTGATTTTGAACATGCCGTACGCGCTGTTCGACGAATGAACAAGCTCGGTATCAGCTCTCAGGCATGCTTTGTATTGGGATTTCCTGGAGAAGAAAATGGCGATCGCGAACAGACTTTAAAAATGGTTCGTGAGATGACCCGAGAAGGTGTTGACGAAATTGCTTTATTTATCATTACGCCGGTCCCCGGATCAGCCATATTCAGTGAGTTTTCCGGCTATGGTTCATTATCTGAATTGAATTTCACGCCTTCGTGGCGCAAGGATTATCAGAAGCTTAATCGCTTCCGGGTTCGGCTTTACCTGTTGTTCTTAATATGGAAGCTTCGATGGCATCCCAAAAAATTGTTTCAGCAACCCTTCCGCTTTTTACGGAAGTGTTTCCATACCAAGATGGAGATGGTGCCATATCGCGCGATGGTCTTTAAGAGGCTCGACAATCGAGCGGCTAGAAGATAAATTCCCCCCGGTTGTTTTCATAAAGGATACGTTGTTTGAATTCCATAACAGCAGATAGAGTCCTTCACAAGGATCGCCAGCATATGGTTGTGGTGGCAATTCCCTGCCACAATGAAGCTTCGACTATTGCAAAAGTCGTCCGGGACTTTCAAGTGGCATTGCCCCAGGCGGAGGTTCATGTATTTGACAATCAATCGATTGACGGAAGTGCGGAGCTTGCGGCTCAAGCAGGAGCAAAAGTTCATTATGTGCATCGGCGCGGCAAAGGCCGCGTGATGCGTGCAATTCTGGACAGCATCACCGCGGACGCGTTAGTCATTGTGGATGGTGATGATACCTACTATGCGGAAGATGCTGCACAATTGGTTGTTCCGGTACTGCAAGGTGAGGTTGACATGGTTGTCGGTAATCGATTGGATCGCGCCAGTACCGAGGCCTTGAATCAATTGCATCTCGTAGGCAACCACATGATTGTTACCTTGATCAACAAGCTGTTTGGCGTTGCTTGTCGAGATATTCTTTCTGGCTACAGGGTGTTAAACCGACGGCTGGTGGAAACGATATGCTTGCTGAGTCCAGGCTTTGAGACCGAAACAGAACTTACCGTGCGTGCTCTGGCCGAGGACATGGTCATTACCGAGATGCCTGTATCGTATCGAGCCAGACCCGCAGGGAGTGAATCGAAGCTCCGAACTTTTCATGATGGATACCGTATTTTAAGGGCGGCGCTTGTGTTGCTTCGAGATCTTTATCCCATGCGTTTGTTTGGCCTGATTGGATTGTTCTGTTATTCTTTCGTGGCAGGGGCCGGGCTATTACGATTGTTAGTTTATGCCGAATGGCTACATATTTCGACGGCCTTGCTGACCGGCTTGATTCTTCTTTTTGCCCCACTTGGGTTTCTCGCGTTTGGTATGGGGCTTTTCTTGGATGCGGTTAATTCTCATTTCCGAGCGCTCAGCGAAACAATACGACGAAAGAAAATATGAATATTAGAGATGTAACTAGCCGCTATGAAAGCATGTTAGAGCTAGTGCAATGCAATCTGTGCGGCGCGGCTGAATATGAGATCGTCTATCCTCCTCGATATGAACTGGCGCGCCCTGATAACCTTGCAGAAACCTTTCGATCTTCAGGCGACGAGATATTAATTGATCGGTTGGTGCGCTGCAGCAAGTGTGGGTTACAATATCTCAATCCTCGACTTCCTCCGGGCATTGTGTTGGAAGGCTATAGTGAGGGCAAAGACGAGACCTTTGTTTCTCAGGTGGCGGCCAGAGAACGCACATTTGTAAAAGCTTTGAAGAAAATCGAAAAAATAGTCTCTGCCAAAGGACGGATTTTGGATGTTGGAACCGCTAGCGGGGCCTTTTTAGGAATGGCAAAGCAGCGGGGCTGGGATGTGATGGGATGCGAACCCAACCGTTGGATGGCAGATTGGGCAAGCCGACGTTACGGAATAACCGTAGTTCCAGGCATTCTATCTGATATGCGGCTTCCGGCAGACAGCTTTGATGTAGTAACCCTTTGGGATGTTTTAGAACACACTCCTGATCCCCAAGCCGTGTTGGCTGATTGCCATCGTATATTGAAGCCGGGTGGACTCTTAGTTGTCAATTATCCCGACATTCACTCGTCTGTAGCTCGTTTGATGGGTCGCAATTGGGTTTTTCTGTTGTCCGTCCATCTCTATTATTTTACACGCGCTACTATGCAAGCTCTTTTGAACAAGAGTGGGTTTTGTGTGGATAATATTGAGAACTATTGGCAAAGCTTAGAACTGGGATATATCCTGTTTCGGATGCAGCACTATGTGGGCGGCCTGGCACGACTGGGAGAACGGATGGTTATGGGGCTCAAGTTGGAGCATGCCAATATTCCATACTGGATGGGACAGGTTATGGTAACAGCGAAAAAGAGAGCCGAGGTTCAATCATGATCCAGAACGAGATAAAGAAGCGAGTGGTTGTTCTGGGTGGAGGAATCGGTGGTTTGGCGGCCGCTTATTTTTTGGCGCGATTGGGCCGATATGATGTGACGTTAATAGAGAAGGCCTCTTGTGTTGGCGGGTTATGTGGTTCATTCCAGCATCAGGGATTCACATTGGATTATGGCGCGCATAAGCTGTATTCGGTGATACCAGGAATTCTCGACGAAGTTCAGTCCCTTATGGGTGATCGACTTCTGCGCGTCGCAAAAAAGAATCGGATCTTTTTGCGTGGCCAGTTGTTGGACTATCCGTTGAGGTTAGGCAACTTTGCGCAGGCGATGGGCTTGGGATTGTTTGCCAAATTAGGCGCAGATTACGGTGTTGAGATTTTACGGGGTCTGTTTCCTCGGTCAGCAGCTCGATCTTACGCTGAATATATAACGCGACGATTCGGTTCAACTGCGTATCGGCTAGTTTTTGAACCTTTAGCGGATAAGGTATGGGGTCGGCCGGATGAGTTGCATCCGGAAATGGCGCGGACACGGGTCCCGGCTTCGGGCGGCTGGGAAATTATTCTAAAGCTGCTGGGCCTTAAAAAAGAGACTCAGGAAACAAATGCCGAGTTTTTTTATTATCCGCGGGATGGGTTTGGGGCACTGGGTGAATCCTTAAAAAAAGGGATTGAACAATCTGGCGGAAAGGTTTTGCTAAATACATCTCCGACTTCCATTTTGCATGAAGTTGATAGGGCTGCCCATGTGATGGTAAATGACGGTGGTGCAGAACACATATTGCCATGCGATCTACTGATTTCCTCTATCCCCGTGCCAGAAATTTGCCGATTGGTTATAGGGGAAACTGATCCTGAACTTACAAAAGTAGTCCACGCCTTGGAGTATAGGCATCTGGTCATGGTGTATGTGTTTATTCGGCAACCGAAAGTGCTTGAAGATCAATGGATATTTTTTCCGGAGCGCAAGTTCATTTTTAGCCGAATTTTTGAGCAAAAACAGATGAACCCTGATTTAGGCCCAATTGATCAGACCGTGCTTTGCTGTGATTTCACCTGTGATGCTGATAGTTGGCAATGGCAAGCGTCAGAAGCTGATTTGGCACGGCATTGTATAGAAGGCTTGGTTAACGCAGGATTCATTCAATCAACAGATGTCATGGACACATTGGTTGAGCGGCGCGAAAGCTTTTATCCTCGCTACGATCTTCAGTATACAGATAAAATGTGCTCAATAAGCCAAGCGCTTCAAAAAACCACTAATTTGCTGCTGACCGGTCGTGTTGGCATGTATAACTACAATAATGTGGACCATTGTTTGGATATGGGGCGATTTATCTCGCAAAAGTTGATGCAGGGATTGTCAGCCGGAGAGGTATGGCGGGAACTTGATCAACGCGTCGGACAATATAAAATTGTGGACTGATCGCGTGCTGATTCTTCTTATCAGACGAATGTTTTTTTGGCTGACGTACACCCCCCGACGATGGGGGGTGTTTGTCTTTGTCCTGGCTTTTCTGTTCAGGTTGTTATTCTGCATGGTTGTGTTTGGTTGGCTTAGCACTCAAGTACATACGACTTGGCGGTGGAGCTTGAACGATGGTTATGACACGATCGCCTCCAACCTCGTTTCCTTTGGAGTCTATGGATTTAGCCCCGGCATTCCAACCGCTCAAAGGCTTCCCGTATATCCTTTATTCCTAGCGGGGATCATGCGATGGTCGGGTGAATATTTTGTGTTTTGGACCCAGGTTGTCCAATCTGTTGTTTCCGCGGGGAGTGTATGGCTCACTTTTCAGTTGGCCTACCGGCTGTGTAGTATGCGTGCCGGAATCATCACATCGCTATTCTGTGCTTTTTATCCAAATTGGATTTTGTATGCAGCCCGACCTTTTACAGAAACGGTTTTTACTTTTCTAGTGCTAGCCTTCTTGACTTGTTTTACACGGGCTCTTATCACCTATCCGCGAGTACTTAGTACGGTTGGAGCGGGTATCTTCCTTGGATTATCTCTCCTGACACGGGGAACCATGGTTCTATATCTGTTCTGGTTTGCGTTTATGTCGCTTGTTGTGAGTCCCTTTCGCAATCGCCGTTTCTATCAAGTGTTGCTGGTCGTGGGTTTGATTGCTGGAACCGTGATGCTCCCTTGGATGGCACGTAATTATCTTCGATCAAACCGCTTCATTCCTTTGACCAGCCTGAGTTCTGATGCGGCGATTCATGGGTTGTATGTCGCGGATCATTATTTTAACGATACTCGTCGCGGACTTGATTTAGATGAGGCAGGCCATGCCTTACGTCGTGAAGTGTTGAATGCGTTGTCTCGAGAACCAGCGGATGAGGACAATCCGATCGCATGGGAACTGAAGCAGGAAAAATGCTGCCAACAATTCTGGCGCGACACCATATGGGCTCGGCCATGGCATTATACCCTAATGTTTGCACGCAACACGATCGCGCTATGGTTCCTTTCCTTCCATGGCGGAACTACCGTATTGGCAGCGGTCATTCATTTACCTCTGGTTCTGTTGTTCATTTGGGCTTTGATTTCTCCTTCCTCCCGAACAAAAGGTGCTGGGCATATCGTTTTGACTTTGACGATATTGTATTTTGTCTGGTTTCATGCGTTGATCTATCCTCATCAGCGTTATGTGACGCCGATCATTCCCTTGCTGCTCATTCTTTTTCTTGGTTCCAAGGCACGCTTGGCGCAATGGCTGGTTGGAGTTGAAGAAGCAGCAGACTAACGGCCCAAGACATTACTGCGCTTCGCGAAGCATAAATCCCTGTTGAGCGACACTCCATTTCCCGACAAACACATTCGTGCTCACGATAATGTTGTTGGTATTGATGTCGAACGTCTGGTAGCTACCTCGTACTCGCCAATAAACAGGGGTATTAAGAGGGAGTGGTCCTGTCCGTGAGTAGAGGAAGTTTGTCGTAAGAATAGCGTACGACGTCACGTTGCTTTGAAACGAGCTGTCCGTGCTCAAGTCGAGATTGTAAGCGACGGCCCGTTCAGTAGAATTCCATGTCAAAGGAACATCCGTTGCCGTGAAAACTTCTCCTTCATTGGGGGAAAGCCCCATAACAGGCCTCCATGCGTTGTGGAACCGGGCTGCATTCCATGCCTGTGCGGCTTGCGGCACATAGCAAGCATTTTGATAGCTACTCGTTCGAGGAATGTTGACTAACAAGGCATCGCTATAAACCACAACAAACTGTGAATTCAACTCCGGCGATATGGCATAAGCCAAATCTTGAGTCATCCAGCTAATATTGTAAGTGAAATTGGTAATCCCATCAGTCACTTTAGGCCAAGGATAAGTGTGCAGCATGGCATAACTTCCAAATGAGGTTTGGCGCAAAAGTGAAGCTTTAGTTGCAGATAATTGCAGTTGGACTTCGCGTTCAAGATCCGCGGGTTGTGTGCCGTATGAGCATACTCGATGGTTTTCCATCACGATGTAGTTGATGTTGCTGATGCTATCTATTGAAGCTAAATTGACCCCGCTCAAATAGGTCCAAGCAGCAAGCGGCGATACAAGGAAAATGCTGCCTTTCCATGATGGATTATTAGTATTGAGTGTGAAGAGAATGTCACACTGATCATGGATAAGCTCGTTGAATACAACCTGTCGCCACTCCCACCACTTGGCCCAGATATCGGGATCCGTACAGAAACTGACGATATTAGTCAGGCTGGAATCCAAGTGCAGCAATCCATTTGTAAAGCGGTCTACGTTAGTTACATTACGGACATCGATTAGGCTGAGCGGGAATTTGATGTTCGAATATTTAGGATCAGGATAGTAAGTTTGTACATATTCTTGAAACCACGATAATGCACTGGTGCTGTAGGTTGGCGATTGGTAATAATTACGAGTATAATTCAATAAAGCGGATTCATTGAAGAAGAAATGGTTATAGTTTGTGTATCTTCTGAGTTCTTGGCTCCAGGCATTTAAATAAAAGGACCTTGCTGTACGGTTAGCCATATCGCACATGGGAATGCCAGATTCATAAACGGAATCAAGTGTTACCAGACCATTGGTGGGGTCGACATGGAGTGTCTGTGCTTGTTGTGATTCCGTCACACCCATTTTGTAACAGATCTTTTCTTCAAATTGTCCTGAAGAAGAGATCGCAAGATCAAATCCTTGTTCTTGTCCTGCATCAATAATTGTTTGAATATTGGATTCTTTGAGATGCCAATACCCTAGACCTCCGGAAATCCACGTATACGATATTTCGGCGGCATCGGCGATCTGTGCGTATTGCCGGATCATTATGTCAGCGTCATTCTTGGACTGAAGTTGATCGTGAGCGCACGTTTGTGTGATGGCTTGAACCATCGTGCGCGGCCGCAAAATTTGTTGCTGCGGTTGAAGAGGCTTGGATTGGAAGCTGGTATAAGGCAAAGAATTAGGTATTCCATAGGCCGATGTTTGAAGACTGCCGCTGGCACAGGACACTCGGGCAGGATAGGCCCCGTTGCCATAAGACCACCAGTTCCATTTTGCATTGTTCAAAGGTGGAGCGAAGTCGATGCGGGTGAAGGCCGCGTTTTGATAGCCGCGATTGTTCATCCAATCGTAGCTGGTCAGCCGAGGGGTGGCAACGATGTTGCAGGTGCGTTGCCAGTCCAGTCCATTGATGAATAGGGCCAGTTCAGCATTTGTAGCCTTTGTATTAAAGTTGCGCCATGCAGCTACCACACGATTGGTCATATCCTCTCGCAGCAATCCATTGCTTAACAAGCTCTCTGCAAGAATGGCATGCCGTTGTCCGAAAGAGTCGTATACAGCAAACTCCATATCATCACCAAGCATTCTCAAGTGAATTTCTGCTCCAAAATTGGGATCGTTGAAGAACGCAAGATATTGGACGGAATCATTGGTGGTCCAATTGGCGGGGATGAACTGCAAGTCTATTGCGCCTTCCGAATTGGATGCATAGGGTTCAGCAGGATTGGAACTATTCTCGTATTCGGAAAGATTGTTGATTCCATCTCCATCGATATCGCCAATAGCATCGAATAGGTCAGTGATATCTTGAACCGATAAGGCGCTTTCATAAATCCGAATATCGTCAAGGGCTCCGTGCCACAAAGATTCCGATCCATTAACATGTCCACAGCCGATGAGTAATTCAGGATTTGACTCCGGCCTAAACTCGGATGGGTTTTCTTGTGCTAGAATGCCGTTAACATATAGCTTAACTACTCCACTGTCATAGACCGCAGCCAGATGAACCCATTGCTTTGCATATCGCTCAGTCCACTGCTTCTGATTGGCTCCGTACGAGGATGTTTGTTCCGATCCGGCTCGAAAGCTGAAGCTGTCGTATCCTGGTTCGTAACGTAATACATATCCGGGCCAACGAAGATCTCCACTCCATCTACAATCGGACAAAAGCGTATGAAAGCTGGCCGGAGTTAAAGGATCGAAGTAAATCCATGCACTGACGGTAAAATTGCCTTGTGTTATAATGGGTGGAACTTGAGGCACAACAACATAACTATTTGAACTCTCAAATGATAAGGCCTGCCCTACGACTCCGGTTATCCAGTTCGCGGATGTAATATTCATCGCGTATCCTGAATAATTACTAGAAATAGAATTGTTTATCTTGGTTCCCTGACCCTCGTCAAATTTCCACCAAGCAAGAAGTCTTTGATCATGGGCAATTCCGGATTTCGGATTCAATCCGTTTTGCTGCTCCCAGCCGTCGGGCAACCCGTCGGAGTCGGTGTCGGGGTTCAAGGGGTCGGAGCCCAAGGCCGTTTCCTGACCGTCGAGCAACCCGTCGGAGTCGGTGTCGGACTGGAAGGGCTGGGTGCGCCAGGCGACTTCGGCGGCGTTGTCGAGCCCGTCGTGATCGGGGTCTTCGAGGGCATCGGCTTGGAGGGGATTGGTGCCGGCTTGCACTTCCTGGAGATCGGAAAGCCCGTCGGCGTCGGTGTCGGAGCGGGTCGGATCGGTCAAATGGGCTTGCACTTCCTGGTAATCGGAAAGGCCGTCGGCGTCGGAGTCGGGGTTGAGGGGCGAGGCGTTGTGCTGCAACTCCGGGCCGTCGAGCAAGCCGTCGGCGTCGGAGTCGGGGTTGAGCGGATCGGCGCCGGCTTGGTATTCGCCGCGGTTGTCGAGTCCGTCGTTGTCGGGGTCCTGGAGCGCATCGTCGCTCAGCGCCTCGGTGCCGGAGTTGACTTCCCAGAGATCGGGCAGGCCATCGGCGTCGGAGTCGGGGTTGAGCGGATCGGTGCGGGTGAGATGGACTTCCTGGCCGTCGGAGAGGCCGTCGGCGTCGGAGTCGGCTTGGTGCGCATCGGTCAGGGCCTGCCATTCCTCTTCGTTGCGCAGCGCGTCGGCATCGGGATCGTCGAGCGCCTCGCAGACCTGGGCGAGCTGGTTGGAGGAGAGCGCCTGGGAGTAAATGCGCACTTCGTCAAGCCGGCCTTTCCAATAGCTGCTCTCGGCGTTGGCGTGATCGCGGCCGAGCAGCAGGAAAGGCTGCCGGCGGGGCTCGAAGCGCTCCGTTCGTTCCTGGGCCAGCCGGCCGTTGAGATAAAGGCGGGTTTTCGAGCCGTCATGGGTTCCGCAGAGGTGCACCCACTCGCCCGTGCGGGCGGCCCAGCCGACGATCTGGGCGCCGTAGGTGGTGCTGGTGGCGGCGCCGGCGCGGAAAACCATCTTGTCCCAGGCCTTCTGGAAGCGCAGCTGATAGCCCGGCCAGAAGTCGCCGCCGGCCCAGGAGCTGTCGGAGAGCACGGCGGGATAATCCATGGAGTTGGACCCCTCGTACCAGACCCAGGCCATGACGGAGAACGGCGCCCCGGTGACCGCCGCCAGGCTCTGGGTGGCTGCGGCATAGACGCTCTGGCCGTCGAAAGAAAGCGCCGAGCCGACCCGCCCGGAGACGCGGGCGCTATAGCCGTAGACCCAGGCCGGATAAGCGGCGGAAACGGCGTTGGACAGAACCTGGCCGGCGGCCTCGTCCATCTTCCACCAGACCTTCAACCCCAGGTTCGTGCCCGGGTCCGAGAAGAGGTTGAGCCCCTGCTGCTGCTCCCAGCCGTCGGGCAGCCCGTCGGAGTCGGTGTCGGGGTTC
>MHBK01000043.1:87678-125170 GCA_001804865.1 Lentisphaerae bacterium GWF2_57_35
GATCCGGGTCGTCGCTGGCGTCGTCGATCAAAGGATTCAATCCGTGGTCCAGTTCCCATTTATCGCCGAATCCATCTCCATCGGTGTCCGAGAGGCGGAGATTGGTGCCATTGGCCAGTTCCTGGCGGTTGTTCAAGCCGTCTTCATCGCTGTCGGCCGACAACCAGGGGGCCACATCGAATCCAAAGGCATTCTTGACTTGGCCGATGTTGACGGGGGCGAAGTCGCGGTCATCGCCGGTGTCAGGGGTCCAGGGATAGGCATTGGTAAAACCGATATCCATTAGCCGCGCATAGAACGGCATAGCTACCGATTTCAAATAGCCGGCGCTGGCCACCCAGTAGCCGCCGTTGGAAGGAAAGGAGGCGACGGTTGCATTCACCCAGCTTCCGGCGCCGCCGGGCACTTGGGCGTTAAGCTCTCGGCCCGCCCAGTAGGCTATATTTCGAACTTGTCCCTGGTTGGCTGCCCAAAAGTCATTTGTTTGAGATGCTGTTTTAAGAACAGGCCAGACTGTCCACCAATCGGGTGGTGTAGCGGCGGTGGCGAACAAGGCGGCGACAGAGCCCATAGCGGCGCCGGCCAGCCAACGTACAACCCGCCGTCGGGATGGAATCGCTGATTGCATAGTTGTTAAGGAGAATTCGTGTAAGTGCCCATCGAAAGATCGCTCTGCGGTGCGATCCAGACCGGCCCTTCCAAGCGTGTTTCGCCGAGTACATGGAGCGCTGATAACGGCGTGCTCGTGCCGATCCCTACGCGCCCGAGAACGGCTAGATCGTTGGTCAGGACTTGATGAGTGTGAGTTAGGGCGGCTGATTCGAGGATTTTCTGGTCAACATATAGGCGCGTCGCAGCATCGTTTGGCGCAGCTTGGGCCGGGGCGGGCATGACCACGCCTGTCACGGCGCCGGAAACGGAAAGACTGCCCTTAACGTTCAAGTTCCCCTCCACATTCAAGTCGCCGCCTAACGCCTTGCCTGACAGTGCGCATATCAGGGTGCAGATTCCAATGCCAAGTTTAATGCCATGCATGTTGCTCCTCCCTAGATTCAGGGTCGAATGGTCACCGTGCCTTCCGGCCTCAAGGTGATTGATTTATCGCCAACGGGCAGGACGTCCATCCGGTATTCTCCGGTGGCAATCGATACCTCGTCGCGAGTATACGCCGTCATAAATGCGGCAGCGAGCGTTTCTTTCGGGCCGCTATTGCCGGTCACGACCGGGCTGAGTCCGTCAAGCGCATCGCTGCCGATGATCGGATCGATATACAAGGTAGCATTGACGCTGAGCGGATCGTTGGGGTTTGTCTTTCGCTCGAGCACTTCAACGCCATCAGGAACTCCATCTTCGTCGGTATCGGCCAGGCTTGGATTTGTACCGTTTTGGCATTCGTCCAGGTTGGATAGTTGGTCCATATCGTCGTCTCGTTGCGCATCCGTGTGATCCATGGGATTCAAAAACGATCGGAGAAGTTCATACACGTCGTTCATGCCGTCTTCATCGGTGTCTTGAGAAATGGCGCGTGGAATTTCTTCGACTCGATAGAATTGCGTCGATGGAATGTCTTCTTGCGCGGCGTCCCAAACGAACGGAGCGAATTCTCCCAACTTCATTCCGGCCAAGGTCCATTCCGGCTGGCCCAACGAGTTGGCCGAATAGATCCGATAATAATGCAGCAGAGATCCGTCAATCTGAATAGCCGCGCCGTGTTCCGAGGGGATGATTTTAAGATTCATGTCGCTGGTTGCAAGAGCCACGGACGAGAGAAACATTACAAACAAAATGCAGAGAGCTTTTTTCTGAAAAAATAGATGGAATGTCTTCTGGTTCGATCTTTGACTTTTTCCGGTTGTTCGTAAGAATCTCATAACGCTCAACTGTAAAAGAGCACAAGGAGTACCAGTTACAGCGATAAACCAGGGAAAAAGTCCAAAACAGATGGCTGTCGACCGGCGATGCTTCATCGAAAAAAGTTGCCTTGTCTGTAATTCTTGAATTCATTCTTATTTTGTTGAAAGATGGAGCCGATTTTGCAATTCCACCTACGGATAAGGACGCTTTAAATACAAAAACCTTAATTTAGCGTAAATATACACGGCGCAACGATTATTAAGCGTAAGTAACTTGTATATAAATGGATGTATGTAATAGCGACGAAAGCGTGATACCTGTAACAATTCGCATATTGGCGTAAATGAGAACGAATTGAGACGAAAGTTTCGGAGCTTCCTTGCGAATCCATGTTGATCTGCTGTGGCAATAAGTTTTAACTCGATGAAAACTTAGGCGAAATATTTGCCCCTATTTCCATCATGAAAATAGCGATGTTAGGGCTCAGAGCCATCGGACAATTTGAGTCGGCTGATAAGAATGAAACGGGGGGACGTTCTTCGTTGTCATTGGATCTTTTTTCGGGTGTCGAGCGAGCGGTGGAGGAGATCAGTGTTCGATTGGCCGCCAGAGGGCACGAAGTATCTGTGGTTTGTCGCGGTCGATACAACCTTGGCGGCGAGAATTTGTACCGTGGCGTTCGTTTGAAGAATCTTCCGGCGATTTACACCAAGCATCTTGAGGCGATTAGTCATACGGCGTTGGGAGCTGTAGAGGCCATGAGGGGTTACGATATAGTTCACTTCCATGCCACCGGGCCTTGTTTGTTTTCGTTTCTGCCGCGTTGTTCGGGCCGAGGCGTTGTGGCGACCGTGCATGGATTGGATTGGCAAAGGGAAAAATGGAAGGGCTTTGCCAAAATGGTTTTGAAAGCCGGCGCTTGGGCGTCCGGGCGATTCCCTCATCGAACGATTGTCGTATCCCGCGTGTTGAGACAATATTATGCTGACGCGTATGGACGACCCACCACGTACATTCCCAATGGGATCGCGCCGGTTGTTAAGAAGCCTTTGGATCGACTAGGTCGCTTTGGCGTACGTCCAGACCATTACATCCTGTTCTTAAGCCGGCTGGTACCGGAAAAAGGCTGCCATTTGTTGATTCGGGCATTTCAAAAAGTGCAGACCGACATGAAGCTCTTGATGGTCGGCGGGGGAAGTTATACGGCGAATTATGTTGAATCCTTGCGGAAGATGGCGGCATCCGATCCTCGGATCATTTTTGCTGGAGCGCTGTATGGGGATGATAAAGCCGAGGCATTCAGTAATGCCCGCTTCATGGTTCTGCCTTCCACACTTGAAGGCATGCCCATTGTCCTGCTGGAGGCAATGAATTACGAATGCCCCGTGCTGTGCAGTAATATTCCCGCCAACTTGGATGTCGTCGAGGCTGGTGGCGGCCAGAGTTCCTATGCGCAAACATTCGAATGCGGATCAGAGAATGATTTGGTGCAACAATTGAAGTCCATGGTGGAATCCGATTTTTCGTTGAAGGAAACGGCGGCGCGCGCCCGCCAATATGTAGCCAGAGAGTATTCCTGGGACCGAGTGACTGACTTGACGGAAGAGGTATATTTTTCTGTGCGAAATGCCCTGAATGTGTAAAGAATACCCTCTTTCAATTGGGAGTAGTTCTATGGAGTCGGCAATTATTGTCACATATCGCTGCAACGCACGCTGTCAGATGTGCCACACGTGGAAGCATCCCACCCGCACGAGCGTGGAATGCAAACCCGAGGCGCTGGCCTCGCTTCCCTCCGGACAGACCAAGATCAACATTACCGGCGGCGAACCGACGCTTCGAACGGACCTGCTCGAGATCGTAAAGGTGCTTCATCCGAAGACCTCCCGGCTGGAGATCATCAGCAACGGATCCTTTCCCGATCGATTGCTGAATGTGGCCCGTCTTTATCCGGATATGACGTTCCGCATCAGCTTGGAAGGGTTGCCGTGCGTTAGCGATCGGATTCGAGGTTTGAAGGATGGCTTCGACAAGGGCTTGAGGGCTCTGCTGGGCTTGCTGGATCTGGGGGTTAAGGATGTCGGAATTTCAATGACGATTTCCGACCGGAATGTCGGCGATTTGCTGCCCTTTTATCATTTGGCCGCGCGCATGGGCATTGAGTTTACACAATGCGTTCCCCATAATTCCCATTACTTCCACAAAACGGACAATGAAATCGCCGACAAGCAACGCTGGGCTGAGGAATCGAAAAAGTTGATTCGTGCCTTGTTGACGTCCAAACGGAACGGTTTGAAATTGCGGGTCAAGGATTGGTTTCGGGCCTATCTTAATCTGGGGTTGCTTCTTCATGTGACGGAAGGTCGGCGGCCATTGACCTGCGGAGGGGGATTGGATTTCTTCTTTGTGGATCCGTTTGGCGATGTGCTTCCATGCAATGGAATGGCCGAAAAAGATTCCATGGGCAACCTCAAAGAGCAACCGTTCGATCGGATATGGCAATCCGAGAAGGCGCAAGCCGTACGCAGCCGTGTACGCCAATGCACGCGGGGCTGCTGGATGGTGGGCAGCGCCGTTCCGGCGATGAAGAAAAACCCCTTGAAACCTGCTCTATGGGTTTTGAAGAATAAAGCCCGGCTGGTTGTGGGGAAAGAACCCGTCCTGTCTTGAAATCATGACTTCCTACGCCAGAGCACGAAAACTACTGAACGTTAGCACGCTTAAGCTGCTGGATATGTTTTTTGTTGTGGTGGGTTTTGTCGGCAGCTACTGGATTCGATCGGCGATCGATCGTCCGGATGGCATTCGGGCTGTGGTCGATTTGCTCCCGGATGCCAAGGTGCCGGTGCTGGTAGCGCCGCTCTCGGCGTATTGGTGGTTGATTCTTCTGACGGCGCTTTACTGGCCGATCGTTTTGGATCAATTTCGGTTTTACCAGCATCCGGCCCACCTTTCTGTTAGCAAGGCTTCCCTGATTGCCGGGAAGGCGTGCGCGGTTATTCTTGCCGGTCAGTTGTCCGTCTTGTTTTTGTTTCATATCGTCTGGGTCAACCGAACCTACATGTTAGGGGCTATGGCCGCCACCCTGGCGTTGGTTTGCTTGCGGCACGGGCTGTATATTTTCATGTTTCGTAAAAAGATTCGCGATGGGACAAACCGGGGTTATCCGGTGTTGATCGCGTCGTCCGCCGGCGAAGCCAGCCAGCTTATTCAATGGCTAAAAGGACATCCGGAGGAGTATTACGATCCGGTGGGCGTGATCGTGACCGATCGACAGGAGTCGGATGCCGCACGGGCCTCCGTCATTGAAGGCGTTCCGGTTTGCGGCGATGTGAGCGACTTGGTCCGGGCGATGCACGAGTTTTCCGTGTCCAGCGTGGTCATTGGTTCGTCCGGCCTGACGCTGGACCTGGTTCGGCAGGTCGTCGCGGCCTGTGAAACGGAAGGCGTCGACGCCTGGCTGCTGGCCAATCTCGTTCAGACGAAGACGGCGAGAGCGACCACGGGGATTATTGCGGATCGGGAGGCGCTATTGTTCACAACCAGCATGGGGGCGGAATGGAAAAAAGTCATTAAGCGCATCTTCGACATTCTTGGAGCCCTGATTGGCATTCTGTTGTTATGGCCTTTGATGCTGCTGGTCGCGTTGTTGATTCGGTTGACTTCTCCCGGACCGGTCCTCTTTAAGCAGCAACGTTGCGGACTGCACGGCACGCCTTTTACCATGTGGAAATTCCGGTCCATGACCACCGATGCGGAAATGCGGAAAGCGGAATTGGAATTGTTCAATGAAATGTCCGGGCCGGTATTCAAGGTCTCCAACGACCCGCGGATTACCCGGGTGGGCAAGGTTCTTCGACGGTGGAGCTTGGACGAGCTGCCCCAGTTGTTTAATGTTCTCTTCGGCGGCATGAGTCTGGTGGGACCCCGGCCTTTGCCGGTTTATGAAGTGCAGAAATTCGACGATCTGGCCCACCGGCGGCGGTTGAGCATGAAGCCGGGACTGACCTGCCTCTGGCAGATTCGGGGCCGCAACAAGGTAACCTGTTTTGACGAATGGGTGCGTTTGGACTTGGAGTACATCGATAAGTGGTCGTTGGGGCTCGATATCAAGATACTTCTTCAAACGCCTTGGGTAGTATTGAGGGGCAGTGGCGTATGAGCGGGCCGATGGCGAAGCGATGTGTGTTTTTCGATCGGGATGGCATTGTCAACGTTCCTCCGTCGGATATCGATCGCTACGTGTTGCACGTCGACAAGTTCATCATGATCGATGCCTTTGTCGAGGCCTTGCGCGTCGTACATCAAAAAGGATATGAAGCCATTCTGGTAACCAACCAGAAGGGCGTGGGGACGGGGCGCATGACGGCAGCGGCTTTGCAGGAAATACATGACAAAATGCTGGCCGATCTTCGAGGTCATGGACTTGAGCTGGCCGATATTTATGTTTGTACGGACGCGACGGACGAGTCCCCGGACCGCAAGCCCAATCCGGGCATGCTGCATCGCGCGGCCCGGAAGCATGGTCTGGATTTAACCGCCAGTTGGATGGTGGGCGATTCGGAGAAGGATGCCGTGGCCGGTAAACGAGCGGGATGCCGGACGGTTTTAGTCTCCGCGGGCCACAAGCCCACGATAGCCGATCATCGATTAACCGACATGAAACAATTGCCCGCCTTTTTGGACGAACATTTATGAGCGACGTTAAAACGACCTTAGGATTGAAAGCGCTTCCCCTGGCCCGGTTGAATGCGGACGATTGGATGCGCATTGGACTGCTGTCGGCTTTGATCGGTTTGATCTATGTGGTTTTTCATCTGCAAGGCAACACGACCGACATACGAGTATTTGGCCGCTCCTCCCTGACCTGGATGATCGGTCGTTGGGGCGATATCGGCGGGGAATACTCGCATGGATGGTTGATTCCGCTGGTTAGCATCGGCCTGGTGTGGTGCAAGCGCAAAGAGCTGTGGGCCGCTCCCAAGAAAGTCTGCTATGCCGGTCTGATGGTCGTGATCTTTGCCCTGCTTCTGCATTGGCTGGGGGCCAAGGCCCAGCAGACCCGGCTGTCCTTGATGAGCCTGATCATGGTGATCTGGGGCGTTCCCTTTTATCTTTATGGGTGGCAGGTGGCCAAGCTTCTGCTGTTTCCGTGCGCGTATCTGATTTTTTGCATACCGCTTAACTTTATCGACAGCCTTACGTCTCCGCTTCGCATTCTGGCCACCTTGGTTTCGGCAGGCATTCTCAATGGGCTCGGGCTCCGGGTTCATCGGGTGGGCTCCGGCTTGTTCTCGGATGCCTCCAACGAGTTTAGCTTTGATGTGGCGCCGGAGTGCAGCGGGTTGCACTCCTTGCTGGCCATGACCGCCCTGACGGCGGTTTACGCCTACCTGACGCAAAAGACGTTTATGAAAAAATGGCTGCTTTTCCTCTTTTGCATTCCCATTGCTTTGGTCGGCAATATCGTGCGCATCACGTTGGTTGTGCTCATCGCGGCCGGGTTCGGGCAGAAAGTGGCCATGGGGCTCTGGCATGACTATTCGGGATATCCCATTTTCCTGGTCGGCATTTCGCTGATGCTGGCCTTGGGCAGTTTGATCAATGTGGACTATCGAAAGGTATGGAACGAATGGAAGCAAAGTCTTTTCAGCCCTACATCGTCCTGATCCTGACGATGCTGATGGCCGCGCTGGCGCTGGCCTACACCGTGGATGTAAAAGTGACCGACGAAGCCGGCATCAAAGTCGCGCTGCCGGATCGTGTCGGCGCCTGGACCGGCTATGAAATGCGGTTTTGCCAGAATCCCATTTGCCGGAAGGAATTCTCTTCGGATGAATTCCGGGACCGCAATGTTTGTCCGGCGTGCGGAAATGCCCTGGACTGCATGGTCATCGAAGAGAAGGAAATGCTTCCCCCGGATACGAGCATTCTGAAGAAAAAATATGTGCACGCCGACGGTCCGACCTTGTACACCTCCATTGTCCTGAGCGGGAAAGAGCGGGCGAGCATTCATCGTCCGCAAGTTTGTTTAGTTGGACAGGGCTATGAGATCGTGAAGAGCCGGGTGTTGGATGTGCCCATCGACGGGCGCGATCCGCTGGATGTGATGCTCCTCGATCTTTCACGGAAATCTCGGACGCGCTCCGGCGAGACGCTCGATTATACCAGCTTCTATGCCTATTGGTTTGTCGGCAAGAATCGGGAGACGCCTTATCATTCCCAGCGGATGCTTTGGATGGGCACGGATCGGATTTTCCATAATGTGTCGCATCGCTGGGCCTATATTGCCGTAGCGGGCGCCCGGAACGACGAGCGCCGGTATCAGGAGCAACTCACGGGATTTCTTCACGAACTCTATCCGCAAATCCTGTTGGAATGATTTTTCTGCCGGCTGCACTCTTGAACTCGCCGGTTTGCGCTGTACACTCAAAAATATCTGTGCCAATCTATAGCGCTTATCAAGCGGGGAGAGGTGTTTGTGTCTAATAATGAATCAAAAACCGTATCTGTCATCACGGGTGGGGCTGGCTTTCTGGGCTCCCATTTGAGCGATTATCTTTTGAGCAAAGGCCACCGGGTCATTTGCTTGGATAACCTGATTACGGGAAATCTTGAAAATATTGCGCATCTTTCGGGCAATGCCGATTTCCAATTTGTGAAGAAGGATGTCACCGAATACATCGACATTCCGGGGACGGTGAATTTTGTTTTTCACTTTGCTTCGCCGGCCAGTCCGATCGATTATTTGGAACTGCCGATTCAGACCTTGAAGGTGGGCGCCTTGGGTACGCACAAGGCCCTGGGGCTGGCGCGGGCCAAGAAGGCCCGGTTCTTTCTGGCCTCCACGTCCGAAGTCTACGGAGATCCCTTGGTGCATCCCCAGCCGGAAACCTATTGGGGCAACGTAAATCCGATCGGGCCCCGCGGCGTGTACGATGAAGCGAAGCGGTTTGCCGAGGCGATGACGATGGCGTATCACCGGTTCCACGGCGTCGAAACCCGCATCGTGCGAATCTTCAACACCTATGGCCCCCGCATGCGTCCCCACGACGGGCGCGTCGTTCCTGCGCTTATTTGCCAGGCCCTGAAGGGGGAGCCTTTGACCATATTTGGCGACGGTTCCCAGACCCGGAGTTTCTGTTATGTGTCGGATTTGATTGCCGGCATTTTTGCGTTGGCCATGAGCGATTGCTCCGATCCGGTGAACATCGGAAACCCGCAGGAAATGCGCGTGATCGATTTTGCCGAACGGATCAAGGCGTTGTGCGCAAGCTCTTCGCCGCTAGTGCACAAACCGCTGCCGGTCGACGATCCGAAGGTCCGGCAACCCAACATCGCCAAAGCGCGAGCCCTTTTGCAATGGGCGCCCCGGATGGAATTGGACGATGGTTTAAAACAAACCATCGCTTATTTCCAAGGCTTGATCGAGAAGGGTAAAATCTGATTACATACGAGCGGATGTTCGGAAGTAAAAAAAGCCGTGATCGAATAGAGGGATAAACTATGCGACTTCGTTATATGAAAACCGACGGTACTCAGATGGAGTTCGAAATTGGGGAAAAACC
Organism: Lentisphaerae bacterium GWF2_57_35; assembly: GCA_001804865.1. GTDB lineage: Bacteria > Verrucomicrobiota > Kiritimatiellia > CAIQIC01 > GWF2-57-35 > GWF2-57-35. Next base: position 97,101 of record MHBK01000043.1, read on the forward strand.
CATTACCATTGGACGAAGTCCCGACGCAGATGTAGTGATTCTCGACGAAAAAGCTTCCCGGATTCATTGCGGCATTCGTTTGTGGGACGGGGATTTTTATATCAAGGACCTGAAGTCCCGCAACGGGACGTATGTCAACGGAGAACGCGTCGAACTGGCGAAGCTGAAAGCGGGCGATCGCATTCAAGTCGGCTCCATGGCCTTCTCCTTCGATCAAAACGGGACCGCCGGCGCGGACGTGGCGCTGCAGGAAGTGGAGAAGCAAATGGCGGACGGCAAGGGATACGGTACGATCTTGAGAGAAATTGTCCATAACATGGACGGCGGCATTGAAGCGGCTACGTCCGGGGAAGTTGAAAAGCCGATTCGCGTCACGACCCGGAAAAAGAGCAACCAGGCCGAATAATTCATCCGAAAATGGGGCCGCGTTCTCCGACACACGGCTTCAGAAGAGCCTGTCTTCGCCCGCCTGCGCATCGCTACGCGAAGCGTTGCGGGCAGGGAGTAGCCGGGCTACCTCAAGAATGCTTTTGGCTGGTAAATCAGCCTGATCTGTTTGGTGGGCCGCGTTCTCCGTAACGCGGCCTCTTTTTTTTAGATTCCGTTTTCCGTCGGCGGGGTTTGAGCGGGTTCCTCGGCTGTTGTGGGGGCCGCCGCTTCTTGTCCGTTTGTCTCGCCGGCGTTCTCCGCCTCTTCCACGTCTTCCGGTTCGACCGGGGTAGCCGAGACCAGCTTGTCGCCTTCGTCGAGATCGATCAACTTGACGCCTTGCGTATTGCGGCTGATGGTTCGAATGTCGCCGATTCCCATGCGAATCATCTGGCCGGCGCTGGTGATCAGCATGATGGCGTCGTTGTCGTGTACGGCATGTGCGCCGACGACCCGGCCATTCCGTTCCGTGGCCTTGATGGTAATGATGCCTTTGCCGCCGCGGCTTTGAACGCGATACTCGTCGAAGCCGGTGCGTTTGCCGTAGCCATTTTCCGTGATGACGAGCAGCGTGGAATTCGCTTCGACGACTTCGATGCCGTCAACCCGGTCGTCCGATTCCAGTTTGATGCCATAGACGCCGATGGTATTGCGGCCCTGGTCGCGAAGCTGATTTTCATTGAAGCGAATGCTCATGCCTTGGCGGGTGATCAACATCACATCGTCCTGCCCGTTGGTCAGTTTGACGCCGATGAGGCGGTCGCCTTCCTCGATTTGAATGGCGATAATGCCGTCCGCGCGGGGATTGCTGTATTCGTGGAGATTGGTCTTTTTGACGACGCCGCCTTCCGTGGCCATCACCAAGTGCTGGGTCTCCGCAAACTCGCGCACTTTGATCATGGCGGCGATCTTTTCGTCGTTGCCGATGTTCAGCAGGTTGACCATCGCCTTACCGCGGGAAGCTCGTCCGCCTTCCGGCAATTCATAGACTTTCTGCCAATACACGCGGCCATGCTCGGTGAAGAAGAGGATGTAGTCGTGTGTGGACGCCATGAAGACATGCTCCACGTAGTCCTCGTCCTTCGTGTCCATGCCCACGACGCCCTTGCCGCCGCGGCGTTGCTGGCGATAGGTCGTGACGGGGACCCGTTTGATGTAGCCGGTATGGGAAATCGTGATCACGCAGCTTTGGTCGGCGATCAAATCTTCGATATTCAACTCGCCTTCGTCGGGGACGAGGGCCGTCCGGCGTTCGTCGCCGTAGAGCTTCTTGATTTCCAGCAGGTCTTCTTTCATGACGCCGTAAATCTTGTGCTCGTTGGCCAGCAGATCGCGCAGGTAGTTGATCTTTTTAATGATTTCCAGGTATTCTGCTTCCACCTTGTCGCGTTCGAGGCCGGTCAACTGGTAGAGACGCATTTCCAGGATCGCGTTGGCCTGAATTTCGGAAAGCTTGAACTTGAGCATCAATTGCTCGCGCGCGATGTCGCGGTTCTTGGAGTCGCGGATGGTTTTGACGACGGCGTCCAAATGATCCAAGGCGATCTTCAAGCCTTCGAGAATATGAGCCCGGGCCTCGGCCTGTTCCAATTCGAATTGGGTTCGGCGCGTGATGACTTCGAACCGGTGCTTGATGAAGCACTGCATCATTTCCCGGAGAGTCATGACCTTGGGACGGCCGTGATCGATCGCCAGCATGATGGCGCCGAAGGTCATCTCCAACGGGGTGTGCTTGAAAATATTGTTCAGCAGGACCTTGGGCAGCGTTCCGCGCTTGATTTCGATGACGATGCGGATGCCGTCCTTGTCGGATTCGTCGCGGATGTCGGAGATGCCTTCCAGCTTCTTCTCGTGCACCAAATCGGCGATCTTCTCGATCAAGGTGGTCTTGTTGAGCGTGTACGGGATTTCGGTGATGATGATGGTTTCCCGGCCGCCATGACCTTCTTCGATATTTGCGCGCCCGCGCACTTTCAGCAGGCCGCGTCCGGTTTCGTACATGTTCTTAATTTGGCCCAGGCCGCAGATCATGCCGCCGGTCGGAAAATCGGGACCTTTGACGAACTGCATCAGATCGGCCACCGTGGCGTTGGGGTTGTCGATCAGATGGACAACGCCGTCGATGACTTCCACAACGTTATGGGGCGGGATATTGGTGGCCATGCCCACGGCAATGCCGGTACTGCCGTTGATCAGCAGATTCGGCAACCGGGCCGGCAGTACCTTGGGTTCCTGGAGCGTTTCGTCGAAATTGGGCTGCATGTCGACGGTGCGCTTTTCGATGTCGGCCAGCATTTCCTCGGCCATGCGGTTCAGTTTACACTCGGTATATCGGTAGGCGGCGGGCGGATCGCCGTCGATGCTGCCGAAGTTTCCCTGGCCGTGAATCAGCGTGTAACGCAGCGAGAAATCCTGCGCCATGCGCACGAGCGTGTCGTAGACGGCCGAATCGCCGTGAGGATGGTAATTACCGATGACTTCGCCGACCACCTTGGCGCATTTGACGAACGGTTTGGTGTGGAACCAGCCTCTTTCGCGCATGGCGTAGAGGATGCGCCGATTGCCGGGCTTCATCCCATCCCGCGCGTCGGGCAACGCCCGGCCCACGATGACGCTCATCGAGTAGTCGATGTACGCCTTCTGCATTTCCTCTTCGATGTGGATGTTGTCGATTCGTTCGTTTTCAGCATACATGGGGGGAATTCCGTGGTGGTTAGATGTCCAAGTTGCGCACGTTCAGCGCGTTTTCTTCAATAAAGGCCCGGCGGGGCTCGACCTCGTCGCCCATCAAAATGGTGAAAAGCTGGTCGGCGCGGACTGCGTCTTCCAGAATGACCTTCAGCAGTTTGCGTTTGTCGGGTTGGAGGGTGGTCTCCGCGAGCTGTTCGGGGTTCATTTCTCCCAAGCCTTTGTAGCGCTGGATCGACAAGCCTTTGCGGCCCAGATCCCGGATCGTGTTCAGCAATTCCTTGAGCGAGAAGATGGCGATCTTCCGGTCGTCTCCGTCCGTCAGGTGGAAAATCGGAGTTTCCTGCGCGAGCAGTTGCGCCACCTGGAGTCCTTTGCTTTCCAGATACTTGACCTGCTTGGCCAGGGCGGGCGCCGAATAAATCTCTACCCACTTGAAGTTCTGTGCGCGGGCGCGGGTTTCGTCCGCGTCCTCGGTGTCGATCTCGAGTTGATGCCCGAGGCGTTTTTCCGTTTCTTCCCGCAGTTGCCGGAGTTCTTCCTCGGTGAAGACGTAATGATACTCCAGCTCTTTGTCGATGAGGATGGCGACCCGGTATTGCGGGAACAAACCCGTTTCCGGATTCCGGCTCTTCAGGTAGTCGTCGAAGGCGATGTTCTTGTGCGAGATGCTTTGGACGATGTGTTCGATTTCGCTCAAGCTTTCGAGAATGCCTTCCAATTGCTTGTCGGCAAAGGCTTCCTCGCCTTTTTCGTTCAGGATCTTGATGTCTTCGAGGCCCAGCTCCAGGAGAATCTTCGTCAATTGGTGATCGCTATCGATATATTCCTCGCGCTTCCGGCGTTTGATCTTATAGAGCGGCGGCTGGGCGATGTAGATGTAGCCTCGCTCGATCAATTGCGGCATTTGCCGGTAGAAAAAGGTCAGCAACAGCGTGCGGATGTGGGAGCCGTCCACATCGGCATCGGTCATGATGATGATCTTGTGATAGCGGGTCTTGGCGATGTCGAAATCGTCCGCCCCGATGCCCGCGCCGATGGCGGTGATCATGGTGCGTATTTCGTTGTTGTTAAGGATCTTGTCAAGACGAGCCTTCTCGACGTTCAGGACCTTTCCGCGCAGCGGCAGGATGGCCTGAAAGCGGCGGTCGCGGCCCTGCTTGGCGGAGCCGCCGGCGCTGTCGCCCTCGACGATGAACAGTTCGCAAAGCGCCGGATCGCGTTCGGAACAATCGGCCAGTTTGCCGGGCAGCGAGCCGCTGTCCAGCGCGCCTTTGCGGCGCGTCAGGTCGCGGGCTTTTCGTGCGGCTTCGCGGGCGCGGTTGGCCAGGACGGCTTTTTCGACGATGCGCCGGGCGACCGAGGGGTTTTCTTCGAAAAACACCGACAGCTCGTCGTTGACGATGGTTTCCACCAGGCCTTGCACTTCGCTGTTGCCGAGCTTGGTTTTGGTCTGGCCTTCAAATTGCGGATCGGGAACTTTCACGCTGATCACGGCGGTCAAGCCTTCGCGGATATCCTCGCCGCTCATGCTTTCCGCGTCGTCCTTGATCAGCTTGTTGCTCTTGGCGTATTGGTTGACCGTTCGCGTCAGGGCCGAGCGAAATCCGCTCAGGTGCGTGCCGCCTTCGATCGTGTTGATGTTGTTGGCATACGTGAAGATATTCTCGGCATAGGCATCGCTGTACTGCATCGCGATTTCCGCCTGAATCTTGTCCATTTCCTTCTCGATGAAAATGACTTTGGGATGCAGGGGATTTTTGTTTTTGTTCAGATGCTCGATGAATTCGACGATGCCGCCCGCGTAATGAAAGAGCTCCTCGCGGCTGGTCGTTTCCTGCTTGAACTTGATCTCGATGCCCTTGTTCAGGAAGGCCAGTTCCCGCAGGCGGGCCGCCAGGATGTCCCAGGTGAACTCGGTGACCTGGAAAATGGTGCGGTCGGGGAAAAAGGTGACTTTGGTGCCGGAGCCCTTGGTTTTGCCGATGGTTTCCAGCTTGGAGACCGCGCGGCCCAGTTCATAGCGCTGATGATAGACATTGCCGTCCCGTCGCACTTCCACTTCGAGCCATTCGCTCAGGGCGTTGACGCAGGACACGCCGACGCCGTGCAGACCGCCGGACACTTTGTAGCTGTCATGATCGAACTTGCCGCCGGCATGGAGGGTCGTCAACACTACTTCGACGGCGGGTTTATGTTCGGTCGCGTGCATGTCGACGGGGATGCCGCGGCCGTCGTCGTTGACCGAAACCGACCCGTCGGCATTCAGCGTGACCTGAATATGAGAGCAAAAGCCGGCCAGGGCTTCGTCGATGCTGTTGTCCACCACTTCGTAGACGCAATGATGCAGCCCGCGGCTGCCGGTATCGCCGATGTACATGGCCGGGCGTTTCCGCACGGCGTCCATGCCGCCGAGAACGGTGATCGATTTGGCGTCGTAATGATGGGCTTGAGGGGCCTTGTCTTCCGAGAGGACGGTCTCGATCGCGGCTTTGGCCAGCTCGTTTTCCGGCGCCGGAGATGCCGTTTCTTGCCCCTGTGCGTCTGCGTTTTCCGTCTTAATCGTGTCTTCGTTTTCTTTGTTGGGCATATAGTCCTTCTAATTCCTCAAATGAGCTTTCATCTTACCAAAAGTCTTATGAAATCTGCAATGAGAATGGGGTGAAAAAACAAAATAAAACGCCTGAAAAAGCAGGGTTTTATGAAAAAATGGGTAGGGAAAGCCAATGAGGTGAAAATTAGGCGTCTGGCGGCAGAAATCGGCAACGATTTTGGCCTTGCGCCGGCTTACTCATGGATGCCCAATCCCAGCCACGCGGCGGCTGCCGTTAAAGGGGCGGACATGACGGAAAAAGGTCCGCTGGCCGTGACGCAAAAAGAATAAGCCGCCGCCAAGTCCTGGCCGGCAGCGGACGGGCTTCTTGTGATGAGTTTATACGTTCGATTGGTGCGTGCAGAAAACATGAGTTGAAGTTGATTAGCGGACGAAAAACTCCCGTCATTTACCCGAAAAAAACTTTCTGGGCTCAAAGGATCGGTATGGCCCAGGAATTCAGTCTCGTTGTCGCAGGCATCTCCATCGGGATCGCCGGCGCGGGAAAAAACATAAGCCTCTCGATTAGTCGAATAACCTTGAACGGAGAAGAACGCTTGATCGCGCCATATGTCGTAGTGGCTCATTTCATCGGCGCCGATATCGATTCGGTCGCCCATGACGCGCGATTCGCCGTCGATGTCTTTTTCGGAAAGCGAGTAGCGGTAGGTGGGTTGGCCTGCATCGCGGGCGGGAGAGGCGGGGCTCAAGTGAAAGTCTTCGGCGGTTGCATTGGTTAGTTGCGGGTTGCCAAAGAACGAATGGACATCCTGGCCGGCGGCCAATCGATACTCGGCGAACGAATTGTACTCGGCTCCGTTCCATTGAAAGGTACAACCCGATTCGCCGGCCTCCGAAAACCATAGGTTGTAGTCCAATTTATTCAGGGTGTTGCCTTCCGAGGAGCCCAGAAGCAAATTCTGAGGTCCGCTATAGAAAAGATTGTTTTCGATACGGTTGTTGGAAGCCCACTGAATCCAGAGTTCGCCGTTGCCTGCCTGTAAGGCGTCGTTTTTCCAGCAGGTGTTGTTTTCGAAGATGCAGTTCCGGGTGCGCCCGCCGGCGCTTTCATAGCCGCCGAAAACCAAGCCGGCTTTGTCGTTGCTGTAAATCAGATTGGATCGCACCACGATGCCGGTAGCGTCGAAGCCGGCGTTTTCGGCGCCGATTTCCAGCCCCAAATCGCAATGATGAATCCGGTTGTGCTCCAGGAGAATGTTGCGGCCTCCGTCTACATAAATGCCGGCTGCATAGCCATCGCCGTAATTTGAACGCGCACGGTAAACATGGTTTCCGCGGCATACGCCATTCCGGCAACTCCCATGAACGCTCACTTCCGTTTCGCCCCCGATGAAGTCTATGCCGATATTGTTCACGTCGTAAACGACATTGCTGCTTACGTCGAAGTCGGTGATATTGCCGTTCAAGGTCAGGGCCTCGCTGGCGGCAGGTTCACAGTCATAAATCCGGTTGCCGCATATTACGATATTCGAAGACGGCGTGGCGGAGTTGCCATAAACGGTAATGCCCATCGCATGGACACCTCTCATGTCGTGGATGACGTTATCCTCCACGGCAACATGACGGCAGGCGCCCGTGAGCCGGATGCCGGAGCCGTCGGTCACGTTGGTGTTGTTCCTGATTTCCAACCCTTGGATGCGAATGTAATCCCGGTTATCGAGCCGGATCATGTCCTGGCCGGCGCGGTTTTGGCCGTCCACAATGGCGGTTTCGCCGGGATACGCCCGCAAAACAATCGGACCATTTGACGCGTTGCCGCTTCGGGGAAAAGCGAGCTTTTCATTGTACGTGCCCGTACGAACCGTGACGCTATCGCCGGCTTGAGCTTGGTTTAGGGCGGCTTGAATCGAGGTGTAACTGCCGCCACTCGGCGCGACCACGATTTCGATTCCTGCGGCGGGTCGAACGAACGAGCAGGCCAGCGCAAAGCCCAAGCCGGCCATAAAAAAACTTTGAGATGGAGAATGCACGGGCATTAATATACCCTTTCTTTATACGCGGGTTGAACGGCAGCCTATTGGAGGAATTATGAAGACCTCGTTTCTGGAGAAGGCCTTAGTGATTTTACTCGGTGCGGCGTTGCTTTCCGGTTGCGCGACGCCGGAATCTCGCATCAAGAAAAACCCGTCGCTATTTGCCAGCTTCCCGCCGGACGTCCAGGAAATGGTTCGCAAGGGGCAGATCGACATCGGCTACACGGCGGGCATGGTCAATATCGCCTTGGGCGAGCCGAACCGCCGTTATACACGGCAAACCGCGGAGGGCGTGACGGAGGTCTGGGCTTATACCGACACCTATACGACCTCGGATCGCCAGCGCGTAGATGGCCCTTTTCGGGTGAGAACGCGGGATGGCTCCTATCAAACCATTACGGATACGGTCTGGGCGGACGTTCAGCAGACGCACGAATTCGATAAAATCCGCGTGGAGTTTAGGGACGAGAAAGTGACGGCCATCGACCGGTTGGATCGGTCGGGGGGAGCGGTCAATCCGTTTGCGCCCTGAACGGCAAGACTTCATCCAGCGAGGCCGAGTCGGTTAATAGCATGATCAAGCGGTCGACCCCCAAGGCAATGCCTCCGGCCGGCGGCATTCCTTCGCCAAGCGCATCGAGGAAGGCCTCGTCCCGTGGATATTTTTCTTTTCCCAAGACCTCTCGCTGCCGGTTCCATTCGTCAAAACGGCGTATTTGTTCGGCGGCGTCGGTCAGTTCCGTATAAGCATTGGCCAGCTCCATGCCGGCGATGTAGAGTTCCCATCTTTCCGCTACGCGCGGATCGTCTTTTTTGCGGCGCGACAAGGCAGCGGCCGACGCGGGATAGTCCAACAGAATCGTCGGCTTGTCGAAGGGCAGGGACGGCTCCACGCGATCGACCAGATCCAGATCGAAACGATCGGCATCGAATTCAGCGGCCGGGTCCCAGCCCGCGGACTGGATGAAGGCTTGGGAGACGGTCAGGCATTCCCAGATATCGAGCGAGACGGGTCGTCCTTGGTATGGAAACGAAGTTTTTCCCAAAGTTTGTCGGGCCACTTCCTGCAAGAGCGCCTTGGCGTCCAAAAGAATGTCCCGGTAATCGGCGTCTGTCCGGTACCATTCCAGCATGCTGTATTCCGGGTGATGCCGCGCGCCGAATTCGCCTCGCCGGAAACAGGGGCCGAGCTGGTAAATCCGCGAATAACCCGCGGCCAGCAGGCGTTTCATGTGCAGTTCGGGCGAGGTGCGAAGGTAGGCCTGGCCTGACGGCTCGGCATCGATGTGAACTTCCGGGGGAGGGGCGGCAATTCGCAGGGGAGTTTCCACTTCCAGAAAGCCGCGCACATTGAAAAACTCCCGAATGGCGCGGACGATTTTCGCCCGGGCTGCGAGAACGGGCGCAAGCGCTTGAAGGCGTTTTCTTTCGGGTATCAAGCGACCGCCCTCCTAAAGCAATGGAGTGATGAAAAGAAAGAAACCTGAGCCTTGCCCCCCCAGCACTCCACTACTCCAGCACTCCAATTCCTCACCCCCGGCTGACGCGTTCGAAATACTTGCCGGTGCGGGTATCGATCTTGATCGTGTCCCCGGCATTGATGAAAAGGGGCACGCCGATTTCGTAGCCGTTATCCAGCTTCGCGGGCTTCAATACATTGGTCGCCGTATCGCCGCGGGCGCCGGGTTCCGTTTCGATAATCTTCTTTTCCACGAAGCTTGGCAGGGTCACGGAAACCACACGCCCGTTGTGAAAAAGCACTTCAACTGCCAGGTCTTCTTGCAGGAAAAACTTTTGATCGCCGATGATGTTCGCGTGGATGCTGAACTGATCGTAGGTCTCTTTGTCGATAAAGTGGTAATCGTCGCCTTCGGAGTAGGAATAAACCAGATCGCGTTCTTCCAGGTTCGGCTGATCGATATGGTCGGCGGCGCGAAAGGTTCGGTCCATGTTGTTTCCGGCCAACATGTTTTTAAGGCGGCACTTATACATGGCCTGGCCTTTGCCGGGTTTTACAAACTGGAAGTCCACCACTTCGTACGGAACTCCCTCGATTTCGATCTTCAAACCTTTGCGTAAATCTGACGCGCTATACATAACCAACCTCTCATGCTTTATGCGAAAATCAGGCACAAACCTGGCTTCAACTTTTGTGTAGGGGCCATAATATGCACAATTTACTGCTAAAAAGCCAAGAGCTTTCTACGGATTTGTCCAAACGGGTTCTCCGTTATGCTGCGCACTTCACTTTAAAGCGAAAGTGAACTAAGGTAATGCGTATTCCGAGACGGTAATGTCCGGAGCTAACCAACAGGAGCACTATGAAGCGGAATGTATATGCGCGTCTGGTCATGCTGACGGCTTTGTTTGCCGCGTTTCCTCTTGCCAACGTCATGGCGGAAAGAGATCCAACCGCCATCGTAACCCAAGCCTATGAGGATATCCTCGGCCGAAAACCCGATAAGGCCGGTTTGAGCGCTTACCGCAGCCATATTATCGACGACGGCTGGTCCGAGCAGGATGTGCGCAACGATTTGAAGAAGAGCGATGAGTACCGAACGAAAGGGACCGACAAGATCGTCAACGACGCCTATCAGGATCTTTTAGGCCGCAAGCCCGACCGCGACGGATTGGAATCCTATCGCCGCCATATGCTCGACGACGGCTGGTCGGAAAAAGACGTTCGCAACGACCTGCGCAATAGCGCGGAATACAAGAATAAGCACCGTTGATTGGATGGTGTTCCGCGGGCAAGCGATCCTCTTTCTTTAATGGGTCTTTGAAGGTGGCCCGGCTTCTCCCTGCCCGAACGCTTCGCGTAGCGAAGCGCAGGCGGGCGAAGACGGGCTTCCCTGTTCATAATGAGGTTGCTTTTGCCAGGAAACGTTTGCTTGGGTGCTTAGGAGATTACCCATCCAAGGCCGCCAGACGATCGAGCAACTGTTCCATCATGGCATGGGTTTTTTCGAAGCGGTGAGGATCGGCCAGCATGGCTTCGGCAGATTGGATGCTCGGCCCGGTTGTCAATTCATGCCCGCAATGTTCCATGATGGCGCGGGCCGATGTGTCCGTCATCTCCAAGTGAAATTGCAGGGCTACAACCCGGTGGTCATAAATAAAAGCCTGGTTCTCGCAAACTGCGCTTCGGGCCACATGGATGGCTTCGGCCGGCTGGTTGAAGGTGTCGCCATGCCAATGCAACACGTCGAGCTTGGGCGGGAACCCCGCAAACATCTTGGATTTCAGCGCGTGATCCGTGAGCGCGACAGGAAACCAGCCAATCTCTTTAACGGGATTGGGAACGACCTGAGCGCCCAGGACATCGGCAATCAGTTGCGCGCCCAGGCAAATGCCCAGCACGATTTTTCCGTCGGCAATGGCATTTTCGATCAGCTTCTTTTCCTGAACCAGCCAGGGATAAAGGTCGTGTTCGTAAACATTCATCGGCCCGCCCATCACCACCAGCCAATCGAAATGACTGGTTCCGGGGAGGGCTTCGCCCAAGTCAAGACGAGTGGCGGTGAGCGTGTGCGATTTCCGTTGCGCCCAGTCCTGAATGAAGGCCGGTCCTTCAAACGCCACATGTTGAAGACAATGAATATTCATGCGTTGGCGGTATATCAAGTTTGTCGCCGGAATAGAAGCGTGTTATAGTGTGTCTATGAAAGTACTTGCAGCATTCATGCTGGCATTGATTCTCTTTTGCAACGCCCTTGCACAATCCGTCGAACCTACCCGATTCGAGATCTATCCCGTTCCCTTTGCCGATTTGAATGCCGCCGAGGAATCGGTGCGCGCTCTGGTAGGCAAGGACGACAGCGTGGTGGTCGATGCGCGAAACCGCCGCCTGCTCGTCGTGACGACGGCGGAGCGGCATGCCCGGGTGGCCGAGTGGATGAACAAGCTCAATGTCGTGCCCTGCAATGTCCGCATCGACGTTGAATTCCGCGGCGCCTCGCACGAGCGCAGCCAGGGCGTATCGGTGAACGCCGCCGTCGAGGTGGATCGGCAAGAGAGCCTGTCGGGCACGACCTTCAAGGTAAAGCCCCGGATTCGAAACGAAACCGTCAGCCTCTCGTCCCGCGTCAGTCAGTCGCTGCTGGTCGCCAGCGGCCGCGAAGGGCGGATAGAGGTCGGGGAGCGCGTGCCCTATCTGGAATGGATCGAAGACTGGGGCCTGCGTCACGGACTCCTCCAGCAACGGCTCAACTGGCAGCGTGTCGGGGCCAGCTTGGTGGTCGAACCGCTCGTGGTGGGCGAGGGACCCACCGTTCGCGTCCGGTTGACGCCCGAACTCAGCGGCTTGGTCGACGGGAATCCCTACCGGCTTCGCTTTGCACGCGTCTCGACCGAAGTCGTCGTCACCGATGGCATGACCTTTCAAATCGGGGGCATGGACAAAGACCGCGAGTTCTTCTCCCGGTTCCTGGTGGGCGCCGACAACAACGGCGTTCAACAAACGATGGACATTTATCTCACACCGCATATAGTCCATCCCGTGCCGCGTTGAGGGAGAAAGCAGCCGGAAAAACCCGTGAATAACTAGGCGTGTCGTATGAATTTTTTTCGCCAAAAATCGGTTGGTTGGTCGTTCCTTTGCCTGGTCCTGTCCGTCGCGTCGGCCGTGGCCCAGTCGAGTTCGTATCCGTTTTGCCAGTTTCTGGATCGCGAGGACGAGCCGTACGGCGAAGGCTATCTGGGCTACACCCTGCAAGCGGACGTCGAGGTCCCGGAGGAAGTGGACGCCAATCGTTTGGGCTTCCTGGATTTTTATGCCGGCGGCGGCTTCCTGTATTTCGAAACTGCGGTCGGCGATTTTGACATCCGGGGCGCCTTGGACGGCTATGTGTTTGTCGACGGCGGCGGCCTGCGTCTGCCGGATCAGGTGGGTACGGCCAAGCTGGGCCTGCAATATCTCTGGCGCGACTACAACGGATTATCTTTGCGCGTCGACGCCTGGCCAGGGATCTATTCCGACTGGCAGGATGTCGACGGCGGCGACTTGTTCATGCCGTTCGGATTCTCCGCCATCTGGGCCATTAACCCCCAGCTCGCCGCGCTGGCGGGCTTCGAGATTTATCCCGAATTCCAGCGCGAAATCGATCCGCGCATCGGCCTGCGTTGGGCGCCGATCGATGCCCTGACGATCGATCTCGCCTATCCCGAATCGCGCATCACGCTTTATCCAAACCTCGAATGGGAGATTTATGCCGGCGCCAGCATGATCAAAACCCTGGAATGGCAATTGAAACGTAGCGACGAACGAGAACACCTCATGCTCGACGAAAACCGCGTCTTCGCCGGCATCGGCAAACTTCTGCTTAACGATTTGAAACTGATCGTCGAAGCCGGCCAGGTCTTCGATCACGAACTCGACTTCGAAAACGGCGCAGCCATCCCCATCGAAGACGCCCTCTTTCTCCGCGCCGGCATCGCCGCCGTGTATTGATTTTCGGTTTTCCAATCATTGGAAAAATCGCGCGCCCATTTTCCAATGATTGGTGGAGGGTCGCGCTCCGTCGCGACCGGATAAAACGAGGGGCGCCTAAAGAGAAAGAAGAGGTTCCGACAGAGCGGAACCCTCCAGGAGAGAAGAAAGAAGTCTTTGTCGTTTGGAGGGTCGCGCTCCGTCGCGACCGAAAAAAGAAGGTTCCGACAGAGCGGAACCCTCCATTTTTTTCGATTTATGTATAAAGCCGCCGCCTTGTGGCGGCGGCTACAGCGACAGAAGGCTGACCTTACGCCTTCTTCAAACGTTGCTCGAGGGCATCCACTTCGTCCTGCAATGCCTTGGGCAGGTGGCTGCCGAATTGCTCGTAGTGCTTGCGGATGTCCGGCACTTCCTTCAGCCAGCCCTGCACATCGACGCTCAACAGTTCGCGCATATCTTCGGCGCCCACATCCAGTCCGGTGGTGTCGATCGCGCCCGGCGCGGGCAGAAAGCCGATCGGCGTTTCGACGGCTTGGGCGCTGCCTTCCACGCGCTCGAAGATCCATTTCAAGACGCGGCAGTTTTCGCCAAAGCCCGGCCAGAGCCATTTGCCGGTCGCGGATTTACGGAACCAATTCACATAGAAAATTTTCGGCATTTTCGCGTTTGCCGCCCGGCCCGGCATGGACAGCCAGTGCGCCAGGTAGTCGCCCATGTTGTAGCCGCAGAACGGCAGCATCGCCATGGGATCGCGCCGGACCACTCCGACCGCGGCCATATTCGCGGCCGTGGTCTCGGAAGCCTGGACGGAGCCCAGGAAAGTACCGTTTTGCCAATTGAACGATTCGAAAACCAGCGGGACTACGCTCGGACGCCGGCCGCCGAACAGGATGGCGGAAATCGGCACGCCGCGCGGATCTTCCCAGGCCGGATCGATCACCGGGCATTGGGCCGCCGGGGTCGTGTAGCGGGCGTTGGGATGCGCGGCTTTTTTACCGGAGCCCGGAGTCCAAGCCTCGCCTTGCCAGCTAAGCAGTTCTTCCGGCAACTCTTCGGACATTTCCTCCCACCAGACATCGCCGTCCGGCGTCTGCGCCACATTCGTGAAAATGGAGTTGGCCCGCAGCGTTTTCATGGCGTTGGGATTGGAACTCATGGAGGTGCCGGGCGCTACGCCAAAGAAACCGGCTTCGGGGTTGATGGCATAAAGCTGGCCGTCGGCGCCAAACTTCATCCAGGCGATGTCGTCGCCGATGCACTCGGCTTTCCAGCCGGGAATCGTCGGGGTCAGCATGGCCAGATTGGTCTTGCCGCAGGCGCTCGGGAAGGCCGCCGCGACGTAGATCTTTTTGCCTTGCGGATTGGTCAGGCCGAGAATGAGCATGTGTTCCGCCAGCCAGCCTTCCTGGCGGGCCATGAAGGAAGCGATGCGGAGCGCGAAGCATTTCTTGCCCAGCAGGGCGTTTCCGCCGTAGCCGCTGCCGTACGACCAGATGGCGTGTTCCTCGGGGAAGTGGACGATATATTTATTGTCCACGTTGCAGGGCCAGGCGACATCCTTCTGGCCGGGCTGAAGCGGCACGCCGACGGTGTGAAGACAGGGAACGAAATCGCCCTCGCCGAGTTGATCGAGAACGGCTTGGCCCATGCGCGTCATGATCCGCATGTTGCAGACGACGTACGGGGAATCGGACAGCTCCACGCCGATGTGGGCGATCTCGGAACCGAGCGGGCCCATGCTGAAGGGGATGACGTACATCGTACGGCCCTTCATGCAGCCCTGGAACAGGCCGCGCAGCATCTGCTTCATTTCCGCCGGATCTTTCCAGTTGTTGTTGGGGCCGGCATCTTCCTTGTTGACGGTGCAGACAAACGTCCGGTCTTCCGAGCGGGCGACGTCCGCCGGATTGGAGCGGCAAAGATAGCTGTTGGGGCGCTTGCTGTCGTTCAAACGGACGAACGTTCCGTTTTTCACCATCAGCGCGGCCAGCTCGTCGTATTCCTTCTGCGAGCCATCGCACCAGCGAACTTGATCCGGAGTACACAACTCCGCCATTTCCTTAACCCACGCCTGCAGTTTCTGATTTTTCGTCATGATGCACGTCCTCCATTAAGTCATGTCTACCGGCAAGCGCCTGTACAAGGCTCTAAGCCGCCTGAGCGGGCGAGACTATCGTCGAAAAAAGAACTGCGCAAGCCAAAAGGTCGAAAATTAATCCGCCAGTAACGGTCGAATGGCCTGTATGGCCTGAGTCGGATTCTCGTAGAGAATCGAACGAATCCCCGCGGCGCGACCGCCTGCGACGTTTTCGGGCCGGTCGTCGAGCAGGACGCACTCCGCCGCAACGAGCCCGAATTTCTTCAAGGCCTGCTCGTAAAACTCCCGCTCGGGTTTCACTGCGCCGATGTAACAGGAGACGGCATCGTCCTTGAAAAATTTCAACGACGGATAAAGATCGTAGATCAGCGGCACATGCAACGGACCGGCATTAGTCACAAAGTAAATGTCATGCGTTTTCGCCAGGTCTCTCGCAAAATCCAGCATGGGCTTGTTTTCGGAAAAGATGCTGCACCAAATCGCGCGGAACTGCTCGAACGTGCCGTGAAATCCCGTTTTGGCGGCAAAATGCCGGAAGAACGGGTCGATGCCGACGCGCCCGCATTCGAAATCGGCCATCACCGGATCGCGCTCCGCCAGATGAAAAAAATCGTGACCGCCCGTGCCTTTATCGAGATCGCAAAGCGGTTCAATCCGTTTCAGCGCGTCGTCGTAATGGATATTTAAAAGGACGACGCCGATATCGAAAAGAAAATGGAGATGGGCGTTTTTCATGATCGATCCTTTCCCTGTGCAACCAGGGCATCCCGAAGAACAGGCAACACGATACGGTCTTTCTGACGATTGGCGGCTTTCTTGCTGGCAATGACCCGCTCCAAAGGCAGGACTTTGACCTTGAATCCTTCCAGTGGGATTTCCAGCGCGTTGTTCGCTTCTTTATCGAACGATTCAAGTCCATGCATGTGCGTCACGATATCGAACAACTCAACCGCCTCCCCCGCGAATAGCGGAGGCGTTTGCGTAGATGTCCATGGCGGCACATACGTCCCGCCCACTTTCTTCAGGGCCTTGAGAATTCCGGGATGCCTCAAGTCCTTAAACCACAGATCCACATCCTGTGTAACCACGGGCGCCCCCTGCAACGCGGCGCTCGACAGACCGACGATCATAAAAGGCACTTTGTTCTTTATCAGCTCTTTCAGAAACGCGAGTTCAGGGCCGGCAAATATGATGTTACGACGCACGGATCAAGGCCTTTCTCAACCGCTCTATCGGTTCATGACGCAGCAGAATCAGGGTGTGCCTCACGTTCTCCGGATTGGCGCCCTTGTAGCGCGCGGCCAGCTCCGCCGCCGATGCCGCGATTTGCGTCATCTCCTCCGAGAGGCGTTGCTCGTCTATCAACACTTTGCTGGGGCAAACCCCCAGCGCTCGCGCCAGGTTGCGGATGGAGGCCGGAAGAAGTTCGTCCTTTCTCGCCAGCGAATAGTATGCCGTTCGGCTGACTTTTGCTTTTTCCAGCAGTTGGCCGAGGCCCAGACCCCGCTCGGCGCACATTTTCTGGATGGTTGTCGTGTCTAGCTTCATCTTAATAAAAGTACTAATATTTAGTACATTATGTCAAGAGAGGTTCTTTGTCGCTCAATCTTCTATGGATTCTTTCCCGGAAACCAATGCTGCGTTCTCAAACAAATTTTCACCAGCCAGAGCATCACCGGCACTTCGATCAACACGCCGACGACCGTGGCCAGCGCCGCGCCGGAGGAGAGGCCGAAGAGCATGGTGGCCGTGGCGATGGCGACTTCGAAATGATTGGACGCCCCAATCATCGCGGCCGGCGCCGCATCTTGGTAGGGCAACTTCATCAACCGGGCCGCACCATAGCCCAGCCAGAAGATTAGCATCGTTTGCAGAAACAGCGGAATGGCGATCCAGAGGATGGTCAACGGATTCGCCAGGATCACGGCGCCTTTGAAGCTGAACAGCAACACCAGCGTGGTCAGCAGGGCAATGATGGTGACGGGCGTGAGCACGTGGAGGAACTTTTCCTTGAACCACGCTTCGCCTTTGGCCTGGATAATCCAGCGGCGGGAAAAATATCCAGCCACCAAGGGAAGCGCGACATAAATCCCGATCGACAGCAGCAGCGCCTGCCAGGGAACGGGCAAACGCCCGACGCCCAGCAAGAACCCTCCGAGAATGCCGTAGAGCAACAGCATGGACAACGAATTGATCGCCACCATCACCAGCGTGAGTCCGGCATTGCCCCGAGCCAGATAGCCCCACACCAGCACCATGGCCGTACAGGGCGCAATGCCCAGCAGGATGCACCCCGCCAGATAGCTGCGCCAAAGGGGAACTTGCAGCATCTTAATCCCATCGACCAGAACCACCGTACCGGCCCCATGCTGGGCGCCGACCGCAAGATCCAGCCCGAAGGGCATCTTGACCAGGTCGGTGGCCTCCGCTCCGATAAACCCCTTGAGCAGAAATCCGAGAAAGAACAACGCAAGGACATACATGGTGAAGGGCTTGATCGCCCAATTCAAAAACAGCGTCAACCAAACCGGCTTCCCACTCTTGCCGGCCTTCACCACCGACGTGAAATCGATCTTCACCATGATCGGATACATCATGAAGAACAAACAGATGGCAATAGGAATGGACACCACCGGTGCGCCGTTTACGAAGATGGACATGCCGTCCAGCGCCTTCGCCAAGCCCGGCGCCCACTTGCCCAGCAGAATCCCGCCCACAATACAGAGCGCCACCCACAACGTCAGATACCGCTCGAACAAACTCGTCATTTTTCGATCATTCGTTTGATTCATAACCGTTCCTTCCTTCTTTATCCGCGGGACTCCTTCTGAAAAGGAAAGAGTAGCCCCACGGATGGCAAAGCGTCCCACGGATAAAGAAATTTGTTATAAAGCCGCCAATCCGTCGATTTGTGCCGTTGTCTTGCCAAAATTTGCCGCAATGCCCCATTTGATTCCCAAACTTTTCATGAAGGATAGGCCGCGTTTGATGTTGAACTCGTTGTCGTCAAAAAGAGCGGTGAAAACAATCAGGATTTGATTCTCAACCACAAGGCAATCAAACGACGTTTCGGCAATGGGTTGCCCTTTATATAGGGCGACGCCAACAGGCGACCTATTGCAGCTCATGCCGCGTTTGTTCAGTCCAAAAAGAATGAGCTTGGTGAGGACCTCCGTTCCATATCCTGTCTGCTGCAACTTAAATATATCCTGTAAAACACTCCTGATTCTGCTGCCCAAGCTTCGTTCTTCGCCCTCAATCCGGCCTTCCCAGTGCTTCCAGTTCTCGCTCCATTCAGAATGCGCGCTGTTATAAATGATTCGTTCAACTTGTACCCGTGCGAGTCCCATATTGGCCAACAGCCCCAGTTTGTCAGATCTCCTCTTTAAATAGTTAAATATTTGGACATGTTCTTCGTCACGCAAAAAGCGGGGTTCAGCTTTGAGCTCTATGGTAATGGCATCCCATGCCACAATATCAGGATACAAAACATGAGCAACTTCACTATCGAACAATAGACTGTGTGGGACTTTACTGGCATGAGGCACCTCATGTTCCGTCAGCCAAAGGACAAACGCCTTGTGATAGGCCTCTTCATGACAACCGAGCCCCACTTCATTCTGCACTTCAAACAACCCTCTAATAAGAATCTCGGTCTTATCCCCATAAATCATGCCAAACCTCCCCTGAACGTATATCTTCAGCCCTGAGCTTTCCCCTCTTCATCCGTGGGACGCTTTGCCATCCGTGGGGCCAACTCTCTTCGTCTTAGCCTTTCTTCCTCGCTTCAATGCTCGCAGACCGCACGTAATTCTCCGCACCGCTTCCAGGGAACCAGTCCTTGATGAAATGGCGGCTTTCGTTTTTCACCTGCACCTTCACCTCCACAAAGCCCGCCTCGCGCAGCATCCGTTCGGTTTCCTCAACCGACGCCGCGCCGGCGATGCAGCCGCTGTAGGCTTCGAGATTGCATTTAACATCGGCAGGAATGTCGCAAACCGCCACGACGTCCGAGATAGCGAGCCGCCCGTTAGGGCGCAGCACGCGAAAAGCGTCGGCATATACCTGGGCTTTGTCCGGCGAGAGATTGATGACGCAATTGGACATGACGACATCCGCGGTTCCATCCGCCGCGGGCAGATGTTCGATTTCGCCCAACCGGAATTCCACGTTCTTGAACCCGGCCTTCTGCGCGTTGCCGCGGGCCTTGCTGATCATGTCGGGGGTCATGTCGATGCCAATGACGCGTCCCGTCTCGCCGACCTTGCGGGCCGCCAGGAAACAATCAAACCCGCCTCCGCTGCCCAAATCGACCACGGTTTCTCCGGGTTTGAGCGCTGCGATGGCTTGTGGGTTTCCGCAACCGAGCCCCAGGTTTGCCCCCTCCGGCGCCGCGGCGATTTCTTCGAGGGTGTAGCCGATTTTGGCCGATGCCTCCGGGTTGAGCAACGCATCCGGGGAGCAGCATCCGTCCCCGCCGCAACAACTCCCGCCGGTTTTCGCAATCCCGGCATAACGCTGACGTACCTGTCCGCGAATTTTGTCCTGTTCCGATTCCAACATGATTTGCTCTGTTTCTTCTTTTATCCGTGATGGTTGCTTATTTGCGATTTTCCGCGCTTTGAAGGGGTGTCTCTAATCCTTCGGGCAATGTTTCGACAAAGGCCCGTATTTCATCCCTAACGCGGCGATAATGATTCAGAGCCTCTTCTTCCGATTGGGCCTCCTTCGCCAGGCGCGGCGGGTCGTCGAAGTTCTTGTGCGCGACGCGAGTTTTCCCGGGGAATAGGGGACATGACTCGTGCGCGTTGTCGCAGACGGTCACCACGTAGTCGAACGACACGTTCTTCAGTTCGTTCAGGTTTTTTGACCGATGGCCGGAAATATCCACGCCGGCTTCGGCCATGACCCTGACCGCATTGGGATTGAGACCGTGGGTTTCGATGCCGGCCGAATACGCCTCGATCGCGCCGCCTTTGAGCTGCCGGGTCCAGCCTTCGGCCATCTGGCTGCGGCACGAGTTGCCCGTGCAAAGAAATAAAACGCGTAACGGGTTGTTCATGGTCGATCGGTTCCTCTTCACATTTCGTTATATGACGAAATATAGAATGGGGCGCGCGGCGTGTCAAGGGGGTCTCCTGAACGCCAGCCATTCGCAGGATAGCCCTGGGCCGCGAGGCCGCGGCCCCACCCAACGTTGGCGGCAGGCATTTTTGGCGGGAGGGACGGCGGCCTCGCCGTCCATGTCCGACAGAAAGAGGCCCTCATGCGAATGGCAGCCTGACCAAGTTCAGAACGTCGCCAGCAAGTAGAACCCCGCGCACGTCAGTAGGACGCCCGCGACGGCGCGAATCGCCGTATCCGCCTTCCGCGCCTTGATGGAGGCCTTGCCGACCGAAACGCCGAACAGGATGGCGGCCAGCGGAAGGCTGAAGCCGATGGCAAAGGCTGCCATGAGCGCCAGGCCCCACGCGATATGCCCCATCAACAGGCTGGCGCCGATGACGATGAAGATGGCCGGATTGCACGGCAACGAGCAAGCCGCCAGGCCGCCGCCGAGAAACAGGCCTCCCAGCGCCACGCTTATTTTCCCGCCCGGGTTCGACGGCGCGCCGTCCTTCCGATCGCGACTTGGGAATTTGAATGGAAGCAGCTTCAACGCGGCCAACCCCAGGAGCACGGCCACAGCCCCCGCAAACAGCTTCCAGTAATGACCGAGAAAGACTTGGGCCGCCTGGCCGACAAATCCGGCCACCAATCCAAAAACAATCAGGGCCAGCATGGTCCCCGCCATAAAGGAAATGGCTGATGTAAAAGCCGCTCGCCGGCCTAGGTCCTGTCGCGTACCCGAATAGGCCACCAACATGCCTACGGCTGGCACGGTACAACAGGTGCTGGCCGCGGCGCCCACGAGTCCGAGCAGGAACGCCAGCGGCAAGGCCGCCGGCCCCGTGCCCGCCGCTTGGAGCGTCTCCGTAACCCACTGCATCATGCCCGACCTCCATGAATCAGCTTACTTGGGACAACAACCGGCTCCAGCCGACGGGCCGCATCCGCCGGCGCTCGAAGCTTCCACGAAAGCCTGGACCAGCTTCGCCTCCGTAATCTCTCCCGAAACGGAGGCCATGCCGCGTCCCTTGACCATCGCGAGCACGCGGGGCGGCGGTGTTTGGACAAAGAGCTTTTCGTAGTCAGGAGAGCCGGGCTTCAAGGTGAAGAGGCCAATCCGGCTTTGCGATCGGGCTGCGATCGTGCGGGCGGCATCCTGGATGGGCGCAACGAGCAGTTGGTCGGAGGCCTCATCCTGTCCGGGCAGAAAAACAAAGACCGCATCCGTATCGGCGGCCGCGTCGTTCAACTCGGAAAGCGCGCCGACTTCCTGGGTCTCCCTATCGGCTTTGAGCGCGGGCGACGGCGACGGAGGCGTGACGGTCAGGGAGGCGTATCCAGGAGCGGTCGCGGCGCACGAAGCGCCCTGAGTCTTCACGAGAGCCCGCGCCACCAGCACGCCTGCAGCCAGCAGCACGATAAGGCCGATCGTCCAGCGGATTCGGAACGAACGCCCGGTTGGCTGGCAGGCGCAACCGGGACCGCAGGCCGAAGCGGCCTGCTTCAGCCGTTCCATGTTGTCGGGAGGGGTAGGTTCATTATCCTGGGTGCTCATCATTCGCTTCTCCTTATATATGATTTCATCCACATCAGTTCTTTCATCAGGCCGGGTCTCTTTCCCGATCGTATCGTCACGGTCGTTCTCGGAGGACGCCCCGCAGCAGCCGCTTTCGCCGCAACAGGTCTCTTTGCCGGTGACCATTTTGTTGATGATCGCCTGCGCGCACCCGACCCCGCTGTTTACCGAAATCGCTTTCGCGGGACAGTTTCGCGCGCACGCCCCGCATTCGATGCAGGCGTCGCGATCCTGAATTCTCGCTTTGCCCTGCTGAACGAGGAAAACGCCATGCGGGCACACCGCCTCGCACAGGCCGCAGCCCACGCAGCGTTCCACGTCAAGCCGAAGGCTGATCTGCGACGAGAGATATTTCATAAGCTGTTCCATCCCGCCAGCGTCCAGGCCGCCAGGCCAAGAATCCCCAAGGCCGCTTGGGCCGGCAGAGCCACGCGGACTTCGCGCCGGACGCCGGAGGGCGACGTGAACGTCGTTGCTCCGGTGAAATTCAGGAGCAGAAAAGAGGCGCCTGCGATGACCAGAATCAGCCATGCCGTCAGCCGGAGCATGGTCCAGGCCGAAGGAATAACCAGCATGCTCATGGCCGCCAGAGCCGCACCAAGCCAGGCCCCTTTGATCGCGAAGGCGCGCGCGGGCAGCCACGGCAACAGCAAGGGTCCCAGCAAGCCCGCGAGAACATATACGGCCAGCCATAACAAAAGGACCGGACCGCCCCGGGCCGCTGCCTGCGTGAAGGAAAAGCCCGCTGGGGATAGGCCGGAAAGAAGAGCCAGCGCAAGGCCTGCCAGGAGCATCCGTTTGAAGTGGATGACTAATTCCAGCGGCGCCACGGCCAGCCGTTCATGCCATCGGAAATGGACGCGCCGCATTTCGGGCGAGGCGGTGTTTCCAGCCGCCAGGAAACCGGGCAGGTCGCGGGCATAGACCGGCCCATAGACCACGTGAAACCCCGATAATCGGGTCACTTCAAAAGCATTCACTCCCGGGGCCGATAGTTGAGGCAGAATGAGTTGACGATGCGAGACGACCTGGTCCAACTGCACTTCGCGAATGCGTTGTACCACTTCCGCCGTGCTGAAGGTTCCTTTGCCCGCCGCACACCAGACATTTACCGCTTTTGTATCCAACACGAGGATCCATCCATCGAGCCCCCTCAAGGCCCGGCGCAGATGATCGAAAGAAAGCTTATAATTTGCGGTCACGAAAACAGGGGCCTCCGGCTTCGGGGACCCGACCGAATACAGTCCCGGCCTAACGGCATAGCGCATCCGTCCGATGCCCCAACGCACCTTGATGGCGCCGAGGCGGTCTCGCCAGGTCCAAGCTGACGATACGCGGCTGCAATGCACTGGAAGTGGTTTGCTCATGGTTTGCAAAAGAGCTTCCGGCATAGCTCCTCGACGCCCATTTTGTCGATGGCGCGCAAATGCCGGTCGTCCGCCTTGACGGCGGGCGATTTTTCCAATGCTTGGAAAATGGGAGCGGCCTTTTTTCCAATGATTGGAAAATGGGCTTGATCCGCCATGCGATAATACACCCAGCGCCCCTCCTTGCGGGAGTCGAGCAGTCCCGCGTCGCGAAGAATGGAAAGGTGCTTCGATACCGTGGAAGGGGAAAGCCCCATCAGCTCGATGAGCTGGCAGACGCACAACTCGCCATGACGCAAAGCGTAGAGCATCCTCAGCCGATTCTCGTCCGATAAAGCGCCAAAAATCCGGAGCGCATCCTTCATGAGTCATCTCCTGTATTTCGTCATGTAACGAAATATTATGGGGAAAATCCGGCTCGCGTCAACCGGATTTATGGCAAGAGCGAAAGAACAGTCCAAATGTATGGGAAAGCGTGCTCGACGCGGATTGCCCATGTCGGAACCTCTTTATTCGTTGCGCCTCTTCATTCGTTGGAAATCATCTTCTTTGAAGACCGACATGGGAGCCGTGCCGTTCGAAGAGAAGACAAAGAAAGTTTCCAACGAATAGGAAGCGCAACGAATGGGGGAGATGAAGAATAATCGCTACCCTTCGATCTTTGCCACGTAGACCGTATTGGCGGATTTGCTATCGGTCAACGGATTGGGGAACGTCACGACTTCCGCCCGGACCTGGGGGAAAACCGTTTCGAGTTTCCTGATGAATGTTTCTTCGGGCGGATCGTTGGACCAGAGGGCGAATACGCCGCCCCGATGAAGGAAGGCGGTCAGCCGGTGCAAGCCGTTCGTCTCGTAAAATGGGGCGTGGAGGGGACTCAGCCACTGGCTGGGGGAATGATCGACGTCCAGCAAAATGGCGTGGAATTTCCGGTCGGGCAGCTCGGGATCGAAGCCGTGGCCATCCGGCCCGGCCACGGCGAAGAAATCGCCGTGGATCAGCCGGCTGCGGGAATCGCCGACCAGCCGATCGCCCAGAGGAACCAGTTTGCGTTGGTGCCAATCCATGACTGCGTCCAACGCTTCGATCACCAACAGGGACCGAACGCCAGGATAATCCAAGACGGCTGCAGCGGTATAGCCCAAGCCCAGGCCGCCTACCACGACATCCAGCGGAGTCTGGGCGACGCGTTCCAAGCCGAGGCGTACCATGGCCACTTCGGCGTCGTGAAACAAGCTGGACATCAGATACTCCTCGCCCAGTTTCACCTCGTAGACTTCCTGGTTGTCCAGCGCCGGCAACAAGCGCCGCCGAAGGATCAATTCCCCCATCCGCGTCATCTGTCTGTCCAATTCTTCAATACGGGCTTTCATGGTTTTCCTTTACTGCAAAGAGACTTCACCTTTTGTTTCTCCTAATCTTAATCCTAATCGTAATCATAATCTCTCTTTGTTTTGTCATAGACGTTGGGACTGCATGGTCTTTTTCTGTGAAATGATAACTTATTGATTTGCCGGTAGATCCACATTTTGGAGGGTCGCGCTCCGTCGCGACCGGAAGAAGACGGTTCCGACAGAGCGGAACCCTCCAGGAATCATGTACTTGGATTGCTCGAAGGCGTGCCGAACCCGTTTTGCGATCCAACAAATTACAGGGCACATAAAAAAACCGTGATTGGGACAGGTCCCAGAAAAGGGTTGCCCGCCGTGAGGGGCTGTGCGACGATCCTATCGAGTTCGTCAGGGTTGGGGGAGGGCGCTTTAGGAGAATGATGATGCAATCAAACAAAATGAAAACTCCTTGTCATGGCCGCCGCCATAGAGCTCATTCCAATGGAAGCTGGTCGAGTGGGCGTCTGTCCCGATTTCTGTTTCCGATCATGGGTCTGGTTTCACTCGCATGGTTTCTGGTTCGGGTCCTGCCGAAACCGCAGCGAGCTGCTTATCCGTGTCAGAAGGCGGCGGCGCCCGTGGCAGCCGGCTTCGTCATCTGGCTGATGGGTATTTTCGGGTTGGGCGCCGTGCTCAAGACGTCAGGACATCTGATCCGGCAATATCGTTGGGGCTTGGCGCTCCTCGCGGTGATCTGCGGCTTGCTGCTCTGGGTTGTTACGTCGGTCACGATGCCCTCGTCCGAATCGCTGGCCATGTCGTACACTCCCAATGCCCCGATCGGCACGCCCAGGGGCCTTCATCCGGGGCGCGTGGTTTGGGCGCACGATCCGGACGCCACGGATTGGGCGGGTTATGAATCCTCGGAGCATTGGTATGAGTCGACGCATACCGATGAAGCGGTGGTGGAGCGCATGGTCTCCAACTCCGTCCTGGCCCTGACCGGGGAAAGCACGCTGGCGAATGCCTGGGATGCGCTTTTCCGATATTCCAATCAGCAGCAGGGCAAGGGCGATCGGGGCTACCAGTTCGGCGAGAAGGTGGTCATCAAACTTAATCTCACCACTAGCAATGGACGTCAGGTAGATCCTGTCACGCACGAGAAGATGCCCGAGTATCTGAATCGCGGCGACAATTCGCCGCAAATGACGCTGGCCCTGTTGCGCCAATTGGTCCATGTCGCCGGCGTCGCACAGACGAACATCTACATCGGCGATCCGACGACGTTGATTCCAAATCACTACTGGGATTTCTGGCATCCTGAATTCCCTGGCGTCAACTATCTCGATAATGTCGGCGGACAAGGACGCCTGCGCGTGGAACTGTCCGCTATGATGTTCTATTGGAGCACCCCTGAAGCGGCAGGCAAGGTAATCGACTACCTGCCGGCGTGCTACGCCGAAGCGGACTACTTCATCAACTTCGCCATCCTGAAGGGGCACGCGCGGGCCGGCGTCACCCTTTGCGCCAAGAATCATTACGGCTCGCTTCTGCGCACGCCCGACGGGCATTTTCGGGATGCGTTCGGTCCGGATCAGGATGGATATCTCGATTACCTCAACATGCATCACAGTCTGCCCAACGAAACTCCGGGACTCGGACATTACCGGGCGCTCGTCGATCTGATGGGGCATCCCCGGATCGGCGGCCGTACCGTCCTTTACCTGATCGACGGCCTTTTCGGCGGCGATGACTGGGATTGCCATGCGTACCCCTGGACTTCGCCGGGCTTTGGCGATGGCGTAACGGGCGATTGGCCTTCCAGCGTTTTCATGTCGCAGGATCCCGTCGCCATCGACTCGGTGGCCTTCGATTTCCTTCAAGCGGAATGGCCCGACGTGGTGTCGAAAGGCAGTCTTCAAGGCGCCGCGGTAGATTACCTGATCGAAGCGGCCCTGGCCGATAACCCGCCTTCCGAAACTTTCTACGACCCGGATAACGACGGCGAACGCATGACCAGTCTCGGCGTTCATGAACACTGGAACAACCCTTATGAAAAGCAATACAGCCGCAATCTGGGAACGGGGAATGGGATCGAGTTGGTCAGGCTGGATGATGCACGACTCCAAGTCCGCGCGTACGTTCAGTCGGACGCAACCCACCAACTGACGGTCGACCATGTCTTGTCGAATGTGGCGTATGAAGTCATGGAAGCTTCGAGTCTTTCCCAACCCAACTGGGCTCCGTTGGCGCCGTTTACCGCCGGGGCCTCGGCTATGACGTGGACCAACTTCGTTGCGTCCAACTGGACGAACAAGTTCTATCGGGTCAGGTTGGTGGAAGCCACGGATAATCTGTTGGCGAATCCGAGCTTCGAGGATATGGGAACGACCAATACGCGCGCGTTTGCCTGGCAGGATAATGTCCAGGGCGGGGTCTGGGGTGCGGCCAAGCGAGTGAACTGGAAGGCCCATTCAGGCGATCAGTCGGCGGTTATCGTGGGCGATGGGACGACCTTCGGCGGCTGGTGGCAATGGATACAGGTCGATGGCGGCACGACCTATCTGAGTTCGGCGTGCTTCCATAAAGAGACCAACTGGCACGCCTCGGAAGTGATCATGAAGGTCGAGTGGTTCAATCAGAGCCATCAGCAGCTTCTCGTTCACACCAACTCGCTGGCCGATCTTCCGAATGGCCGCTGGACCAATAAATCGTTTCAGGTCACGGCGCCGATCGACGCCGTATCGGCCAACTTCGTCCTGTCCGTTTCCGGAATGGGCCAAGGCGAGTCGTTATACATGGACTCCGCCTATTTTGGAAAACCGTTCGTTGCGCGGGAATCTCTGCCGGCGGAAATGGCCTATCGCTCGGCGAAAAAGGATGCGGCCGCCGCCATCCAGCAGCGTTAGCCCGGCGCTTCCGGATTGACTATTCTGCACAAAAAGACGAGTGGCCCCACGGATAAAAGAGTATTCAGAGAAGCTAATCCCTTCATCGCTATCGATATTCTGCTCTTCCGGGTGGGCCGGCTTCTCCGAAGACGGCCTTCTTCCCAGGCTGCGTAGCTGCCGGCGTAAGCCGGTCTTTTATACACAAATTGATGACACGGAATTCATCTGTAAGCATATGAAGGGCTGGTTTCTGTAGGTGGGCCGCGTTCTCCGTAACGCGGCTTCCGGACCCGAAAAGCCCGTCTTCGGAGAAGCCGGGCCACCTGTTGTTTCTGCGTTCAAACAGCCATTGTAATTATGACTCAGGACCTCGCGTCAATGCAGATCTTCTCATATCTCCTTCATAATCATAATCTTAATCGTAATCTTAATCTCCTTCTCAGGATAAAAAAAGATTACGATTAAGATTAGCCCGCATTTCTCACAAAGATAGTTGACGAGGGTTGCGCGTTGTTGTACAACTCGTTTATCACAAATGAGATACACAACATACGGAGGCAACC
>MHBK01000044.1 GCA_001804865.1 Lentisphaerae bacterium GWF2_57_35
GATCCGCAAACAAATCCAGCTGTTGTTCCTTGATGCGGTTCTCCATCTCGCCGCGTGCGCAGTACCGATCTTCGTAGAGTTCCCGCGCTCCCCCATCCTCCGGCGATAGCGAGGTAACGATGAATCGTGGATTGGCTCCCTGCTCCAGGTACTCCGCCTTGCCGATCACTCGCCGGGCCCGACTCCAGGTCTTCTGGGTCTGATACGTCAGCTCCGAGAACACCCGCACGGATTGGCCGCTTACCTCATGCCAGCGCCGGGCACTGCTCATGGCCGGGGCCAGCAAGGTCTCCAGCCGACTGTTACGGGCCAAGCCGAAGAGAAAGTCCACTCCATGAGCTTCACACCAAACCATGATCTCTTCCCTCGTAAACCCGCTGTCGGCGCGAAGCAGAATGCGAACCTCGGGCCAAGCGGTACGCAGCAAGCCCTACAATCCGCTGCACTTCTTCCAAGGCCCCTTCGCTGGCGTCGATGTTCGAGGGCCGTAACTTCGCGCACAAGAGTTCGTCGCCGCAGAAAATATACAGAGGCAGGTAGCAGTACCCATCGTAATACCCGTGGAAGAAGCGCCCTTCCTGGTTGCCGTGCAGCGGATCGTCCGTCGCATCCAAGTCCAGAATCAGCGCCTTCGGCGCCTTGACCTGTCCGCTGATGAACTTGTCCACAAACAAGTCGGCCACCGCCTCTTCTCGTGCCGCCACTTTCTTGTACCGCGACCCGGTCCCTTGCCCATGCTCCAGCCGATTCAGCGTGCTCTTGCCGGCCAGCGGCTTGCCCTTATCCTTCTGCCGCACCCGATCCGCACCGGTCGGATCGGACTTTTCGCCGACTCAGACCTTGAAACTCAAATTCGTTCTGGCTACAGTCTGTCATGATGAGGGTTGCCTTCGTATGTTGTACATAGTCAACTATCTTTGTGAGAAATGCGGGCTAACCCGTCTTTAGAGAAGCCGAGCCACCTGCAGCGCAACTTCCGGCAGGTGGACCGCGTTTTCCGTAACGCGGTCTCCTGTGGACGAATCCCTTGAAAAAACGGGCGCTTCACGTCATGCTGTTTCGCATGGCGATAGAAATTGCAGCGGACAAGGTGCTTCGTGGGGGAGCTATTTATACCGGCGGCGTCAAAGAGCCAATGGCTTCCTCGGTGGCCGTGGCGCAAGGACGCATTGTGTATGTGGGGTCTTCTGCGGGCGCAGCCGATTGGATTGGCTCTCGAACGGAAGTGATCGAACTGAACGGACGGATGGTCCTGCCGGGGTTTCACGATTCGCATATCCACCCGTTGATCGGGGGCGTCAATTTGATTGAGTGCGATTTGGCGGAATTGGATTCGCTGCCTGCTTACCTGGAGCGTATTCAAGCTTATGCGAGCGCCCATCCGGCTAAATCGTTTATTCGCGGGCATGGGTGGGTGCATGGGCATTTCCCGCCCTCCGGCCCCTCCAAAAAGGATCTCGACGACGCCGTGCCGGATCGTTCTGCTCTGATAAAGTCTATGGATGGGCATTCGGCCTGGGTTAATTCCAAGGCGTTGGCGGCCGCCCACATCACCCGCGAGACCCCGGACCCACCCGGCGGCCGCATCGAACGGGACCCGCTTAGCGGCGAACCTTCCGGGACGTTGCGGGAATGGACCGCCATGGATTTGGTGAAGGATGTTTTTCCTCCGCCCACCGAGGAAGAACTGGCGCAAGGTCTTCGGGCGTTCATGGCTCAGGCCTCCCGGCGGGGCATTACGGCGGTTCACGATGCGATGGTTTCAGATCGATTCCTCCGCGTATACGAGAGGATGGACGCGGACGGCGAATTGAATCTCCGGGTTGCGGCTTCGCTTTTATGCGAGCCGAACGAAGAGTCGACGGATCGCCTGATGGGGCTGCGCCAGCGATGCCGCGGAAAGCATCTGCGGGCTGGCGCCGCGAAGTTATTTTTGGATGGCGTGATGGAGTCGCATACAGCTTGGTTGCTCGAACCGTATGCGGATCGGCCCGATTTCAGGGGGGAGTTGGTTTGGAAGGAAGAAGCCTTTCGGCGCCAGGTTATGGGCTTGGATCGCGCGGGCTTTCAGTTGCATATCCACGCCATCGGCGATGGGGCCATTCGGCTGGCTTTGGACAGCTTGGAAGAGGCTATTCGAATTCACGGGCTTCGCGATGCGCGGCACCTGCTCGCTCACTTGGATTTGATTTCGCCGGCGGATATTCCCCGGTTGGGTCCCTTGGGGCTTGTGGCGAACGTTCAGCCGGCATGGTTTTACATCGACAACGGGTTTTTCGATACCGCCCTTCCTTATCTGGGAAAGAAGCGTGCCTTGGGCATGTATCCTGTTAAGAGCCTCTTGAAAGCGGGCTCCGCCATGGTCTGCGGCAGTGATTGGCCTTTTGGCGGAGATTCCGTCACGTTTAATCCCCTGGAAGCCATTTCCGTCGGCAGGACTCGGTGTGGAGTGGGCACGTCCTTTCATAATCCCCTGGCGCCTGAAGAGGGGCTGGAACTTTTGGAATTGTTGAACGCTTATACGCGCCAAGGCGCATGGGCCAGCTTTTGCGAACGGGAAACCGGCTCCATCGAAAATGGAAAATCGGCGGACCTCGTGATGCTGGATGGGAATCTATTCAACCTACCCGCGGAGCAGTGGCCAGAAACGCGAGTACTGTTGACCTTGTTCGAGGGGCGGGAAGTTTATCGGGATACGTCCCTTTAACAATGAGCCGTAAGACCGGTATGCATAGACGGATTGTCCCTGTCGGTTAGCCAAGGAAGATGAAGAATGCATAAATTAAGTAGAATCATGGTAGTGGCGGTCGCGTGTGTCATGTTGCTTCGTTCGGCCGATGCGTTCTGGTGGTTCAACCGGCCCCGAATCGCTCCCGCCGAACAGGTGTATGCCCGGACGAACGAGACCGTCGCTGTCACGGACCGTCTGCGCGTGGCTACCTACAATTTGGAGCATTTGAATGACGGGATAAACGACGGCCCAACCAATACCTTGGAATTGGCGAGAGCCCACGCCCAGGCGGCTGCGGCCATTCTGGAACGAATCAATCCCGACGTGGTCTTTTTTCAGGAAGTGGAAAATGAGGACGCTCTTCGGCTGATCAATAACACGTTGCGCCGCCCTTATCCGCTGGGTTTTATCACCCGCTACCAGGACAAAACCGGGCGGCCCGATCCTTTGAACATTGCCGTGTTGAGCCGGATTCCCCTGGCCCAGGTGAGAACGATCGCGTTCGATACCCTGTCCAGAAGCTCCCGCCCCCCTCGCGGGGTGCTGGCGGCCACGGTGGATTTGGGGCCGGATCGCAAGCTGCTGCTTTATGGCGTCCACTTGAAATCCAATTTTGGCAACAAAGAGCGCAATCAGGCTCAACGGGTCAAAACGATGGAAATCGTGAGGGCTGATGTTCAGCAGGTTCTCGCTCGGAATCCCCAAAGCCAATGGGAAGTCGCAGTGGCCGGCGACATGAACGTCGATCCGGACAACGAAGAATTTCGAGAGGACCCCTCGCTGACTCCGTTCAGAGACTGGA
Source organism: Lentisphaerae bacterium GWF2_57_35 (assembly GCA_001804865.1). Lineage (GTDB taxonomy): Bacteria > Verrucomicrobiota > Kiritimatiellia > CAIQIC01 > GWF2-57-35 > GWF2-57-35. The sequence goes on from MHBK01000044.1 coordinate 3,534, forward strand.
TTGACTTGTGGCGAGGACGCCCAATCGGGGAACGGGCCACATGCCCAACAAGATACGGCGATCCCTCGTTGGTTTTTCCTCCTGCTTCGTTTGACCGGGTCTTGGTTTCGCCGGAACTTGTCGAGGAACCCTGGGTGGCGTTGCCGCTGACCGCCCTGCCCATGGGCGTGAATACCAATCTGGTCGCCGTCCTGCCGGGACAGGACGGGCATGTCTCGGATCATTATCCGGTTTATCTGGATCTCCGGCGCGAGCCCTAAACACGCTTGCCGTCAAGCTCAACCCGTCGGCGCCCGCTCGATCAAGTGATGAAGTTTCTCGATGAGAGCGGGTGAGGAGTAAGGTTTTTGGATGAAATCGATGAAGCCCTTTTGAGCAAAGCGACTGATGGACTCCTCGGCATTGTAGCCGCTGGTGAAAAGGATTCGAGCATTTCGATCGGTTGCCACGATTTCGTAGTAGGTTTCCTCGCCGTCCATGACCGGCATGGTCATATCGAGGACCACCGCCTTGATCGAATCGTGATGCTTCCGGAAAAGATCCAGGGCGATGGAGCCGTCGGCGGCCGGGATGACCGTATATCCCGCATGTTCGATCATCCGCCGGCTGACTTCCAGCACCTTGCTTTCGTCGTCCACCAGGAGAATGGACCCCTGGCCTTGCCAGGTAGCGGATGTTTCGGCCACGCGGCGGCTTGGCCGGGGGGGTATGGCTTCGTCGGGAAGCGGAAACAGTATCCTAAAGGTGGTTCCCTTGCCTTCCATGCTGTCCACGTGAATGGCGCCTTTGTGGCCTCGGACAATGCCCAACACCACGGCAAGTCCAAGTCCCCGTCCGGCGAACTTCGTAGTGAAAAAAGGGTCGAATATTTTTTCGGCGGTGGCAACGGCCATTCCGCAGCCCGTATCCGTCACGGTGAGGGCGACATAGCAGCCTTCCAGGAGTTGGTCGCCCAGGAGGGTTCGGCTGAGCATCTTTCGGTCGCACATCATGGCGGTCGTGGAAATGGTCACCTCGCCCATGTTGTCCTTCAACGACTCGGAGGCATTGGTAACCAGATTGATGATGACCTGCCGGAGCTGGGTGGCATCGGCTTCGATCGACGGCAACCGGTCGGCTACCTTGATACGGAGCAAAGTTTTCTTGGCGATCGAGGCCTCCAGCAGTGGACGCATGTCCCAGATAATCTCATTGAGATCGATTCGCTCCACCATGAAGCGTCCTTTTCCGGAATAGGCGAGCATCTGGCGGCTGATTTCAGCCGCATGCTTGCCGGCGCGTTCGATTTCGTCGAGGCTTTCGAGCGCGGGAGAACCGGGATGAAGTTCCATCGACATGAGTTCCGCATTTCCCAGGATCACGGTTAGCAGGTTGTTAAAATCGTGGGCAATGCCGCCGGCCAGAATACCCAAGCTTTCCAGTTTTTGCGCATGCTGGACCTGGGCTTCCAGTTGCTTTCTCTCCTTCTCGGCATTTTGCCGTTCGGTGGTGTCGCGGGAAAGGCCGAAGATAACCACTTCGTTATTCCATTTGCCCACAGTGGCCTTGGTGTCGACCGGAATCAAGGCGCCTGAACGGGTTTGGAGCGGGATTGGACAACTAGCCAATTGTCCGGCCAGTATTTTTTCCAGGATCTCGGCGGCTTCTTCGCGGCGGTTGGCAGGATGCAGGTCGAGGATGTGCATGCGCGAAAGCTCTTCGGTCGAATAATCGAGCCGTTCTTCCACCGCCGGATTCCAATGAAGGAGCCGGCCTTCGATGGTGACGATAAAAAGAAAATCCGTGATGGTATTGAACAGGCTTTGCAGGTTATTGCGGTTTTCGCGCAAGACGGTTTCCGTTTGAGCCCTTTCGATGATGCCCCCCATGGGCACGACCATGGCTTCGAGCAGATTTCGTATGGACGTCGGAATCTCGTCCAGGGTCCGAGACGCCAGGCTTGCGACCGCAATCATGCGGTTTTGATAGACGACCGGAATGACCGCAGAAGCCTTGAATTGCTCGGCTTGTCGAAACTCTTCAAGGGCTGGAATGACATCGGAAGCGGAAAAATAGAGAGGCCGATGATTCTCGATCTTTGTTGCATGTTCCGTCCCTCCGTTCATCTGGCAAATATGGGGCGGGGCTGAATGGCGCAGACCCTGGCTGACGATCAGGCGCATGGTATTTTCCGGTTGCTCGATTAGGTAGACGCTGCCGCAGTCAATGCCTTCGATTTGCAGGACTGCTTTCAGAAACTCCTTCATGGCTTCGGATATGTCGCTGATGGTGCTCAGGCGTAAGGCCAAGTCTCGTTGAATATGGAGCCAATGTTCTGTCTGCTGGCGATCGGTGATGTCGAGGATTACCCCTCGCAACCCGACCGCCTGTCCGTTCCGCTGTATGGCCGAAGACCGGACCATGATGGGTATGATGGAGCCGTCCTTGCGCCGGATTCGATAAGTGTCCGGAGTGATCGAGTGGGGGCGTCCTTCAATGATGTTTTTGATCTCGGTCATGGCGCGTTTCAAGTCTTCGGGAAGGATCAGATCGTTTGGGAGCGTAAGATGTTCGAAGTCTTCGCGCGTATAGCCGGTAATTTCGAAGGCCGTTTGGTTGACGAACGTCAACCGTCCGCTCAGATCCATTTCATAGACAATGCACGGCAGCAGGTCGGCCAGTTCCCGCAGACGTTCTTCACTTTTAAAAAGAGCATCCTCGGCTGCGACTTTTTCCTTGTGCAGAATTTGCTGTCGGATGACTTGTTCGATGAGCGAGGGCAGCAGTTCCAAATATAGCCCTTCGACATCTTTGACCAGATAGTCGCGGACGCCCAACTTCATGGCTTCGACGGCAATCCGTTCGTTGCCGGCGCCCGTTATCATGATGGTGGGAATCATTCGACCGCACTCGGCCAGCGTGCGGATAACTTCCAAGCCTTCCATGCCGGGCATCTCATGATCCACGAGCAGGCAATCGAAAGAATGTTCTTCCAGCCGGCGTAATCCTTTTATCCCGTCCGGGGCGGTTTCCACTGAAAGACCTGATTTACTGAGGCGCTTTTGAACAATGCGGGCCAAGCCTGGGTCGTCTTCAATATAGAGAATTCGAATATCCATCGTCAGCCCCCGCAAAGTGAAGTGTTCTTTCTCCAATAATTTGGAGCGGATGTGAAGCGAAATGTTGCAAAACTTTTCGCGGTAACCGTGGGAATTGTAGATCCGTTGTGAACCAGGAGGCTTTCTGAGGGCTCTCGATGCTCGTCATTTCTTTTTCGGCAAACCGGTTTCCTTGTTCGGATATGGACAGAGTTCCCGGATGGGACATTGGGGGCAACCGGGTTTTCGCGCGTAGCAGCAGCGCCTTCCATGAAACACCATGCAATGAGACCAGTTGCTCCAGTCTTTTTCCGGCACGATGGCCTTTAAGTCGACTTCGATCTTGTCAGGGTCTTCATGTTTCGTGAACGCGAGGCGTTGAGAAAGCCGTTTGAAGTGCGTATCGACGATAAGGCCCGGTTTGCCAAAGGCGGTCGCGATCAGAAGATTGGCTGTTTTTCTGCCGATGCCCGGCAGCGTGATAAGGACATCGAAATCGTCTGGAATTTGGCCCTCGAACCGCGTGGCCAACTCGGAGCAGAGCGCCCGGATGTTTTTGGCCTTATTTCGAAAGAATCCGGTGGATTTGATTTCGGTTTCGAGTGTCTCTTGCGGTGTGGCGGCCCAATCCGCCGCCGTCGTATACTTCTTGAAGAGGGCCGGTGTGACGAGGTTTACGCGCTTGTCCGTACATTGGGCGGAGAGAATGGCGGCGACCGCCAATTCGAGCGGGCTTCCAAATACCAGCTCGCAGCCGGCGTCGGGATAAGCAACGCGCAGACGCTCAAGAATGAGCGCTGCGCGTTTTTTTAATGAGACCAGGTCCGTCATTAAAGCCGGAAATTTATTCCTTCAAGTCTTTTTCTTCCAGCGCGGCCTTGCGGCTGAGTCGAACCTTGCCGTTTTCGTCGACATTCAGGCACTTGACCCAGATGGCTTCGCCCATCTTTACGACGTCTTCCACGCGGTTGACCCTGAAATTGGCCAATTCGCTGATGTGGACCAAGCCTTCCCGGCCCGGAATGATTTCGACAAAGGCGCCGAAATCCTTGATGCCAGTGACGGTGCCGCGATAAATCTTGCCGACCTCGGCTTCCGCCGTGATCAGATTGACTTCCCGGACTGCGGCGTCCATGGCGTCCTTGTCGTTGCTGAAGATGTGAACCGTTCCGTCATCGTCAATATCGATCTGCGCACCGGTGGTTTCGGTAATGCGGCGGATGTTTTTGCCGCCCGGGCCGATCAAGGCGCCGATCTTCTCGGGATTGATCTTGACGACTTGGATGCGCGGCGCGTATTGCGAAAGATCGGGTCGCGGTTGGGCGATGACGCTGGTCATCGCGTCGAGAATCTTTATCCGCGTAGTGCGAGCCTTGATAAAAGCGCCTTCCACCAATTCCCATTTGAGACCCCGCAGCTTCAAATCCACCTGGAAGCCGGTGATGCCGTCTTTGGTGCCTGCGACTTTGAAGTCCATATCGCCGCAATGATCTTCGGAGCCAAGGATGTCGGTGACGAGCACCGCCTTGTCATCGCCGGTAAAGAGGCCGATGGAAATGCCTGCGACCGGCTTGATCAGCGGGATGCCGGCATCCATCAACGCCAAAGTGCCTGCGCAGACGCTGGCCATCGAGCTGGAGCCGTTTGAGCCCATGATCTCGGAAACCAAGCGAACCGTGTAGGGATAATCCTTGGGCATCATCTGGGCGATCGAGCGTTCCGCCAGTGCGCCGTGACCGATTTCGCGGCGGCCGGTTCCTCCCAGGCGTCCGACTTCACCGGTCGAATAGGGCGGGAAGTTGTAATGCAGAATAAAGTTCTTTTCTTCCGGACCGCCGGTGATGCCGTCCATTTCCTGCGCATCGCCCGTGGTGCCGAGCGTGGCAATGGTCATCGCCTGGGTTTCCCCGCGGCTGAACAAGGCGGAGCCGTGCGTCCGGGGGAACAAGCCCACCTGGATGTCGAGAGGGCGAAGATCGTCAAAACCGCGTCCATCGATGCGCCGGCTCTTTTCGAGCACGTTCTTGCGGACCACTTCGATCTCGATTTTGTCGAACAGTTGCGAGAACAAAACCGGCTTCATGACATCGGGATACAGCTCAGTCATCTTCGCGTCGAGGGCGGTGCGGAGGGCTTTCACCTTGCCTTGGCGTTCTTGTTTGCCGGGGATCAGGAGGGCTTCGGCCAATTCGGCGCCAACGAGCTCGCGGGCTTTGTCGACGAGGACGGCATCGATCGGTTTGGCTGTGATGACTTTTTCCGACAGACCGAGCATTTTGCGCAATTCCAACTGGGCATCGATCAATTTCTGGATGGATTCATGGCCGAACTTCATGGCCGCCAGCATATCCGTCTCGGAAATTTCATGAGCGGAACCCTCAATCATCATGGGCAGCTCGCGGGTCCCGACATAAATCAAGTCCAGATCGCTGGTCTTCATGTCGGTATGAGTGGGGTTGACCACAAATTGGCCATTGACTCGTCCGACCCGGACGGCGCCAATGGGGCCGTAGAACGGAATCTCGGAGATCGTCAGGGCTGCGCTGGCGGCGTTGATGCACAAGACATCGGATTCGTTCTCGCCGTCGGCGCAGATCAGGGTGTTGTTGATCTGGACTTCGTTGTAAAAGCCTTCGGGGAAGAGCGGGCGGATGGGGCGATCCGTGACGCGGGCGGTCAGGATTTCCTTTTCGCTGGGGCGGCCTTCGCGTTTGAAATAGCCGCCGGGAAATTTGCCCGCCGCATAGAATTTCTCGCGATATTCCACTTGCAGGGGGAAGAAATCGATGCCTTCCCGAGGTTTTTCAGAGGCGGTGACGGCGGAAAATACGATGGTTTCGCCCAACTGAACGGTGACAGCTCCGTGGGCTTGACGAGCTAAAACGCCGGTTTCAAAGCGGAGTTTTTTGCCGGAGAGGTCGACTTCGACGGTTTTTGTGTTGTTAATCTTCATGATGTGTTCCTTCCTGTTATTGAAAACAGGGCCTTATGCCCAGCGGAAAGACTATCAAATGCCGAGCTTTGTTTTGATGGAGTCATCAAAACAAAGCAAATTCCGGCAGTAACCTCGAAACCATGCACATAATGACTGCATGCAGTCATAGTGTGGTTTTGAAGTGCTGAAAGGAGGGAACTATCGACGCAGGCCAAGGCGTTCAATCAATTTCTGATATCGCGCTTCGTCCTTCTTGCCGAGATAGTCCAATAGGCGGCGACGCTTGCTGACCATCACGATCAGACCACGACGGGAGTTGTGATCTTTTTTATGACCCTGAAGGTGCTGCGTCAAATCCTGTATGCGCTTTGAAAGCAGGGCAACCTGAACTTCCGCGGAACCTGTGTCCCGCTCGTGCAACTGATATTCCTGCTTAATAGTCGCCTTGGTCGCGTTTTCCATAACCCTTGTTCCAGACCTTATTGTCTTTTGCTTGTTTTCTTATTTTTCTTTCTTGGCTCGGGACTATAGAGATCTCGCAAAGGCATGTAAAGAATCTTCTTCAACTTTTCTTCAACTTTTTTCAGGACGGCTTGAAAGAGGGGTTTTCTATAAAGAAACGGTGAATTCCTGCGATATCCAGGGCTATCTGCCGGCGGAGTTGTTCCTCATTAGCGAAGTGCCGGGGCTGCCGCAGTTGCCGGATGAAAAAAACTTCCACCTCCTGCTGGTAGAGGTCTTCGTTAAAATCGAATAGGTGAATTTCGACGATATGAGGGGGCGGGGGGGCGCCTGTGGCGGGGTCGGGACGGAAGGCGGCGCCCAGGATTTTTCGGCCGCGATGAAGCAAGTATGCCGCGTAGACGCCGGGCGGGGGCTGGACTTCGTTGTGGGGATCCACATTGGCGGTGGGAAAGCCCATCGTGCGACCGAATTGGCGACCGGGCACTACGTCGCCCAAAATGCTGAACGGACGCCCCAGCATGGCGGCGGCTTCGTCGAGCCGGCCTTGGAAGACGGCGTTCCGGATTCGCGTGCTGGAGATGGGCATTTGACGGCAAGCGACAGGCGCTACGACGATGACGCTTATCCCGCGCGAGCTCGTCAGCTCTTCCAGCAGGGCTGGACGGCCCCTGGCTTGGCGGCCAAACGTCCAATTTTCGCCCACGACGATGCCGTTGAGGGCTGGAATGCATTCCAGCAAATCGGACACGAAGTTTTCCGGCTCTTCATCGGCCCGTTCGCGGGTAAAGGGAAGAACTAAGCAGCCTTGAATGCCAAGCGGTTCGATCAGCCTGAGTTTGTGCCTCGTGGACGTAAGCAAAGGCGGGGCTTGCATGGGCTTGAGAATCTTGAGTGGGTGCGGGTCAAGGGTCAATACCCAGGCTTCGCCCTGAAGCGCCTGTGCACGTTCTACCGCTTGGCGGATGACCGCCTGATGCCCCAGGTGAAGGCCGTCGAACATCCCGATTGCCAGAACCACAGGCCGGGTGACCTGCCGCATGGCTTCCAGGCTGTCCACCACGGTCATCATTGGTCGATGTCCTGAATGGAAAAATTGCGGATGGGAACGATCGTCGACTCGAGTTCAGCTGGAGAAAGACTCATCAGTCGATCCATGGGAATGGCTTTCGTGACGTTCAGCGAGCCGATTTGCGTACGCCGCAATTCTTTTAGATGGGCGCCGCAGTTTAGGGCGGTTCCAATATCGGCGCACAGGGTCCGCACATAGGTGCCCTTGGTGCATTTCAGTTCAAAGCGCGCCAGGGGCGGAGCGTAGTCGAGCAGGGCAAATCGGTAAATGTGGATGAGCCGGGGTTCGCGTTCGACGGTTTGTCCCTTTCGGGCCAATTTGTAGAGCGGGACGCCGTTTTGCTTAATTGCGGAAACCATGGGGGGAATCTGCATGGTGTCGCCGAGAAGCTTTCGCATTTCCCCTTCGAGTTGTTCGCGGGTGATCTGGCCGGCATCGGCTTGGGTCAGCACCTTCCCGTCGCTGTCCTGGGTGTCCGTCGTAATGCCCAGATGCATAACGCCTTCATAGACCTTGTCAAAGCCCATGACGGATTCGGAAATCTTGGTGCCCTTGCCGGTCAGGATGATCATCAGGCCGGTGGCCATGGGATCGAGCGTGCCTCCATGTCCAACTTTCTTGATGCCAAAGCGCCGGCGGATATCCGCGACGAGGTCGTGCGACGTGGGGCCGGAGGGTTTGTCGACCAGCAAGATGCCGTCAAAAGGACCCAGATCCTGTGGGGGGGCGGGTTTATCCGTTCTCATCTTCTCCCTTATCCGATGAAGGCTCCTCTTCGGAAGTCTCTTCCGCGGGCAGGGTGGTTTCGATTTGGGAAATAATGGAAAGCACCCGATCGCCTTCTTCGATGGACGAATCGATTTCGAACGTCAAATGGGGCGTATATTTCAGCACGACGTTGTCATGAATGATTTGCTGGATTTCGGTGCGATGTCTTTCGAGCCGGCCCATCATCTTGGATCGCTCGTTTTCATGGTCGCGAATCGAGACCATGACCCGGGCGGATCGCAGGTTGCTGCTGGTTTGGACGCGCGTAATCGTTACGGCGGAAAGATCGAAGCCGGTTTCGCTCATGACGCGAAAGAGAGCGGCAGCAATCTCGCGCTTCAAAAGTTCGTTTACCCGATCCATGCGATTTGTGCTCATGGAAAATAATCCTATGTAGAGCCGGCCTCGCGACGCATGGGATATTCGGATGTCCGTCCCCGCGTCGCTCGGCGCTCCAGGTTACAACTGCTGGGAAATCTTCTCCACTTCGTAGAATTCGAAGGTATCGCCTTCCTGAAAGTCGGAGAAGCCGTCAATGCGGATGCCGCATTCCTGGCCTTCACGAACTTCGGAAGCGTCGTTTTGAAAACGTTTGAGGGAAAGCATGGTGCCGGCAAACAGCACATCGTCCTTGCGTTTGACCCGGATTTTGGAGCGGGATGTGACTCGTCCTTGAGTGACCATGCAACCGGCCACGGCGCCCTTTTTGCTGATTTCAAACCGTTGCCGTATTTCGGCGTGACCTATAACATTCTCCCGTGTAATAGGCGCCAGCAGGCCGGTCATAGCGTCTCGAACGTTATCCAGCAGCTCATAAATGATGCTGTACAGCCTGATTTCGACGCCTTCGCGTTTGGCCATGCTGTTGACGCCATCTTCCTTGCCGACATGGAAGCCCATGACGATCGCATTGGAGGCGCTGGCCAGCAGTACGTCGTTTCCCGTGATGTTGCCCACGCTGGCCAGGATGATTTTCAGAAGGACTTTGTCGCTCTTGATGCCGAGCAGCGCTTGCTGAATGGCTTCCAACGAGCCTTGCACATCGGTTTTCAACACCACGCGCAGTTCCAGTTTTTCCTGGGAAGGAGACTGTCGGAGCAAATCCTCAAGAGAGGCCCGTTTGGGCGCCGTCGTGATGGTGTCTATCCGCTTTTTAGCCATGCGTTCTTCGGAGATTTCCTTGGCGACCCGGTCATTCGAATAGACCACGAATTCTTCGCCGGGTTCAGGCGCATCGGTCAGTCCGAGGCACTTGACGGCCGCCGAAGGGCCGGCTGTGCGCACCTTGATGCCCTGATCGTTGATAAGGGCTTTGATGCGGCCCCAGTAGGCGCCGCAGACCATCGCGTCGCCCACATGCAGCGTACCTCGCTTGACCAGCAAATTGGCCGTGGGCCCCATCCCTGCTTCCAGGCGGGCTTCGATGACATAGCCTTGCGCCCGTCGTTTGGGATTCGATTTAAGCTCCAGAACTTCGGATTGCAGAAGGAGCATCTCCAGCAAATGGTCGATGCCTTCCCCGGTCATGGCGCTGACAGGGCAACAAATCAAATCTCCGCCCCAGTCTTCCGGGGACAAACCTTCCTGCTGCAATTGGCGTTTGACGCGGTCCACATTGGCGCCGCGCAGATCGATTTTGTTAATGGCGGCCATAATGGTCACGCCTGCCGCCTTGGCGTGCTGAATGGCTTCACGCGTTTGGGGCATGAGGCCGTCGTCGGCGGCGATCACAATCACCGCAATGTCCGTCAAATTGGCGCCGCGGGCCCGCATGGCCGTAAAAGCGGCATGGCCGGGCGTATCCAGAAACGTGATCGATTGATCGCGATACTTGACCGAATAGGCGCCGATGTGCTGCGTTATGCCGCCATCTTCCTGCTGCGTGACGTGTGTATTGCGAATCTTGTCGAGCAGGGAGGTCTTGCCATGATCAACATGGCCCATGAATGTAACGATGGGGGGACGGGCGACCAGGTCGTCTTCCCGATCCACAGCGGGTTCCACCTGAGGTTCCGGCGGCTTGACGACGGGTTTGTGTTCAACCACTTTCTTTTCGTGTTCGAAAACGAACCCGTGCTTATCCGCCAGTTGCTGTGCCACTTTAAGGTCTACGCGCTCGTTGAGCGAGGCGAAGACGTTCATGGTCATCAACTCGGCAATCAGTTGATTGGGCTTCAATCCCAATTGTTCGGCGAACTCCTTGACGATGATGGGGCCGCGAACCAAAAGGGTCTTCTTTGGAGCCGGGGCCGGTTTGGCCGGCGGCGGGGGCGCCAAGGGCGCCGGGGGGCGAGGCGCTTCTGCAGATCGGACTTCCGCTTTGGGCGGTTCCGGCAGCGGTTTAGATTCTGTGTGAGCCGGCATTTCCTTGGATTGGGCCTTGGCGTCGTGAAGGGGGACTGCAACCGGGGCGGGAATAGCCGCCGGGGTTGTCGCTGGCGCCTTGAAAGCAGAACGAGCCAACGAGACCTGTTCCTCTGTAAGGGCTGCCATGTGATTTTTCACTTCCACGTTTTTCGCGTGAAGTACTTCCAGCAGATCCTTGCTGTGGACATTCAGTTCTTTGGCTAATTCGTGAACTCTCATGCTTCCTCTTTACCGTGCTCCAGCTCAAAAGCCTTTTCGGCCGCCGCGCGCACCTTCGCGGCAGTTTCGGCATCAAACCCGTCGATCGCCTCCAAATCGCTCAATTCGGCTGCAAGCATACCTTCCAGTGTCAGGAAGCCCGCATGTACCAATCGGCTTGCATGGTCGGCGCCAATACCCTCGTAATTGGCCAACTTGGCCACTGCCCGGGCGACTTTTTCGTCAAATCCGACGTCGCCTTCATCCTTCTGTATATCAATTTTCCATCCTGTCAACTTGGCCGTCAATCTCGCATTTTGGCCTTTTTTCCCAATAGCCAAAGAAAGCTGATCCGCTTCGACCACAATATGCACCGTATGGGTTTCGTCGTTGACCGACAGACGGATAAGTTTGGCCGGCGCGAGCGCATTGGTCACAAAGGTCTTAATATCGTCGTGCCAACGCACAATGTCTATTTTCTCTCCGGAAAGCTCTCGCACAATATTCTTTACGCGAATCCCTCTCATGCCGACGCAGGCCCCGACCGGGTCCACTTTTTCGTCATGAGAGACCACGGCGATCTTGCTGCGGAAGCCGGCTTCCCGTGCGATGCCCTTGATTTCTACCGTCCCATCGGCAATTTCCGAAACTTCCAACTCGAACAGCTTTCGGACAAAATCGGGATGGCTTCTGGAAAGCAGAATTTCCGGACCTTGAGGATTGTTTTGTACGCTAAGGATATGAGCCCGAATCCGATCTCCCACTTGGTATTCTTCCGTGGGGACCCGTTCTCTGGAGGACATCAGGCCTTCGGCTTTACCCAAATCGATGATCACATCGCTGCGCTCAAAACGACGAACGGTGCCGCTGACGATATCTCCTGGACGGTCCTTATATTCTTCGAAGACCATATCCTTTTCAGCTTGGCGAATTTTATGCAAGATGGCCTGTTTGGCCGCCTGGGCGGCGATACGGCCGAAATTCTTGGGGGTGACTTCAAGTTCCAGGAAATCGCCCACCTTGGCGTCCGCCTTGAGCTTCCGAGCGTTGGGCGCGGCAATTTGGTCGTGCGGAGCCACGACGTTTTCAACCACTTGTACTTTGGCCCACGCGCGAATGTCGCAAGTCTTCCGATCAATGGCTATACGGATATCCTTGGCCGGACTTACGCTTTTTTTCGAAGCGCTCATCAACGCCGATTCGACGGCTGTAATCAGAGTTTCGCGGTCAATTCCGCGTTCTCTTTCCATATATTCCAGTACAGCCAAAAGTTCGTTGTTCATATTTCCCCCTTTTTGTTGGGGTTCGTGCATAATAATAGCCATAGACGCAAAAGAGTGGGCAACAACCCACTCTTGCATCGACGGCATAGTCTGATCAGTGCGGCACTCTACATTCACCTCTTTAAAATGGTCAAGCTTGATTTTGAATAAATCAGTTCCATCGTTTGGCTTTTGGCGGCGTGCAGGCCGTTTTTTGATAGGGGATAAGAAAGCATGCGTAAAGACCGCCTTAGCTGTGTACCTGGCATTCTAATGACAGGAAAATGAAAAAAGACCAAAAATTCAAGCGTTTTACCTTGCAGGAAATATAAGAGATGATAGAGTTATAAGTAGTTTACAATACCGAACCTATTTGGTATATTTTTTATGGGGGAAGGAGTGTCATGATTTGTGTTCGTAAGTTTGAACATTAAACTGTTCAATCTTGTCTGAGGATACAAATGGAGTGTAGGAAAAATGCTCACATGAAAAAAACATTAAATTCATTTCATATTCTGATGATTTGTGTGCTGATGTTTTTTGCATGGGCGCCTGTTTCAAATGCATTGATTATTACTTTGTCGGCTTCGACGAGTTATTCGCTGACGGGTCCCGACGGCGGGAATCTTGCAGAAGGTTCGGTCGTCTTGATTGTGGGCAGCTTCGATTCGATTGCAGATCCTATGGTGGAGTTTGGCGGCGGTCTTTTGTCTTACTCTTTTACGGGCGACGATATTTTCGTCGGGCTCTGTTACGTGCTGGACGATGGGACGATCGATGCGGGCGGGTTCAAATACGAATCCTCGTTGGTTAATTATCTCTACTTGCGCTTTTTTGATGCGGCAGAGTATCCGGTACAAGGGGTTCACGCCTGGGGGACAACCGATGTTTGGGGTGTGACGAATCAGTTCCAATACGTGAGCCTCGATTTCGCGCCGGAGCATGGATATGGGGTGGGGCATACAAACAATTTCGTCATCATTCCCGAGGCCGACACTCGGAACTATTTTGGAATGGTGTTGATGCTTGGACTTGTGTGGGCTGCGGCCGGAGAGATCCGCAGAAAGAAAAATAGGCTTTGCGTTAGAAACAGTTGAAATTTGAGGAGTGCAAGAGCCATGAGACGCAGCAGGAACAGATGGAGTAGGGTCTGTACGGCGACCAGTTTCTTGACGCTGGTCTTGCTCTTCTATTCCTTTGAGCTGATGGCCCAGAATATTTCCTATCCCCTCTATATCGGCAACGCCAATCCGATCAAAGACGAATTTGGGCGAAACCTGGTGGGTGCGGCCACCATGCAGATTGCGCTGTGCGACCGTGTGGAAGTTTTTTCGACGACCAACGGGATTATCTACCCTCCGGATGTTCATGGCCTGCCCGATCCCCGCAATGTAGTTATTACAAACGGCATCACATCGATCGGCAACCATACCTCCATGGGCCTGACCAATGCCGGTCTTTTTTCGCTCAAGCTAACCGACAACAAGCCTTTGCCGGGGATGAAGCTTTTTGTTCGCGTGTTCAATGCGCCCACGAGGGAAGCCGCCTCGTTCTATGGCGATTCGGAGGTTTTTAGCATTGGCTTCGATTCTGTTTACCAAATATCCATTACCAACATGACAGCGCTAAATCCGTTCGATCAGGACGGCGATGGGTTAAGCGATTCCTGGGAGAAGAGTTTGGGAACAGATTTGGCCCGGCTGGATAGCGATGGAGATGGAATCGACGATGGACAGGAAATGCGGGCCGGAACCGATGCGATGGATGCCGACTCCAAGTTTGTCATGGCTTGGGTGCGCGTGGGCGCCGGCCGCGATGCCGTCATTGCATGGGAATCTGTGCCGGATAAACGATATCAAGTTTCCTGCTCTCACAACGATCTGATGTCCGATCCTGACTTTGTAAACGTCAGCGCTGTCATTACGGCTACCGCCCCCATCACAGAAATCACGGTGCCCGATGGCTTGTTGAATGAAGAAGGGCATTACCGGGTTCGTTTGGTGGAGGATTGATGCCTGGGCGAGAAAGGGGGGCAAGGAGTACTTTAAAATGAACAAGAAGCAGAGCGGCATGGCTGTTAAGCATGTCCACCGCTTTTTTCAAGGATTGGAAAAGGCTGCGGAGAGGTTTTCAATCCTTGGAAAAAGACTAATAGGTCTTTCCAAGCATTGGAACCATGTTCCCATTCCTGTCCACTCGTTGGTGATGGCCTTGTCCCTTGGCTCTTTCTTCATGCCGTCGGCGTACGGAGCCACGGTTTTTTGGCGGTCGGAAGCTTCGAACGGCGACTGGGATTCCGGGCAGGGCTGCGGCGAATTTGGAACTCCCGCCAGCCCCTGGTGGTACAGCGGATGGACAGGCAACGAATCTCGCGGACGCCCGGACTGCTGGGGCAATCATCAGCTTTATTTCGGCAACAATGACCATCTGACCATGACGCTGAACGGGGGATGGTTTGCCGCCAACCAGATTATCTTCCAGCCGGCTGCGTCTTCCACTCGTACGTTCGGAAGCAATGGCGTCAATATGAACGATGCCGGCGCCAAAATTGAGAACGGCTCCTCGGCCAACCATGTGTTCAATTGCCAGGTGGCCTTGAATGTGGCGACGGAAATCAATCCCGTCACGGGCGATATGGGTTTCCATAACTCTATTTTTAACAATGGATATTGGATCAATGTTTATGGCAATAGCAACAAAACGCTGACCATTGGCGGCGTGCTGGACCAAGGGGGCGGGCTGGCCGTTAAACAAAACGCGTCGGTCATCCTGACCAACAACAATACGTTCAGCGGCGCCATCTGGATCGAGAAAGGGCTCGTGCAGCTTGGCGGACATACGAATGCGATGGGCGTCAGCGGCATCGTGAACGTTGGCACCAACGCGACGCTAGAGCTTAACTACGGTGCGGCGACCTTGCGCCCTACGACGTTGACCCTCTTCGGCACGGGTACCAACGAGACCGCTGGCGCTCTGCGTAAAACTTCGGCGTCCCGGACGGTATGGCCTGGGGATATTACGCTCGGCGCCGATTCGCGCGTGGTGGTAACAGGCGGCGGTTTGGACACGAGGGGAACGATCGCTGCGGGCGCCTATACCCTTTACGTCACCAATTCCATCGATGTGAACATGACGGCCGGGTCTATGACGGGATCGAAGACCACCGGAGACGGCGCCTTGCACAAATCCGGTTCAGCCTCTTTCCTCCTTCGTCCGGACGCGTCGCTGGCCGGCAACATCACGCTCAACCAGGGAACGATCCGGATCGCGACGGGCACGATGAGCGGGGGCGGCGTCTTCAGCATGGCGGATGGGACGATACTCCAGTCCGATGGAGGGTCGGGGCGTACCATGAGTAAGCCCATGACGATCAACGGTCATGTCACGTTAGGAGCGGCGAGTACATACAATGGGCCGCTCAGCATTACCAATACGGTCAACTTGAATAGCGGGGTTCGCACGATCGGTTGCCCCAACACCAACACCATTAGCGGCGTGATCTCCAGTGGCGGCTTGAATAAGGACGGCGTGGGCATGCTGATCCTCTCGGCGGTCAACACCTACGACTCCGCCACCATCGTTTCCAACGGTATTCTGCGGATTTCCAATACATGGGGCCTGGGGGGATTCGGTGGCGACACGGAAGTTCGCAGCGGCGCCGCACTGGAACTGACGGGCGGCATTGCGACTCCGGGCGGCGAATCGCTGACGCTCGCCGGCGCCGGCATCGGCAGCGGCGGCGCGCTACGCAATATTTCAGGCGACAACAGTTTCAATGGTGCCATTACGCTGACGGCCTCGTCGCGAATCAATTCGGACAGCGGAACGTTGCAGTTGGGTGCGGATGCCGACATCTCCGGCGCCGGCCTCGGATTGACGGTGGGCGGTGCGGGAATCGTCGATATTTGGGGCGATCTTCCGACGGGAACGGCCACGTTGACCAAGGACGGATCGGGCACGCTTAAGCTCAACAATTTTGCTGCCACTCGCACGTGGTCGGGCCTCACCGCCATTAGCGAAGGTACGTTGGAGTTGACCGCAGCCAACGGCATCTCGGACGACAGTGCCGTGGCGATTTCCAGCGGCGCTACGTTGAATATGGCTGCCGGCAACGACACGGTCGGCTCCATCGCCGGGGCGGGGTCGATCGTGCTGGGCAACTCGACGTTGACCGCTGGTGGAGACGATACGTCCACCCTTTTCAGCGGCGTGATTAGCGGCGCCGGCGGCGCGCTGACCAAGCAGGGCACGGGCGCCCTCACGCTTACCGCAGCGAATACGCATGGAGGAAACACCACCGTGAGCGCGGGCTCGTTGATCCAGAACGGCACGAACACAAGTTCTGCTGTAACCGTTTCGGCGGGCGCATTTCTATTCGGTGTGGGATCTGCGGGCGGGTTGACGGTTTCCGGCACGGTCGGTCCGGGTACGAACACGATCGGCATTGGCCCCTTGGCGGTCGCCTCGCTCACCCTGAACAATGGTTCGGCTTTTCGTTGCCAGCTTGGCAACTTTGACGACACGACCGATCGCGATTTCATCAGCAACAGCGGTGCGGCGACGATCAACGCTTCGGCAACCGTTTATGTGGACAGCAGTCTGCTTTCGAATTGGGACAATACGCAAACCAAGAGCTGGAATATTGTGGTCGGGGGAATTTCCTCGGCGGACAATCTCGTGCTCGACTCCACAACCTATTGGGACGATGGAAGTTATCCGATGGGCGGAGGTTCTTTCAGTCTGAGCGCCGACGGGGGCAACTTGGTCTTAACGTTCGCCCCCACCGCCGCAGCGGTTCCGGATGTGATCGTTCTCGGCACTAATATGGGCGCCATAGCTCATGGCGACGCGACGCCCTCCATTCTCGATGGGACGGATTTCGGCAGTCTGACGGTCGACGGCGGCACGCTAGCTCACTCCTTCACGATCACCAACTCGGGGGCGGCGGCGTTGATGATTACCAATGTGGCCATCGGCGGCGCGCATGCGACCAACTTTATCGTCATCGAGCAACCCCAGACTTTTGCCGTTTCCAACATGCTGACCAATGCAGATTGGGAACAGGGTGATGCCAACTGGAATTGGTATGGCGGGACTGCGCTCGATCACGAGAACCGCGAGACGTACAACGGCGTAAACTGTCGGCGCGGCACCAATATGATCAATATGTGGTGGCAACACGGACTGGTGCACGACATTCCGGTTACTCCCGGCTCCAGCTACACGTTTTCCGTCTGGGCCGTTACGCCGTCCGGAGACGCGCTGAATGGGGATGTGCATGGCGAAGTAAAAGTGGAATGGTACGATTCGGGGTGGACGCCTTTGACCAGCAGCGTAACGAAGACTTGGGCGCCGAGCGGTTATGATGTGGCCGTTACGGTAGGCGAGTGGATTCGCATCAGCATCGACGACCGGGTGGCGCCGGTTAACGCCGCCTGGGCCAAGGCGGTGGTTGGCACTTGGGGCAGCGCGGGCGGGGGCCGGGTTATCTATGACGATGCTCAGTTTTTCCGGACGCCGGGCGCCGGCGGTATGACGACCTTCAAGATCCGATTCGATCCCTCCGCTGCCGGGACGCGTACCGCCACGGCGTATATAACCAATAACGTTGCAGGCAAGACCCCTTACACGTTTGCCTTGCAAGGCACGGGCGTGACGCCGGAAATTGTCGTGAGCTGCGACGCGGTGGATATCGCGGACGGCGCGGCCCCCGGTTATGATTTTGGCACGCTGGGCGTTGTGAACGACTCCTTGACCAAGTCCTTTGTCGTGGCGAATTCAGGTACGGAAGCCTTGACGGTGGGTGCGGTGACCACCAGCGGCGTGGACGCCGCGGATTTTGTAATCGTGTCCAGTCCGACTTCTCCAGTGCCGGCCGGCGGCTCAACCCTGTTTCAGGTTCGTTTTGATCCGTCCGCCTCTGGCGCGCGAAATGCCGCCATTAGCTTTGCCAACAACGATAGCAGCGAAAATCCGTTCAATTTCGGTTTGGCGGGGACGGGCGCGGCCGCAGGCATTACAAATTGTCCGGCTACCCTCAGCCTGAGCGCCATGGTGGGCAGTTCGCCGGCGGCCGTGGGCTATGGCGTGACGAACATCGGACGGGGGACATTAAACTATGAGATCAGCACGAATGCGGGATGGGTGATCGTATTCCCCGTGTCGGGCAGTCTGGCGGCCGGTGCAGGACAGTTTCATATGGTTTCGATCGACAGCCTGGGCTTGTCGGCCGGTTCCTACAGCGCCATCATAACCAATGCCGATCCCGCCGCCTCCAACAGCCCTCAAACCGTGGCCGTTTCATTGACTGTAACCAATATTCCCGATCCCACCGTCGTGTCCGCCGTGGCGGACGGAGCCCAAATGGTGCGGCTGGCTTGGACCAAGAATGCGGGCTTTGACGTCATGATCGTTCACCGGACCGGTGCGGCGCCCGGGGCGCCCTCGCAGAATGTGTTTTATAATGTGGGCGATCCCTGCGGGAGCGGCACGATTATTTATAAGGGTTCGGGAGCTTCGCTGGAGCATATCGTCGCCAGCGGGCAAACTCACCATTACGCATTTTATTCCATCAACAACAATGCCTACTACTCGCCGGGCGTTTCGGCTTCGGAGGCCGTGGGCAGTTACCGGGCCGACGAGATAGTCGAGTCGTTCGCTTACACGAACGATATGCCGTTGCTGAACCTGAATGGCGGCAGCGGCTGGAACAGCGCCTGGTATGGAGGCGATGCGAGTTCTTTTACCGCCGTTGTGAATGAAGCCACGGGCGAGCCGACCTTCGCGAACATGACCAGTTATCCCTCGCGCGTCGGCAACCGGATCAAACTGACCAATCCCGGCAATGGCGGCATGAAATCCGCCGCCCGGAGTTTCCCGGCCATTACCAGCGGCAAGCTTTACGTGTCGGCCATGATTGGCTACGCGTACGACGGCGCCTCCAAGTGGATTGGATTGGGGTTGGCTTCGAACGGAACCGACAAGCTCTTTTTGGGCGAAGTGGGCAGTGCGGATCATAAATTCGGCATTTCGGATTATGGCGGAGGCCAGACCTCGGCCTTCGATTTGAATCCTTGGAGCGCCGGCAATGCCGCCAGCACGGGCAATACGTATTTGATTGTCGGCCGTTATGATTTTGCGACGCGCGTATTCAATGGAAGCGTCTACTATCGGACGAATGCCGTTCCCACGACCGAGCCCGCCAGTTGGGAAGTAACGGATACTTTGGCCGCCGGCTATATGAATGGGGTGGATGCCTTGCTGATCAAGGCCGGATGCAGCGACGGCGGCGCCACGATCGGCGATTGCTATTTTGACGAAATCCGCGTAGCCACCAATTGGGATGAACTCATTGGCATAACGCGTCCCGTGGCCACGAACTACAGCGTCTACGGTTATGGCCCGAACCAAGTGTACGACGGCCAGGCGACGGGGGGACAATTTAGCGTGTCGATGGACTTCTACGATTCGTCCGGCATGGGCGAGAATGCCGATTTCGACATCTTTAATCCAGGCGGGATCGAGATTCTGACGAATCAGCAATTTGCTTCCCAGACCTATTTGAACAACGGGCTGACGCTCATCGCGTCCAACGCCTCTCATGCCGGTTATTATCCGGGCGATTTGGGGACGTACACCGGCCGGTTCAGCGCAGTCAATTCCAACGGAATCTGGGCGATCGACAGCAGCACCTGCAGCTTCGGCGTTCCGTTGCCGATGACCTTTGCCGTGGCGGATGACGATACGGTTGACCCCGCGCTGACGGCGCTCTCGCCGTTGAAGCTGCTGATTGGCTCCACCTCGTACGCCGGCAGCGACGCCACGACGAATGCCGTGTTCTATGTGAATGCCGCCGATCTGACGGCGGTCGGCGTCGGCAATCCGTTCCGGCTCTCGTTTGCCGCCTACGATTTGGGCAGCGGGCTCTCCTGTGGGTCGAATGCATCGAGCTATCAGGTGAACGTCGATATTGAAACGGCGATTACCGACGACACGACTCATTATCAGGAACATGAAAGCTCCCCCTATGCGTCGACGTTTTCCGATGGAGCGACGAGCGTGTGGAAATGGACCTCGTTTAGCGCGGCTGAATTGGCCGCATTGACCAACGTGGGGACGAAGAAGATTAGTGCGACGATTTACGATGGGGACAACGATCGCAGCGGCGATCGATCTTACCGGATCAATCATCAATTCGGCTTCCTGGTCGTCACGTCGCCTGCGGCGGGTTCCGCCAAGGTCATTTACGATGGATTTGCTTCGGCGGCCGGCAGCTTGAGCGGCGGCGGCGGGGGTGCGGGCTGGTCAAATAATTGGACTCTCGGCGGCGATCCTTTTGCCGACTATGCCGCGGGTTCGTTCAATGCAGGCTATTCGAGCTATCCTGATCCGACAGGGAATAAGATCGTTCTCTATGGAGATGTCAATGGCCGCTGGGTTTCCGCCACGCGTACGTTCGATCGGGCCTTTACTACGGGCCGGGTTTACTTCTCCTACATGATGAATTATGCCAATAACGGCAACAACAAGTATGCCGGCATTAAGCTCATGGCGGACGACGTCGAAGTGGCCTTTATCGGAAAGGTTTCTGGCGCCGACAAAGCGTTGGGCGTGGTCGATGCGGCGGACAATCGCATTTCCGGATACACCCTCGAAAACGGCTCCGGCAACGATTATATCGTCGCGGGCGTTTATGATTTCTCGACCCGCGCGCTGAATGCAAATGCTTACAAGGTAAGCTCGGATGGTTCCTGTGAAATGGTGGCGGAGGAAACCAGGGGGTATTGGAACCTCACCACCACGCAAACCGTCGGACAGATACCCAAACTGACCGGCATTCGGTTGATTGCCGGGTCCATCAACGGCGGCGAACAAGTCGGATATGTCTATTATGACGAAGTACGGGTGGGCACCAATTGGTTTGAAGTTACGCGCAAGGATGGCGAACTTTATGCCGACGAAGAAGCCACCGGTCCCCAAGTCGAATTGATCTACATCGGCACAAACTATGTGGAAGGATTGTACGACACCCAGGTCACGGATGCCGAACTGGCGAATCTCTCCGACCAATTGGACTTTGCGGTTCGGTGGACCAGTTCCTTCGGCGTGTTCCTGACGAACAACCCCAATACGTTCAATATCGGTTCACGAAGCGGCCAGGTTTGTCCGAACTGGGATCCCTTGACCAAGGGCGCCTCAACCAACTCCTTGGGCATGGATTCGAACTTCCCGTCATTCTATGGATACAATGGCGCGCTGGTGGCTACCGCTTATGTGGCCACCGCTTTTTCCATTACCAATTCGCAAATGGGCGACAAGTATTTTATTACGGTCAGCGGACAGAATAACAACGACGCCGGGGGCGTCATCACGGCGCCCAACGGGCTGGCGGCGGTCCCCGTTCGCCGGGGCATTACGGTCAACAGCAATCTTGAATTCTATGTTATCGACGACGACATCGAGATGCCGAGGGCCGACTCTCAAATCTCGGCTTCGTCGACCAACCTGCTGGTCAACGGCGGCTTTGAAGGCTCGACCAATCCAACTCCTTGGTGGATTTACGAGGTCAGTCCGGGTTATGGCGGTTCCGAAGTGGCTCCGTGGGCTCAGCGGAGCGGGACCAATGGCATAGCCTTCAGGGCATGGGATAATTTGGCTTATGGCGGATTTGGTCAGAACGTCGATGTGGATCTGGCCAATGGAAATACATTCACGTTCAGCATTTGGGGCAAGGCCGATACCGATTACGCTTCCAGCAGCGGCGAAACCTGGCTCAAACTGGAATTCTGGACCAACTCAAGCGATATCGCGTATTCCATCTACTGGGATGTCTATGACGTCTTGATCAATAACCGAGGTCAGTGGATTCGCTTCTCCGTCACGCATGCGAACAAGCAGCCGGGGATTACCATCGTCAAACCTGTGATCGGCGGCGGAAGCTGGGTGGCCGGCGGCCCCGGCGGTTATTCGGCCGCATGGGATGACGCCACGTTGGTTCAGGATGCCCCGTTGAATGTCTTCCTCGGCAGCTCGAAGAAATCGGACGACATCCAGTCGATTACAACGCTGACGGACGGCGAACTGGCTTCCGCGACGGCGGGCAATCCATTGAAATTCTCGATCGGAGCTTTCGATTCCTACAGCGGTTTGGCGCGGACGGATGTCGCGGCCGGAGCGGCGACCAACACGTCGCTGACCATCGAAAACTTCGTTGTCGCGAATGTAACGAATTATGACGCCGCGTTGAGCTCCGCCGATTCCAGAGGCGAAACGGCAACCAATGTTTGGAAGTTTACGTCGTTTGGGCTTCCTGAAATCGATATTCTGTACGCTGCCGGAACGAATGCCATTACCGTATTCCTGCAAGACCTCGATTCGGATCGAACGGGCGACCGGCTCACCAGTATTTCCAATCTAACGGTTGGCTATATGGCCGTGGTCGATGACGACACGGTGTACCCGACCGTCGACGTCACCAACAATCTGCTCCAAAACGTCGGCTTCGAAATTGGCGAGGGCGTTAATATTCCCAGTTGGAATCCGTGGGAACACGCCTATGCCGTGGGCCGAGCCGCTTATAGTGGAACCAATGGCGTCGAGTTTACTTCGCCCGGCTGGGGCAACATCTGGCAGGGGGTGGCGGCTACGCCGTCGAATCGGTATACGTTGTCGTATCAGGTGCGCAAAGTCTCGCCTTCGCTGGCTCTGGACATCGTGTATATGAAGATCGAATTTCATGACGTCGACCTGCCGGCCACGAGCCTCATCATGGCGCATGAGACCAACATTCTGGCCGCCTTGTCGACCAACTGGCAGTTGTTCACGTTTTCCTCGGTCGCGGTCCCCGGCGCCAGGCATGTCCGGGCCAGCATTGGCGCCGGCGAATGGAGCGGCTATTCCCAAGTGACTACGGTGCAGGTGGACAGCGTAACGCTTACGGAATCGCCCTATCCTTTATCTATCCGTCTTGGCAGCGGGGCGCCGCTCTCGTTCTCCGTTACCAACAATTCCGGCCTATTTGCGCTCACCGACGGCAATCTGGCCGGCATCGACAGCGGCAGTCCGTTGAATTTCATCTTCCGCGGCTACGATAACAACGGTTCGGAATTGAGCGGCCTGTCCCGGTCCAGCACGGCGGGTTCAGACGGCAATAACATGAACGTCAGCATTGCGTATCTGGCCGCTGACAACGTGACGAATTATGTCTCCGCGCTGAGTTCCGATCTGGCCGGTTCCCGGAGCGACAATGCCACCAGCGTTTGGAGTTTCGTCAAAGTCGGCGGCGACGTCATCCAGCAACTCATGGATGGAGGCATTGCCAATCAAATTCAAGGCACCTTGCGCGATGCCGACGCCGATCGCAGCGGCGATCAACTGAGCGTGTCCAATTTCAGCTATGGTTACTTGAGCGTTACGGACGACGATATCGTTGGGCCCGAGATTTCCGGTACCGGCGGATATCTCCTCTTTAACAATAAGTCGGGCACCGCCACGCCGGTTACGGATGGCGATTTGGCCAACAACCTGACCAT
The DNA here is from genome assembly GCA_001804865.1 of Lentisphaerae bacterium GWF2_57_35. Lineage (GTDB taxonomy): Bacteria > Verrucomicrobiota > Kiritimatiellia > CAIQIC01 > GWF2-57-35 > GWF2-57-35. The sequence goes on from MHBK01000044.1 coordinate 27,206, forward strand.
CACGACGCGGGTCAAGGACGCCTTCAGCGGCGTATATGGAACGACCAGCAACCAATTCTGGCTGTATAAGCCTTCCGGTTTGTGGTTTGGGCCCAGCAATTGGATCGCCACGCCGGCCGAAGGGTCGCCGCAAGGCTCGTATCTGGCCAGTCAAACTCTGGGCGTGCAAGTGACCGTGCCGTACGACGATCGCGTGCTGGGCGTATGGACCTGCCGGATTGCGGTGACGGATTTCGATGTGGATCGCATTGGAGACGGCATGACCACGGTATCCAATATGACGTTCACCGTCGTGGATGACGATTCGGCCGCTCCGGAAGTCGGGCAGATCGACTCCGCCTTTACGTATGTGACCAATGCGCAGTACCTGCACGTCACCTTGAATCAGACCAACAAATACACCAGCGGGGCGTCGACCAGCCGGATCTTCACCGTGACGGATACCGAGTTGGCAACTCTCTCCGCCTCGAGCATCCTGCGCTTGAGCATTGGAGCGCGCGATGCGTTTAGCGGCCTGGCCCGGACAAGTTCGGCCGGCGCATCGACCAACGCGTATATGAGCTTAAGCATCGGGAATGTGGTGTTGGGCAATATAACCAACTTCTACGCCGACGAGAGTTCGTCCCTGGCGGATACCATCAACGGCACGAGAGCCTCCACCAACGTGTGGCGGTTTGAGACGCCGTTTACATCGGAGCAGATCAGCAGTTTGACCGTTGCGGGAACCAATCCGGTGGTGGTGATGATTCCCGACGCGGACAACGATCGGACCAACGACGCCAGCGTTTTGTTTGCCCAGCAAATCGGGTATTTAGTTGTCGTCGACGGCGACCAGGCGTCTCCGGCGGTCAGCAACCTGGTGGTCATGATCGGGGATGCCGTCGCGCCTCTCATTAGCGGCGAGAACACCACCAACGTGATCTATCGCATCAGCGACGGCGACCTGGCCCAAGCCGGAACCACGCCCATCAGCCTGAGCTTCAACGTATACGATCCGGCCAGCGGCATTCCTCGCAACAATGTGGGGGCGGACACGAACATGAATGTCTCCGTGGACGTTCTGGCGGCGAACAATGTCGCCAACTATATTCCTCCGCCCGTCAGCACGATGGATACGAAGGCGAACAACTCCACCAGTCTGTGGACGTGGTCGTCCAGCTTTGACGAAGGCTCGGTCAGCAACCTGTATGGCGAAGACTGGATCGTCCTGGGCGGCGGCAAGGGCAATGCGACGGGCAGCTACCGGAAAGTTCGTGCGAACATTCCCGACGACGACAACACGTATCCCGGCGACATAAATTGGCGGAGCAACCAGCAGTTTGGGACGATCTGGGTGTCCGATGACGATACCAATGGGCCGCTTTTTGGCGTCGGCGCTCCGGGCAATCTTCTTCGCAACGGCGACTTCGAGTTAGGGTCCGAACGCGATCAGTATGGCGCCTATCATTGGGAGTACGACGATCCCGACGTTCATGGCGGCCGATGGGGCACGGCCACGAGGCGGACGGATTACACCGGCGGCGGCTATCCGGATTCTTCGGATGAGAATGTTGGCACCATCGGCGGAACCTGGTCGGGCGGCGCCACCAGCGGCGGTTGGTGGCAGGATGTGCCGGCCATGACGAATCAAACCTACGAAGCCGGCGCCTGGTTCTGGAACGATACGGGCACGTATTCTCCGGCCTTCACGGCGCTTTATTGCGAAGTCAAAATGGAGTTCTATAATGCCTCCGGCGGCTTGCTCAGCTTGTTTACGAACATCTTTTATACGCCGGGCGAAAGCTGGGCCTGGCATTCCGTTACGGGAACGGCGCCCTCGACCGCGTTTCGCATCCGGACGGTCTTTACGGCGATCGATGTGGGGCCCAATGGCGCGATGCGGGTCGACGATACCTCGCTGCGGATCAAGAGCGTCACCAATCTGGCGATGGATGTTTCCATCGGACAGCGAAGCGCGTATGTGACGACGGAAAACAGCTTCTATGGGTTTGGTTCGAGCACCAGCGCCGTCTTCTGGTTGACCGACGGCGATCTGGCCATGGTCGACGAGACGAATGTGCTGAAGATTATGTTCAACGTGTACGATCCGACCAGCGGCGTCATGCGCAGCGTCGTGGACGAGGAATTGAACTACGACATCGGCGCCATCGGCACGTTGCAGGACATTCATGAAACCTATTTGAGCGATTGGAGCGCGGCGGAGACCAAGAGCGTTTCATCCACCAGCGCGTTTGTCCATGTGAGCAACTTCACCATCGGCGGTTATCATAACGGAACCACCTTTGTGGAAACCGGAGAAGTCGCCCAACTGATTGCGGCCGGCACCAATGCCGTCATCGTGTCCGCGCCGAACGATGACCGTGACCGCGGATTGGTCGACCGCGAGTGGACCATCAACTATCAGGGCGGCTTGTTCATGGTGACGGATGACGATGCCGAAGCGCCTTCGCCTTCCTGGCTGTATGTCGGCGACGATTATACGCCGGGCGCCCTCAATACGTCGAATACGGTGACCGATGCGCAGATGACCAACGGATTGGATTTTGCCTATCGGTTATATGATCGATCCGGATTGTTTATTACCAACAACAATGCCGTGACCAATTTCGATGGAAACCTTGGAAACATCAGTCCGAATTGGGATCTTAGCAGTCCCTCCGGCGCTCTGGTGGTGGAAAACGTCATTCATTCGTCCACCAACATCTTTACGCCTTCGGGCACTGAAAGCTATGTTGCGACGGCCGTTGAATACAATGTGTCGGCTGTTACCTATGCCAATAACGCCACGGGGACCTGGACGCTTCAAATCAGCGCTCAGGATCAGGATCAAGACCGGGGCTGGGTTCCCATGCCGAACGGTACGACGGTTTCCCTTGATCGGGCGGCGGCATCCGATGTTCCGCTGGCCTTTACGGTAGTTGACGACGATCAGGCGCCGCCATTAAAGAGAACCTTTGACGACAGCTCCTGGGGGGTTGGAATGGGCGTCAATTACTTTATTGTGGCGACGAACGGCATCATTGTGACGTCGCGAAGCGGCTCGTCGACGAATGTGAATTTCACGGTAACCGACGGATACATCGCCAATCTCAGCCCGGCTCATAATTTGCAGTTTGTGTTCGGGGTGTTGGATCTGAATAACGGATTGTCCCGAGCTTTGGACGGGACCGACACGAATGCCTTTATGAACTTTTCCATCGGGTCGGTTCTTTCCGGCGTCATCACCGGTTACGACGAGACGGCGAGTTCGGCCAATACGCCTAATGCGGTCATGACGAACGTCTGGACCTTCAACGATAATACGGTCTTTACGCGCGACGTCATCTCCAACCTGGTTTTCACGGCCGGCATCAGCAACCGGGTTACGGTGACCGCGCCGGACGCCGACAACGATCGCGTGAACGATCGGCAGACCTTGTACAGCGATTCCGTCGGCTGGTTCTCGGTGATTGACGACGATACGGCCGGCCCCGTTCTGTCCCGCGTCCGGTTCAATGGGGTGACGAATAACGTCACGGACGGTTCGTTGGCGTCCGACGGATTCTCTCTTACCGGGTTGGTGCAGGACATCAAGGGCGTCTTGGGGACCAACTATCCAACCCTGCAATTGTTCAATCCTTTGACGCCTCTTTCGGGGACTCAATACATGACCAACCCGCTGATTGCGGACGGCTCCGGTCTGGCGCCGACCCCAACGTCCATCGGACGGACCAACCTTCCGATCGCTTTTGACGATCGGGTGTTGGGCGCCTGGACGGCCATCGTATATGTGGCCGATGCGGATAACGACGGCTGGGGGAGCGGCGACCGGACCTCGACAACCACCAATTATGTGTTCCAGGTCATCGACGACGACGTGTATGCGCCGAATATCATCGGCGCCAAGTTGGGCACAGGCTCCGGAAGCATTGGCGCCGCCGACCTGATTATTTCCGAGTATATCGAAGGCAGTTCCTTCAACAAATACATCGAAATCTTCAACGGCACCGATTCGTCCGTGGACATGACCAATTATTCGCTGGCAGTCTATTTCAACGGCGCCACGACTCCAACGGGCGTGGAGAATCCCATTCCCTTGGCGGGGATCTTGATGCCGGGCGCCGTGTATATCGTGGCTCATTCCAGCGCTTCCGGGTGGAGCGGAGTGCCGAACAAGGTGCATCCTCAATGCAGCTTCAACGGAGACGATGCCGTGGCCTTGTTGCATAGCGGCGCCACCGTAGACGTGGTGGGCGTCATTGGCAGCACCTTGTATCCGGGGTCGGACGTCACGCTGGTCAGAAAAGCCAGCGTGCTGAATCCGACGACGGCCTACGACGAAGACGAGTGGGATGTTTATCCCATGGATACCTTCTCGATTATGGGTTCGCATGTCGGGCCGGTTACGGACGGCGATCTTCGGAGCGGCGCCTTGGCCATTACCGGGCACGTACAGGATGCCAGCGGCATCTACATCGCTCAGAATGCCCCGATTTACAGCATTTTCAGCGATCAGGGCGTTGAAGGGGTCTCGGCGGAAGCGTTCAGTCAGCATCCGGCGGCGAATGGCGACGCGACATCGCCGGAGCCGCTGGCCGATCTCGTGCCCGTCTTCCCGTATGCCGATCTGACTCTGGGCACGTATACGGCCCGCATTGTGACGGTGGATTACGATGTCGATCGGGCCCAGGATTCGATCACCGGATTCTCCGACGTGGTTTTTGCCGTGATTGACGACGACACGAACACGCCGGTCGTAGGCTCCAGCGTCGGGACCCGCCTCCGCAATTCCAGCTTCGAGATTCAGGGTTCGTCGGATCGCAAGGCCTATGCATGGGATGCCGGCGTACCGGACGGCAATGGCAACTGGTGGGGAACGGCGTCCCGCGAGAGCTGGCGAGCCAAGAGCGGCGCCTATGAAATGGCGCTGAATGCCTGGTCGCAAGGGACGAATGCGGGCATTTGGCAGCAGGTGGCGAATACGACGCCGCCGGGCACGATCTGGAATCTGTCCGCCTGGTTCTGGAGCGACGATGGCGTTGCGGGCGGCGCTGGGTTGTACGTTTGGACGTCAACGGTTTCAGAGATCAAGATCGAGTTCTTCGACAGCGATTTCTCGCTGCTCGACTCCGTGTCGCAGTCGTTCCCGGAGCCGGGAGAAACGTGGACGCAAGTGTCGGTGTCGAGAGCGGCTCCGGCCGACGCGGCGTGGGCCCGGGCCATTGTGGCCGCCTGGGATATGGGGTCCTCCGGTTCGGCTCTGGGCGGCGCTTTGCAACTCGACGATGTGATGTTCGGGCCGACGCCTCCGCTGGCCGTCAAGATCGGCAGTTCGTTCGTTGCGGGAAGCGACAACACCAGCAATGCCGTCTTCACCATGCTGGATGCGGAAGTGGGCACGAACTCGTTGAGCCTGCTCTTCGGCGCCTACGATCCGAAGAGCGGCCTGTCTCGGGGAACCTCGAGTGCGACGACGCAGATGAATGTGTCGGTCGACGGCCTGGCGGTCAACAATGTGGATCGGTATGTCGCCGGCGAGAGCAGCGCCAACTCGACGTCGGAGGGAGCGGTGAGCGTCTGGAAATGGGATGCCTTGAGCGGAGTTCAAATCAACGCCCTGATTGCCGCCGGCTCGAATCAAGTCCTGGCGACGGTGTTCGATGCGGATGACGACCGGGCCGGCGACCGGCTGGCGATTTCCGATCAACAGTATGGCTATTTAAAGATCGTCGATGACGACACCAATGCTCCGCTGGCCCGCGACTTGCAGCTCAAAAATCACGAGCAGATTTACGATGGCGATATCCGATTCGGTCTGTGGAACATCAGCATGATCGTGGAGGATTACAGCGAAGTTTCCATGAACAGCCTGGATGGCTATTTCGCGCCGAACTACAGTCTCGTCAATTCGGGCGGCCAGACGGTTCAGACGCAGATTGGCTGGATCTATTGGAATAAGATGGTGGACAGCAATGTGTGGTCCCTGGGCCGCGCAACGCCCGGCGTGGCCTATGCCGATGTGACCACCGGCTTGTATTCGGTCGTATGGTCTGCGACGGACAAGGATAACGACCGTCCGGGCGATCCGATGCAGGCAATGCACAGCACGAACTTCCTGAACAGCACGAACGTCTTTATGGTGATCGACGACGATGTGGATATTCCTACATCGCCTTCCAACATCGTTCTGACGCCGTTTGGCTGGACGAACGTGAATCACTTTGTCCTCGCGTTCGATCCGGCCAGGGATGCTTCGGGTATTTTCGAATATCGGGTTTCCACCAATACCGCGGAGCCGACCTTGGTCGTCGATGGAGAGCCGCTTCCGGCCACGTACGTGACCAGCTCGGTGCCAGTCAGCATCAGCAACGCGAGCTTTGAAGTGGGATCGGACGAGTTGAGCATGCCCTACGATCCGCTCTCCACCAACAACTGGCGGTCCTTCTCCTCGGACGGCGCCTATCTGAACTTTGCCGGCGATGTGGGCGGCGAGGAGGGCGTCCTGGCGTCGCGCCATATTCTCGGCGCCGGCACTTTGTTCGACGGGGCGCCGCGGTATACGTTGTGTTCGCAGGATGTCTACTTGTACAACTCCAATCGCTTGCGGCCGTACATCGTCTTCAACGGATACTTTCTCGGCAACTTGTCGCACGTGGGCGCCGATGGAAACTATGGAGCGGCGTTCCTGAAGGCGGAAGGCTTTAATGCCGCTTCCAGCCGGACCTGGATCGTGGCCAACGAATGGAACGAAGATCATAACGGCGCCCCGCTGGTGGGCGTCAATGCCTCGATCTGGACGCAGGCGGTGCTGACCGTGACCAATGCCTCGGCCGACACGGAATTCATACGCTTCAGTTGCGGTCTCAGCGGGCATTCGTCGCAAATGGCGTATACCGGCTTTTGGGATAATTTGTCGGCCACGGTCTCGGTGCAGACGATCGGCGGCGTCATCTACACCAATGCGCCCAGCGGCATTACCACCAACTGGTTCTTTGCGATCGACGACGATAACGACCGGGTCAGCGATCGCCTGAAAGGTCCCAACACGAACTTCGTCATCATGTACGACGGCATAGCGCCTACGCAAATCATGAATGTCGTGGCATCCCCGGGCTTGGTCGACGACACTTCGGAAATCGACCTGACCTGGAGCAAACCGCGAGACGGCGGCGGGAGGGATTCCGATCCGTTGTCGCCCTGGTGGAGCTACAAGATTTACTACACGGACAATGGAGCCGATCCGACCACCAACAGTTCGCATTTCACCTTCGCCGACAATCCGGCGTTGAGCAACCGGCTGACCGAGTCGCTCACGCTGAGCAACTTCATATTTGGCGTCGAATACAACATTGCCATCGCCGGCATCGATGCGGCCGGAAACGAGGGGCCGATGTCGGCGCCGACGAATGTCTTGTTGTCCGGGTTCTTCGTCACTCAGGGCGTGGCCAATGCGACGACGGATTTGGGCAAGGTCGATATCGCCTGGACAGCTTCGGAGAATCGCGAATACGACTTGATTTATGCGGATGCCGCGGATTTTTCGGCCAGCCTGAGCAATCGGTGGAAATTGGTGGAACGGGGCGTTGCCAGCTTGCTGAGCGACACCGGAAATGTGGCGGAAGGACGTGCGGCGCCTCTGAATCTGGGCAATAACATGCGGTTCTACCGCGCGGCGCAGAAGGGCCGATGGCAGACGAACCTAACTCGCCGTGTGGCGAGCGAAGAAATCTATGTGTTGAAGGCCATCAAGCTCTATCCCGGCCGAAACTGGATTGCCTTTCCGGGCGTCCCGGATACCTGCACGGCAGCCCGCGTGTTTGGACATAGCCTGCCGCGCGGCAGCAGCGCCGCCTTGTCCACGCGCGTTTCGTGGTATAGCCGGGGCTCTACGGCCATTGCGACGCAGACCATCTGGCTGTCGGATTCCCCGTTACGCTGGCAGGTGGGCAACCAGGATGCCGACGAAGTGCTCGTGCCTTTGCAGGAAGGCGTAGTGGTCGATATTCCGTCGAATTTAACCGTCCAGACGACGTTGTTCATTGGCCGTGTTCCGACCAATATTTGCAAGCAGTCGATCAAGGGCGGCACAGCGGTGAGCCCGGCTTACAATCTGACGGCTTTTGCGGCGCCCCGAAACGTGCATCCCAGTCAGATGAATCTGCTCGAATCGGGTTTCAAGGGCGGCGGCCGGCCCAGCCAGTCGGACAAGCTGATGAAGTACGACCGGGTCAATCAGCAGATCTCCGGCGCCGGCATTTGGTACAAGACCGCCGATTCAACCTGGCGTGAAGCCTCGGGCATCAATGGAGCGGTCATTGGATACAACTACTTTACTCCGGACGATGGACTGGTGATCCTTACGGTTCATACCAACGATTGGGAATGGACCAACAAAGTTCTTTATACTTTGCCCACTCGTTACATGGATCCTTAAAGGCAGCGTGGAGGCTGGGGGGCTATCATGGCATCGCATGCGACAGTTTGTCGGGTCGATTTTTCCCATGAATCGGAGTATTGCCTTGTTGGCCGCCTGCCGTAGGCTCTCCCGTTTGTGTCTAAGCGGTTTTCTCTCGTTCGTGGCCTATAGATCTCTCTATCTTGACAAGATTTTGATTAAATGGGGGATCGAGCAATGGTTGTAATACGCTTATACAATGAAGCTCGCTATTTTTACACTCGCCAGCTATAAACATTCTAGTGTGCAACTAGTATGCTTATGTAAGCTGCTGCTGGTTAGGCAGGCCGAAGAAGTATTTCTTTTGTCGATGTAAACGGTGACAGTTGAAAGGGCCGTGTGTATGAGATTGATGGTAGGCCGGATGTCGAAGTGGTTCGCGTACCTATGCCTGGCAGGGATGTTGTCATGCGGATGTTGGGCCAGCGAAGGGTATTTAGAGCTGCATAACGGCTATTTCTGGGATGCGGCTTCCGGCCGTTACTTTATTCCGCACGGGGTGGCTTATCAATGCTGGAATCCTCCGGTCTATGCCAATCAAACCACGAATCAGGTGGAGTATGACCTGCGAGAGATGAAGCGCATGCATGTGAATTCGTTGCGCGTCGAGTTTACGTGGAGCCAGATTGAAACCAATGAAGGGTGCTATCATTTTGCGAATGCAGATTTTTTAATCGAACTGGCCGAAAAGCTGGATATGAAGCTTTTTATTTTAATGGGCTACCAGTATCCCCCGGAATGGTTTAAGACCAATTATCCCGCCCGCATGGCCTATCATTATGACCAATACATTAGCGCCACAGGCATTTCCGATGTGTTGAATTACAATTCCCCGGAAGCCAAGGCCAGCTATGCCTCGTATGTCAGCGCGCTTTGTTCGCGCTACAAAAACTATAAGTGCATTGGAGGGTGGATTGTGGGCAACGAGTTTGCCTATTATGATTTGTGGGAGCCGCCCAATAAGTATCCCAATCACCGGTTCCTCGGATTTGACACGAATTATAGCCGTCCGGCTTTTCAGAATTTCCTGAGTAATCAATATGGTGGAACGATTGCTATGCTGAATAGTAATTGGGGCACAGCCCATTCTTCGTTCAGCGTCATTGAGATGCCTACACAATTTCCTGTCAATCGAAGCGACCAAGCCGGCACGCAACGCACGGGTTATTCGGATGTCCTGCTCTGGCGTCAACAGAGCATTGCGGATTTTTTGTCGGTGGGTGTGAGTGCCGCCAAATTGGCGGACACCAATCATCTGGTTACCTATGCGATGGTGGGCGGCATATTCAGCGGCTATGACGACAATAATACCTGCGAGGATGCGAGGGCGATTGTCTCGGTCTGCGCAAGCAATGGGACGCCAGTGGATTTTTGGACGGTCAATAACTATCCATGGACCTGGACGGGAAACGAAATGCGATCCATGAATTATGGGATTGCCAAATATCGCGAAACCATCGGACTGCCGGTTATGGTTTCGGAGTGTGGCTTGTCCGATAACGATGTGCTTCTGCCGGAGACGATCCATCGGCAGGCGCCGGCGTTGGCGAGTCTGCCTTGGGAGGCCATTATGTCCGGAGCCTTGGGCGCCCATATCTTCCATTGGAACGATCGCAACGAATACTATTCCTATGACAACGTGCTGAAACGGGAAGCCGGCTTTGGCATGATCCGCGCCTCGCGCCTGCTCAAGCGAGTCTATTGGAATGTTCTGGATGCGTATCGGCGCATGGACGAACTGCACATCGAGCAGTTGTTTCCAGGGGCCGCGCGACCGTCTGCCGATGTGCTGGCGTATTGGAGCAAGGAAACGGATTTGGGCGCAGGACGATTCAATCAGGAATTTGCCATGATCTGGCCCGCGTTTAAACGAATGGGCTTCCAGATCGGCATTATCGACGAGAATCAGTTCGATGCGTGCGCGTTTACAAATGCCAAGGCTTTGTTTTTGCCTCGCAACTTCCAGATGGAGCCGCAGCGTCTGGCGGCTTTGGAAACCAATGTTTTGGCGCGTGGCATTCATCTTTTTGCCGAAGCGGATTTGCCGGGGCAGTACGATTTCTACTATCGCTCCAACAGCAACTGGAAGGCTTCGATGGCTTCGATTTTCGGGTTGGATGTGAGCGAGGCCTCGCCCAGCTTTGAGTCCGGCTCCATGTGCTTGAATTATGACGATTTGCACCGGCTTTATATAACGGTTCAAACCAATTGGGGTCTGCTCAATACCAACTTCTCCGTGTGTTCATGGAAAATCTGGCAGGGCATTACCAATATTGACGCCACGGTGATTGCCACGCATCGCGGTGAAACCAACAAGAATGCAGAGCTCCCCGCGTTGTCTGTGAAGCCGCATGGAGCCGCGCGGGCCGTGTTTTCGTCGTTTGCCATCGGCGACACCCTTTCGGATGGAACGGATTCGAGCCGCTGGGAATTTCCGTGGGATGTTCGGACGATGATGTTGGATGCCGTCTTGCGGCAAACCTTCAATATGCAGCCCCGAATCGTTCTTTCAGGCGATCCGTTTGCGCGCTATGTGTTGCCGGACTACTGTACCTGCTCGAACGGCAGCGTTCTGATCTCGTTGTTGAACATGAGCGGGCCGGATCATCCCGTCGCCAATCTCGTGGTTACCGCCCCCGGTTTGCTGGCCGGCAAAAAGGTCGAGAACCTGACCCGGGGCGGCGTGGTGGCGAATCCGGCGGGCGATTCGGTGACCGTTTCGATCGCGGGCGACGAATTCGTTCTGCTCTACGCCTACGATTCCAGCCCTGTTTCAGATCGATCGATCGTCAATACCAATCGCGGGAAAATCTGGTTCGTGAATGGCGAGGCGACAGTTCCGACCCGGTTGTATCCGTCTCCCTCATGGCAGCCCGTACAGGTGGGCTACAGTATCCCGGTCGATTGGGATTGGGAAAACATCCGGGTGGGTTTGGAGCGAGTGGGGCCGGGAACCAATCGAATGCTCTACGGCATTTCGCACAGCAACTGGGTGGCTCCGGGAACCGGCGCCCTGTGGTTAAGCCTGCCCGTGCAAAATCCCGATCTGGCGGATACCAACTACATTTCGACGCGGGAAGGCGGGGCCTATGTAATAACCGCCTGGATGGAAGATATGGGCGAGATTCACAGCCGCACGGAAGTGCCGGTCGAACTTTTCTGGGGCGTCAAGCCGCTGAGCCTACCGACCAATTTGCAGCCGAATACCGCCTATGACATCACGCTGAAATGGGAGGATATCCCTTCCTATCTTTCGGAGGAGGGACCGTGTCCCCTGAATCGCGCCGACCAGTGGCCGCTTTCGGACAATGACGATACGCGGCAGACGTACCGGGTCGAATTGGAACTGCTGAACACTCAGTCGAATGTCTTGCTTTCAACCAACCTCGTCACCAGTTTGGGCTCCAGCCAGCACGCCTTTGACCTCGTGACCCCTGCCCAGACGCAATCCAACGATTGGTGGCGCGCCACGTTGGCGGCGCAGCCGATCAACGACGACGTCATCGACAGTTTTGAAGACCGCGTGCCTGGAAATAACAAACCGTGGTACACGAACGACGCGCCCATGGCCGTATGGCTCTGGGGTAATTTTACGGGGGTCCCTGCCTGGTGGGATGAAGGCATTGGGCTGCTTCCGGTGACTCATGGAAAGCAATCCGATTTTCTGGTGCTGAAAACGGCGGTTGATTTTTCGTATAGCGGCCACACGTATCACTGGTCGCTGGGCAGAACGAACGACTATTCATCCCCCAGCGTTCGCTCCAATATCTGGCTTAGCTGCGACTTGTGCGTTCAGGACACCAACAAGCTGGGAACCCTCGATTGCTCCGTCGAAATGCAAATTATGAGTGCGGATGGCGGCAAGCTCGTCGCCAAGACCAATTATACCAACAAAGGCGTCTTTCAGTCCTTCAAATGCCGGTTGAGCGATATCACAACGCCTCCGGCTTCCGGGAGTCTGATCGATTGGAGCCGTGTGAATGCCTTTAATATCAGCGTTGCGCACTCCAATCAGAATGTAGCCTATCTCTTCTTTTTGGACAATGTTCGACTGACGGGGACCCCGATACGAGTTGGCACGGGCGGGATAACCAATGCCCTCTATCTCAGCAACGGAGATCGCTATGCGGGACCTGATCCGGATCGGACGCCGCAAATCCGGGTGTGCAATACAAACGGCTCTTGCATCGCGAGTGGCGCTCCAGCAAGTCCTACGAACGGCACGGATTATGGAATACATTTTGCGGGATCGTCGTGGACCAATACCTTCAGCATCTCTCACGATGGAGGACACGATCTGTCCTTTACCGGGATCACAACCAGTGGGCCTTCCGCGGCATTGTTTGTCTTATCGGGTTTCCCCTCCACTCTTGCTCCGGGCGGAGTCGGCAGTAATTTTGTGGTGGTTTTTAATGCTATGTGCTCGGGTTCTCATGAGGCGGCCCTGACCTTTTATAACGGGGCCAGCAACATGGTCGTCAACTTGAGAGGGCAGGTTTTCAATCTAAGCCAGACCAACGGGCCGGCGGCGGGCGGAGCCCTGATCGTCACCAATCTGGCGATGAATGGCTATGTCATGACGAATGTCGTGGTAGGCGGTCTTCCCGCCGTCATCGTTGGACAGGGGGACGATTGGATTCGCTTGCAATTGCCGGCGCACGATCCCGGCCTTGTCGATGTGATCTTGCAGGCTGAAGGCATGGACGACATTCGTCTCCTCTCGGCATTTCAATACAATCCCGCCGGCCAGTTGGGGTGGATTGAATATGCTCCTTATGCCTGGACCAATCTGTCCAGCGGCGCGAATAGCACGGTCCGTTCCCTGGTTATCGCGTCCGATGAGGTCCTGTATGCCGGGGGCTTGTTTTTAACGTTGGGCGACGTCACGAGTCGGTATGTAGCCGCTTGGAACGGCCAAAGCTGGACAAACCTCGGAAGCGGGATGAATGCGTACGTTAATGCGTTGGCTGTGGGGTTGGATGGGCGGCTCTATGCGGGCGGGGGTTTCGGAACGGCGGGCGGAAACAGCGCTTCGCGGATTGCCGTTTGGAATGGGCAGGGGTGGACCAATTTGGGGAGTGGAATGAATGGCGATGTCGCCGCCCTGGCGGTGGGCACGAATGGCGAGTTGTATGCCGGAGGCTCCTTTACAACAGCTGGCGGGCAATCGGCCAACTACGTGGCCCGATGGAATGGCACGACGTGGACGAACCTGGGCGACGGATTCAATAATGCCGTTCAAGCCTTGGCGATCGGAACGAACGGCGAACTTTATGCCGGCGGCGCCTTTACTTCAGCCGGCGGTCAGCCGGCAAGCTACATGGCCAAGTGGGACGGTGTGGCTTGGACCAACATGGGCGCCGGCATGAATTCACAAGTGCGCGCGCTCGTGTCGGCTTCCAACGGAATGCTCTATGCCGGCGGATATTTCTCTGCGGCGGGAACCGTTGCCGCTTACTATGTCGCTCGATGGAATGGAAGCGCCTGGACGAATTTGGGGACGGGAATGAATGGTTCGGTTGACGCCCTGGCGTTGGATACCAATGGATCGGTTGTGGCCGGTGGAGGATTTTCATCGGCCAGCGGTTCTGCCGCGGCCTACATTGCGCGTTGGTCGGGAAGCTCCTGGACCTCTTTGGGTTTGGGCATGAACAACTATGTCTATGCCCTGGCCGTCTCCCGCCAAGGTCCTGTTTTGGCCGGCGGATCGTTTACCCTGGCTGGGGGCGTTTCTGCGGCCAGATATGTGGCCAAATGGGAATCCAAGCGCTTGGTTTATACCGGCGTGACTCCGACCAACGGACCCTTCACCGGCGGAACCCGGGTTGTGCTGGAAGGCTCTCACTTGGGCAGTGGGAACGATATCGCCCAGATCGTCATTTGCGGGGCCGCCGTTACGAATATCATCTATCAGTGCGCTACCCAAGTGGTGGTTCAAACCAGCGCCGGGCCCGTGGGGGTGGGCGATGTCGCGCTGTACTCCACGGCCTATGGAATGACCGTTCGCTCGAATGGATTTAATTACTATGCTCCGCGTATTGTCGTTTTAGGAACCAACTCGGTGCAACTGGAAGAAGGCGATGCGCCATCGGCCGCTTCCGGAACGGATTTTGGAACCCGATATGTCGGACAAGCTATGACCAATCGGTTCTTTCTGACCAACAGCTCTTCCAATGACTTGATCGTCAGCGGCGTGATTACCAATACTGCGTGGGATCCGACTCCGGGCTTGGTCGTCGTAGCCAACTCCAGTTTTGAAGAGCCGATCTTGACGATGTATGCCTACCTGCCGAGCGGCTATGGCTGGTCGTTCGCATTTCCTGCGGGCATTGCCAAAAATACTTTCTTCGAATATCCCCCGCCCTCAGGCCTCCAGGCGGGATTTGTGCAGAACCTCGGCAGCCTTGCGCAATCCATCGTCTTTCCCGATGAGGGGAACTATCGAATTACGTTCGATTCCATTGGACGAGGAACAGGTGCTAATCCCATGAAGCTCCAATTGGATGGCGCTGACCTGCTTTCCTGGACGCCGGTCACAACAAGTTGGCGGACTTATACCTCCATGATCTATATCGCCGCATCCGGCGGCCGCACGCTTCGCTTTCAGGGCGCCAATGCGGTTGGCGATCGCAGTTCCTGTATCGATAACGTCGTCATCCAGGGGTTGTTCACCAACCAAGCCCGCTCGGTCTGGTTCCGCTCCGACGCCCTGCCGGCGGTGGTGGCGCCTGGCAGCACGGGAGAATGGGTTGTGGTCTTCAATCCGCTGGCCAAGGGCACTCAGGAGCTTTCCCTGGCGGTGCTGAACGACGCCACCAATTTCACCATGAGACTAACGGGCCGGAGTTTGTTCGATTTGACGCCTCAAGCGGGTGCGACGGTTGGGGGCCATAGTCTCCTGATCACCAACTATACATTGGGTCTGGGGACCGATATTACCAACGTATTGGTTGGAGGGATTGCGGCGACGATAGAAGGCCAGGGCGCTTGCTGGTTGAAGATCGGTCTGCCGGCCCATGAACCTGGTGCGGTGGACATCCTGGTGCAATCCACGGGTCTTGGCGACGTCCTGTTGCGAAATGCCTACCGCTTCAACTCCACCGGGCAAATAGGCGGAACGGCCTATGGAGAGATGGTTTGGACGGCGCTCTCTAATGGTTTGAATTCTACGGTAAACAGCGTTCACGAGGATGCCGACGGCGGTCTGTATGCGGGCGGGGGGTTCACCCTTGCAGGCAGTCGTCCGGCCAATTACATCGCCGCATGGAATGGCCTGACGTGGACGAACATGGGAGGCGGCGCCAATAATGCAGTCAAATCCATGATCTTGAACACCAATGGCCTTTTATATGTCGGCGGTCCGTTTTCCTCCATGTCGGGAACATCGGCCCTTCGCGTCGCACAGTGGAATGGGAGCGTCTGGTCCAACATGGGCAGTGGACTTGGATACTCGGCGGCCACGGTCAATACACTGGCCCTGGGGTCGAATGGGGATTTGTATGCAGGGGGTTCGTTCACCAACTCGGGGGGCGCCGCCTGTAAAAATGTTGCGCGGTGGACGGGTTCTGCGTGGACTAATCTGGGCCTTGGCGTGTCGGGCGGCGATGTGAATGCGTTGTTCTTTGACCAGAAAAACGGATGGCTATATGCAGGTGGTCTGTTCACCCTGGCGGGAGGGACGACGGCCGTGTACATTGCAAAATGGAATGGGGAGTCCTGGACCAATCTGGGGAGCGGCTTGAATAACGGGGCTACGGCCCTGACGGTGGACACGAATGGGGAGGTCTATGTTGGAGGGGCTTTCGGCAGCGCCGGCGGCGTGCTGTCCGATCGCGTGGCCAAATGGGACGGAAGCCAATGGCACAACCTCGACGGCGGTTTGAACGGACAGGTCTATTCGCTCGCATTGGATTCGAACGGCTTTTTGTACGCAGGTGGAAATTTCACAAATGCAGGGAGGGTGGGGGCCTCGGGCGTGGCCAGATGGGATGGGCTGACGTGGACCAACTTGGGCGCCGGGCTGCAAAAAAATGGATCTCCAAACGTCTTTTCTCTTTTCTTTGGCCGGGACGGCGCCCTTTATGCCGGCGGATATTTCACGAATTCCGGAGCCGTTCCCGTCAATTATGTCGCCAAATGGGCGCCGGCCTGGGTTCATCATGACTATGGCGTGGCGCCTTCCAACGGATCGGCTCTGGGCGGCGCGCAAGTTCGCATCACCGGCCGCGATCTGGGCGGAGGAGACATCACCAATGTGACCTTGGCAGGGGTTCCCGTGGCGGCCATTGTCAGCCAGTGCTCGACTCAAGTGGTTGTGCAAACCGCGGCGGGACCCGTCGGCGAGGGCGATGTCCGCATCTATTCGAGCAGCTTTGGCGAGACGGTCAAAACCAATGCGTTTCGATATGAAGCTCCGGCGGCCCACGTTTATCTTGCCGGCCTATCGCAAATATATAATGGCGCCGCGCGGCTTGTGACGGCGACCACGGACCCCTCCGGTCTTGCGGTTGAGCTGACTTATGACGGGCAGGGTTGGGCTCCGACCAATGCGGGCGCCTATGGGGTCACGGGTTCCGTCGTGGATGCTGTTTATCAAGGGTGGACTGCGGGAACCTTGACGGTGCAGCGCGCCGCGCAAAGCATCTCGATGACGCCGATCGAAAACCAGGTTTTGACCAATGTGTTGGGCTTGAGCGCCTCCGCCGATTCGCTGTTGCCCGTGGTGTTGGCGGTTCAGTCGGGGCCGGCTCAACTGGACGAGGGAACGAATCTGTGGTTTACCGGTCTGGGCATGGTTTGCGTGATGGCGGCGCAGGAAGGCAACGCCAATTGGATGGCCGCGCCGGAGGCGACGAATCTATTTCGCGTGTATGGGCTGTATACCGTGACGGTCGTTTCCGCGTATGGAACGGCGGAGTTGAGCACGGGTTCTTATGTCTTCGTGGAAGACACGCGGCTGACCAATAGGGTGAGCAGTCCGGACACCTGTGGATGGACTCAGTATGTTTGTTCAGGCTGGAGCATGCCGGGGCACAGTCCAGCGGAAGGCGCGTCAACCTCTCTGGTCATGACCGTGACAAATCATGCCCGGTTGACCTGGTTATGGCTGACCAACTATTTCTTGTTCGTTGCCCACGATGCGCAGGGCACGGCGGCTCCGTCCTCGGGCTGGCATGCGTCGGGAACTTCGCTAACCCTGACGGCCTCCGCATCGCCGTATTATCGGTTTTCCGATTGGACGGGGGATGTCCCTCCTGGACAGGAAACGGCCAATCCGCTGGCCGTGAGCATGGCCGCCCCGCGAAGCCTATGGGCGCATTTTCTGGCCAACCGCACAACGAATCATCTAACGCCCGAATGGTGGATGGCGCAGTTTGGCATCACGAACAATTTCGAGGCGGCCTCCGCCAACGATGTCGATGGGGACGGCATGCCGACGTGGATGGAGTATTTAGGCGATACCAGTCCCATCGACGGCACAGCCTATCTTCGCATGCAAAGGTTCGATGCGGAACAGGTCAGTTGGTGCGGCGGAACCGCCTCGGTTCAATACCTGGAATGGGCCGGCAGCTTGTGGGCGCCCGATTGGTCGATCCTGTCCACCAACCGACCGCCCACTTTAACGACCAACACCGCCCTCCTGGAGGGCGCGCAGACCGGCGGCTTCTACCGCATCCGCGCGACAAGGGAATAGCTCCGGCGCTTCCTATGTTTCGTGGGAGGCAAATCTTTTCTGGACCACATCCATGTAAAGGAAAATGCCGGGCGTGACGAACAAGGTGATGATCTGTGCGAAGGCGAGCCCTCCCACGATGATCAACCCCAGGGGAATGCGGGAAGCTCCGTCCGCTCCATAGCCCACCGCAATGGGCATGGCGCCCATGATGGAGGAGATGCCGGTCATCAAGATCGGGCGGAATCGGATCAAGCAGGCGTTGTAGATGGCGTCGAAACTGTTTTTGCCGGCTTCCTTTTCCTGGATGGCGAAGTCCACCATCATGATGCCGTTTTTGGCGATGATGCCCAGCAGCATGAAAATTCCGATGTAGGCGTAGAGGGACAGTTCCTGGTGGAAAAGCACCAGGGCGCCCAGTCCGCCGAAGGCCGCCACGGGCAGGGTGGTCAGCACGGTAAACGGGTGGATATAGCTTTCGTACAGAATGCCCAGCACAATGTACATGAGGAAAATGGCCACGAGCATCAGGAAAGCCAGGCTGCTGACGGCTTCCTCGAATTCCTGGGCCTCGCCTTGCAGCGCGCCGCTGATCTCAGGCGGCAGGATCGCGCGGGCGGCCTCGGTCAACGCCTTGGTGGCATTGCCGAGCGGCATGTCGGGGGCCAGGCTGAAGGAAAGCGTCGCCGAATCCATCTGTTGGGAGTGGGGCACGGCGACCGGTCCGACGTCCTGAATCCAGTCGGCGACGCTGCTGAGGGGAACGAGCTTGCCGGTCAGAGAGGACCTCATATAAATGCTGGAAAGGTCCGCGGGCAGTTTTGATTTTGCATCGTCCAATTGCGCGACCACGTCGTATTGGTCGTTATCCGTGTGATAGGTCGTTACGCGTCCGCCGGCATAAGCCAGCGCCAGGGCGTATTCGATGTCCTTGGCGGTGAGCCCCAGCGTGGAGGCCCTATCGCGATAGAGATGGATATCCAGTTGGGGCAGGTTGAGCTTTACGCTGGATTGGATGCCGATGAAGCCCGGCAGCGTTCTCATTTTCTGCTCCAGCTTTGCGGCCACGGAATAAAGCTGATCCCGATCGTTGCCGCGCAGGGTGTAGGAATATTTGCTCCCCATGGCGGTGGCTTCGCCGCCGGCGCTAAGCTTCAGGACCGGCATGGCCATTAGGAAGGTCATGCCGTTGGGGATCGGGTAGAGTTTTTTCTGCATGTCGTCGATGGCGTCGTCGATCGAGGGGCGGTCGTGCGCGGGTTTGAGTTTTGCATAGACGTAGCCCTGGCTTTGATCCGCGCCGCTGTTGAACCCGATCACGGTCAGCACCTTTTCCATGGCCGGATGCTGCAAAAGCACCGCGCTGACCTGCCGTTCGTAGGCGGCCATTTGTTCGGTGGTCACGCCTTGAGGCATCACCATCATGCCCATGACCAGGCCGCTGTCGCCCGGAGGCAGAAACGATTTGGGCAGGATCATGAACAAGCCCAGGGTGCCGGCGATGCAGGCGGCCCAGATTAACAGGGAAATAATTTTATGGCGCAAGGTCCAATGCAGCATGCGTCCATACGATTCGATCAGGCCGCCGATGACCCGGTCGATGACTTCCTGTATCCGGGTTTTATGCTTGCCGCCCTCCGCCTTCAAGATGCGCGAGCACATCATGGGCGTGAGCGTAAGCGCCAGCAGGGTGGAAGCGACGATGGCGTAAATCACCGTCAGCGCAAACTCCTTGAAGTTGCGCCCGACGACGCCGCCCATGAAAACCAGCGGCACGAACACGATGACCAGCGCCACGCTGGTCGAGATGACCGTGGTGCTGATTTCGCCCATGCTCTTTTTGGCCGCCTGAATGGGCGGCAGACCGGCTTCGATGTGGCGCACCGTGTTTTCCAGCACCACAATGGCGTCGTCTACCAGGAACCCGACGGACAGCACCAGAGCCATCAGCGAAAGGATGTCGAGGCTGAAGTTGCTGGCGAGCATGATGATGAACGTAGCCAGGATGGCGATGGGCAGCGTGATGCTCGGGATGAGCGTTTCGCGGATGCGCCCCAGGAACAGAAAGATAATGATGACCACGAGCGCGATGGCGATCACGATGGTTTGTTCCACGTCCGAAATGGACTCTTTGATCGGTTCCGCGCCGTCATAAAAGACATCCAGGGCGATGGAAGCGGGAATCTGTTTCCGGATGCCGTCCAGCGTATCCTGAATTCTCTGGCTCAAGGCCACGGTATTGGCGCCGGCCACGCGGGAAATGGCCATGAACACGCATTTGGGCAGCACCTTGCCGTTGGCCGTGTCTCCGTATCGAATGTCGACCCATTCGTTGTTCACGCTGTCCACGCAGGCGGCGACGTCGGAGAGTCGGATAGGGCGCCCGTTGCGGTACGCCACGATCAGTTGGCCGTAGTCCTTGGCCTTCAAGAGTTGGCCTTGCGGCTCGATGGAAAAGGCCCGGTAGTCTCCGTTCAACTGGCCGCCGGGAATGGACGCCGTCCCGGTCTTCAGGACCGCGGCGATTTCGTCCAAGCCCAATTGGAACGATGCCAGCTTCTCGGGATAGATCTTGATCCGGATGGCCGTTTTGGAGCCGTAAATGTCGACCTTGGAAACGCCTTCGATCATGTTGATGCGTTTGGCGATGTAGCGATTGGCGTAATCGTACAAGTCGCCGGGATTCATCGTGTCGGAACTGACGTTCAAAAAGAGAATGGGTTTGTCGGAGGGGTTGTTCTTGGAATACGTGGGCGGGGAAGGGAGATCCGAAGGCAGATTGTTCTGAGCCCTGGAGATGGCGGCCTGCACGTCCGGGGCGACCAGGTCCACCGGACGGTTCAGCGAGAAAGTCAGCGTGATGGTGGTTTGGGCCGACTCGTTGTCGGATATGATCGATTCCAGCCCGTTGATTTGCATGCATTCGGATTCGAGCGGCGAGGCAACGGTCGAGGCCATGGTGGCCGGGCTGGCGCCGGGGTAGTAGGCCGTGATTTGCAGGACCGGATAATCCACCGAAGGCAGGCTGCTGATCGGCAGCTTCGTATAGGACACGACGCCAAAGGCGATGATAACCACCATGACCAGCGTAGTCATGATCGGCTTGTCGATAAAGCGATCTGAAATATTCATGATGCGGTTCCAGGCTTCGTGTGGATCTAGGGTTTCGCTTGAGCTTCCGTCGCGACGGCGGCCGATGGTTTAGCCTGCTGGGCTTGCGCCTGTTGGGCTTGCGTCGGAAGAATCATGACCGTCGCTCCAGGGTAGAGCGCGAGTTGTCCCGTCGTCACCACTTTTTCGCCGGCCTTGATGCCTGCCTTGATCAACAGGTAGCCCATCCAATCGGGGCCTACGGTGAGCAGCCTCAACTGCGCCTTGTTATCGTCTCCGACTACATAGGCGTAAGGACCTTGTTTTCCGTAGAGCACCGCGGCGCCGGGGACAATCACGGCCTCCTTGACCGTTTCCACGACGAGTCCGAGAATCACGAACTGCCCGGGCCACAGCGCGCCGTCTTTGTTGTCGGCCTGAGCCCGGAGGGCGATGGTGCCGGTGTCGTTGTTGACCGTATTGTCGATGAAGACCAGCTTCCCGTCGTACGTGGCTTGCATGAACTGTTGAATCAGGTTCTTGTGATCGGCCTCATCTTTCTTCAACGCTTCCTGGATGATGGGGTCCACATCCCGTTCCGGCACGAAGTTGATGTCCAGGGTGCCCTTGGCATGAGCCGCCCGGATGGTGGAGAGATACTTTTCGGGAACGGTGAAATCCACCAGGAGGGGATCGGTAGTGCGGATATTGACCAGCTTGGTGTTGTTCGCGGCTACAATATTGCCGGGGTCCACCAGTCGTTTCCCGGTAATGCCTTTGATCGGGGAGCGAATCGTGCAATAGCCCAGTTCGATCTCCGCGTTGAGAATGTTGGCTTCGTCCTGCTTGATCCGGGCCGCGGCCATATCCACATCGGCTTGATAGCCGTTGAACGCTTCCTGGGAAACCAGCTTCTGTTCGTACAACTTGCGGTTGCGTTCCAGGGTGCCTTGCTTTTGAGTGTGATCGGCCTGATCGGCCAGGAGGGCAGCTTGGTTTTTCTCAAGCGCCGCCTGGTATTCCGCGGGATCGATCTGGAAAAGAATATCTCCCGGCTCCACCGCCTGACCTTCCACAAAGGAGGCTTCCTGCAACTTGCCGGAGGCTTGCGGGACAATATCCACATTGTTGGGCGCCGTCAATTGGCCGAAGGCGTCGATATACAAAGGCACATCTTTTTGGATGGCCAATTCCACCTGAACGAGGGTGGGGGGGCGGGCTGTTTGTTCGGGTTCCTTCTTGGCGCAACTGCCGGTGGAGAGAATTCCCAGCGCCAGCAGGAGCTGTCCGGCATAGGCGAGGATGCTGCGGAGGGGTGGGTGCGGCAAGCGGATGCAATTTTGATTCATGATGGCTCCTTCGTTTATAAGGCATTCCGGTCGTCTGAAAACAACACGCCCAAGGCGTTCAGCAGGCCTGCCCGGGCCAGCAACAGGTCTTTGCGGGCGCCAATCAGCTTGTAGCGGGCGCCGGCGAGCGTGTTTTGCGCCTGGAGCAGATCCAAAAGACTTTTCAGTCCGGCGTTATAAGCTTCCAGCGCCAATTGATAGGAAGCTTCGCTGCTGGCCAGCAAGGCTTGGGCCGACTGCTGTTTCTTCAAGGCGGTCTGCAAGCCGTAATAGCGGGTCCAGACCTCGCTGGAGGCGTTGATTTCCACGGCGCTCAGCTTGGCGCGCTCGGCTTCTAGGTCTGCTTCGGCGGCGCGCCGTTTATTGAGACGCTGAAAGCCGTCGAAGAAATTCCATTGCAGGGCCAGATACGCTATGGCGGTGTAATCGTTGTCGTTGAGCGTGGAGCCGGTTTCGGAGTAATTGTGGCGATTCGCCTGGGCGGAAGCGCCGGCATTCAGGGTCGGCCAAAGGTCCGAACGAGCGGCGCGTACGGCCGCTTCCCGGGCGCTCACGCCCGCGCGTTGCGCGGCGATATCGGGACGTTGGGCGAGCGCTTCGGCGATCAGCGCGCCGATGTCGTTGGTGTTCATGGTCACCGGCGTCTCGTCCGGCGCGACGATGGGCAAGGGCGTATCGGCAGAAACCCCCACGGCCTTGGCCAGCGCGGCGAGCGCGTCCTGGACGTCGCCGTGGGCGCTGTCGAGCGAGTAGATCGCTTCATCCTGATTGGCCTGAGCTTGCAGCACTTCCAAATGAGTCACCAGCCCCGCCTCGAATTTCTTTTCCGCCGCGTCCAAATTGGTCCGGCTGTTTTCCAGGCTGATTTCCGCCGCGGTAACGCTGGCTTGTGCGCTGTAGAGCCCGTAATACGCTTGTTCCACGGCCAGGCGCACATCCAGAAAGGCTTTATTGAACAGATAATTGGCGGCCAGAGTGCTGAAGTTGGCCTTCTCGATGGTGGCCGCTCGCCCGCCCAAATCCAGCAGCAGCCAGGTCAGGGCGGCTTTCGGCGTGAGCAGGGTATCCTTCATGTTGCCCTCGGTCATGTTCGCATCCGTCTGATTGAACGAGGCGCTGAGAGAGCCATCCGCCTGGGGATAATATTGAGCCTGGGCCTGGCGCGTTAGAAACTCGGCAGACCGGGCATTTTGCCAATTTTCGCGCAACGAAGGATTGTTTTCGTAGGCCAGATCGAGCAACTCGCCCAACGCCAACGGTTTTTCGGCGTTGACCTTCATGGGCGCGGTATCTCTTGCGGCAACGCTTTTTGCTGGGGGTTCCCAGGGATCGTGAGACGAAGTCGGGGCTTTAACGGTGAAACAACCTGGTGTGAAGGCGAAGGGGATTGAGGAACACAGCAGAACGACGAACTTCGGCGATAAACGAATCATCTCCGTCACGCTCCGTTTTTAAAGATTTTCTGGCACCCCGGAGAGGACTTGAACCTCCGACCTACGGTTTAGGAAACCGCCGCTCTGTCCAACTGAGCTACCGGGGCGTCAATAAAGTCGCGTAAAAGTGGATAATACAGAGCCGGGCGCTTTTCATCAATAGAAACGGAATGGTTTGTCTGTTTCTTTGTATTTTAGAGCCTGTCCCATTACCCCTGAATTCATGAAGAAAAACAGCTAAAAACGTCGGGTTTTTGTCGGTTAGGCAGTTTTTATGTCGAGGAAAACGCATTTTCTTTCATTCTAACGCCCTTTTCTTTAGAGTTCCCGCCTTTCGGGGTGTTTATGAAAAAAATGAAATGGTTGTTGTTGCTGCTCCTGTTGGCCGCGTTTTGTCGGCCCGTGCAGGCAGTGGTCGCCAACCGAGTCATTTTCGATGCCGGCTTTCTCGGGGGGCGGTGGGTGGATATCGATGGAAACACCCGCACGCGGATTTTGGGTCCTTTTTATGAGCGGGCAACGTCGCCCGACGGGAAAACGCTGCAGGCCGTGCGGCCCTTGTTCAGCGCTTCGGCAGACCCGGCCAATAAGACCAAAAAGCGCGAGTACATCTGGCCTTTAGCCGATTCCTGGCAGCGGGTGGATGAATACAACTTGCGGCTTTTGCTGACTTATTACCGGGACTCGGATGTCAAAAATCCACTGGCCAAATATCACCTATGGTCCGTTCCTTTTTATTTTCAGGGCCGCGACGCGAAAACCAATGGGTACTTCGCTGTTTTCCCGATCGGCGGGCAGATACAGGATTTCATGACGTTCGATCAGATCGATTTTGCCCTGTTTCCGTTGTGGGTGAAGAGCCAGAAAATGAAGTCGACGACGCGCACGGTGCTGTGGCCCATCTTTTCGAAGACCTCCGGCGGCGGCATTGAAAAGCGGCGCGTGTTTCCTGTATGGGGTCACTCTAAATATCGCGGTGAAAACGAACGCGGATACATCTTATGGCCGTTCTACACCTGGGCCACGGAATATCGGAAGGGCATGGCCGGGCATGGGTACATGGTGTTTCCGCTTTGGGGTCGGGTAAACACGGAGC
The DNA here is from genome assembly GCA_001804865.1 of Lentisphaerae bacterium GWF2_57_35. Taxonomy (GTDB): domain Bacteria; phylum Verrucomicrobiota; class Kiritimatiellia; order CAIQIC01; family GWF2-57-35; genus GWF2-57-35. Next base: position 52,281 of record MHBK01000044.1, read on the forward strand.
TGGCGCAGTCGTGGTATGTCGTGCCGCCGTTTTTCCGGTATTCGAAGGGCAAGGAGGGCACGTTGCTCCATGCCCCTTGGCCTTTCATCCGCTGGTCGACCGGCCAGGTCAATCAGTTGATGCTTTTTCCCATATGGGGATATCGTTCGTTCGGGACGATCTACAATTCGTTCTACCTCTGGCCGATTGCCCGGTATCAGCGCACCGAGCGGCCGAGCGTGACTAAGCATCGCCTGGTCGTGTTGCCGTTTTACATGGGCGAAAAGTATACGCCGGTAAAGACCAACGCGCCTTCGGGGCGTTACACGATGATCTGGCCGCTGGCGTCGTATCGCCGCGAGGGCGACGTGCGCCGGTTTCGCTTCCTGGAGCTCTGGCCGTTGAAAAATACGGGCCCCATCGAGCGCAGTTGGTCGCCGCTCTGGACGTTCTTCACGCATGTCTCCACGCCGCAACGTTCGGAGGACGAACTCCTCTGGGGGCTTTATCGCCGCGAACGGCGCGATACGAACTATTGCTATACCTCTGTGTTCCCCCTGTATTCCTGGGAGCGGGAGGACGACGGAGCCGCGCCGCGTCGCGAGTGGAATCTGCTTAAGGGCTTGATTGGATACGAGCGGCAGGGTAAACAACGGTCTTTGCGCGTGCTATATTTCATGCGATTCAAGTTAAAGGAGACGGCGCCATAATCACTCGGGAACCAGAATTTTTCGATCCGCCGGTCAATTTTTTCGCCGAATTAGGCCGGCGGATCTTGTTGATCTGCCGGAACTCGGGGCGCGCGCTGGTGATGCTTTTCGGAGCCATTGCCCAGGTGCGGTACATGTTCTCCCGGCGCAATCGGGACGAAGTGCTGTATCAGATGTTCGTCACGGGCATCAAGAGCCTGGGCGTGATCACCGTAGTCGCCATGTTTACCGGCATGATCCTGGCGCTCCAGACGGGCCTGGAACTGCGCCGTTTCGGGCAGGAGGTCAATATCGGCACGGCCGTGACCGTCGTCCTGCTGCGCGAAATGGGGCCCTTCATGACCGGCTTGATCATTGCCGCCAGCGTGGGCTCGGCCATCGCCGCCCAAATGGGCACCATGGTCGTCTCCGAGGAAATCGCCGCGCTGGAAGTGATGTCCATCAACCCCCTGCGTTTTCTGGTCATGCCCCGGCTCGTGGCCCTGGTGATCATGATGCCGCTGCTGACGATTTATACGAACATTCTCGGGATCATCGGCGGGGCGATCGTGGGGCTGACGCAACTGGGCGTTTCCTTTACCGCGTACTTCGATAACGCGGCCCAATATGCCCATAACAAGGATTTGTACGTCGGCTTGTTCAAGGCCATGCTGTTCGGCTTCATCATTGTTACCGTGGCCTGCCATCAGGGCTTTTCGACCAAGGAAGGCGCGGTAGGCGTCGGACAGGCGACCCGGCGGACCGTGATTATTTCGTTCCTGACGATTCTGGTGGTGGGCTACATGATTACCCGGGTGTTTTACGCATGATCCGCTTCGAAAAAGTAACCAAAAAGTTCGGCCGCAAGGTCGTGCTGGATAACGTCGACCTGGAAATCGAGGATAACGAGACCTTCGTGATCGTCGGCACCTCCGGCGCCGGCAAGAGCGTTTCGCTTAAGCACATGGTCCGCCTGCTGACGCCCGATTCGGGACGGGTCTGGATCGGCGACGATGTGATTAGCGAGGCCAACGGACCCGACTTGGAACGGATTCGCGCGCGCTTCGGCGTGCTGTTTCAGAGCGCAGCCTTGTTGGAGTGGCTCAACGTGAAGGAAAATGTGGCTCTGCCGTTGCGCGAACGAGAGGCCATCACGGACGAGGCCGCCATCGATCAGATGGTCAACGAGAAGCTCCAGCAAGTGAATTTGAAGGACATCAACGAGATCTATCCGTCCAGTTTGTCCGGCGGCATGCGCAAGCGCGTCGGCCTGGCCCGGGCCATTGTGACGAAGCCGGAGATCATCCTGTACGACGAACCGACCTCGGGGCTCGATCCCGTGACCTCCCGCACCATCGACAACCTGATCGACAGCCTGCGGCGGCAGTTGGGCGTCACCAGCGTGGTCGTGACCCACGATTTGCACAGCGCCCTGGCCATCGCCACGCGGATCGCCATGCTGCACGAGGGCAAGATGATCGAAATCGCCCCGCCGGCCCAATTTATCGAATCGAAAAACGAAATTGTCAGAAGCTTTCTCGATGCCCAGTATATTACGAAACGGGGCTCGTGGGAAAAGGTGGATCAGAAATGAAAAAGAGTCGTTTTGCGGATACCTCCATGGAAGTGACGGTCGGCGCCTTTATGTTTATGGTGCTGCTCGCGCTGGGGCTGTTTACCATCGTGCTGAGCCGCCAGAATTTTTTCAAGAAGACCTATCCGGTCGATGTCTTGTTCGAAAACGTAATGGGCCTGAGGGAGGGGGACAACGTCTATTTGCGCGGGGTCGTGATCGGACGGATCAAGAATTTGGAGGTTAAGCCGGACGGCGTGAAGGTGCATGCCGTGCTGGAGGAGCCGGTCGTCTTGCATCAGGATTATCGCGTCGAAATCCTGCCCACCTCGGTGCTGGGCGGCAAATACTTGAATATTAATATCGGCTCGCTTTCGGCGCCCATGTTGACCACGGGAGAATCCCTCCGGGGCGTGCCGCCGGCCGATCTGGTGACCGAGGCGACGCAGACCATCAAGGATATCCGCAAGGCCTTGGACGAAGGGGAGGTCCTCAGCAATCTCAAGATCATCATGAGCAACTTGAAGGAAGTGACCAGCCAGTTGGGCGACGGCAAAGGCACCCTGGGCAAGCTGCTGATGGACGACAAAGTGTACAACGATTTGGAGCAGATCACGGCCAACCTGAAAACCATGAGCCAGGACCTGGCGGCAGGGAAGGGCACGCTGGGCAAGTTGATGTCTCCGGACGACACGCTCTACAAGGACTTGGCCGATGCGGCGGCTTCCATCAGGAAGATTACGGCCACCATGGAAAAAGGGGAGGGCACGCTGGGCAAGATCATGATGGACGACGAATTGTATAAAGATGCCAAGGGATTGCTAAACGAAGCCCGCGCGGCCATCGACGACATTCGCGAGGCCATGCCGATCACCACGTTCTCCAGCATCTTTTTCGGGGCATTCTAACAAGGACCAAAACGGGGCATTCAACAACATCCAGCGGAGAGTAAAAAATGAACAAGTCTTTGAAGCGATCGATCGGCGGTTTGTTAATCGTGGCGTGCGTGTTGTTTTTCCATCCGACGCCTTGCCGCGCGGACAACAGCTCGGAAGGGGCGGCCATAACGGTCGGTCTTTTGGTGGTGGTGCTGGGCGTGCTCGTCATCATCGGCATCGCGTCCGATGTGGATTATTTTTCCAAGACTAAGCCGGACGAAGCCACGGTCAATGCCATAAAAGTCGATACTCAAGCCTTGCCCGGCATGAAAGCCCTCCGGGCCGCTGCTGCAAAAGACACTCCCACCGTCGAGCTGGCGGGCGACGCCGGGTTGATGGGCTTGCGGATTCAGTTCTAACGAATAAAGACCGTGCTGCATGGGTCCGTGTTTTTGGCCTTCATTCTAAACTTTACCTGCCTGGACGTTTCATTTAGAGTAAGCGTTTACTAGGAGGGAGGGGGTAAGCTTGCATTTAGCATCAAAAATAGCCGCTACGGCTCTAGTCGCGTATCTGTTCATTCCTGGCGCGGAAGGGACGATTTGCACATCCGTTGTCGATCATCATACGCGTCTGTTGCCGCCGGCCTGGCAGTTCGACGACATTGGGGGCACACGCGGAAGCTTCGGGACCGCCAATTTCTGGCAGGCCGACGATTCTTCGTACGGCTGTCAGATCAATCAGAACAACGGGTACCTCGGCTGGTGGTATGCCATCGGTCACTCCAGTCACGATAAACCGTCGTACAATCCTCTGGCTCTCTTCCATCCCGCGATCCGCGCAGCGTATCAGCCCCGGCTTGTTGGACTCGATATGGTTGCGAAAGCTCTTGTTTCGCCGGCCGGGCGGACCGACTTGAAGCTGCGCGCAGAGCTGAAGGGTTTCACGCCCGCCGGCGCCGAAGTATTGCGAACAAGTTACGAATGGACCGGGCGTACGGCGCTTACGAATGGCCCCTTTCCGAAGAAATTCTCGTGGGACATCAACCCCGTCTCGCTCGGCTCGATCGGCGTCATCGCCTGGGTCCTGGACAACGGCATGGCCGGCGACCGCATTGACATCGACAGCGTCGAGTTGCGGGTGGACATGCCGGACCTGCCGCTTCCGCGGGAAGCCTTCCTGGTGTCGCTCGCGATGCTGCTGAACAACTACGACGCGGCGAGCGGAATGGTCTCGGACGGCAGCTATTGGCGGAAGAACCAGATGGAAAACGTCACGGCGACCGCGAAATTCGCCAAGCTCCTGGGCCTGGCGATGAAGGCCGGTCTTGTGGATGGGGCGTCCGCGACCAATATGATTACAAAAATCGCGGACGCCCTCGTTCATGTCGTACCTCGCGGCCCGCCGGGCGTGAACCGCGTGCTGGCGCATTTCACGGCGAATGGGGGAACGACTCGCTGCCAGGATACGGAATGGGCGTCGGGGGATACGGCGTACGCGGCGCTCGATCTGATGGTCGCGCTGCAACTGATCGGCGATCCACAGCACCAGCTTCCCGATGCGCTCGGCATTCTCGAAGAGATCGATTGGAACGCCATGCTCACGTCCTCCGGATACTTCCGCATGGGCTACGACCATAACGGGCAGATGCTGCGCGGCAGTTGGGCCGGCTTCGGGACGGAAACCTTTGGCGTCTTCCTCGCGGCCCTCGCCGGCGACGGCATCCTTACCACGAACACGTATGTCTGGCCCCCCTCGCGCAACGGGTCGGGCTTTATCACTCACGCCCCGTATCCGATCATGCCGGAGGGCGTCGACCGCTGGGGCAACGTATGGATCGACGTGCGCCGGGAAGAATGCGACGCGCAGATCGGTTGGTATACGAACTCCGCGCATCTCAACACGAACCTGGCGCAACTCGGTCTGTTTGGCTTGTCGGCCGCGGAGAGTCCGGAGTGCGATGCATACATTGCGTATGGCTTGGGCGGAACCGTCTTCGAACTCGAGGACGGCGGGCACAGAGTTGTGACCCCGCATTATGCTGCGCTTGCGGCCGCCGTGCGCCCCGAGGCTTGTACTCAAATGTGGGCGCGCTTGAAAGCGCTCCGACTGTGGAGCCCGTTGAACAACGTGGAATCGCTCGCTGTCAATCCGACCACGGGCGTGTTCGAGGCAATCAACTACTTGCAAGGCTCGTGGAATCTGGCTCTGCAAGCCGAGGGGTGGGCCCTGACCGACCCGGCGATGGATCAGGCCGTGCGCGAAGCATTTCACGCCGTACCCGTGCTGCACGATGCGTACACTGTGCTTATGACGCCGCGCGAGGCGCAAGTCGTCGTCGCCGGCGATCCCTGGCCGCATGGCCTGCCGCAACCGGCGCCTTACGGCGTCAGCACCGTTGTATGGGGCTCGGTTCAGTCGAACGGAGTGTCGACGCCGGCGGACGAGGCGAATGGAACACGCTATGCCTGCATCGGCTATAGCGCGTCAATCGCGGGCTCGGAATACGAATACGAATCGGCCAGCGTGAGTTTTCGTGCGGTCGATCGCGTCGAGCTCACGTGGAAGTGGCGGCCCGAGCACTACGTCGAAATCCTGTCCAGCGGCGGGTCGGTGTGCGAGACCTCCGGCTGGAAGCGCGAGCAGTATCGCTTCGATCTCTTGCCGTCAGCAAACACCGGGCGTGTCTTCTCTCACTGGCTCACTAACGGCAGCCCGGCGGGCGGAAGCATTCCTTTCCATCTCTGCCCCATGGGCACGGTAACGGTGGAGGCCGTCTTCGTCGATCCCCTGATGGACATGACCGCTCATTCGCAATTGGAGTTCGACGGCTGGACGCCGAACGGACCCGCAGACCACTGGCTCGCGAATGTCCGGCTCTGTGCATCGGCCCGAACGCTCGGTCCGCCGTTCCGGCTCGGAGTAGAACCGGTTTCGGGCGTCTATATGGAGGAGCCGGACGGCCAGCTTCCGGACGGACGCGACTATGTCGACGTCTCAGATCAGGCTCTCGCGCAACTGCCGTATATTGGCGACCTTGATCTGGAACTGGACGAGGGCGAATGCATAACGGCAACCAATTTGGCCATCGTCCGCCCCTCTGAAACGGAACCTATGCTGTTCGCGTGGGCCACTTGGGCGAACGCGCCATCGAACACCGGTTACGTGGATGCCAAGGCCGACACCGATGGCGACGGCATCCCGAACGCCTGGGAAGATGCGTGCTTCACGCAGAGCCGGAACAACCCGTTCGACGGGACGAAGGACTGGGATGGCGACGGCGTGAACAGTTTCTCAGAGTACTCGGCGGACACCGATCCGGAAGATCCGTACTCGTACCTCAATTTGACGAACTGGCTGCGCTCGGACGGCGCGTGGACCGTGAGCTGGGCCGGAGGGGTCGAATCGACCCAGTACCTCGAGGGCGTTCAAGCCGGCGCTACCCAGTGGGTGACGCTGTTCACCAACACTCCTCCCACCGATTGCAACGTGACCTGCGGATTCGACCCGCTCACCAATGGCTGGGGTTTTTTCCGGATTCGTGTCGGGCGATGACCGCACTATATCAAACGCATGGGCATTTTGTTGCAGGCTGGCTCTGCAACGCGAGCCGACGCTCGCTAGAGTTTTCAATGGCGCATCATAACAATAATAAGGGGGTCTTCATGAACTTCAAGTTTAGTCCGATATCTTTGTGCCTGGGCCTGTTTCTGGTGGCCGGATGTGCTACACCCGTACGAAATTCTTTTGCTTACCGGTCGGGGGGGGTGCCGCTAAAGAATCCCGAGGAAGTCGCATTGATCGTGAAGACCGGCGTTCCTCTATCGACGATCGTGCGGGTGTTCCGGATAGATCACGATGAATTTCCTGGGATGGCCGGCGGGAACGATTATCGAAGTTATATGGATCTGCAGCGAATAGAATTCTTCGAGCTGTCGCCAGGGAAGCATACGATGCTCGTTACGATCGACGGAAGTCCTCGCACGACTTCAGGAAATCCCTGGTATTCGGTCACAAAACAGATCGAATTCGCCGTTCAGGTCGAAGCGGGAAAGCAGTATGTCCTTTGGGGCGATGTTTGGAAAGACGGTTCAAAAGTTGGCCTCAGCGCGATCGACGATTTCTGCGTCAACGATTATTGCAAGAGCCAGATTTCTAGTCCGTCGCGCCTGGATAGTGCACGCAAATGGGCGACCGCCCGTATCGCTGAATACTGGATGTCCAGAGATCAAGTAACGTCAGCCCCGCTGGCTCACGGAGGCTGAACGGGAGCAAGATGGCAACAAGAACAGCCTAAATCAAAACACAATGGCGAGGTACTATGATTTTATCCTGAGTCGAATATACCGCGAGACCCTATGACTACACGCCTGTGGTTCTTGGTTGCCGTGCTGTGCTTCGCGGTCCTTGTCGCCGCGAAGGGGGAGCTGAATCGCGATGGGGAAGTTGGGGTTTATGTGGTGTTGGAAGGCGATTCCGTTGCGCAAGCGGCTGTTCGGGAACGAAGGGCTAACGCACACGACAAGAAGGTCGTCGTCGCGGCACGCGCACGCGCCGCCGAGATCGACCGTCAACAGGCCGCTCTGGCGTCCCAACTTCAAGGCCTCGGCGCCAGGGAGACCGGCCGCTTTCGGCGGTTGGTGAACGCCATTCGCGTGCGCGTGCCCGCCGATAGAGTGGAGGAGCTGGCCCGCTTGCCTGGCGTGATCCGCGTCGAGCCGGTTATCCTGTATGCGCCCAATAAGGCTACCAGCGCGCCGTTCGTCGGGGCGATGACTGTGTGGACGTCGGCTTTCACGATGGCGGACGGCGCCAACGTCGACCTGGGCATTATCGACACCGGCATCGACTACACGCATGCCGATTTCGGAGGCCCGGGCACGACGAACAGCTATGCCGTGAATAATCACCTGATCGTTGAGCCCGGCACCTTTCCGACGCTCAGGGTGGTCGGAGGATACGACTTTGCCGGCGACGACTACGACGGCTACAATGGGCCTGTGCCCGATCCCGATCCAATAGATTGCGCGGAGTATGGACATGGCACGCATGTGGCGGGGATCGCCGCCGGCGGCGGCGTGCTCACCAACGATACGGCGTACACGGGACCTTATTATGACGGTCTGGACATGGCCCGGTTCAGCATCGGTCCCGGCGTGGCGCCTCGCGCCCGGTTGTGGGCGTTGAAAGTCTTCGGTCGCAGCGGCAGCACTGCGTTGGTTCCAGACGCCCTGGAATGGGCCGCCGATCCCGATGGCGACCTGGATTTCAGCGATTGTCTGGATGTGGTCAACGTTTCCATCGGCTCGCCGTTTGGCGTTAACGCGACCGACCGGGTCGATATCGTTTCGATAAACGCCCTGTCGGATCTCGGCTGCGTGTGCTGCGTGTCGGCCATGAATAACGGCAACCTATTCTATGTCGTGGGCTCCCTCGGCGTTGCGGAGCGCGCCGTGACGGTTGCGAACTCGATCGATAACGGGAGCATTCGATGCGCGATCCAGGCGACCGGCCCGCTTGCCATAACCGGCTTGTACGCGGCGACGGAGGGCACGTTCACGAAACCGCTGCTCGAATCCGGTCCCGTCGCCGGGCTGGTGGTCTATGCCGATCCGGCCAATGCCTGCGACCCCCTGCTGAACGCCGCAATGGTGAGCAACCACATCGCCCTCATCGACCGAGGCGGGTGCCTTTTCACGAATAAAGTTTGGAAAGCCCAGAACGCCGGCGCCCTGGCCGTGATCATGGTCAATAACGTGGATACGCCGCCGACGGCCATGAGTGGAACCGCTCCGGGCATAACCATTCCCGGCGTCATGATTTCACGGGCAGACGGCGACCTGTTGAAGACGCAGGTGAATTCGAATCTGGTTGTTCGCCTGGATGCCAATGTCGGCATTCCTCAGCCGGAGCTGGCGGACCAGTTGTACGCCACATCGTCCCGCGGGCCGACCTCGCCCTTCAATCGGCTCAAACCGGACATCAGCGCGCCGGGCTATGAAATCATATCCGCGAAAGCCGGTTCCGGCTCCAAGGGCATTCGAACCACCGGCACCTCGATGGCGGCGCCTCACGTGGCCGGCGCGGCGACTCTTTTGAAGCAACTGCATCCGACGTGGACGGTCGAAGAGCTCAAAGCCGCGCTGATGAATGCCGCGGCGCCCATGTACGACGCCCATACCAACGCGTATCCGGAATCGCGCGTCGGCGCCGGACGGCTTCAAGCCTACCCGGCGGCGACGCAATTGCTGCTCGCCATGTCGAACGATTCCAATGGGACGGTTTCGGTCTCGTTCGGCGCCTTGGAGCTGACCAATGCGTGGACGGGTACGCGGTCGGTCCGTTTGATCAACTACGGCACCCTCACGGTAAACTTGACTTGCGCGGTCAGCAACACGGTGGACGAAAACGGCGTGACCGTAACGATCGAGCCCGGCAACGTGAGCGTGCCGGGGAGCGGCGAGGCCGTGGTGACGGTGCGGCTAACCGCGAATCCGTCGATGTTTGACCGGACGGTCGATCTCACGACGACCAACGCCGCGACCGGCGCACGGCAATCGGTGTACGAGGCCAGCGGCGAACTCTGGTTCTACAACGCCTCCGTTGCGGTGCATCTTCCCTATTACGCCGCCGTGCGCGCGGCGTCATCCCTATCGGCCTCCTATGCGAACGCCGGTTTGCCGAGCGCCACGAACAGGACGGTCATGCCGATTCCGACCCGGGGCGATTCCTCGCATCCGCAACCGCTGGTGTCGGCGTTCGCGCTGGGCGCCGCGGGCACGAACAAGCACCTCGACGCCGAACTGGCCGCGGCCAATCTGCTCGCAGTCGGCGCGGCCAGCGACGCGGCGGCCATCGGAAATTTTACGAACGGCACAGTTTACTTCGGATTCGCGACTGCAGGGCCGTGGACCACGCCGCTGGATTTTATGACCGCCCTGGACGTCAGGATCGACGTCGATCGAAATGGGTCAACGGATTGCTATCTCATCAACAGCAGTGCCGGGAACCTGGTGGCGACCAACGTCGACGATCCTTCGTATGACGACGATGTGTTCATGACGATTCTCCGGCAGACCAGTTCCGGCGTGATTTCCAGCGGCGCCTTCCTGAATGTCTTTTCCGCCGACCAACGCGACACGGTTCCGTTCAACAACAGCGTCATGATTAAGCCCGTTCGCATCGCCGCGCTCGGCTTGTCGTCGAACAACCCGATCTTCAACTACAGAATTTCCACCTACGGCCCCCGCGCCCTGGATTACCCGGATGTGGACGAGACCCCCTGGATCTCTTTTAATGCCGCGCATCCGGCCGTTGACACGTGCTACGGCCTCTCCAATTCGCCGGTCTACGCCGGCGCGGGCGCCGTCAGCGTCGCGCTCGATCCGACGGCGTCCGCGTCCGACCCTGCCGTACTGCTGCTCCACCACATGAACACGGTTTCCGACCGTTTCCAAATCGTACGTTTCAGCAAAACGACCGACGACATCGATACGGACGGTATCCAGGATTTGTGGGAACTTCAGCACTTCTCGACCCTCACGAACGCCGCGGTCGGCACGGATGCCGATTTGGACCGCTTCTCCGACGCCGACGAATATGGAGCCGGCAGCGATCCTGTGAGCAGCAGTTCTTTCCTCGGCATGGAGAAGCCCTCCGGCGTGCCGTTCGCGGCGGCCGGCGGACTTGTCGTACAGTGGCAAAGCGCGTCGAACCGGTTCTACACGTTGCGGCGGTCGACGAACCTGACGGAGGGTTTCACCCATAGCGCGGGCATGAACATCCCTGCCGTTCCGCCTCTAAACGTGTATACGGACGCGACGGCTACGGGCGAGCTGTACCTGTATCGCATAGAGGTGGAGCGTTGAGTGCATCGAAAATAGAATCGCCAGGACTTCTATCCCAACGCTTCAGTCCTCCGATCTTTCCGCTCACTGCCGATAATTCGGGGCTTCTTTGGTGATCTTGATGTCGTGGGGATGAGCTTCCGAAACGCCTGCTCCGGTCACCCGGACAAAACGCCCGCGCTTGCGGAGTTCCTCGAGATTGCGGCAGCCGCAATAGCCCAGCGAGGCTTTGAGGCCGCCGCAGAATTGGGTCAGCACCTGCTTCACCGTGCCCGCATAGGGGACGAGTCCTTCGATTCCCTGCGGGACCAGTTCTTCGGTGGCGGCGGTGGCGCTTTGTCCGTAGCGCTCGCGGCTGCCCATGCCGGTTTGCATCGCGCCCAGGCTGCCCATGCCGCGATAGGTGACATATTGCCGGCCCTGATAAATGATCTTTTCGCCGGGGCTGTTGTCGGTGCCGGCCAGTACGCCGCCCATCATGACCGTGCTCGCGCCCGCCACAATGGCCTTGGGCACATCGCCCGAAAAGCGGATGCCGCCGTCGGCTACCACGGGGATGCTGTCTTCAAGAGCCCGTGCGCACTGGTAAATGGCCGAGATTTGCGGGATGCCGACGCCGGCCACGACGCGCGTAGTGCAAATCGAACCGGGGCCAATGCCCACCTTGACGGCATCGGCGCCGGCATCGCGCAAGGCGAGGGCCGCTTCGGCCGTGGCGATGTTGCCGGCAATGACGTCGATCTCGGGCATGTGCTGCTTGATCCATTTCGTCATTTCGACGACGCCCTTGGTATGGCCGTGGGCGGTGTCCACGATGATCACGTCGATTTCGTTCTGGGCCAGCACTTCGACCCGGGCGTGATCGCTCGGGCCTACGGCCGCGCCGACGCGCAGGCGATATTTGGCGTCGCGGTTATACAGCGGTTCGACGTTGCGGATCAGGGTTTGGATGTCCGTAAAGCTGTAGAGACCCACGAGCGTGTCTTTTTCGACCAGCGGCAACTTGCCGATCCGGTTGGTCATCATGATGTCGAACGCTTCCTTCAACGTCGTGCCGCGCGGCGCGGTGATGACCTTGCGCGTCATGACGTCGGCAATCTTGGAGTCCTTGCGGGGGGCAAAGCGGATGTCCCGGGAGGTGACGATGCCGACCAGCTTGTCCTCGCTGTTCAAAATCGGGAAGCCGCTGAAGGAATAGCCCTTGGAGGAGCGGACTTGCTCGATGGTTTTCAAGGTGTCGGTATCCCGAAACGTGATGGGATGTTCGATCAAGCCGTTCAGGTGATATTTGACCTTGCGCACCATTCGGGCCTGTTGCTCGGCGGTGATGTTTTTGTGGATGATGCCGATGCCTCCGAGCATGGCCATATCGATGGCCATGGGGGCTTCCGTCACGGTGTCCATGGCGGCGCTGACGAACGGCATGTTCATGGTGATCCGCGACGTCAGGCGGCAGGCGATGTCCGCTTCGTGCGGCAGGAAATCGGCATACTGCGTAACCAACGAAACGTCGTCGAAGGTCAATCCCTCATGGGGAAAAGTTTCCATGAATTGGTCGAGGTATGTGTTCCGGCTCATAGTTTAATCCCTTTTGGGCTTGATAACTTGTCCTTAAAACGATTTCTAGTCAATGCTATTTAAAGATGGATCGGAGAAGAAATTCAAAGTCGAGCCGGTCAAACGTTTTTCCTGTCGTACGACGCACGTGCGGATCTCTTCCGTAACGAAGGGTCGAGCATCTATACGATGTAAGGGTTTGTTGTATATTCATGATTAACAACTTGTTTAATGGAGTCATGGGAGGCGCGCAATGGTGAATAAGGCTAAGAGAAATGCCCTGATCGTATTGGGATTAGGGCTGGCGCTGGTTTGTGTCTTGTGGTGGCGGCAAGGTCTTTCGGCTCCTTCTCTGGCGGTTCCGTTGGATTCCCAGCCCGCTGACGATTCCAGCCGGCGTGCATTCGCGACGCCGGCTCGTTCGGATTCCCTTGACCCGTCGCAGCAAGTTATCCAGCCCCAGATCCTGACTGCCGAAACGGCCAGGCCTCCTCAGTTCACGATTTCGCTGCAAAACACGGTGCTCGACACTTCGATAAGTTCTCCGGCGGGTTTGACGGCGAAAGATTTGCGGGGACGCCCTCAATCTGTTATGCAAAGTCGTCAGCAGCCCACGGCTCGAAGGACCTTGCCATATCTGGTGCAGTTTCAGGGGACGATTCAGGAATCTTGGAAATCGGAGGTCGAGGCGGCGGGTGGAATCCTGCGCGGCTATGTGCCGAACAATGCCTTTCTGGTGGAGTTGAACGAAACGGCTTTTCAGCAGGTGTCCGACCTTCCAAGCGTGCAGTGGGTGGGGGAGTATAAACCGAATTACAAGATTCAATCCGTCCTGTCGCAGCTTGCGGAGTCCGGCGCGTCTGATGCAACCATTCCGGTTTCGATTCAGACCTTTGCGCCGGGAGACGCGGAGGCCTTGGCAGAGCGGATTAGAACCCTGGGCGCCGGCATTGAGGGCGTCGTCGCCGGAAAGCGATGGGGGATGGTGCGCGCGGAGCTTCCGGTCGGCAAGATCCTGGAGGTCGCGGAACTGGGCGCCGTGCAATGGATCGAGGAATATGTGAAGCCGGTGCTGCTGAACGATTTCTCCGTGCGCAGCGATCACATGAATGTGACCAACGTTTGGACGGCACATGGGCTGACCGGGGCCGGACAGGTGATCGGTCATGCGGACACGGGCCTCGACATCGGAAACACCAACGGCATTCATCCGGATTTTTCCGGGCGCATTCGCGCGGCCTTTGCGTTAGGCCGGATTGGCTACTGGGGCGATACCAATTCGCATGGAACGCATACCGCCGGCTCGATCTTAGGCAGCGGCGCGGCCAGCGCCGGGCAATTCCGCGGCGTGGCCTATGAAGCGCAGTTGGTTCATCAATCGGTGATGGATTTGGGCGGGTACTTGAGCGGACTGCCGGACGATTTGAACGACCTTTTCTATCAAACCTACACCAACGATGCGCGCATTCACTCGGATAGTTGGGGTTCCTCGGTCTACCTTGGCGCCTACACGATCGACTCCCGGTATTGCGACGAGTTTATGTGGGATCATCCGGACATGCTCCTGGTGTTTTCGGCGGGCAACAACGGCATCGATGCCAATCGCAACGGAGTGATCGATCCCAATTCCGTCAGCGCGCCCGGAACGGCAAAAAGCATGTTGACGGTCGGCGCGACGGAGAACGACCGGGCGCCGGGCTCGGGAGGGTATTCTTCCCTGACTTATGGCGGCGCCTGGCCGTCGGATTATCCCGTGGCGCCGCTTAATGGCGATTATATTTCGCAAAGCGCCGACGGACTTCATCAAGGCGCGTGCACGTTTTCCAGCCGCGGGCCGACGGACGACGGACGCATCAAGCCCGATATTGTGGCGCCGGGGACGGATGTGATTTCCTGCCGGTCGCGCGTAACCGGCTATGTGGGGTGGGGAACGAATGCCAATACGAATTACCTATTCATGGGCGGCACCAGTATGGCGACGCCCCTGACCGCTGGTGCGGCGGCGCTCGTCCGGCAATATTGCCAGGAATATGCCGGTCTGACGAATCCGAGCGCGGCCTTGCTGAAAGCTATTCTAATCAGCGGTGCGCGCACCTTGACGCCCGGCCAACACGGCACGAACGAATTTCGCGAGATTCCGGCATCGCCCCGTCCGAACAACGTGGAAGGCTGGGGGCAGGTCAATTTGGAGGAAACCCTTTTTCCGGCGGTTCCCGCCGGGGTGATTCTGATCGATTCCGCTTCTGCGCTGACCGCCGGAGCAACCAACGAACACGTTATTTATGTGGCCGGCACGAACACCCGGCTGACGGTGATCATGGCCTATAGCGACTATCCTGCGACAGCCGGCAGCGGCGTCAAGCTCGTGAACGATCTGGACCTGACGCTCGTGACGCCGGACGAAACCGTACGCTATCCAAACGGGCGCGGGTCGCCGGATCGCACCAACAACGTGGAAGGCTTGGATCTGGACGAGCTGGTCCCCGGTTTTTATCGGGTGCAGATCAGCGGCCATAATGTGCCGCAAGGACCGCAAGCCTATGCCCTCGTCGCAAGAGGCGCCGTTCAGAGTATGCCGAAAATTGAGCATACGCCTTTACCCAATACCTATGTCACCAATCAGCCCTATACCGTCGATGCTGACGTTTGGTCGGATCTGCCGTTCGATACAGGCTCGGTTCGGGTCGTTTGGAATACCTTGGGGGCTGAAGGCGCTTTTCAATCCAATGTGATGACTTGGGTCAGCAATCGCACCTTTCGGGGCTTCATCCCGGCCCAACCCAATTTGACGGAAATCTTTTATTACATTGCCGCCGGCCAGACGGGCATCGCGAATGTAAGCCCGGCCGGAGCGCCCAGCAACCTGTATCAGTTTAGCATCACGCAGCCGGTGGAATTGATGGTGAACGGTTCACCTTCCGCCCTATTCACGGTGTCTCCGGGCTATGGAAGTCAAATCTTGGCGGTAGGCAGCGAAGTTCAGGCGTGGGCGACGCCTTCCATGCCGGTTTCGGCCGGCAAACGGGTGGCCTGCGCCGGTTGGGTGGGGGCCGGCAGCGTCCCGGCTTGGGGCGCCACGAACGAAGCGTCGTTTGTCATCGAGGAACCTTCCATTCTCGAATGGCAGTGGCAGATTCAATACGCGTTGTATCAGACTTCGTCGGTTCCCGGCGTCGTGAGTGCGACGACCTGGTGGTCGCTGATGTCCTATGCCGAGACCCTGACGGCGCCGTTTTCGTACGGCGCGGGCGGCACGAATTATATGTTTGCCCAGTGGATGCTGGATGGGTGGAGGCAGCCGGATGCCGGCAGTATAGCCGTTAATCCCGTGCAAAACATTTACATGTACGCGGCTCATTCGGCGGTGGCCCGGTATTATCCGGAATCCGAGGATTCCAACGGCGACGGCATGGCCGATTGGTGGGAATACCGGTATTTCGGTTCCCTGTCGACCGTTTCCAACCAGGATTTCGACAGCGATGGATTCGTCAATTACGAGGAGGCCCTAGACTGGACAAACCCCAAGGATGCAGGGTCCTTCCCGCACGCGCCCGTGATTCAACACGAGGCCCTTTCGGTTACGCAGACATCCCCGGCGCCGTGGATGGTCTCCGCCGTCATTACCGATAACTGCCGGGTGGCCTCCGCCGTTCTTTGGTGGCGGCGCAACGCCGGGCCGTGGCAGGAGGCCGCCATGAGTCTCGACGCCAACTCCGGCTCTTACCGGCAGTCGATCGCCTCGCCGGGAATCGACGGCGATTTGTTCAGCTATCGCCTGGAGGCTGCCGATCCCTTGGGCCTGGCCGCCACGAACGGTCCTTACAGCTTCGAAGTTCATTACCCGAGCCTGACTCTGACCCCGTCGCCCTTGGGGCCGGTGCTGCTTCCCGCCATGACGGTTTCCAATGTGCCCTTGACCGCGTTTAACGACGGCACCGGTCTTCTGAACTGGCGAATGGAAACCGCGGATTGCGGCTTTTTCGATGACGTGGAAAGCGGCACGAATGGCTGGACGCACTCGGGGCAAAACGACCTGTGGACGGTGTGGACGGGGCGCTGGTCCTCCGCTTCGCATGCCTGGTACTGCGGCAATCCGGTCAGCCGGCAGTATGTCGACAGTATGAACGCTTCCCTGGTCACGCCTCCGGTTCGCTTGGGCATGGGCGCCCGGTTGACGTTCAATCAGTGGGCCTACATGGAATATGACACCGATGTGAACGATAACCATTACTGGGACGGGGCTGTGGTCGAGATTTCCACCAATGCCGGAGGTTCGTTCCAAATGCTTGTGCCTGAGGGGGGGTATCCTAACTTGATTACCGATAATCCCAATTCTCCTTTCCCTCCGGAGACTCCGTGTTTGGCGGATACAGGATTGTGGTCGACCGTGGCCTTCGATCTGGCCGATTTTGCCGGGCAGGAAGTCCGGATTCGTTTCAGGTTTGGATCGGACGGGCTTGTCGTGGAGGAAGGCTGGTATCTTGACGACATAGCCATCACCCCCATCACGGGAACCAACGATTGGTTAAGCCTGACGGAAACCCAGGGGGTAGTGGCCGCGAATTCCTATGGGCAGCCGTTGGCGACCTTGGATACAACGCCGTTGGCTCTGGCGGAAACCCGTCATGCGGTGCTGTTGTTTTACCACAACGATCCGCTCCAAGCCTCTCCGATCGGCGTGCCCGTGGCGCTGCACAACAATAGCCGGATTGTCGAAGTCAGCTCGATTGGGCCTGGAACTGTAAATCCCTCCGGGACCGTCTATGTCTTGTCCGGGCAGACCTCCTATTTCCTGGTTTCCGCCGCCGCCTACAATCACATCGCGGCTGTCTTCACGAATGGAGGCCTGTTGTCCGGGTTTGTACCCTGTGCCGCCACCAACGTGATGTGGGAAGACATCGTTTCCAATGGGACCTTCTCCGCGGTGTTTGCCCTGAACGTTGCCACCAATGGAACGCCCGAGTGGTGGCTGGCTCAATACGGCTTGACCAACGCAACGCCCGACGAAGAGTCGATCTTCGATCAGGATGCGGACGGCTTGTTGACCTGGCAGGAGTACCTGGTCGGTACGAATCCGACTAATCCGGCTTCCCGCGCATTGGTCATCACGGGCATCGGCGAAAGACCGGAGCTGGCGGAATCCGTGGTGCTGCGCTGGCTGAGTTTCACGAATGCCGGGTTTGCCTACGATGTGTATCTCTCGACCAACCTCGTCGCCGGCTTTCAACCCTACGCTACAAATTTGCCGGCCACGCCTCCGATCAATGCCTTCACGACAACGCTCGATGGCGCGTCGAGCCGCTTCTACATCATCCAGGTGTCGCCGTGAAGAGCCCGTCTTTGCCCGCCTGCGCACCTGCCCGCAATGCTACGCGAAGCGTTGCGGGCAGGGAGAAGCCGGGCCACCTGAGGGTCGTTTCAGAGGCAGGTGGACCGCGTTCTCCGTAACGCGGTTTTTCGCTGTAGGAGCCGAACCCCTGTTCGGCGATCGGAAAAAGGGGGTCGCCTTATCGTCATCGCGGTAAAAAAGTTGAGTACATGCGATTTCGGCCTTATTCTATAACGACCATCAAACAAATGGAGGCTCACATGGTAACGGCGCTGGTTCTTTTGAAAGTGGAACGAAAGAAAGTCAATGAAGTGGCCGAAACGCTGGCGGGGATGGATGGCATCACCGAAGTGTATTCCGTAGCTGGGCGCTACGACTTGGCCGCCGTGGTCCGCGTAAAAGACAACGAAAACCTCGCCGACATTGTGACCCGACATTTGCTGGGCGTGGACGGCATCACCCAATCGGAAACATTGATCGCGTTCCGGGTTCATTCGAAACACGATTTGGACAGCATGTTTTCGATCGGTTTGGAAAAATAGCAGATTTTCTGAACCTCTTGCCCGGCAACGTGTATGTATAAGCGGTAGAGACGATCCTTTACCGGCGACGAAGTAATTTAATCGCGCAATGAAAACAAGTCCGGGCCTTTATATTCATGTTCCGTTTTGCGTTCGCAAATGCCACTACTGCGACTTCTACTCCATTCCCTGCGCAACGGGCGATCAGACCTTTTTTCTCGATGCGTTGGATCGCGAGTTGGCCGCCCTCCCGGATCGTTTTTTTCCAGGCACCGTGTACATGGGAGGGGGAACGCCTTCCTCTCTTTCCGTGGATAACTTGAAGCGGTTGTTGAAGCTGGTTGGCAAAGCCGTCGATCTTTATCATGTGCAGGAATGGTCCATTGAGGTCAACCCCGGCACGTTGACCCCGGAAAAGGCCCGCCTGCTGATCGAGGCCGGAGTCAATCGCGTGTCGCTGGGCGTGCAGTCCTTCGATCCGGAGAATCTGGCTTTTCTTGGGCGAATTCATACCCGCGACGAAGCGGAAGCGGCCTATCTGATGCTCCGGGAAGCCGGGTTTGCCAATGTCGGCATCGATTTGATTTACGGGATTCCCGGCTCGGGCCATGCCAAGCTGGCCAAGGATTTGGCCCGGGTCATTCAACTTAATCCCGAACACGTTTCCTGCTATTGCCTGATTTTTGAAGAGGGCACTCCGTTGACCGAGTTGCGCGATCGCGATCGCATCAGCGAAGTAGACGATGAGGAAGAACTGGATCAATACAACCTGATTCGGGATGCCTTGGATTGCGCCGGGTTGCGGCAATACGAGATTTCGAACTTCGCCCGCGTCGGACGCGAATGCCGTCATAACCTGCTTTATTGGAGCGGCGGCGAATACATTGGGTGTGGGCCTGCGGCTCATTCGCACTGGCGTGGCATGCGCTACGGCAATGTGCGGAGCCTGGAGTCCTATTGCGCAGCCTTCAAGGATAAATCTTCTCCTCGCGAATTCGAAGAGAGGCTGGAACCTGAAGCCAAGGCCCGGGAAACGCTGGTCATGAGCCTTCGCCGATGTGACGGCGTCGATCGGGATTTTTTCAAGAAGGATACCGGGTTCGATTATCGCAAGCTGGCCGGCGACCAAATCGATTGGCTGTGCAGTCTCGAACTACTTGAAGAAAGAGACAATCGCTTGCGCTTGACGGAACGAGGCTTGTTCGTCAGCGATTCCGTGTTTGCCGAATTAATCTAACCCGCCTCGTCCCCCCGACCTTGGACTTCTTGGACCTTGGACTTTTTGGACTTTGGACCTTGGACTTCTTTTCCCCCCATGAATCGCCTTGTAATATCGATAGAAAAGTGAGATACCCCCACATGCAACCGGTTGTAATTGGGCGAGAGCTTCTTTATGCAAAGAAGGAGAAGACGATCCATGACCACACGAACCTTTGAAATGGGTGTGACGATTACACTGGCCCTTGTACTGGGAGGAATGAGCACCATGACCCATGCTGAAAACGAGCTTCGCCCTGATTATAAAAATCCCGACCTGCCCGTGGAACAGCGGGTTGCAGATCTTCTTGGCCGCATGACGCTGGAGGAAAAAATCGACCAGCTTTCCGGCGAGAACTACATGGACACGCGACGGAACGAGCGGTTGGGGATACCCTCTTTGAAGATGACGGATGGACCGCACGGGGTGCGATGGGAGCAGGCGACCTGTTTTCCCACGGCCATTTCGTTGGGGGCCAGTTGGGATACGAACTTGGTGAGGGAAGTTGGCGTGGCCTTGGCCGACGAAACTCGCGCGAAAGGCCGGAACGTTTTGCTGGGCCCCTGCGTCAACATCCATCGAACGCCTCTGGGCGGCCGCAATTTCGAAAGCTTTGCCGAAGATCCCTATCTGGCAGGCCGCATGGCCGTTGCGTATGTCCAGGGCGTGCAAAGCCGTAAAATAGGAACGTCCACCAAACATTTTGCCGTCAACAATCAGGAATGGGATCGCATGACGATCGATGTTCTGGTCGACGAACGCACCTTGCACGAAATATATCTGCCTGCTTTCAAGGCCGCCGTTCAAGAGGCCGACACGTGGACCGTCATGGCCGCTTACAACCGCGTGAATGGCCCGTATTGCTGCGCAAACAAACCTCTGTTGACCGACATCCTCAAGGGTGAATTCGGCTTTAAAGGCCTGGTCGTGTCGGATTGGGGCGCCTGTCATGGGACGGTCGATTCGGCGCAGAGCGGACTCGACTTGGAGATGCCCGGGCCGGGACAATTTTTCGGCAAGGCTTTGCTGGAAGCCGTCCAAAAAGGAGAGGTTAGCGAGCAGCTTATCGACGACAAGGTCCGGCGGATTTTGTGGGTCATGTTCAGGATGGACTTATTCGATGGGATTGAGGCTCGGCATCAAGGCTCGCTCGATACTCCGGCGCATCGTTCCCTGGCCCGCGAAGCCGGCGCCAAGGGAATGGTTTTGCTGAAGAACCATCCGGCGGCGTTGCCTTTGGACCGGACGAAAATCAAGACGCTGGCCATCATCGGGCCTCATGCCAAAGCGGCCCGGCTGGGCGGCGGCGGCAGTTCCACGGTGAGCCCCTTTTATGCCGTCACGCCCTTCGAGGGCCTGTCGAACAAGCTCGGACAAGCGATCTCGCTGCGCTATGTTCAGGGCTGCAGTTTGCCGGGAGAACTGATGCCCATTCCTACGCACTGCCTGATTCCTCCCTCGGGCGAAGAAGGGGTTCATGGGTTATTAGGCGAATATTTCAACAACCAGAATCTGAAAGACGACCCTGTCTTGAAACGGCTGGATGCCGCGGTCGATTTCGATTGGGGCAACGGATCTCCCGCGCCGGAAATTCCGAACGATCATTTTTCCGTCCGCTGGACGGGGAAACTGGCGCCCACCTCGTCAGGCCATTACGACTTGGGCATGACAAGCGACGACGGGTTTCGGCTGTTTTTGGATGGACGTTTGTTGATCGACAGTTGGCACGATCAAGCCGGTTTGACGAAGACCGCGTCGGTCGAGTTGGAGGCGGGTCACGTTTACGATTTAAAGGCGGAGTATTTCGAAAACACCGGCTCGGCCATGGCCCGGCTGGGTTGGATTCAGTCGCAAGATACGATTCAAGAGGCCGCGGACGCGGCTCGTGGCGCCGATGCGGCGATCGTCTTTGCGGGGATTTCTTCCCAACAGGAAGGCGAAGGCTTTGACCGCCAGGATCTTAATCTGCCCGGCGATCAGAATGCGCTCATCGAAGCCGTGGCGGCGGCCAATCCTAATACAATCGTAGTCCTGAACAATGGAACCCCGGTGATCATGACCGGCTGGATCGATCGCGTGGCCGCGGTGCTGGAGGCTTGGTATCCAGGCCAGGAGGGCGGGAACGCCATCGCCGATGTTTTGTTGGGCGACGTGAACCCTTCCGGGCGCTTGCCGGTGACGTTTCCCCGGAAATTGGACGATGCTCCTTCCCAACGCAACTATCCCGGCCAGGAGGGCTCCGTGCGCTATGCAGAAGGGCTTTTTGTCGGGTATCGCCATTATGACTCGAAGGCCAAGGACGTTCTCTTTCCCTTTGGTCACGGCCTTTCCTACACCACCTTCGAATACAGCGATTTGGGCATTGAACGTTTTTCGGAGGCGGCTTCAGCGACGGTTCGTCTGACCGTCCGGAATGCCGGGACACGGGCGGGCGCCGAGATCGTTCAATTGTACGTGCACGATATCGAAGCCGGTGCGGAGCGTCCCGAACAGGAGCTGAAAGCCTTTCATAAGATTTCGTTGAAGCCTGGGGAGTCCGAAGTCGTCGAATTCCAGCTCGATCGGACCGCGTTCGCGTTTTACGACACAGTCCGGCATGACTGGGTCGTCGAACCCGGCGATTTTGAAGTCCGTGTCGGAGCCTCGTCCCGGGATATTCGAGCGAGGGCGTCGATGAGCGTGGCGAAGGACTAAAACCGCTATTCCTGGAACAAGGCCTGAAAAGCGACCTGGCCCGTGTTCGTGTCGAGCAAGGCCACGGAGGGCGTCGCGGTGCGATGAAGGGCGCCCGGATTGATTAGCCGGGTTTTGCCGTAGGAGACTTCCTCGGACTGGTGCGTATGGCCCGTCAGGATATAATCGTATGCCTCGGACTCCAGGCATTCGTCCAGGAACTTCGTATCGTCCCCGTGAATCACGATCAGCTTTTTTCCCTCCGGAGAAAGTTCGGCGCGGCGGCCGCAGACGTGAACGCCGGTGGAGGAGGGGAACGACATCAGATCCTGCATCAGGCTTTGGTCCACATTGCCCAATACGGCGTAAACGGGAATTCCGTGGGCGCCCAGCAATTCCGCCAGCACCATGAGCACGCTTTCCGACCCGATATCCCCGCAGTGTACGACGCACTGACAAGCCTCTGCCTTCAGGAGTTGCGCGGCCTGGCGGGTGCGCTGAACATTCCCATGAGTATCGGAAAGAATCCCAATCTTCATGTGCCCATTGAAGATGAATGTCCGGTGGGTAGCAATTCAATTTAACGCAATCGGCAGCACATTCTCTGGAAACTTTCCTCCCCAATCGCTAGACTCCATGTTCTGTATGAATCGAGTCATGGTCATCATCGGTGTGTTTATCGCCGTTTTGCTGGTCTCTCCCGCCTGCCAGGCAGGGTATGAGATCCGTTGTGTTTTCAAAGATTTCGTGTCCTCGCGTCCGTCTCAGTACTCGGCCCCGATGCGGCTGGATGGCGGAAAAATCAACGTGAATACCTCCCAATTTTCGGGCGAGCCCACCGAGCTTTTGTACGCCGTCGGCAGTAAGTCGATACGCCTGGTGAACCGCGCCAGCGGGGAATACAGCGAATTGAATGAAGAGACCCTGGGGCGGGCCGCCGACATGGTGCAATCGACGCTCGACTATGTCATGGGAACGGCATCGGACGAATCGCAGGGCGCCCCCTCGGGGAACCCTCGCGCGCCGGCGATCGCGGAAGTGAAGGGGGCTTGGACAGTGAACGGCATGACCTGCCGTCGATACAAGGCGGCTTTTGGCGGCCAGTTGACCCAGGATATCTGGGTGGCGGATTGGGCGGCGGCCGGCATGAAGAGCGCCGATTTCAAGGTGGTCAATCTCCTGGCCGGTTCGTACGACCGCATCATGAAGTCGTCGAATATGATTCCCTCTTTGGATTTCATGGTATATATCCCCGTCAGCGGCCTTAACCGCATGAACGGTTTTCCCGTATTGATCAAGCAGTATCGAAAAGGAGCGCTGCAATATGAGATTCTCCTCAGTCGGCCGGTTTTCAAAAAAATGCCTGCTTCCCTTTTTCAGGTTCCCGAGGGATTCAGAAAAGTGTGGTTTTAAATCGCCTGCCGTCAGGCTGCGGGCTTTCACGTTGATCGAGCTGCTGGTCGTCATCGCCATCATCGCCATTCTCGCCTCGATCCTGATCCCGTCGCTTTCCAACAGCCGGGAACGTGGACGCACGGTCTATTGCGCCAACAATCTCAACCAATTGGGCAAGGGGTTGATGATGTATCTGGATGCCAACAACGATATGTTTCCGCCCGTGACCACGGATGAATCCGTATGCCTTTGGGATCGGGCCATACTGCCCTATATTGGCGAGGCGACCAATTTATTCGTTTGTCCGAGCGATCCGTTTCTCTCGACCGTTGCATCCGGTGAGGCGCCTCGATCCTATTCGGCCAATGGCGCCAATGCGGGGGTTGTTCCGTTTGGCAATTATTCGGGTACGAGACGATTGCGGATGAGCGACTTGGATTATCATAAGGGGGACATGATCCTCCTGGGCGAATGGCCTGGGATTGATTCCGCAAATCGTGGTTTGATCGGCTGGTTCGGATGCTCGGCCTTGAGTTTGAACGATCCTCGCGCCGGTAAAGCTCACGACCGGGAACAGGGCGGAAATTATCTTCTGAGCAGCTTGAGCGTTCGTTACATTCGCAAAGACGAGCCGACGCTCCAAAGTACGACAGGCGCCGACAATATGTGGACGCTCTACACGCAATAAAAAGGCCGATGGTCGCCCATCGGCCTGGTCTTTTTTGCTTTGGGTAGGGCGGGCGCTGGCCGCCGTTGATGTTACTTCAGAATGAGCAGCCGATCGATTCTTCCCTTGGCCGCCGTGCCGCCGGCCATCCACAACTTGATTTGGTATTGAGTGGTCTCCGCAGACAATTCGAGCATGGAGAGCGCGGCGCCATGCCAGCCGGCTCCGACATCTTTGATGGCATCGACCGGCATGATGAACTGGCCTTCGCCATCGAGCGTTTCAAGCTGCACCGAAATAACGCTGCTTTTAGCTTCGGCGATATGAATCAGAATAAAAGATTGTTTGTCGGCGGGGATGGTTTTCTCCCAGGCCAGACAGCCAAAGGTTTTATCGGGGGACATGGCCAGGCTGATTCCGGCATCGTTGGCGACGGCTTCCAGATCGGTTGCTTTCCAAGCGTCGATGTTTTTGAACCGTTCGTCGATCGAAAGGCTGCCTGCCGCAAGCGGCATGGAATACTTCAATTCTTTCAGCTTGAGGCTGGCGCCTTCGCTGTTGGCCACCCAGAGTTTGAACATAATGGATTGAGTTTCGGGCGGAAGCGTCAGGTCGCTCATCTTTAGAACCTGAGCGCCGACCTTCTTGGAATCCTTGATGACGTCGATCGTTTTGAAATACACGCTGCCCCTGAAGCACAGGATTTGAAGCGTATAGTTGCCGGCCACGACGCTGCTCACATTGAATTCAAGTCGGGCGCCCGGGATATAGGGTAGAACATCGGAAGGATAGACGTCTCCATATCCTCCATTCGGATTGTTTTCTACCACCGTCAGCAAGTCGGCTTCCTGCTTGGCCTTGGCGCCGCCCCAACTCCAGGCATCCGCTCCGGCCACAGACGATTGGAAGAAAACCAACTCTTCCGCTCCGGCGCTGCAAGCCATTAACATGCCCGCCATCATCATCCCATATGTTTTCATCCACTTATTCATGCTGACTCTCCTTTTCTGGTTGTTCTCTGTGAATTCTTTTCTCCAAGTACCAAAGCCGAAAGCTCATCAAGAACCGCCGGCCTTGCGCGAAATGCTCCGCATAGGCATCCAGTTTCCCGTTCCAGCGGATGCGGGCTTTTTCATCCAGCAAGGACGCCGTTTTCCGAAGTCGATAAAGCCTCAGGGGCCAAAGATTGTCGTCGAGGTCGACGCTTCGACCCGTGAATCGGCCAACGTTCTTTTCGGTTTCGTTGACGAAGGTGAACCCGTAGTCTTCGGTGGGTTCAATGGTCGTGCCTTCTTCAAAATCGTTCCAGGTAACGATTTGGACGGCGTCGGGCTGGTTTTCGATCACTTCGTTCCAATTGTCCTGGTATTCGGTCGTGCCGCGGCGTTCCGTAACGCGCGGGCCGTTGCCCCAGCCATTGACGCCCGTATCGTCAAAGCCCGGGCTGGCTACGCCGACCCAGTAATCCAGAAGACCCTCGGATTCGAGCCGGCGCCCGATTTCGTAGAACTCCTGGCGCGTCTTTGCATCCCCGCACCAGGCATAACCGGCGCGGACGAGCGCATCGAAAGCCGGATTGAAGTACCCGCGGACGAATAGAATCGACGGATCGCGAAAGCGATTCAGCACGCCGGTCAATTCCTCGGGGGTCAGGATGTGTTTTCCCAGGATGCCGTCCTGGTAGTTGTTGAAGATGAAGAAGGCCGGCTGACCTTGGACCCGATGATAGGCCGGGGAACCGGCGTACGCCGTCAGGACGTGCCGGATGTGCTGTTCCATGACGTCCTGAACCTGTTCGCGCGTCTCCGCTTTGGAATAACCCGGGAAAAAGGATTTTTCTTCCAGGCAGACGCATACTTTCATCCCGTAACGCCCGGCGGCTTTGACCAGCTCGCCAAACACGGCGTCGGAATGGTTGCCGGGGCCGTACCAGTCGGCAATAAAGCCGTCGATCCCCGCCGCCTTGGCCGTCAGCAGGTGATACTCCAACACGGCCGGGTCTCTTCCGTCATAGGGTCCGATCTTGGGATAAAATACCGAGGCGATGTCGCGCCGGCCGTTTTCCAGGATCGTGTCCGGATCGTGCTTGCGCCCTTTTCCATACCATTGCCAATGGTCCCATTCCAGGGACCCGTCCGCGCGCGTCTCCGCACGGAACCAAGGCATGTAGTGGGCGAAAACGCGCGGCGGTTCCTCCGCTCGCGTCGAACCGGCCAGGGCCGCGGCGAAAAGGGCAAAACCAACGATTCGTGCGCAGGTGTTCATGTTGTTCCTTAGGGTAGAGGGCTTTTTTCGAAAAAGCAATTGATAAAAGTAATCATTATGATAATATTTGCCGCTGTCGGTGCGAGTCTGGTCAGACAATACCCCTGAGGGCTCGCTTTGACGAGGGCATTATGAGAGGATGGGTGCATCTTGACGCGGCCCCTCCTCAACGTCTGGCGCTGGAAAGAAACCACCGGCTTACGCCGGCGGCTACGTAGCCGCGTCCGTAAGGACGTGGATTCTTATTCGTAGGCGAGGGGGCGGCGTCAAGATGCACCCTGAGAGGATAAAACAGGTCGATTAGGAGAGAATATGATGAATTTTCACCGTGCCGGCAGTTTGCAGAGTCCCTTGGATTTGCCTGTTTTGCTGGGGCATTTTGTGCCGTGGTACGCCTTGGACGCGGCGGCTTATCCCTTTCCTGACGAATGGGCGAAGGACATCGATTACCGTCCGCCCGTGGAAAACATGCGGCATTGGTGCGATGCCCGGGCGGGGTACCGTCGGACGCACCTTCATTGGCCGGAAATCGGCGTTTACGATTCCCGCCAGCCTCAGGCGATCGAATGGCAGATTCGCGCGGCCCTCGAACACGGCGTGCAGGGCTTTATCGTGAACTGGTACGGCAAAAACTCGGTCGAAAACCTGATTACGCTGCACTGGCTGAAAGGTTTGAACGACTGGAATGCCGCGCATCCCGGGCAGCCGTTCTGTTATTTCATTTCGTTCGATTCGCAGGCGCAATGGCCGTCGGAAGGCAAGCGGCCGGTGACGATGGAGGAAGACTTTCGGTATATCAAGGATCACCTGATTACCGACGCCTATCTCTGCCGGGACGGGCGACCCATTTTCTCGGTCTTTCCGTATGAAGACAACTGCGCGCAATGGCGGCGCGCCATGAACTCGGTGTTTGGAGCCGAGGGCGCCGACTTGATCTGGATGAACGGAACGCCCCGGCAGGGAGAGACGGCGGCCTTTCCCTGGGTGAGGCCTGACGATGCGGCCCTAAGCCATGAGGGCTTCTATCCGTGGAAGGATCCCGACAATGCGGGAGATGATTTTCTTCGATCGTTTTATGAGCGCTGCAATGAAGCCCAGGGACGTTTGGACTATATCATGGGCGGCGTCTGGCCGGGCTTCGATGACCAGTTGGTATCGTGGGCCTGGAACGCCACGCCGGAAAATCCGTCTGTGCGTCCACGCGTCATTTGCCGTGAAACCAGCCGGGGCAATACATTGGAATTAACGTGGAAAGCGCTGCTCGATTATCTGCGGCAATGGGCGGACGGGAACCCCCAGGCGGCGATTCCCTGCCCGTTGATTCAGATTGTCACCTGGAACGACTATGCCGAAGCCAGCACCGTGGAGCCTACGAAAGATTACGGATGCAAGCCGCTGGAGATCTGCCAGGCAAATCTTCAGACCGCCCGGCGGATTTGGGCAGAAGCAAAAAACAAACTGTAAGGAATGCCGGCCAGTGGGCTCCCAAACGGGACCGCAGGCATTCCTGAAAAGCTCGCCGCAAAGAGTTGCAACTGCAAGAAGGTTTGTATTTTGGAGGGTCGCGCTCCGTCGCGACCGGAAGAAGAAGGTTCCGACAGAGCGGAACCCTCCAAAAACTTTGAGATCGCTGTTACGAAATCGTCTTGACCGAGTTTCGGACGATCAGCCGGCTGGGGATCGGTGAAGGCGCTTTGACCTGGCGACGATAGAGCGCTTTCCCAGCGATGTATCCCACGCAGGCTTCCGCCAGTTTGGCCAGCGGTTGTTCGATGGTCGTTTGCCGGGGATGGAGAAACCGGCTTACCGCGTCGTTTTCAATGCCGATCATCGAAAAATCTTCCGGAATATGCAGTTCCAGCTCGTTGACCAGGGCGTCATAAATAGCGAGGCCGGCGTTGTCCGAAAGCAGAATTCCCGCCGAGCAGCCTTCTTCCAACATCTTTTGGGCCATGTCCAGCGGCGTGTTTTCTTCGGCCGACAGGACGACCGGATGAAACGCCTTGTCGCCTGTCATCACATCGCGAAATCCTTGCTGCCGCTGTCCGGGGCCCCAGCCCTCGAGTTCATCCAGAATAAGCGCAATGCGGCGATGCCCGCGTTCGATCAGGTGCTCCGTCGCCATTCGGCTTTCCTGGTAATGGTCCGAGCAAATCGCCGCCCAACTCTTGCGGGGGCTTTGATTGTTGGTCAGCAGGGTGGGGACCCGGGGAAGGTCCTTCAATTTGTCGATTTCACTGCCGGTAAGCCCCACTTCGATAATGCCGTCCACATGGTGCTGAGTGGCCAGGTCGATGGCGTCATACGGAATGAATTCGACCAGAAAGCCTTCTTTGGAGGCGGCCTGGACGATGTGCGAAATCAAACGGGTTTTGTAATCGCCGGCGCGGAGAATGTCGAGGTGTCCGATAATAACCGCAATGACGCGGCGTTTGGACACTACGCGGGGTTTGTAACCGACTTCGCGGGCGGCTTGAAGCACCCGATCTCTCATCCGCTGGCTGACGTGCGGATAATCGTTGAATGCGCGCGATACGGTAACGATGGATACGCCGGAATGTTTGACGACGTCATAAATGCTGGGTTGACGCGCCGGAGCGCTTTTTTTCTTCATAGCTGGGACCTCCGTAAAATCCATCGCAAGATACCGGGTTTGGCTGTTCAGATCAATGACGAATGAATGATATGTTTTATCGGAGGGGCGTTCGCCCGTGCCGCAGGAATTCATGAGTTTACAGGTAGGGCGGCCACTCCGCTGGCCGCCTCTGTCCGGCAACGGAGCGCCGTGCTTTCCTGTCAAACATGCGTCCGTGTCCGGATGCACCCGGCGGAATGTGCACCCTCCAATAAAACATACGGTTGAACGAGAACGGCCGGCGTCTACTTCTTCGCCCGAATGCAAATGTCGTCAATGAACGTGCCCTTGCCTTTGCCTTCGATGACGATGACCAGCCAAAAAGAGGCCTCGCCCTTCCAGGCATCCGGGGTTTTGGAAACTCGGACCGCCTTGCGGATATTGCCGTCATGCAGGCCGTCCGCGCTGGTTCTGGAGACCACCGTGATGCAGTCCGACCAATCGGAAGAGGCCACTTGGACCGTGAACGCGCTGTTCAGGTCGACTTTGGTAGCCTTCAGGTACAGCATGGGATTCTTTTCCAGATCGATGCCGCTGATGAAATACGCGGCTTTTCCCCATGTGCTGTTGCCGTCTTGCGTCACCTTGATCACGGAAGGTTCCACTTGTTCCACCTTGGCGCACATGCCCGGATCTTCAGGGTTGGAGCGCCAGCCCTGGATGCTGCTGCAATCGTTATGCCAGGCGCAATCCGCCGCGGCCTCCGGTTCGACCGCCTGCGCGGCAAACATCGTCGACAGGGAAATACACATGGCGGACATCAGGATCTTCTTTAACATATCGGCCTCCTCGGGTTGGTTGGGTTTGTTTTATCTACGTTCGTTATGATTGATAAACCGTATCAAAAAGTCAAGGGGTCTTTTACGGGATTTTCGAAGCCGCTCAAGGCGTCCGGTTTTCGGGCGGAGGGGACCCCCGGCGCTTCCGGGCGGGGCATCGCGTCTTGAAGCTGGGTTAATTGCTGGCCGGCTTCCGTCAACCGGTCTTGTAGGAGCAGGGCGCAAATGAGGTCGGCGGCGGCCGCGAGCGACGCGCGAGCCTCGGTATCCGGCTGGCTTTGCAGGGCCTTTCGGAGGGCATAAAGCCGTGCGGGATATCGGAGCGACTCGGCGGACCGGCACGGGTTGCCCAATCGGGCCGCCTGGACCTGGGTGGTCTCGAGTTCCCGGTAGCCGTATCCTTCCGCAGGGCAGGACGAATGAAGGACGCCGCTCTTTACGGGTTCGATGGTCCCGCCTTCGTTGAAATCGTTCCAGGTGGCGATTTGGATGAATTTCACGTTGTGGCGGAGCAGGTTCTTCCAGGTGTCTTCATAAACACGACCTTCCCTCCGGGCGTCGACGGTCAGGTCGTTGCCCCAACCTCCGCACCCCCGGTTGTCGAAACCGGCCCGGACAGTGCCGGAAAGAAAGGAAAAGCGGCCTTGGTTGAGCGAGGCTTCGGCCTGAGGCCAGAATTCGGGGCAATCCGTGCGGCCTTGCAGGCAGGACCCCCAGGGGGCGACCGATTCGTAGCCCTGGAAATCGTGACGGCGATGATGGGTATGATAGTCGTGTACGAAAAGAGGGCGGGGGGCGGCCACGGAAAGGATGGCGTCCCATTCCGCGGCGGACAGCCAGGGTTGCTCCAGGCTGTCTCCGGGTTCGCCCCAGGCAAAGTTCATCAGGACCGGACGTCCGTCCATTCGCAAGTACGCAGGGGAAACGAAGAGTTCCGCGGCCATGCGCTGAAGGATGCGCCGCCCATTCTCGAGGGCTTCCTGCCGCGTGCGCGGCGGGTGGACCGGATCTTGAAAGATCGACCGATCTTCCCAGCAGATGCCGATCTTGAAGTTCAGTTTTTCCGCCGTTCGCAAAAGCGCCTGGAAGCCGGTATGGTCGTAAGGGTGCTCCGCAGACGGCTCGAAGCCGTACCAGTCGCACACGAAGGCGTCGATGCCGCTCATCCGCGCCAGCAGGATGTGATATTCGCATAAGTCGGGATCGCCTGAGTCGTAAGGCCCGATTTCCGGATAATAGACCGAAGCAATATCGCGCCAGCCTTGGGGCGTTTGTTGGTCGGGATGATGCCAGTACTCAGGGGCGATCTCGGGGCGATTGACCTGCCAGAACCCCCAGGAGCCGGATAGGTCCGGCGTCTGATACCAGGTCATATAGTGAGCAACGATCAAAGGCTTTTGCATGGAATGACGCTCCTCTCGGAAGGGATGTCCCTGATCAAGCTGACATCCCTGGAAGATCCAACCTGCCGTCAAAGCGGCCATTGCGAAATGACGATTTCTCGTGATGCCGAACACAAGTTTTTATACCCGGTGTTTGAGCAGATCCTTGACCAAGTCGTTAAGTTTAATCGTGGCCACGCAACAGCAGGTGTCGGCCCCGCCGTAATAAACGAACAGTATCCCTTTGATGACGATATTGCCGCAAGGAAAAACGACGTTCTTGACCAGCCCGTTTTTCTCGTAATCCGTCTCCGGCTCCAGGATGGGCGTCGGCAGGCGGGCGATAACTTTGGCGGGGTTCTTTAGATCCAACAGCATGGCTCCGACGCGATAGACTTTCTTCTTATCCACGCCATGATAGAGCATCAACCAGCCTTTGGGCGTGCGGATCGGGGGCGTGCTGCCGCCGATCTTTTCGGATTCCCAGTCGAAGGCCGGCTGGGCCAGCACGCGATGTTCGTTCCAATCCAGCAGATCGGTTGACGAGCTGAGCCAGATCGAGGGCTTCGAGCATCCGTACTCCTTGCCGATCCAGGAAACCGGACGGTGCGTCATGAAGAAACGTCCTGAGATTTGTTCGGGGAAAAGGATCGCGTCCCGATCGTCCACCGTGGCCGGCGTGATGGGTCCCAGGCGATGCCAGGTCTTGAAATCGGTGGTGGACGCCAAACCGGTGCGGGTCAGGTTCAATCGCGCCATGGCCGGCGCCAGGCGCGATTTGTATGGCGCCGGCACAAACTTGGTCAGCGGAACTTTGTCAAAATACCGGCCGGGAGCAAACAAGCGGGCGGCGTAGGTCACATAAAATGTCTTGCCCATCCGCACAATGCGGGGATCTTCCACGCAGCCGGCATCGAACCCGTCGGCGCTGGGGCCGAAAACGGGCTTGGCGGACACGCGCTTGAAGCGAAACCCATCCGTGCTCTCCGCCAGCCCGAAATAAATCGGGTGTTCCGCATCGGCCGGCGCCGCCCGATACAGCAGGCTGACTTTCTTGCCGTCGAAAGAGGCCGCCGGATTGCAGACGCACAGACTTTCCCACGAGGAGCCGGGGACGGGACTTAGGATCGGGTTTTGGTCACAGCGCTTCAATTTCATTGTTTTCTCCATAAAGGTTGAATGCTAATAAACCCTAATTGATAAACTTTGTCAATACGAATCGATCAAGCGACGAGTGGCGGGCGCATCCGGACACGGCAGCAGATTTATTAAGAGTTGGGTCAAGAAGGATCGCCGCAAAGAGTTGCCGTTGTACGAAGACTTGTTTTTTGGAGGGTCGCGCTCCGTCGCGACCGAAAAAAGAAGGTTCCGACAGAGCGGAACCCTCCAGAAATCTTTGAGATCGCGTTTTTGCAAACGATAGATCCCTGGGCTTTATGTAGAAAAAGACAGGCGACCTCGCCCCGGCAGCGGGGCCATGTGGCCCCGCCTCCAACTGTAGCTGGCCAGTTTATCCAGGTACGTGTTTTCTGCGGCCGTGTCGAGCTGCACCCTGCTTACCCTGCAAGGGCCGGCGCAAAAAGGCGCCAATCCCGCGAATCCGTAGGACCGCTTTGCCATCCGTGCAGCGCTACGCCTGCACGGCCATCCAGCCTTCGCGGCCTGGGAAGGTCTTTGCTTCGATGCGGCCGACCGGGATGTTCTTCGGGTCGGGCGGCAGCAAGTCGCTCAGGGGGACGATGCGTGCGCCCATGCTTTGGACCTTTTCCACAAATTGCCGGAACAGGGGCAGGCAACTGCGGCCCTCGGCTTCGGCATGGATGGTCAGCACGTTGGGGCGATCGGGGTTGAGCAGGGAAATCAGGTGCTGGTTGTAATTCTCGTGCGTGATCCCGTTGCGGCCGATGAGCTCGTCGTAGGTCGGCAGGGTGCTTGGGATTTGGGGCTGCTGACCCGGGCGGCCTTTCACTTGGGGCTGGAAAACGCCTTCGCCGCGGCAGTCGCTATTGTAGCGGAAGGGAAAGGCCTCCTTGGCGAGCAAGGTGTCTTCGTCGCACTTCCAGGCAGGCGCAGCGGAGCACGTGGGGCACTGGCCTGTAATTTCGGTCAGGCGTTCGACGCCTTTTCGCAGTTCACTTTCGGCGAAGGCCCGGCCGCCTTGTTCCAGCCGCGATTGCCAGGCGTGATGATCCCAGGCATGCAGCCCTATTTCGTGGCCGGACTGCGCGGCTTCGTGGATGACGTGGCCGAGTTTTTTGCCGATCTGCGGGCCGGGGATGACCGTGCCGCAGAGAATAATATCCCAGCCATAGAGCGATGCGGCGTTGGAACGGAGCATCTTGGCCAGGAAGGCGGGCTTCAGCAGCCGCCAGAGGTGCCGCCCCATGTTGTCGGGGCCGACGGAGAAGAAAAAGGAGCCGCGGGTTCCTTTTTCTTCCAAAAGACGGCACAACGGGATGACGCCATCCCGTGTGCCGCTGAAGGTATCGACGTCGATTTTAAGACCGATGATCATGAACGACCGAGGCCGGACTCATAAGCTTCGCGCACGAAGAAATCGAGCGTCTCGGTGATCGACTGATCCATGCCGATGGTCGGCTCCCAGTTGAGGAGTTTCTTGGCCTTGCGCATGCTCGGCTTGCGGAATTCCACGTCCTGGTACCCTTCGCCATAGTACTCGCCGCTTTCCACTTCCTGGAAGCCAGCGAACGGCGGGAAATGCTTCCGGAGCGGATGGGCGTCGAACTTCTGCGCCAGCGTATGCGCCAGCTCCTTGATGCTGGCTTCGTTGTTCGGATTGCCGATGTTGAAGATCTCGCCGTCGCAGCGCTTGCCGGCGTTCTCGATGATCCGGAACAAGCCTTCGACGCCGTCCTTGACGTCGGTGAAGCAACGCTTCTGCTGGCCGCCGTCCACCAAACGAATCGGCGTGCCTTCGATCAGGTTCAGCGCGAGCTGGGTGATGGCGCGCGAACTGCCGATCCGCGCGGAATCCAGGCTGTCGAGCCGGGGGCCGATCCAGTTGAACGGGCGGAACAGCGTAAATTTCAGGCCTTCCTTCGCGCCATAAGCCCAGATCACGCGGTCCAACAATTGCTTGGAGCAGGAATAAATCCAGCGCTGCATGCGGATGGGACCGACGACCAGGCTCGAGCTGTCCTCATCGAATTCCTCGTCCTGGCACATGCCGTAGACTTCGGAGGTCGACGGGAAGATGATGCGTTTGCCGTAGCGCGAGCAATAACGAACGATGCGCAGGTTTTCCTCGAAGTCGAGCTGGAACACGCGCAACGGATTGCGGACATATTCCTTCGGCGTGGCGATGGCCACCAGCGGCATGATCACGTCGCATTTACGGACGTGATACTCGATCCATTCGCGATGGATGGAGATGTCGCCTTCGGAGAAATGGAAGCCTGGCTTTTTGAGCAGGCGCTGGATCTTGTCGTTTTGCAAATCCAAGCCGTGCACTTCATAGTTATCGGCAGCCAGCAGGCGCTCGGTGAGCGCGTTGCCGATGAAGCCGTTGACGCCGAGGATCAAGACCCGGGTGGGTTGCTTGACGCGCAGCAGCGACGAACCCGAAGGCCCGAGTTTCATCTTTTCCCAGAGGCCGAGTTCCTGGCCGGCCTGGGCGCCCGACATGCAGACGCCGCCATCGGGCTGCATGTAATCGATCTTCAACGCGCCTTCGCCGCAGGCGACGATCAGCGGTTCGATGGAAAGAATCGTGCCGGGTTTGGCGTCTTCCTTCTTTTCGACCACGGAGGCCGCCCAGAGGGTCAGCTTGCGGTCGCCCATGAATGTGAAGGCGCCGGGGTAGGGGCGCGTAACAGCACGAATCAGATTGCGCACCTGCACAGCGCTCTTCGACCAGTCGATGTGGCCGTCTTCCGGTTTGCGGCCGCCGAAGTAGGTGGCCTTCGCGTGATCCTGCGGCTTGCGCGGGGCCGTGCCCTTGATCAGCGCCGGCAGGGTTTCGTCCAGAAGCTGCGTTGCTGCCGGAATCATTTTCTCGAATAGCGTCAGCGCGGTGTCGGCGTCGGCGATGGCAATGGCCTTTTGCGCCACGATATCGCCGTCATCCGGATGCGGGGTCATGTAATGCAGGGTCACGCCGGTTTCTTTTTCGCCGTGCACCAGCACCCAATTGGCCGGGCAGCGCCCGCGGTAGCGGGGCAGGAGCGAGCCGTGCAGGTTCAGGCAGCCGCGAGGCGGAATCTCCAGCACGGGCTGCTTGACCATGTTTCGGTAATAAAACGAAAACAGGAGGTCCGGGGCCATCTTTTTGATCTTCTGAACCCACAGGGGATGATTAATATCCTCCGGGGCGTACACCGGAATGCCCTTGGAAGAAGCCAGCTCGGCAACCGAACGGAACCAGACGTTTTCGTTCGGATCTTCCTTGTGCGTGAATACCGCGGCGATTTCGATGCCGTTGCGCAGCAGGGCTTCAATGCCGGCGCATCCAATATTATGATAGGCTAGAACTATGGCTTTCATGGCGTTTTAGACGACTTTCTCCTTTCACTTCATAAACCAGGTAGCGGGGACGCGCGCGGACGTCCTTGTAAATCCGGCCGATATATTCTCCCATCAGCCCCATGCCGATGAATTGCGCGCCGACAAAAATGAACAAAATGGCGAACAGCGTGAACACCCCTTCGGCCGCCCATGCCGGCCCGTGAATCAGCCGCATCGAGAGCAAAAACAAGCCCAGCGCGCCGCCGAAAACGGAGATCAGCAGGCCGATCATCGTCAACAGGCGCAGCGGGAAGGTCGTCATGCCGGTCAGTAAATCGAATTGCAGGTTAATCAGCTTCCACAAGCCGTATTTGGAATCGCCGCGCGTGCGCGCAGCGTGGCTGACCTCGACTTCGGCGGTGTGCCGGGCGAAGGTGTTGGCCAATACGGGAATGAAAGTGCTGCGTTCGTTGCATTGCAGCATCGCATGCACCACGCGATGGCTGTACGCGCGGAGCATGCAGCCGTAGTCGTGCATCGTTACGCCGGTCACCTTGGCGGTAATCCGGTTGACGATGTAAGACGAAACCTTCCGGAACGAAGTATCGCATCGGGGCACCCGGACGCCGGCTACGACATCCAGCCCCTCGCTGATCTTCCGGTACAGCTTCGCGATTTCTTCCGGCGGATTCTGGAGATCGGCGTCCAGCGTGACGACCACCTCGCCGATGGCGCGTCCAAAGCCCGCAAAGATGGCCGAATGCTGGCCGTAGTTCCGGTTCAACAAAATGCCGATGATTTCCCCCGGGTTGGCTTTCACGGCGGCGTCGATCATTTCGGCCGAGCGGTCGCGGCTGCCGTCGTCCACCAGGATGATTTCAAAAACAGCGCCCAGCGAACGGCAGGTATCCAGCGTCCGCTTGAGCAGTTCTTCGAGATTCGCTTCTTCGTTATAAACGGGAATGACAACGGAAAGGGTGGGGTGTCCGCTCATGTGTTGCTCCGGGCCGAGGCCAATACGTCCTTGATGGCGTTCACGACGTCGTGCACGTCTTTTTCGGTCATCGAGGGAAACAGCGGAATCGAGCAAAGCCTTTCGGAGGCCCATTCGGTGTTGGGCAGGGAGCCGATCGGATAGCGCCCGGTCTGCTGGTAATACGCGTGCAGATGCGCCGCCCGGAAATGAATGCCGGTGCCGATGTTGCGTTCCTTGAGCGCCTGCACGAATTGATCGCGCGTCAGTTTGGCATTTTCGATGTCGAGAAAGACAATGTACAAGTGATGCGTGTGCTTCTGGTCGTAGGCCGGCTTGCCGAGGCGGCCAATCTCCGGGATGTCCTTGAACAGCTCGTCGTACATCGCCGCCAGTTCCGTACGCCGTCGGTTGAAGGCATCCAGTTTCTTCAACTGGGTCAGCCCCAGGGAGGCCTGAATGTCGGTAAAGTTATATTTGTAGCCCGGCTCGACCACTTCCATGATGGCGGAACCCTTCTTGGAGTAGCGATCCCAGGCATCCTTGGACAGGCCGTGGAATTTCAGCCGGCGCACTCGCTCCATCAACGCGGCGTCGTCCGTGCAGACCATGCCGCCTTCGCCGGTGGTGATGTTTTTAATGGGATGAAAACTAAAGATGGACGTGCCGGTCTTGCCGATGCGCTGGCCTTTGTATTCTGTGCCTACGGCATGGGCGGCGTCTTCGATCAAGATCAGATTGCGGCGCTTGGCCAAATCGCGGATCGCATCGAGATCCGCCGAGGCGCCGGCGTAATGTATCGGGATGATCATCCGCGTTTTCGGGGTGATCAAGGCTTCGATGTCCCGGGCGGAAATCATCAGCGTGGATCGGTCGATGTCCGCAAAAACCGGGCGGCCGCCCAGGAGTTCGATCATGTTGACCGTCGAAACCCACGTCATCGAACTGGTGATGACTTCGTCGCCGGGTTTGAGACCCAGGGCCTGCAATACGCAATGGAGTCCGCCCGTCGCCGAGGTGACGGCGCAGGAATAGGGCGCGCCGACATATTCGCCAAAGGCCTTCTCGAAGGCCTGACACTTCGGCCCGGTTGTGATCCAGCCCGACTTCAAAACCTCTACAACGCCTTGAATGTCGTCATCTTCCATCGATGGAGCTGAAAACGGCAAAAATTGTTCGCGTACTTCCGATTGCAAGGATTCCTCCCTCTTCTCTGTTGAAAAAGCTGGGCGATTGTGCGGGGAAAAGGGTTCCGTTGCAAGTTTAGAATTAATTCCCTGTTAAAACTTGGGACCCTTTTGTATAGTCTGGCATTGCTCTATTTCAGGCATTGAAACCGTGGGATGCCCGGTGAAGTTTTTTGGTCAAACGCTCAAAAATCGAAGCTTGTGGGAGGATTAAAGGAATGAAAAAAACGTTGTTGATCAGTCTGCTCATGTCTTGCTCGGTGGCTGCCCTGGCGCAAGCGCCGGCTCAGGTCGATACGTCGGCGTTGCCGGCGTGGAAGCCCGAAGCCTTGTCGGAAGTGAGCGCAAATTTCATCTACTTCTTTCCGTCCCAGCAATGGTCGGGTTTTTACGACAACATGTACGGCTTCGAAGCCCAATACCGTTACTGGCTGTCCAAGCCGTTCGGTTTGGCCGTGGCCGGCGGCGTGATGAACGCCAACGTCCGCAAGGATAACCCCAATCTGATCGATCCGGCGGAAGGCACATTCACGGATTCCGCGACCATGATTCCCCTCGGAGTTTCGGGATTGGTCAACGTGTTCGACAAGTATGACTGGCGCCTCAATCTCGAAGCTGGCATCCGGTACGTCTTCATCAACTCCGACATCAGGTTGAACTACAGCGATGGCACGTCCGAGGGAGTCGACATGGAAAATGCCGTGGTAGGGGTTTTCATGTTGGATCTCGACCGGAAACTGACGGACGAATTTGCATTGTTTGCAGGCGCGGGCGTTCAAGTGGACATTTCGCCGGGCGAAATGTCGACCGCCAGCATGGACCTCTTCGACAACAACTTGAAGGGCTATTCTCTGCGGCTGGGCGCCAAATATTCGTTCTAACGGTCGGTATTGAAGTGCAAGGGGCTAAAGCTTATCGGTTTAGCCCCTTGTTTTTTTATTGTGGCGAGGAAAAGCATGACCATACCAATTCGTGAAACACAATCGTCGGAGTTCAGCCGTTGGATTTGGGGTCTCTCGCTTGCCCTTTTTGCCGTCTCCTTGGGGTTGCTCCTGTTTTACCGCGGGTTGAACGATCCCGACGAAGGCCGGTATGCCGAGATTCCACGGGAGATGCTGGCCTCCGGCAATTGGATGGAAATGCGGCTGATGGGCTTCCGCTACTATGAAAAGCCGCCGTTGGCTTATTGGATCGTAGCCGCTTCCCTGAAGGCGTTTGGCCTGAACGACGGCGCCGCGCGGCTTCCTCTTTTGCCGGTGGCCGCCGGGGTGGCTGCGCTGGGGTTTTTCCTGGCCCGTAAATATTGGGGGCGCGAAAAGGCGTGGACGCCTCTGCTGGTGATGGTGACCTGCGTCGGGTTTTTCATGGGCATGGCGTTCCTGCTGACGGATAATTTCCTGGTCTTATGGTTCTCGGCGACCTGCGTTCTTTTGTATGAAGCCTGTCAGAAGGATGTGTCGCCGGGACAGCGCTGGCTGTTCACGCTGCTGGCCGTGGCGGCCGTCGTCCTGGGTGCATTGACCAAGGGATTGGTGGCGGTTGTCTTGCCGGCGGGCATCCTGTTTTTGTGGCTGCTCTGGGAGCGGCGGCTGGGGTGGTTGCTGCACGGGTCCATCCCGGCGGCCATCCTGCTGTTTTTTGCCCTGATAACGCCCATCGTGTTGCTGATCGAGAAGCATAATCCCGGGTTCTTCAAGGTATTCGTGATCGAGGAGCATTTTTCGCGGTTTACCGGTACCCGGGAAATCCAGGGACATCCGGAGCCGTTTTGGTTTTATTTTCCCATCATCCCCTTGCTGGTGCTGCCGTGGTCGCTCTTCCTGATTCGAATGGTCCGTAACATGAAGCGCGCCCATGCCCTGAAGGAAGATTCGCTCTCCCGGTTCCTGGTCCTCTGGGCTGTGGTCGTGGTGGCCTTTTTCAGCGTGAGTTCCGGCAAGCTCATTTCCTACATCATGCCGGCGCTGATTCCATTTGGTTTATTGTTGGGGCGTTGGGGCGTAGGGGAACCGCTGGACGGATCTACGACCGATCGCAAACTCTGGAAGGTTGGCCTTTCGATGATTCCCATCATGGGGATCGTGCTGCTGACCCTGTGGATTATCGCCTTTCACAATATTATCCCGGAAGACCTCTCCCGTCCGGCGCCCATCACGCTGGTGTTTTTCCTGCCGGCCGTGCTTTTGATGATCCTGATGTGGGCGATCAAAACTTTTCGCACCTGGCCCGCCTTCGTGCTGTTGCTGGCCTGTATTTTCCTGGGCTTCTCGGTATTGCTCAGCCCGCTGGGCGGGCGAGACTTTAACGGCCGCCTGAACAGTTCCTGCGCGATTTACAAGGCTCTGGGCGAACGTTTGCAGCCCGAGGATCAGGTGATCATGTTCAAACACTACCGTCCGTCCTTCGCGTTCTACATCAACCGCATTCCCTGGCTGTACCAAGTGACCAACGAAATGGGACAGGGCATCGAAATGGAACCCGACCGCCCCGGCTACCTGCCCGACCGAAACGCCCTCGTGAAAGTCGCCCAACAATCCTCCGGCCGCTGGTATGCAATGCTCCAAGGCAAAAAACTCAAAGAGCTGGACGAACGGGCGCTCGCCTACAATCCGCACTTCATAGCCGCAGATCCCGAGCGGATCGTGGTGGAACTCAAGCGGGATTAAAGATCTCGCCGCCGCCGTCCCTGTTTTTCCTCTTGGAGCCGGGACCACCTGGTCTGTCTTTTATACGCAAATTTACCTTCATGAAGAGTTGGACCGAGAAGGATCGCCGTAAAGTGTTGCCGTTGCACAAAGACTTGCTTTTTGGAGGGTCGCGCTCCGTCGCGACCGGAAGAAGACGGTTCCGACAGAGCGGAACCCTCCAGAAATCTTTGAGATCGCGTTTTTTGCAAACGATAGATCCATAGGATTTATGTATAAAAGACAGACCGCCTGGCCCTGGTTAAGTCAGCAATAATCCAGAATCCCTTATCCGTGGGACTCCTTCTTCTTTAAAAGAGTTGCCCCACGGATGGCAAAGCGTCCCACAGATAAAATAAAAGAGTATTCAGAGGCGGGATTTATTCATCGCTATCGGTCTCAAATGAAATGTGTATAAGAGACGGGCCACCTGGCCTCGTTCCGTTAGAACCGACCCGGATGTTACCCGGATGGCACGTCGCCGATTACTCCCCAAACAGGCTGTTTTTCGATCCTGCAAATTCGCCACGCAATGGTGAATAAATCGCCAGGTATAAGCGAACGATTCAGATCCGGGAATTCTTTCATCGCTGTCGATCTCAACTGAAATGTGTACGAAAGCCCTTTGGCCTCATACCAGTCTTTGGAGCCGGCCTGCCCCCAGGCCGGTCAGAACAAATCGGGTGGATGTACTTGAAAATCGCTTCCATTCGGCATTTGGCAATCGGAAATCGGCAATGATTGTCTCTTGGCTTACTTCCCGCACTTTTGTATAAACGCACTCGTTCAATGGGCGGCTTCTAAATCCATTCGTTAAGAGAGAACAAGGGACTTAAATGAATGAGCATGGGCAGGGCGGCAATAGTTTCTTTCTCCATACATCATTTCCACAAGTCCATACTACGGATAAGGACACCCCTTATAAGTGGCCCTCTGGCGCCTTTTGCCTCAATTGTCTGTGTTGTTTGAAGAACTTAACAGGGTTTTGATCATGATCACAGACACTCACGGATAGCAGGAATATAATGAAAGCAAAACGGACTCTTACCTATCATCCGGATTATGCCATTCCGCCCGGCGAAACACTTCGCGAAGTGATGGAATCTCTGGGTATGACTCAGCAAGAACTGGCCATTCGGGTCGGCTTGACTGTGCAGTCGCTGAATCGCATCTGTAATGGAAGTCAGCCGATCTCCTATGAAACGGCTTCCGCTCTGGAGCTTGCCACCGGTATACCAGCCAGATTTTGGAATAATCTGGAAACCCGCTATCAAGAACGCTTGGTCGCCTTAGAAAAAAGCGCTTCGCTTGCGAAAGATCTCGAAATGAAAAAAGTTCCCTGGAACGGCGCTACCCGCTGGCTGACTCCGGAAAAGGCCATGGTGCTGCTGAATCTGCGGGGAAAAGGAGAAGACCGCTTCTGGTTCTCCTTCTTTCACGAAATCGGGCATGTCCTTCACGACTCCAAGAAAGACCTGCTTATCAATGACGGTTCCAAAGACGACCCCCGCGAAGCGAGGGCCAATGCCTTTGCCGCTGAAACGTTGATCCCATCCGAATATAACGATCGAATTGCCGCTATCGGCACACCGGAAGAGCTTAACAGGCTTGCCCAAGAACTGGACATTGCGCCCGGCATTGTCGCCGGACGATATCAGCATCTCTCCAGCAACTGGGCTCGATTTAAATCTCTCATCCGCACATTAAAATGGAACATAACGGAATAATAACGTGAACCGGATAAATTTCGAGGTGTCGAGGAAGTAAAAGGCGCCCGTCTCGGTATTTGTGCATTCATTCCTGTACTCTTTGCATTTGCACGAATGCCGGGACCACCTGGTCCCGGTTAAGGCAGAAATATTCCAAAATCCCTTCTCCGTGGGACGCTTTGCCATCCGTGGGGCCAATCTTCTTTTGTGCGGAATAGCCCCACGGATGGCAAAGCGTCCCACGGAGAAATGAGTATTCAGAGAAGGGATTCTTTCATCGCTCGCCGAGCCCCCCGTTCCGTTAAAACCGACCCAGAGGCCCAAAAACCGCGGCGAAGAAACGTTTTAAGGGTGTTTTCGTCGTAACTAACGTAATTGCATCAACAGGTTTGTCCCGCCTCGAATGACGACGTCGGCATTTTGTGTGATCGACAATAAAGTACGATGAAAGTGACGTACGATGCAAATGGTGGGTAAAAGAGTATTCAGAAGAGGGGGCTTTCATCGCTATAGATATCCTAATTAGCGATCATCTTACCAAATCAGAGAAGATCTTTCCAAATCAGAGATGAAATCGATTGGTCTCGACTTGACTTTTCATTAAAGTTCTCTCCCGTGGCCAAGGAGTCTGTGCTGGGAAAGTCGTCAAGGGGAAGCCGGTTTTGACAGAGCAAAAACCCTCCAATAATGGAGGGTCGCGCTTCGTCGCGACCGGAAAGAGGATCGTATCCATCCCTTATGCCGTCAGCGCGCATTCCTCGTCCGTCCATTTAAACTAGGGAGGTCATAATGACAAAGCTGCTGAGCAGAACTTTGGGTTTGCTTTTAGCGATTGTATTTTCGGATTTCTCTGTGCATGCCGTGGAAAATGTGGGGTTATTAAAAGATGTTATTGGCGTACAGAGAATTTCGCTAAGTTCGGATCAAATGCAATTGTTATCTTTTCCATGGTCCTGTCTCTCGACAAATCAACAAATTCAGGATGTAATTTGCGGGCATATTCCAACTGGATGTTTTTTCTACAAATGGGATTCAGCAAATGAGTCATACCAAAGCTCATCCTACGATGGATCAAAATGGGATGCCCATATCACTCTTACAAATAATGATGTTTTTTGGCTCTATTGCCCCCAGAAGAAAACAACAAAAGAGTTGTTTTCAGTGTTTCTAACGGGAAAAGTGCCGTTGGATCATGCTTTTTATGGCTTTATTGACGGTGAAAAATGGTTGCCGTCAAGTTTTTCATATCCCGTTGAAACACTCTTTCAGAATTTGCCGATGCTCCAAA
Source organism: Lentisphaerae bacterium GWF2_57_35 (assembly GCA_001804865.1). Lineage (GTDB taxonomy): Bacteria > Verrucomicrobiota > Kiritimatiellia > CAIQIC01 > GWF2-57-35 > GWF2-57-35. Next base: position 96,013 of record MHBK01000044.1, read on the forward strand.
TGAGTGAATTCGGTGATCAGATTTGTCTCTGGGATATTGAACTTCAGCAATATAGGCCGATTCGCTTAACTAGCGATGGCAATTCTACAAGCAATTTATTGTTGCATGCCAGTGAAGGGTTTTGGTGTAGAACAAAGAGACCCAGAACATGGGTCAATAATAGGCCATATAGGTGGCCCGATGAAGCTATGTTGCTGGATGGCATTTCAATAACTCAATTTGCGATTGTTGGGGAAACGGCAATTATAACTTATACAGCAAGCTTGGAGCGTGTTGGTTCATCGTTGGAAATATTTGCATCCGATGCTCGTGGCTTTTCTGGCATCTCTAATGAATGGGTCGTTCTAGAAACCAACTTAATCATCAATTCACAGGGCGAATGGATTGACCGAAGCTTTGGATCTCTGTTTGATGCGCAGAATGACGGCTGCCGTTTCTATGCATTTGGATTATCAGCAATTCCTGATGACTCTTATTCAATAGGCAATGTCCATCAGCTTCTAATACACGGTATACAGACAGGCTTCTCTTCTAACTCACAAGCAATTAATTATCCTGGAATAAAGCAAATAAATGACTCTGACCAAGTTGTATTATCTAATGCTGACTTGAAATCAAGTCAGACTGAACGACGTACAAGAATATTATCAGGACGTACCATCTATGCTAATTCCAGTTTGGGCAACGATGCGTATGACGGACTTGTCCCGTTCTATACGGGAGGGACCAATGGACCAAAGAAGGCTTTTCGATCTGCACTTGCTATTTGTGGGCCCAATGATTGTGTTCAGTTAGCTGAAGGCAATTACACCAGTGGGAGCGCTGCAATAAGCAAGCTCGGCGTAACCGTGCGCTGTTCTTCAAGCAATGTTCGTATCTATCCGTAATGTTTAGCAACTAACAGGAGAATATGAGAGTGAAACATTCAAAAGGTATCCTCGGAACCAAGGGCTATGTGCTTTTTGCAAGCATTGTATTTGTTGCTTCTGTGAACGTCTGTCATGCAATTACATTTGATGATAATGTTGTTGTTGTGTCGAATTTAACGTCTCTGAAGACGAGCACCTTTAATGGGTTAACAACTACGGGGGCTGTCTCAATAACACAAACACTAGGTTCTTCGACTCAACTAATTATTTCAACTTCTGGCGAGTCTATACGAATCGGAAAAAATGCAGGGGGGACTGATCTTGGAGATGGGGTAGCTATTGGTTTGACGTCAATGCTTTCGTCACCCAGCTGTGCGGGGGCTGTAGGTGTTGGCGGAAGAGCTCTAGAATTGTCAGGTTACAGTTATTGCTCTGTGGGGATTGGGTGGTGGGCCTTGTTGGCTTCCCCGTCAAATGTGGAGTCTGTTGCCATTGGTGCTGCATCTCTATATAATTCCCCAAACTGTCCTTATAGTGTTGCGATAGGATATCAGGCCTTGCAACACAACAGAGGCTCCGCTTCTGCCGTAGCTATTGGATATAGGGCGCATCGTTATGCTATTGGCAGTACATCGTCCATTGCCATTGGTATGGCATCACTGGAATATTCTGGCATGAGCGACTATTCAGTGGCTGTGGGTTATAACGCCCTGATGAACGCATCTAATTCTGACTATTCGGTTGGTTTAGGTCATGCTGCTCTTGAAGGTTCTGCGAGTAGCTTTGATGTTATAGCTTTGGGACGGTATGCAGGCCGGTACTCAGGCTCATCGACTAACTGTATCGCCATCGGAAGTAGCGCCGGTTATGGAACTCTTGGAAAGGAAAGAATTGCGATAGGACATGATGTCGTTAATGACGTGAATGAGTCCGTTAGAATGAGAGGATCGTTGTATTTGGATGGAGGGACAAATATTTACTGCCGTTCCACATTCGGCAGCGGCCTCTGGACTCGTTTTCAGACTGGTATAACTCAAGAAACAGATCCAATCTGGGGGCAAGCAAGCAATTTGTATTATACAAAGACTCAATCCGATGCCAAATTCGCCACGGGCGCCCCTGTCTATGTGGAAAGTGATCCCTTTTATTCTGCCAGTGTCGCGGCAAGAATAACTGCTGCTGATACGAATCATTGGGCCCAGGCATATGGTTGGGGAAATCATTCGAACTCTGGTTATGCCTCGTCAGGCGGTCTGAACATAGTCAGCAATAGCCTGCAGGTGCAGATTGGAACCCTTGATATGTCCAAAGTATCAACCATCGGCGGCACAATGACGGGATCATTGATTATTTCCAATAATTTGACGCTAAACGATGAATTAGCACTAAGAGACAGCAGTGGCGGATACGTATCGATTCGACAAGGAACTGACGGGGCAAACGTTTTCAATCCAATTATTGAGTTGAAAGCGGTTGGGACATCTCAGACAGCACAAATTCGAGGCATTTTACCAGTAGGCGCAGGTCAAGACTTTCCGGCACTCCACTTGCAAGCTGCTAATACAGGTTACGGTCCAGTGGGAGATTCTTCGAAAGCTATTAGCATGTATAACTGGAGTAACGAACTTGTCACCATTTTGGGAAATGGGAATGTTGGGATAGGAGCGGTTTGTCCGACTTCAAGACTGGTTGTCGCTGGTGAAATTCGAGCTGTGAAGTACTATGGCGATGGCTCGGGGCTGACGAATATAACGGCTGCTACTTATATCGAATCTGATCCGAGCTGGACGTCAGCGAGTAATTTGTATTATAGCCGCCTACAGGCCGATGCAAAATTTGTCACCGGGACCCCTGTTTATGCGGAAAGTGATCCCCTTTATTCTACAAGTGTTGCTGCTGAAATTGCTGATACGGATACGAATCATTGGGCTCAGGCATACAGTTGGGGAAATCATGCGGAGGCTGGTTACGCATTTGCAACCAATCTGTCCGCATCCATCAGTAACTTGCAAGTTCAGCTCGCATCAAAAGTCTCCATTTCCGGAGATACGATGACCGGGGCTCTGACGGTTTCCAGCAATTTGGTTGTAAACGGAGAGCTTCATGCCGCCTACGTGCCCCCACATGGGTCTATCTCGATGGGCATTTACACCAACCGATAGCCGCTAGTGGGGAAAAACATGAATGCCTTGGCTGAGAAAACTATAGTCCTATTTTCAATATTGCTGGTTCTCCATGTCAACCTGGCTAAAGGCTATGGCCCATCATGGTGGAATGAGCATGAATTATTGATGTCAGAGTCTTCTACAAATGACTATGCATCTGCGAATCAGGGACAGTTGAAAAACCTGGCATTGCATGCATATCATGCAATGGAAACTAATCTCCCAGGAGGAGCTGGTCCCCTTGTTTCCAATCTCGTCGTCAGCTTTAGCAACTCATTCAACTTTGATCCCGTGAATGTCGGCATGTTAAAATACGTTGCGCAGCCGTTCCATGACCGGTTAAAAGAGCTTGGCTGTACAAATGAATATGCTTGGACGAATTCCACAAGTGACAACTATGATCTTGCCAATATTGGACAAGTAAAAAATTTGTTCGATTTTGAGCTCTCAGACCTATCATATATCCCGCAAATTTCTGGAAATGTAAGCTGCAGCGGTATTCAAACCGGTACTATTTATGTGATGGCCGCTTCGTCCTTTGTAGCGTGGACTAGCGCGTATTCTACGGCTTGCGCATCTACAGGTGCTTATCAAATCATAGGGCTTCCCAGCAATGCTGCTTATTGGGTTAAAGCGTTTCTTGATCTAAACTCGAACAGCGAGATTGATTATGACGAACCTTGGGGCGAATACGCTGGTAATCCCATTAATTTGTGCTGTCAAACGAATGGCATCAGTTTCACACTTCAAGACGCGGGAGACGCTGACCAAGATGGCATGCCCGACCTGTGGGAGCATCGATATGGATTAAATCCGTATTCTGGCGTTTCGACAGATCTCAACCTGATTGCCTGGTGGAAGTTTGATGAAGGTTCAGGTGTCGTGCTATCGAATGCCGTTTCAAGCGCTTATGTAGGTACTGCAGTAAATATTACTGAATCGAATTGGACTTCCGGAGCAAGTGTTCGTGCGAGTGACAAGGCGTTGAGCTTTGACGGAAGGAGCAATCATGTATGGGTCTCGCAGACAGCAAATCCTGTACTTATTACTCAAGCATCATTTTCAGTAACGGCCTGGATCTGTTCCGATCCTGTACAAGTTCAGAGTAAGCCGACGATTCTCTCTGATTCAAGCGCATGCACATTGATAAAAGATGGAAGCGCTAATTACCTGAATCCCGGATATTCGCTGAGCGTTGACCCCAACAATGGCGGGTCCATGTTATTTTCTGCCCATCCTTCATGTGCTCAATCTCAGGTCGTCTCAAGCGCAGCGATTGGTTACTGGAATCCCTGTTATGCAGGGAAATGGACTCATGTTGCCGGTGTCTTTGATGGAACCAATCAATACTTGTATTTAAACGGATGCCGCGTAAGCAGTCAGAGTTCTAGTTTTGATGCTCAATTGTTAAGCACTCTGTATATAGGTAAAAAAGCATGGAGCACCAATAATGCCGAATGGCATTGGAAAGGCCTGCTTGATGATTTGCGGATTTATCGCGAAGCTCTTTCGGGTCAGGATCTGGCGATGTTAATGGAAGCAACGGGCGATCTTGACGTTGATGGAATCAGCAACCTTCAAGAGTATCAATATGGCTCTGATCCAAATGCTGATTTAGCAGCTCCAATAACTCATGACGGAGCCATCGATATTACATTTGTGCCGACAAATTGGGCAACCAACAGCCCACAGCGGTATCTTGCTCGCTATAATGACCCCAATGCGGGTAATGAAATCCATTTGTTTATGACCTCGGCAGATGAACTCATCTTTATAATTTATGATCGTTATGGTTCAAAACATTCCATTAAATTCCCGTCGCGAAATGAAAATCCGCGGGTAATGCAGAGTCGTTTAATCGCGAATAATCGAACAAACCGGATTGTGGCAACATGGAAGAATCTGAATAGTGGATTAACTAATGCTGAAATGGCGCTGTTTATAAATGGGCTTGATTGGCAGCGAAGTTGCAGTTTTAACGAAAACCCTAAGTTAACAGATTATCAATGGATGTGGGGCTTTGGATATGGATATTCCGAAGCAGCCCAAACGAGAATTGATTTTCCTGCAATTCTGAATTCAAATACGTTGTCTCAAGCGCACGCCTATACCAATGTCTTTCCATCGATGTGTACGATAGTTCAATTCCTCGTCCATACCAATGCTTATGGAATCCCGTCTTCGACGTATTGTCAGAGTAGTATTCCCTATGTTCTAGCCACAAACAAAACGCATACCACGTTTGAACACCCTCAAACCATAGTCCAAGGGGCAAACATGATATCGATTTGGACAACAAACGCCTATTCCGAGTTATCCCAAGCATATATTGATTCCTGGGTGGAACGGGATGCTCAATCGTTTGATGGAGCCGAATTAGCATGGCCGGATTGGGCTCTTGCCGATTGGCGAGATGTTGCTCCGCGTCAAGGTTTTTGGAGTAATCTGGTGATAAATATAAACAAGATCCTGAATGCAGGAAATCGATTCGGATACAAACTCGCCCTCAGTAGTTGGGGGGGATATAAACGAAAATATCGCGTAGAAGTGGGGGAGACCTCATGGCTTCAGCAAGCGGGGCGGTCCCTGGCCGTGAACTCAATGGGAGTGGTGTCGATTGTTACGAATGTAGATTATCTCGATTATGCCAATAGGACTGCTGTATCAAACTATATTGTTGCTTGGAGGGGAGAGTTGTCAAAGTATACAAATTATAGTCTGTATTTCTTTAATGAAGATAATCTGCAGGGGACCAACGTTTTGTATATGGAAAGCCCAACCTTTAGTCTTAACGGATTGCAGTGGTTCCGCGAGTACTTAACTAATAAGTATAACGATGTTTCATATATGCAAGCGAAGTTCCCCGTGGCGCCGGTGGATTTTCATTCTAGTGATAATCTTTATCTTTCCACCATAGATTATCTTGCCCTCTCTCCGTCCGTAACCAATTTGTTGGAAATTACCTCCGATCCTGCTATCTGGGCTGATTGGTGGGAATGGCGCAGGATTGTATTTGCAAGCTTCGTAAATCAACAAGTTGAAGCCTTGTATGAGTTAAATACGAATAATCCTTATTGGAAAGGAACGGTGCTGTTTATTTCACAGAGGACTCCTTGGACGGATAGCTGTGCCATTGACATGCAGTTATTGTGTAAGCGTCCGGTGAACCCAGGGCGAGATCAAGCGGGGGCGTGGGCCTTTTGGAATTGGGCGGGCAGCAGTTCGTCGATTTGTCGGGCGGG